>NZ_JBVIYQ010000003.1:0-793544 GCF_055592445.1 Streptomyces sp. NPDC041122 | reverse complement strand
GGCTTTCCTCCGGGCGCTTCCCTTCGGTGTTTCTTTTTGTTCTTCGTTCTTGCGTTTCCGACTCTATCAGACTCTTTCGTGTCCGATTTCCTCGGTGCCTTTCCGGTTCCCGCTCCGGCCTTGCGGCTTTCGCGTTTCCCTTTCCGGCGGTTCCGACTCTATCAGATCCTTTCGGGCCTGACTCCCAGTCAGAGTGGGTTGTCTTTGCGGCTGTTGGGCCGTTCCGACGAGTGAGACTTTAGCGGAATCTCGGCTCCCGACCTAATCGGGAGCGTCCTTTCGAACGCCGATTCCTCATTTCGCAAATACGCATGAAAACAAACCGAAGGCGAGAGCCGGAAGGGCGCACGACGACGATCGCTTGAATGGTTCCTGCGGAATGGCTGCCCGGGGACCGACCAGCGAGTGGTCGACGCTCACGTCGGGCAACTCGGAGAACACTACGTAGGCGCCCTCGGAGTGTCAACTCCGGACAGCGGGCCTCCGTCGGGTCTACTCTGGAGGGCGTGACTACACGTGCGTACGCCCAACTGTGGTGGGCCGCCTGAGGGCGGCCGTACATACGCATGTACTCAACGGCCGCCGCCTCGGCGGCCGTTCTTGTTTCTCCCCCCGGAGGACCTGGAGCCCGGCGGCCGGGCCGGCGGTCCTGACCAGGAGGCGGAGAGATGACGAGGATCTTCAGCGGGGTCAAGCCGACGGGGCACCTGACCCTGGGCAACTACCTGGGAGCCGTCCGGCAGTGGGCCGAGGTCGACCAGTACCGGGCCGACTCCCTGTTCAGCATCGTGGACCTGCACGCGTTGACGGTCGAGCACGATCCGGGGCGGGTGCGGCGGCTCAGTAGGCAGGCCGCCACGCTGCTGCTCGCGTCCGGGATCGATCCCGAGCGGGCCACCGTCTTCGTCCAGAGCCATGTGGACGAGCACGCCCGCCTCTCGTATCTGCTGGAGTGCGTCGCGACGGACGGCGAGATGCGGCGGATGATCCAGTACAAGGAGAAGTCCGTGCTGGAGCGGGCCCGGGGCGGGAGCGTGCGGCTGTCGCTGCTCACCTATCCCGTGCTGATGGCGGCGGACATCCTCGCGTACGACGCGGACGAGGTGCCGGTCGGTGACGACCAGACCCAGCACGTCGAGCTGACGCGGGACCTCGCGGTGCGGTTCAACCAGCGGTACGGACAGACGTTCGTCGTCCCGCGGGCCACCCCGCCCAAGGTGGCGGCACGGGTCATGGATCTGCAGGACCCCACGTCCAAGATGGGCAAGTCCCATGACGCCGGCGCCGGGATCGTCTACCTGCTCGACGAGCCGGAGGTGATCCGCAAGAAGATCCTGCGGGCCGTCACGGACAGCGGGAGCGAGGTCGAGTTCGACCGGGAGTCGAAGCCGGGGGTCTCCAACCTGCTCGAGATCCTCGCGGCTTGCCAGGGTGGGAACCCGGAAGCCCTGAGCGGTGCGTACGACTCGTACGGCGCACTGAAGAAGGACACCGCCGAGGCCGTGGTGGAACTGCTCAGGCCCGTACAGCAGCGGCACAAGGAGCTGGTGGCGGACCCCGCGTACCTGGAGAAGGTGTTGCGGCGGGGAGCTGAGCGGGCCACGTCCATGGCCAAGCCGACGGTGGACGGCGCCTATCGGGCGATCGGGCTGTTGCCGCCGGTGAGCGAGGCGCGGTAGGCGCGTGGGCCGGCGGCGAGGCGCGATGCGAAGTGCCGGCGCATCGTGACCTCGCCGCCGCCCCGCGCCGGAGGCTCAGGCGTTGGTGCCGGAGGCGAGCTCGCGGCTGCGGTCGCGGGCCGCCTCAAGGGCGGCGATGAGTGCGGCACGCACCCCGTGGTTCTCCAGTTCGCGGATGGCGTTGATCGTCGTGCCCGCGGGAGAGGTGACGTTCTCGCGGAGCTTCACCGGGTGCTCGCCGCTGTCGCGAAGCATGACGGACGCGCCGATCGCCGCCTGGACGATCAGGTCGTGCGCCTTGTCGCGGGGCAGGCCGAGCAGGATGCCGGCGTCGGTCATCGCCTCGACGAGGAAGTAGAAGTACGCGGGGCCGGAGCCGGAGAGGGCCGTGCAGGCGTCCTGCTGGGTCTCGGGGACGCGGAGCGTCTTGCCGACCGCGCCGAAGATCGCTTCGGCGTGGGCCAGCGCGTCGCCGGACGCGTGGCTGCCCGCGGAGATGACGGACATGCCCTCGTCGACGAGGACGGGGGTGTTGGGCATGACGCGGACGACGGGCGTGCGCGCGGGGAGGTGTTCCTCGATGAAGGCGGTGGTGATGCCGGCGGCGGCGCTGATGACCAGGCGGTCGGGGGTGACGTGCGGGGCGAGTTCGTCGAGGAGCTTGGCCATGTCCTGCGGCTTGCAGGCGAGGATCAGGGTGTCGGCCCGCTCGGCGGCTTCGGCGTTGCTGACGGGGGTGACGCCGTAGCGGGTGCGGAGTTCGTCGGCGCGTTCCTGGCGGCGGGTGGTGACCAGGAGGTCGGCGGCCGCCCAGCCGCCGCGGATCATGCCGCTGAGCAGGGCCTCACCGATCTTTCCGGTGCCGAGGACTGCGACTTTCTGGCGCGTGCTGCTGCTCATGAACGGTGGCCTCCGGGGTTGCGTCGTCCGGGGACCATCCTCGCATTGGGGTGCCGGGGGCAGCGGTGGTGTCCGGTGGGCGGAACACCGGCGTGTGGAGGGGCGCGGGGTGGCCGGAGGCAGGTCAGGCCGTGCGGCGGCGCAGGGTGGCGGCGCCGACGCCGAGGACGAGCAGGGCGCACGCGGCGACGATGACGACGTCGCGCAGGAAGTCGCCGGTGACGTCGGGGTGGCGGAGGACTTCGTTCATGCCGTCGACGGCGTACGACATGGGGAGGACGTCGGAGATGCCCTCCAGGACCGGCTGCATCTGGCCGCGCGGTGTGAAGAGGCCGCAGAGCAGGAGCTGGGGGAAGATCACGGCCGGCATGAACTGGACGGCCTGGAACTCGGAGGCGGCGAACGCCGAGACGAAGAGGCCGAGCGCGGTGCCGAGGAGGGCGTCGAGCAGGGCGATCAGGAGGAGGAGCCAGGCGGAGCCGGTGACGTCCAGGCCGAGGACCCACAGGGCGAGCCCCGTCGCGAGGGCCGACTGGACCACGGCCACGGCGCCGAAGGCGAGGGCGTACCCGGCGATGAGGTCGCCCTTGCCGAGGGGGAGGGCGAGAAGGCGTTCGAGGGTGCCGGAGGTGCGTTCGCGGAGGGTGGCGATCGAGGTCACCAGGAACATCGTGATGAGGGGGAAGATCCCGAGGAGCGAGGCGCCGATGGAGTCGAAGGTCTGGGGGCTGCCGTCGAACACGTAGCGCAGGAGGAGCAGCATCACGCAGGGGACGAGGAGCATCAGCGCGATGGAGCGCACGTCGTGGCGGAGCTGGCGCAGGACTCGGGCGGCGGTGGCGAAGGTGCGGTAGGCGTTCATCGGGGGCTCCTGGGCGCGGCCGGGGTATCGGTGCCGGTGTCCTCGGTGGTGCCGGGATCCGTGGCGTTGTCCGCCGCGTCGACGAGGTGGAGGAACGCCGCCTCGACCGTGTCGGTGCGGGTGCGGGTGCGCAGGGCGGCGGGGGTGTCGTCGGCGAGGAGTTCGCCCTCGCGCAGGAGGAGGAGACGGTGGCAGCGTTCCGCCTCGTCCATGACGTGGGAGGAGACGAGGAGGGTGGCGCCGCGGTCGGCGAGGGCGTGGAAGAGGTTCCAGAGGTCGCGGCGGAGGACGGGGTCGAGGCCGACGGTGGGTTCGTCGAGCACGAGGAGTTCGGGGGTGCCGAGGAGCGCGACCGCGAGGGAGACGCGGCTGCGCTGGCCGCCGGAGAGGTTGCCCGCGAGGGAGTCGGCGTGCGGGGTGAGGTCGACGTCGTCGAGGACGCGGCCGACCTGGTCGTGGCGGCGTGCGGCGGCGGCGCCGCGGCCCGGGTCGAGGACGGCGGCGAAGTAGTCGAGGTTCTGGCGGACGGTCAGGTCGTCGTAGACGGACGGGTCCTGGGTCACGTAGCCGATGCGGGAGCGGAGGGTGGGGGATCCGGCGGGGTGGCCGAGGACGTCCAGGGTGCCGGTGACCTTGGCCTGCGTGCCGACGACCGCGCGCATGAGGGTGGACTTGCCGCAGCCCGACGGGCCGAGGAGGCCGGTGACCTGGCCACGCGGGACGGTGAAGTCGAGGCCGCGCAGGACGGTGCGGGTGCCTCGGACGGCGGTCAGGGCCTCGGCGCGGACGGCGGGGGCCTCGGCCTGGGCGAGGGCGGGGGCCTCGGCCTGGTCGGCTGTCGGGCTTCGCTTGTTCGCTTTATTCATCACATGATGAATAGTCCTCCCGGGGGCAGGCCCGGTCAAGCCGGGTCACGGGGAACACAGGGGCTACGGCTTGAGCGCTACCAGGAGGTCCACGACGTAGCTCTCCTCGACCACCCCGTCCGGGAAGACCTTGAGCAGCTCGGTGCGCTCGGCGGTGAGGAAGGCGGCCGCGCGTTCCTCACCGAGGACCAGGAAGGCCGAGTGCGTGCCGAGGTTGGCGAGGTGGGCGTCGACCGGGATCCGGCGGCTCCAGCGGAGGTGGGCGCGGCGGAAGTCGAGCTCGGTCGTGAGGTCGGCCGTGTGGGTGGCCGGGTGGCCGGCCTCGTCGCCTCGGCCCAGGAAGCGGGCCGTGCGGGCGTCCTGTTCGCCGAGCCAGGCCGTCTCGTGGTCCGTCTTGTTCCACCACAGGGCGAGCGCGCCGCCGGGGCGCAGGACGCGCAGGGCTTCGGGCACGGAGCGTTCCTGGTCCGTCCAGTGCCAGGCCTGGGCGTAGGTGAGGAAGTCGGCGGAGGCGTCGGCGAGTGGGAGGGCGTTGCCGTCGCCGCGTACGAGGGGGACGTGCGGCAGGGTGCGGCGGAACTGTTCCGCCATGCCGTCGCCGGGTTCGACCGCGACGACGCGGGCGCCTCGTGCGGTCAGCAGGGCGGTGGCGATACCGGTGCCTGCACCGACGTCGACGACGCGCGCGTCCGCGAGGGTGCGGCCCGCCAGGCGTTCGACGGCGTCGAGGAGGGCGGGCGGATAGGAGGGGCGGTACGCGGCGTACCGGGCGGCGGCTGCGTCGAAGGAGCGGGCGCGGGAGGCGGTGGACGTCATCCCGACATCGTCGCGCGGGGCGGGGCGGGCGGGCCAGCACCGTACGGGGGCCCGGAACCGCGAAGAGGCCCGACCCTTACGGGGGCCGGAGCCGCGAAGAGGCCCGACCCTTACGGGGGCCGGAGCCCGGACGGGAGTCGGAGTCCTGTCCTCAGTTCTTGCGCTTCTTCTTGCGTGACGGGTTGCCCGTTCGCCGGGCCGTGCGCTTCTCGTACTGTTCGCGTGCCTCCGCGTACTCCTCGCGGTGCAGCCGCTCGCCCGGGGCCTCCTTCAGGGAGCGGAAGAAGTACGCGAAGAGGCTGCCGATGAAGCCGATCGTCATCAGACCGCGCGTCGAGGCCTGCGACGCCGCGTCGTGGCGGCGGGAGAAGCCGTCCCAGGTGCGGCGGAAGGCGATGGCGCTGCAGACCGCGAACATCACGACGACGAGCAGGTTCACGAATTGCCCCACCTCCGCGATGGCGAGGCCCTCGTAGGCGAAGCGCAGCACGAAGCAGCCGGCGACCGCCGCGGCCAGCGAGCCGACGGCGGCACCCGCGCGGCGTGCGCCGTAACCGCCGTCGTGGTCCACCCAGGTCGTCCCGAAGAAGCGGATGGGCTCGGGCCGCGGGCCGGGGGCGGTGGCGGTGGCAGGGCCGGGGGCGACGGGAACGTCCGCCGTGCCGGTGGACGGGCCCTGAGGCGCGTCTGGAGTGCCTGGGGTACCTCGGGTTCCCTGGATTCCCTGGGTGCCCTGGGTGCCTTGGGTGCCGGATTCATCGCTCACCGTTTGATTATCGCCTGCCGCGCGCAAGGCGACCGGAGAGCGGGAGAGCTCCCACCGCGCCCACGCACGCCCCGCCACGCCCTTTTCGTCCCCCGCCTTGCCAGGGCACACCGCCCGGCAGCTAGTTTGGGCAGCGTCATGCATGACGGCATGGAGGCATGACGGCATGAATACGTGAGGGCTCAGGGCCTACGGCACACAGGGTGCGACGCAGGACAGAGCCACGTAAACCGCGTAACCGGGAGCACGGGGGAGGTCGGTGGGCATGACGCTCCGTGGCGGCGACCCGGAGGAGATCGGCGGCTACCCGCTCGAGGCGCGCCTCGGTTCGGGCGGCATGGGCACGGTGTTCCTGGCGCGTACGGCGTCCGGGCGCCCCGTCGCGATCAAGCTGATCCACCGGCAGTTCGCGGACGACGAGGAGTTCCGGATCCGCTTCCGGCAGGAGGTGGCGGCGGCCCGCCGGGTCAGCGGCGCCTTCACCGCGGCCGTGATCGACGCCGATCCCGAGGCCGAGCACCCGTGGATGGCGACGACCTTCATCGAGGGGCACACCCTCGCCCAGCACATCGCCAAGAAGGGCCCCATCGGCGGCCCCGCGCTGCGCACCCTGGCCATCGGTCTGACGGAGGCGTTGCGCGACATCCACCGCGCCGGGGTCGTCCACCGGGACCTCAAGCCGTCCAACGTGGTCCTCTCCCCCGAGGGCCCGCGGGTCATCGACTTCGGGATCTCGCGCGCGACGGACCAGCAGACGCTGACGATGACGGGCCGGGTGATCGGCACGCCGCCGTTCATGTCGCCCGAGCAGTTGCAGGCGCCGCGCGGGGTCGGACCGCGCTCCGACGTGTTCTCGCTGGGCACGCTGCTGGTGTACGCGGCGACGGGGCAGGGTCCCTTCGACGCGGACAGCCCGTACATGACGGCCTATCAAGTGGTGCACGAGCCGCCGTCGTTGGGCTCGGTACCCGACACGCTGCGCGCGGTGGTCGAGCCGTGCCTCGACAAGGATCCCGAGGCGCGCCCCTCCGCGGACGAACTCCTCGTACGGCTGCGGGACCTGCCCGCCGACCTGGGCGGCGCGACGGGCCCCGCCGACGGGCCGCGGCGCAGCACCCGCGAGACCGACACCCAGCACCACCTGGCGACGGACGACCACACGCCGGTGCCGGGTCCGGCCGCCCCCTCCCGGACAACCCCGACCCCGGCCACCACTCCCAGCTCCGGATCCGAGACCTCCGGATCCGAGACCTCCGGATCCGACACCCCCGCATCCGGCACCCCCCACTCCTCCGGCACCCCCGAATCCGGCACGCTCCTCGGCCGTCGGCTGCGCCGCCGCTGGCGTCCCGTGCTCGCCGCCGCCGTGGCCGTGGCCGCGATCGGTGGCGGGGTCGCGCTGGTGCGGGCCGTCGGGTCCGACGGGAACGGCGGTACGGAGGCCAAGAGCCCCGACATCGCGGCGGCCGGGGCGCGGCTGCCCGGCGGGTTCCGGCCGTGGCACAAGACCGTGCCGGGCGGACGCGAGGACATCCCGGACGAGCTGCGCTGCGTCGCGCGCGACGACGCGCTGTTCTGCGGGGGCGGCGGGGTCGTCGCGACCCGGCTGCGGCTCTCCGACGGCTCCCGCGTCTGGTCGGAGAAGAGCCCCGGCGTCCCGGTGCAGGGCATGCACCTGGTGGGCATGACCGGCGACACCGTGCTCGGCTACCGCTTCGCGGCCGAGGGCGAGCCGGGCGACCCGCCCACCGAGGTCGTCGCCCTCGACGCCGACAAGGGCAAGGAGTTGTGGTCGGTGCCGTCCGGCGCGCAGTCGGCGGCCGTGACGGGCGGCCGTACGCGGGACGCCGCGGTGGTCGGCTCCACGGTCGTGACGGTCGACGCGTCGAACACCCGCTTCGAGGCCCGGCGGGCGCACTCCGGCGACGTGCGCTGGAAGCAGCCGTTCCCGGCGGGGAAGGAGTGCGCCCCGGTGCCGGCCGGCGGCACCCTGCTGTACGCGATGTGCGCGCCCCGCTCCGAGGTCGAGGCCGGCATGGTGCGCCACCCCACCCTGCACGTCGTCGACATGAAGTCGGGGGCGCTCGGGAAGACCATCTCGCTCCAGGGCCCCGTCCAGCCGGTCGGCACCACCGGTGACAGCCTCGTCCTGCTGCACACCCGGCGGAAGGGCTGGGAGACGTTCGGATACGACGGGGTCACGCGGGTGGACCGGAAGTCGCACGAGGTGACGTACTCGCGGCTGTCGAAGGTGTACTACGGGACGCCCGGCCTCGCGAACAACACCGTCGTCGTGAGCGGGCAGACCGGCGTCGTCACCGCCTTCGACCCGGCCACCGGCTGGAAGAAGTGGGACCGGCAGACCGGCGTCGAGGGCCTGTCGGGCCCGGTGGGCGGGGACGCCGGAGGTGACGGCGCCCTGTACCTCAGCTCGGCCAGCGGCCGGGTCGTCACGCTCTCCACTCGCAAGGGTGAGGTGCTCGCGACCACGGACCCGCGCGCCGAGGGCCTGGCGGGCGAGCAGAACGCAAGCCCGCGCGCGACCGTCGCCGGTGGTGTGGTGGTGGTGACGGCCGCCAAGAACACGGTGTTCGCCTACGACGCGGCGAAGCCGCCGCAGTCGGGCTGAGCGGCCGTACTCAGGCCGCCCCCGCCCCCGGATCTCAGCAGCGCGGCGCCACGTACCCGCTGCTGCCCGTACGGACGTACGTGTCCGAGATGTACCGGCCGCTGCCGATGCGGTCCCAGATCTTCGAGGTGCCGGTCGGACCCGTGACCGTCTCGCCGGGCCGCTGGCAGGAGATGGTGACGCGGGCGCCGGCGCGCAGGCTGCCGACCTTGCCGTACGAGGTGCCGGGTCCGGAGCGGACGTTGACGTCCGCGACGATCGGGTAGCTCCGGGCGGTCAGGGCCTCGACGGTCTCCGCCACGGCGGCCACGTCGACCACGGCGGCCACATCGACCACCGCGGCCGCATCGGCGGCACCCGTCCCGGCCGGCTCCTCGACGACTTCTGGTGTGATGACGTTCTCGCTCACAGTGCTCTCCCCCGTACGTAGAGAACGGCACGTAAAGAACGGCGCGGGCGCGCCCTCGGCGTGTGTTCCACACCAAGGACGCGCCCGCGCCCCAAAAGGTTTCGAGCCCCGGCCGGCGGCTCAGCCGAGTCGCGACACGTCCCGCACCGCGCCCTTGTCGGCGCTCGTGGCCATCGCCGCGTACGCGCGCAGGGCGGCGGAGACCTTCCGCTCGCGGGACTTCGGCGCGTACACCCCGCCGAGCGCCGCGCGGCGGGCGGCCAGCTCCTCCTCGGGGACGAGGAGTTCGATGGTGCGCCCGGGGATGTCGATGCGGATCCGGTCGCCGTCCTCGACGAGCGCGATCGTGCCGCCGGAGGCCGCCTCGGGCGAGGCGTGGCCGATCGACAGGCCCGACGTGCCGCCGGAGAAGCGGCCGTCGGTGACCAGCGCGCAGGCCTTGCCGAGGCCGCGGCCCTTCAGGTACGAGGTGGGGTAGAGCATCTCCTGCATGCCGGGGCCGCCCTTGGGGCCCTCGTAGCGGATGACGACGACGTCGCCCTCCTTCACCTGCTGGGTGAGGATCTTCTGGACGGCTTCCTCCTGCGACTCGCAGACGACGGCCGGGCCCTCGAAGGTCCAGATGGACTCGTCGACGCCGGCGGTCTTCACGACGCAGCCGTCCTCGGCCAGATTGCCCTTGAGGACCGCGAGGCCGCCGTCCGCGGAGTAGGCGTGGGCGACGTCGCGGATGCAGCCGTGCGCCGCGTCCGTGTCGAGGGTGTCCCAGCGCTTGGACTGCGAGAAGGCGGTGGCGGAGCGCTCGCAGCCGGGGCCCGCGTACCAGAGGTCGGTGGCCTCCTCACTGGCGCTGCCGCTGCGCACGTCCCAGGTGTCGAGCCACTCCTTGATGGAGGGCGAGTGCACGGTGTGGACGTCCTCGTTCAGCAGGCCGCCGCGGTACAGCTCGCCGAGGATCGCGGGGATGCCGCCGGCGCGGTGCACGTCCTCCATGTAGTACGTCTTCGAGCCCGCGACGTTCGGCGCGACCTTGGCCAGGCACGGGACGCGGCGCGAGACGGCGTTGATGTGGTCGAGGTTGTAGTCGACCTCGGCCTCCTGGGCGGCGGCCAGCAGGTGCAGGATCGTGTTCGTGGAGCCGCCCATGGCGATGTCGAGCGCCATGGCGTTCTCGAACGCGGCGTGGGTGGCGATGTTGCGCGGCAGGACCGAGGCGTCGTCCTCGCCGTAGTAGCGCTTGGTCAGCTCGACGACGGTCTCGCCGGCGCGCTCGTACAGCGCCTTGCGGGCGGTGTGGGTGGCGAGGACCGAGCCGTTGCCCGGCAGGGAGAGGCCGATGGCCTCGGTGAGGCAGTTCATCGAGTTGGCGGTGAACATGCCGGAACACGAGCCGCAGGTCGGGCAGGCGTTCTCCTCGATGCGGAGGATGTCCTCGTCGGAGATCTTGTCGTTGACCGCCTCCGACATGGCGTCGACCAGGTCGAGCGTGCGGACCGAGCCGTCGACCAGGGTGGCGCGGCCGGACTCCATCGGGCCGCCGGAGACGAAGACCGTCGGGATGTTGAGGCGCAGGGCGGCCATCAGCATGCCGGGGGTGATCTTGTCGCAGTTGGAGATGCAGATCAGGGCGTCGGCACAGTGCGCCTCCACCATGTACTCCACGGAGTCCGCGATCAGGTCGCGGGAGGGCAGCGAGTACAGCATCCCGCCGTGGCCCATCGCGATGCCGTCGTCCACGGCGATCGTGTTGAACTCGCGGGGGATGCCGCCGGCCGCGCTGATCGCGTCGGAGACGATGCGGCCGACCGGCTGCAGGTGGGTGTGGCCGGGCACGAACTCCGTGAAGGAGTTGGCCACGGCGATGATCGGCTTCCGCCCGATGTCGGCCCCGGGTACACCGGAGGCGCGCATAAGGGCGCGAGCGCCCGCCATGTTGCGGCCGTGGGTGACGGTGCGGGACCTGAGCTCGGGCATTGTCGCTCGCTCCTTCGGTGGGCCCCGGGCGGGGCCTTCGCGGCAGGGTATGACTTGCTGCCGAGCGTACGCCGCCGCTCCACGATCTGGACAGGCTGTCCGGATGCCGGGACGGGTGTCTCGCTGAGCGACCACCTCCGCCGGGACGGGCGCAGGGGCGGCCGCCGGCCGGGTGCCGGATCAGCCGTCGGCCAGGTGCCGGGTCAGGCGCCCGTCAGATGTCCCTGCACCACCGGAGCCACCCGCGCCACGAGCTGCTCCACGTCCGCCGACGCGAGCGGTTCGACCTTGATCACGTACCGCAGCATGGCGATGCCCACCAGCTGCGCGGCCGCGAGCTCGGCGCGCAGCTCCGCGTCCGGCAGGTCGAGGCGTCCGGCGACACGGGAGAGGAGCTGGGCGGCGACGAGGCGGCGGAAGACCGCGGCGGCCGTGTCGTTGTTCATCGCGGACCGCACGATGGCGAGCAGCGGGGCGCGGGTCGCGGGGTTCTCCCAGACACCGAGGATGAACCGGGTCAGCCGCTCGCCGACGCCGTCGAGGGGGCCCTCCTCGATCGCGGCGGGTGCCTCCAGGGCGGGCGCGAACGCGACGGTGACGGCCGCCTCGAAGACCTGTTCCTTCGTGCCGAAGTAGTGGTGCACGAGGGCCGGGTCGACGCCGGCGGCCTTGGCGATGCCGCGCACGGACGTCTTCTCGTAGCCGCGTTCGGAGAACTCCTCGCGGGCCGCGCCGAGGATCCGGTCGCGGGTCGCGGGCCCGGTCTCGGACTGCGTACGGGAGGGGCGGCCCCGGCGGCGCGGGGCGGGCGCCTGCGACGGTCCGCCGCGCGCGGGCCCGCCGCGGGTCATGAGCGGGGCACCCGCACGGCCGACGCCAGGTGCAGCCGCGTGTAGGCGAGCGCCTCGGCGAGGTCGGCCTCACGTTCGGCGCTGGACATCGCGCGCCGGGTGTTGACCTCGATGACGACGTGCCCGTCGAAGCCGGTCGTCGCCAGGCGCTCCAGGAGCTCGGCGCACGGCTGGGTGCCGCGGCCGGGGACCAGGTGCTCGTCCTTGGCGGAGCCCTTGCCGTCGGCGAGGTGGACGTGGCCGAGCCGGTCGCCCATGCGGTCGATCATCTCCATCGCGTCCGTGCGGGCGGTCGCGGTGTGCGAGAGGTCGACGGTGAAGTGGCGGTAGTCGTCCTTGGTGACGTCCCAGTCGGGGGCGTAGGCGAGCATCTCGCGGTCGCGGTAGCGCCAGGGGTACATGTTCTCGACGGCGAACCGCACGTCCGTCTCGTCGGCCATCCGCCAGATCCCGTCGACGAAGTCGCGCGCGTACTGCCGCTGCCAGCGGAACGGCGGGTGCACGACCACGGTCGAGGCGTCCAGCTTCTCGGCGGCGGCCTTCGCGCGCTGCAGCTTGACCCACGGGTCGGTGGACCAGACGCGCTGGGTGATCAGGAGGCAGGGCGCGTGGACGGCCAGGATGGGGATCCGGTGGTAGTCGCTGAGCCGGCGCAGGGCCTCGACGTCCTGGCTGACCGGGTCGGTCCAGACCATGACCTCGACGCCGTCGTAGCCGAGGCGCGCGGCGATCTCGAAGGCCGTCGCCGTCGACTCCGGATAGACCGAGGCCGTGGACAGGGCGACCTTCGCATCCGGGATGCGCACCACTGGTTCTGCCACGAAGGACAGCGTACGGGCCGCGTCCGGACGCCGGGGAGGTGGCCTCCCGCCGCCCTGGTCGGGGACGGTTCCGGACCGGCCGGGGGCCGTTCCGTTCCGCTCGGGGACGGCTCCGCCGCTTCGGTCCCGGCTCACGACGCGGGGAGGTGGTCGAGCCTGCGCAGGATCACGCCCTCGCGCAGCGCCCACGGGCAGATCTCCACCGTCTCGACCCCGAAGAGGTCCATCGCGCCCTCCGCGACGAGCGCCCCCGCGAGCAGCTGTCCGGCCCGGCCCTCGGAGACGCCGGGCAGCTCCGCGCGCTCCGCCGTGGTCATGGCGGCGAGCCGCGGCACCCAGTCCTCCAGGGACTTCCGCTTCAGCTCGCGCTGTACGTAGAGGCCCTCCGCCGAGCGCGCGGCGCCCGCGAGCCGCGCGAGCTGCTTGAACGTCTTCGACGTCGCCACGATGTGGTCGGGGGCACCGAGGCGGCTGAACTCCCCCACCGTACGGGCGATCTGGGCCCGCACATGGCGCCGCAGCGCCTTCACGTCGGACGGGTCCGGCGGGTCGGTGCCCAGCCAGGCGGCGGTGAGGCGTCCCGCGCCGAGCGGCAGGCTGGCCGCCGCGTCCGGCTTCTCGTCCAGGCCGTACGCGATCTCCAGGGAGCCGCCGCCGATGTCGAGGACGAGCAGCTTGCCCGCGGACCAGCCGAACCAGCGCCGGGCGGCGAGGAAGGTCAGCCGGGCCTCCTCCTCGCCGGACAGGACCTGCAGGTCGACGCCGGTCTCCTCCTTGACGCGCCCGAGCACCGCGTCGGCGTTGGTCGCCTCGCGCACGGCGGAGGTGGCGAACGGCAGCACCTCTTCCACGCCCTTGTCCTCGGCGGCCTCCATCGCCTCGCGGACGACGGTCACCAGACGGTCCACGCCGTCGGGGCCGATCGCCCCGGCGGCGTCGAGGAGTTGGGCCAGGCGCAGGTCGGCCTTGTGCGAGTGCGCGGGCAGCGGACGCGCACCGGGGTGGGCGTCGACCACGAGCAGATGCACCGTGTTCGACCCCACGTCGAGGACACCGAGTCTCATGTACGGAACGCTACGCCGCGCGGCGTGATCGTCTGGCCCCGGGCGGTCGGCCGCACGCATACCCTGGAGATGTGCCAAAGACGAAAAAGGCGAAGACCGACAAATCGAAGTCGGGGAAGTCGTCGACCAAGCAGGCCGCGTCGGAGAAGCCGACGAAGCAGGGAAAGCCACAGAAGGCGGAGAAGCCGGGCAAGTCGGGAACACCGGCCAAGCTGCCCAAGCAGGGCAAGTCCGGGGCTCCGGAGCCGGACGAGAAGGGGCTCGACTTCGCCCGTGCCTGGGTGGAGTTCCCCGATCCGGCGGACGACGAGCAGGTCTTCCGCTGCGATCTGACATGGCTGACCTCTCGCTGGAACTGCATCTTCGGGAGCGGCTGCCAGGGCATCCAGGCGGGCCGCGCCGACGACGGCTGCTGCACCCTGGGCGCCCACTTCTCGGACGAGGACGACGAGAAGCGCGTGGCCGGGTACGTGGAGCGGCTGACCCCCGACATCTGGCAGCACCACGACGTGGGCCGGGAGACCGGCTGGGTCTCCACGGACGAGGACGGCGACCGCCAGACCCGTCCGTACAAGGGGTCGTGCATCTTCCAGAACCGCCCCGGATTCGCAGGCGGCGCGGGCTGCTCGCTGCACATCCTGGCGCTCAAGGAGGGCCGCGAGCCGCTGGAGACGAAGCCGGACGTCTGCTGGCAGCTGCCGGTGCGGCGGACGTACGAGTGGATCGACCGGCCCGACGACACGCGCGTCCTGCAGGTGTCGATCGGTGAGTACGACCGGCGGGGCTGGGGTCCCGGCGGCCACGACCTGCACTGGTGGTGCACGTCGGCGACGTCGGCGCACGGCGCGGGCGATCCGGTCTACGTCTCCTACCGCCCCGAGCTGATCGAGCTGATGGGCAAGGAGGGGTACGACCGGCTGGTGGAGCTGTGCGAGGAGCGTCTCGCCGCCCAGCTGCCGATGCTCGCCCCGCATCCGGCGGACCCGACGACGGCGGTGCGTTAGGTCAGCTCGGGCTCGGGTCCCCGCTGCCTCCGGGCGGCGGGGTCGAGTCGCCGGGGCCCGGATCCGACGGAGTGGGCGTCGGGTCGGTGGGCGTCGGGGTCGGGTCGGGGTCGGAGGGCCCCGGGTCGGACGGGCCGGGATCCGAGGGGCCCGGGTCGGACGGGTGGGGGTGCGAGGGGCCCGGATCGGTGGGTCTGGGCGTCGGCCGGGGGCCCGGATGGTGCGGCGGCCGCCCGCCCCCGTGCCCGTCGATCGAGATGACCGCCCCCGAGGGGGCGACGGCGACCCGCGCGTGCCAGCGCCCGGCGGGCTCGCGGGAGTGGTCCACGTACACCTGGAGGGTGATGGACTCCCCCGGCGCGAGCGTCCCTGTCGAGCGGCTCAGATAGAGCCAGTACGCGCCCTCGCTCGCCGACCAGTGCACCGGTGCGCCGCCGGACGCCGTCAGCGTGATGAGGGTGGTGTCGCCGCTCGGCCGGGCCGCGACGGTCAGGCGCCCCGGGCCGGTCGAGGAGTGCGAGGGCGAGCCGCCGCTGATGACCTCCACGGAGACGTCGGGCGAGTGGCTGCCGGCGGTGAAGCGCGGCTCGGGGCCCTTGCGGGCGTTGCCGGCGTTCTCGTAGTCGTCCCGCGCGTGGTCACTGCCGCCCGGGCCGTCCTCGCTCGCGGTGACCGAACGGCCGTCGTGGCCCTCGCCGGTGAGCGGCGCGCCCCGGTAGGCGGACCAGAGGGCGAGCACCGGGGCGGCCACCACGGTGGCGACCACCGTGGTGGTGACGGCCCGCGCGCGCAGCCGGTCGCGGCGGGCCGCGTGGTCCTTGGGGTCCATCGGGAAGCCGCGCCGGTCGTAGCGCGGAACGCCGCCCCGCGCGCGTGGGGCGTGCGCCATCGCCAGGTGCAGGGCGGCGCGGGGCGCCTCGACGAGGGGGAGCGCGGCCGGGCTGACGGCGGTGCCCGGCCAGGCGCTGGAACCGGCGCGCTCCGCGGTGCGGCGGCAGTGCGGGCAGTCGTCGACGTGCCGGACGAGCTCACGGCGCAGCGCCGTGCCGAGCAGCAGCTGGTTGTCGCCGGTGAGGCGGGCCACGATGGGGCAGCTGCCGGTCTCCACGACGGCGAGGGCGGCGCGGGTGCGCTCGACCTCGCAGGCGGCGGAGGCGAGCAGGCCGCGCGCCTTGGTGAGGTCCATGCCGAGGACGGCGGCGACCTCGGCCGGGGTGAGCTGGTGCCGCACGGCCAGTTCGAGGGCCTCGCGCTGCTCGGGGGTGGTGCCGGCGGCCTCCGGCCAGGCGAGCTGCGCGAGTTCGCGGCGCCGCTGCCGTTCCGTTTCTTCGGATGCCGGGGGGTGGGGGGTGGGGGTGCCGGTGTTGTCGGCGGTCTTGGGGGCGCCGGCGCTCTTGGCGTCGTTACCGAAGCCGCCCTGGGCGTGCCGGCCCTCCCGGGTGCGCTTGGCCTCGGCCAGTCGGCGCAGGCAGACCCAGCGGGCGAGGGCGTAGAGCCAGGCCTTGAGGTCCTTGGCGGCCTCGGGGCCGCGGGTGCCGCGGCGCTCGGCGAGGTGGAGCACGTCCCCCAGCGCCGCGGTCGCCGCGTCGTGATCACAGAGCACGGAGAGGCAGTACGTGAACAGGCCGTCCAGATACGGCTCGTAGCGCGCGGGCGGCGCGGTCCGGGGCGCCGGGCGGGGCACCACGCGCTTGCGCGCGTCACGGTGCGCCCGGTGTGCGCCGGTTGCGTTCGTGGAAGTTTCCGGACTGCTGCTCATCACCCGTGCGAAGTTAGGCGGATGGTGCAGGCCCCTTCCTCTCTCTCGCTCTCTTTTAATCCTTACGGGTGAACAGATCCCTCAAAAGGGGACAGGAACTGCCGATTCCGTGGCCTGTGCTCCTACGCGGGGCGAGCGCGGGCCGGGTTGTCAGTGGGCTCGGTTACGGTTTCGAGCATGGCTGCCCGTACGAAATCCACCAAGGACCGTCCGTCCTACCGCTGCACCGAATGCGGTTGGCAGACGGCCAAGTGGCTCGGCCGCTGCCCCGAGTGCCAGGCCTGGGGGACGGTCGAGGAGTACGGCGCGCCCGCGGTCCGCACCACCGCCCCCGGCCGGGTCACCTCGTCCGCCGTGCCGATCGGCGAGGTCGACGGCCGCCAGGCCACCGCGCGTACGACCTCCGTGCCCGAGCTCGACCGGGTGCTCGGCGGCGGCCTCGTGCCCGGCGCCGTCGTGCTCCTCGCGGGCGAGCCGGGCGTCGGCAAGTCCACCCTGCTCCTGGACGTCGCGGCCAAGGCGGCCAGCGAGACGCACCGGACGCTCTATGTGACCGGCGAGGAGTCGGCGAGCCAGGTCCGGCTGCGCGCCGACCGCATCGGCGCCATCGACGACCACCTGTATCTCGCGGCGGAGACCGATCTGTCCGCCGTCCTCGGGCACTTGGACGCGGTCAAGCCCTCCCTGCTGGTCCTCGACTCGGTCCAGACGGTCGCCTCGCCGGAGATCGACGGGGCGCCCGGCGGCATGGCGCAGGTCCGCGAGGTGGCCGGCGCGCTGATCCGCGCCTCCAAGGAGCGCGGCATGGCGACCCTCCTGGTCGGTCACGTCACCAAGGACGGCGCGATCGCGGGCCCCCGCCTCCTGGAGCACCTCGTCGATGTGGTGCTCCAGTTCGAGGGCGACCGGCACGCGCGCCTGCGCCTGGTGCGCGGCGTCAAGAACCGGTACGGGACGACGGACGAGGTCGGCTGCTTCGAGCTGCACGACGAGGGCATCACCGGACTCGCCGACCCCAGCGGCCTCTTCCTCACCCGCCGCGCCGAGCCCGTCCCCGGCACCTGTCTGACCGTCACCCTGGAGGGCCGCCGCCCGCTGGTCGCCGAAGTCCAGGCGCTCACCGTGGACTCGCAGATCCCCAGCCCGCGCCGCACCACCTCGGGCCTGGAGACCTCCCGCGTCTCGATGATGCTCGCCGTCCTGGAGCAGCGCGGCAGGATCACGGCCCTCGGCAAGCGCGACATCTACAGCGCGACGGTCGGCGGCGTGAAACTGACCGAGCCCGCCGCCGACCTCGCCGTGGCCCTCGCGCTGGCCAGCGCGGCGAGCGACACCCCGCTGCCGAAGAATCTCGTGGCGATCGGTGAGGTGGGCCTGGCGGGCGAGGTCAGGCGGGTCACGGGCGTTCAGCGCAGACTGGCCGAGGCGCACCGCCTGGGCTTCACCCACGCGCTCGTACCGGCCGACCCCGGCAGGATCCCCGCCGGTATGAAGGTCATCGAAGTCGCCGACATGGGGGACGCCCTGCGTGTCCTTCCGAGGTCCCGTCGCCGAGAGGCCCCACGGGAGGAGGAAGAGCGCCGGTAGACTTTGCCCTGGTCTCGCCCATCCGTACGAAGCTCCGTACGCGGCACGGTGCCGGCAGAGGCTCGGACAACCTGCGACCGAGGGAGTGCAGTGGCAGCCAACGACCGGGGAGCGGTTCCCGGCAAGCCGGGTTCAAGTTCCGGCGCCGATGTGCTGATGCGCGCCTCTCTGAGCGCCGTCGCACCCGGCCAGGCACTCCGCGACGGCCTTGAGCGCATCCTCCGCGGCAACACCGGCGGTCTGATCGTCCTCGGCTGGGACAAGACCGTCGAGTCGATGTGCACGGGCGGCTTCATCCTGGACGTGGAGTTCACGGCGACGCGCCTGCGCGAGCTGTGCAAGCTCGACGGCGGCATCGTCCTGGACAAGGACATCACCAAGATCCTGCGGGCCGGCGTGCAGCTGGTGCCGGACCCGACGATCCCCACGGAGGAGACCGGCACGCGGCACCGCACGGCGGACCGCGTGAGCAAGCAGGTCGGCTTCCCGGTCGTCTCGGTCTCCCAGTCGATGCGGCTGATCGCGCTGTACGTGGACGGACAGCGCCGCGTCCTGGAGGACTCGGCGGCGATCCTCTCCCGCGCCAACCAGGCCCTGGCCACCCTGGAGCGGTACAAGCTCCGCCTCGACGAGGTCGCCGGCACGCTCTCCGCCCTGGAGATCGAGGACTTGGTGACGGTGCGGGACGTCACGGCGGTGGCGCAGCGCCTGGAGATGGTGCGCCGTATCGCGACGGAAATCGCCGAGTACGTGGTGGAGCTCGGCACGGACGGGCGGCTTCTCGCCCTCCAGCTGGACGAGTTGATCGCGGGCGTCGAGCCCGAGCGCGAG
Source organism: Streptomyces sp. NPDC041122 (assembly GCF_055592445.1). Classification (NCBI taxonomy): domain Bacteria; kingdom Bacillati; phylum Actinomycetota; class Actinomycetes; order Kitasatosporales; family Streptomycetaceae; genus Streptomyces; species Streptomyces sp. NPDC041122. The sequence continues at coordinate 774,726 of NZ_JBVIYQ010000003.1, read as the reverse complement.
CTGGTCGTCAGGGACTACGTGCCGGAGCCGACGGCCAAGCGGTCGCGCACGGTCGACGAGGCGCTCGCGGAGCTGGACTCCCTCTCGCACGCGGAGCTCCTCGAACTCCCCACCGTGGCGCGTGCGCTGGGCTACACGGGCTCGCCCGAGGCGCTGGACTCCGCGGTGTCGCCGCGGGGCTTCCGTCTCCTGGCCAAGGTCCCCCGGCTCCCCGGCGCGATCATCGACCGCCTGGTGGAGCACTTCGGCGGCCTGCAGAAGCTGCTCGCCGCCAGCGTGGACGATCTCCAGACGGTGGACGGCGTGGGTGAGGCGCGGGCGCGGAGCGTGCGGGAGGGGCTTTCGCGGTTGGCGGAGTCCTCGATTCTGGAGCGGTACGTCTAGCCTTCGGCGTGCTGGTGTGGGGTCCGGGTCGTCCTACCTGGGCGGGTGCCTGCGACGGCTGGGCCGGTGCCTTTTGATGGTTGCCGGGGCCGCCCGGGGTTTTGCTGAGTGTGGCGGTTCCGGGACAGCAGTAAAGGGCGCTCCTGCGTCGCGTCGGCTTCGCCGATTCCGCTGCGCTCCACCCTTGACTGCTGCCCCTCCACCGCACGTAGACCTTGACCCGGACGGCCAGGGGTGGGGCGACGGAAAACCTCGGTCGGGTCATCCCCTTGCGTCGCCGGGTGCGGACCGGCCCAACGTCCGCCGACCTCAGCGTCGAGGTGCTGCCGGGGGCGGGAGGGGGCTGACCGGCACCTACTTCGGGAAAGTTGCGAATGAGTCCGCCGCGCGCCCCCCTTGAACTCCCAACGCGCCCCGCCCGAGTTCCGGAGAAGGGGATTCTTCCGGCAGCGCTCGGGGTGTGCAGGGGGCGCGCGGCCTCTCGCTTCGCAACTTTCCCGAAGTAGGTACCAGGGAGGCCAGTTCCACCCGGCCCGAGGCAGCCAGCCCCCGGCCCCGACAGCACCTCGACCCTGACGCGCGCTCGCGATGGGCCGGTCCGCACCCGGCGACGCAAGGGGATGGCCCGAGCGGCGGACCGGAAGTGGCCCCACCTGGACGGTGGGGGCGGCATACGTTGAGACGGGCCGCACCCGGCGACGCGAGGGGAGGACCCGACGGAGGTTCCCCGTCGCCCCACCCCTGGCCGTCCGGGTCGAAGGTCAGGTCGCGGTGGAGGGACGGCAGTCAAGGGTGGCCCGCAGGGCCATCGGCGAAGCCGACGCGCAGCGCCCTTTACTGCTGTCCCGGAACCGCCACGCTCGGCAGAACCCCGGGCGGCCCCGGGAACCATCAACGCGCCCGGCCCACCAACGTCCCCGGCAGACCCCGCCCCGTCTCGCCCCGCCCGCTCTCCAGGGGTCAGTCCTTTTCGAGGACGAAGGACGTTCGCGCCGTCCCCAGCCCCGGCGCCTTCGCCTCGACCAGATACGTCCCCGGCCCGGCCGACGCCGGCGAAGGCGTGGCGCACTCCGGCGCGCTGGCCCGCCGGTCCCACCGCACCTCGTGCGTGATCCGGCTCTCGCCCGGCACCCGCAGCAGCAGGCTGCCGTTGCCGGACGGGCAGTCGGCCGAGGACCAGAACTTCTCGTCGCCGTCGGCCTGAGTGATCGTCAGGACCGTTCCCTTGCCGCCGAGATCGACCTTGCAGGCCTTGCCCGCGCTGTTCTCGGCGATCAGCTCGAACTTCGGCTTCTCGTCGATCGCGTACCGGTTCTCGACACTGCGTACGGTCAACTTCACGGCGCCGCTGGTGCAGTTGGGCAGCCGCGACCCGGCCGGCAGCCGGTCGGCCGAACCACCGCCGCCGCCACCGCCCTTGCCGTCGTCGTCGCCACCGGAACCGCCGGAGCCCGAACCCTCCGAGCCCCCGGAGCCCCCGGAACCGCCCGAGCCGCCAGAGCCGCCCGAACCGCCGGAGCCGCCCGAACCGGAGTCGGAGCCTTCGCTCGAATCGTCCCGCCCGCCCGGGTGTTGACTGATCGCGGGCCCGGACCCGGTGGGTCCGGGAGTGATGGACGTGGCGGGTCCGTTGCCGCCCGGCCCGTCGGCGTTGTTCTTGCCGCCGCCGCCACCGGAGGTGACGACCCAGACGACAAGGAGCGCCAGCAGGCCGAGTACGGACAGCAGAACGGCCCTCCGACGCCAGTAGATGGTGGAGGGAAGCGGCCCGACCGGATTGCGCAGAGATCCCACGCCCAAACCTTACGAGAGATCCGCTCCTTCTCCCGCCCCACCCGCCGCCTTGAGCAACAAAGTTTGCGGATCATCATCCTGGAACCGGTCCGTGCCGCCCCGAACCGTCCTCCACCCCTGTCCGTCGTCAGGGGCTGTGACCGGACGAACGCCAGGGGTGACGATTGGGCCCCACTCCGTACCGTCCGCAATCATGGACACCATGAGCGACGACCTCTACCGCGACATCACCGACTTCGCCCACGACACACCGTCGTGGTTCCAGCACCTCGCGGAGGTGTGGACGGAGCTCGGCCTGCTGCTCTTCGGCGTGCTCTTCATCGTCGCCTGGTGGCGGGCCCGGCGCGGGGAGCCCCGCGCCCTGGCGATCGCGGTGCTCGCTCCGCTGACCACGGCGGTGGCGTACGTGTGCAGCGAGGTGGTCAAGTCCGCGATCGACGAGGAACGCCCCTGCCGGGCCGTGACCGGCGCGCTGAACCCCCTTGTCCAGTGCCCGCCGCACGGCGACTGGTCCTTCCCCAGCAACCACTCGACGATCGCGGGCGCCGCGGCCGTCGGCCTCGCGCTCGCCTGGCCGCGCATCGCGGCGCTCACGGTGCCGATGGCCGTGCTCATGGCCTTCTCGCGGGTCTTCGTCGGCGTGCACTACCCGCACGACGTGGCGGTGGGCCTGGTCTTCGGTGCGGTGATCGTCTTCGTCCTCGTACGGGTCCTGACGCGTCCCGTGGCGCGGATCACTCTGGCCATGCGGGGATCGTCGACCGGGGTCGTGAAGTGGTTCGCGGGTCCGGGCCCGCGGCGCGCCGCGGTGTCCGCCAACGCCTCCACCTCCGCTCCTTACGCGGCGCAGGGGCAGGCGCAGGTGCCGCCTCGTGGTGCGCCCTACGAGGCGCAAGACCCCGCCGCGTACGACCCCGCGGCGTACGACGCGCCGACCATGAGCTTCCGGCGCGACGACGTGCCCCGGCACTGAGCCGGCCGCGGCCGGTCAGGCTCCGTCCGGGACGAGCCCCGCTTCGTACGCGACGATCGCCGCCTGGACGCGGTTCCTGACCCCCAGCCGGTCGAGGACCGCGCTCACATATGCCTTGACCGTGCCTTCCACCAGGTGCAGCCGGGCGGCGATCTCCGGGTTCGACAGGCCCGCCCCGACCAGGCCGAGCACCTCGCGCTCGCGCGGGGTGAGCGCCTCGACGCGGGCGCGGGCGGTGGCGCCCCGGCCGAGGCGCCGGGCGCCGACGCCGTCGATGACGTGCCGGGCGACCCGGGGCGAGAGGAACGCGGCGCCGCCCGCCACCGCCCGTACGCCCGCGATGAGTTCGTGCGGGTCGCCGGACTTCAGCAGGAAGCCGGTGGCCCCGCCGCTCAGGGCCCGCGCGATGTAGGCGTCCTCGGAGAAAGTGGTCAGCATCGCGACACCGGTGCCGGGCAGCGTACGGACGATCTCCTCGCCGGCGGCGAGGCCGTCCAGGCGGGGCATGCGGATGTCGAGCAGGGCCACGTCGGGCCGGTGGGCCTGCGCGAGCGCCACCGCCTCGCGACCGTCGCCGGCCTCCGCGACGACCTCGATGCCGCGGCCCGCGGCGAGGATGGCGCGCACGCCGGCCCGGATCATGGCCTCGTCATCGGCGAGCAGCACGCGGATGGTGGACTCTCCCTGATCGCTGTACCCGTCGTTCACCGTGCGCGCTCCCTGTCCCTCTTGCTCCGCTGATTCTCACTCGCCGTGGGGATCACGGCCTTGTCCACGAGGCGGTCGCCTCCGGTGCCGTCCCTGGTGCCGTCCTTGTCGAAGCAGAGTCTGAAGTGGGTGACGGCGGTGAACAGTGCGCCGCTCGCGCGGTAGTACGCGCAGTCGGCGCCCGCGGGCGGCGGCGTCGGCGCCCGCTCCAGAGGCGGGTCGGAGACGGTCCGGTCCGGGAGGACGCGCTCCACTTCGGTGCGGGACTCGCCGGTGCGCAGGCGCGCGTAGTCGGCGGGGTCCAGGACGGAGTGGGTGCGGGAGTACGCGTACCAGGCGAAGGTTCCGCCGACGAGCAGCACACCCGTGGTGACGGCGGCACCGAACGCGATGACCGTGCGGCGCCGGGCGTGGAGCGGGGGCGGGGTCGTGGAGAGGAGCGGGGATGGCGCCACGGATGGTCCGTCGGGCGGCAGGCGGGCGGTCACGCGGAAGCCGTGGTCGTGCGGGCCGGCTTCGAGGGTGCCGCCCAGGTCCGTGACGTGGGTGCGCAGGGCGCGCAGGCCGGAGCCGCCGCCGGAGGAGGGCCGGGAACTGGGGTGGGCCGGGCGGCCGTTGGTGACGGTGACGGTCGTCGCGGGGGCGTGGCCGGTGACGCCGTCGGGGTGGTCGTGGGTCAGCGCCACGGTGACGGGGGCGCCGGGCGCATGTTTCGCCGCGTTGGTGAGGGCTTCCCGGACCACGCGGTGGGCGGTGGCGCGGGTGGACTCGGTGCGGGCGGGGTCGCCTCGCGGCGGGAGCGGGGCTCCCTCCTCGGCGTAGGTGATGTCCAGGCCCGACTCCGCGGCGCGGGCGACGAGCGCGGCGACGCTCTCGCCCGCCGGGGTCAGCGGGGCCTGTTCGTCGCCCTCCTCGCGGAGCAGGCCGATGATGGCGTGCAGGCGGTCCGTGGCCTGCGAGGCGGCGGCGCGGAGGTCCGCGGCGGCCTCGCGGTGCGGGTCCGGCAGATCGGGGGCGACCTGGAGGGCGCCCGCCCGTACGGCGATCAGACTCAGTTCGTGGCCCAGGGAGTCGTGCATGTCCTGGGCGATACGGGCGCGTTCGCGCAGCCGGGCGCGGTCGGCGACGATGCGCTGTTCGCGCTCCAGCTGGTCGGCGCGGGCCCAGCCGGCGGCGGCCAGTTCGCGGCCCTGCCGCCAGTAACGGCCCGCGAGCCAGGGGAAGACGGCGCCGAAGAGCAGCGTCGCCATGAGGACGAGCCACTCCACGATCGGGTCGACGTCCCGTACGGCGATCTTGGCGGTGCCGATGAGGGCGATGCCCCCGAAGGCGAGGAGGGCGGGGCGGACACGGTCCGCGCGGCGGCCGAGGAGCAGGGCGAGGACGGCGAAGGCGGGGCCGTAGGCGAGGGTGAAGAGGGAGGGGGCGGTGGCGAGGCCGAGAGCCGCCGGGAGGAGGAAGGCGAGGAGGGGGCGGGCGCGGGCGAGGGCGGTGGCGGCGGCGAGGGCGGCCAGGCCGGTGAGCTGCTGGGCGAGGGGGCGGGGTTCGTTCAGACCGAGCCGGTTCACGGTCAGGACGGGGGTGGCGAGGGCGGCCCAGAGGAAGAAGGGGCGTGCGAGGCGGCCTCCTGTGCGGGCGGTCGTGTGTCCGTCCTCGGTGCGGCGGTGTCCCTCGCCTGTACGTCGTTCCACGACGCCGACGGTACGTTTCGTGAGACGCCCCGCGCCCCTGCCGATCGTCAGGTCCACCTGCTCCCGCACCGTCCCGCCGCGGAGCGGCGGAGCACGGTGGCCCCCGGCCGCCCGCAGGGAGCGACCCCACCCGGGGCCCGAGGCCGTCCCGGCCCACCCCCCACCCGTAAAACCGCAAAGGCCCCCGCGTCGATGGACCCGCACCCCACCACCCCCGTGGCAGGATCGGAGGTGCCATGACTGCTCCCACGAAGCCCATGCCGAACGGCCCCGCCCCCCGACACGCCACCCACGCCGCCCCCACCGCCGGAGACGTCCCCGCATCCGTCGGTGAGGCCCTGCACACCCCCGTCATCGCGTGGTTCGACACGCACGCCCGTGATCTGCCGTGGCGTCGCGCGGACGCCGGGCCGTGGGGCGTGATGGTCAGTGAGTTCATGCTCCAGCAGACGCCGGTGAGCCGCGTGCTGCCCGTCTACGAGCAGTGGCTCGCCCGCTGGCCCCGCCCCGCCGACCTCGCCAAGGAGGCCCCCGGCGAGGCCGTCCGCGCCTGGGGCCGGCTCGGCTATCCGCGCCGCGCCCTGCGGCTGCACGGCGCCGCCGTCGCCATAACGGAGCGGCACGGCGGTGACGTACCCACGCAGCACGCCCAGTTGCTCGCGCTGCCCGGCATCGGCGAGTACACGGCGGCGGCCGTGGCCTCGTTCGCGTACGGGCAGCGGCACGCCGTCCTGGACACCAACGTCCGCCGGGTCTTCGCGCGGGCCGTGACCGGCGTCCAGTACCCGCCTAACGCGACGACCGCCGCCGAGCGCAAGCTCGCCCGCGCCCTGCTGCCCGATGACGAGCGCACCGCGTCCCGGTGGGCGGCCGCCTCCATGGAGCTGGGCGCCCTGGTCTGCACCGCCAGGAACGAGAACTGCGCGCAGTGCCCGATCGCCGCGCAGTGCGCCTGGCGCACGGCGGGCAAGCCCGCGCACGAGGGCCCGGCCCGCCGCGGCCAGACGTACGCGGGGACCGACCGGCAGGTGCGGGGCAAGCTGCTCGCCGTGCTCCGTGAGGCCGTGACGCCCGTGCCGCAGGCCGCGCTCGACCGGGTGTGGGGCGAGCCGGTGCAGCGGGCCCGGGCGCTGGACGGGCTGGTCGCGGACGGTCTCGTGGAGCCGCTGCCGGACGGCCTGTACCGGCTGCCCCTGACCTGACGCCCGCGGCTGTTACACAACCGACGTACAGCCGTGCGTCCGCCGCTGGCTGCTCCGCACAACCTCGTGACAACGCCTCCGTACCTTCATATCCGTACCGCGGAGCAGGGACAGCGGTCGGCAATGGGGACGGAACGGAGGCGGTTTGGTATGGCGCACGGCGAGGTGCTCGAGTTCGAGGAGTACGTCCGCACACGGCAGGACGCTCTGCTGCGCAGTGCCCGGCGCCTGGTCCCGGACCCCGTGGACGCCCAGGACCTGCTCCAGACCGCGCTCGTGCGGACGTACGGCCGCTGGGACGGCATAGCCGACAAGCGGCTCGCGGACGCCTATCTGCGCCGCGTCATGATCAACACGCGTACGGAGTGGTGGCGGGCCCGCAAGCTCGAAGAGGTGCCCACCGAGCAGCTGCCGGACGCGAGCGTGGAAGACTCCACCGAGCAGCACGCGGACCGCGCGCTGCTGATGGACATCATGAAGGTGCTGGCTCCCAAGCAGCGCAGCGTGGTCGTGCTGCGACACTGGGAGCAGATGTCCACGGAGGAGACGGCCGCCGCCCTCGGCATGTCGGCCGGAACGGTCAAGAGCACGCTGCACCGGGCGCTCGCCCGGCTCCGCCAGGAGCTGGAGAGCCGCGACCTGGACGCCCGCGCGCTCGAACGTGAGGAGCGGGAGAGTTGCGCGGCCTAGGCCCCCGGGCCAGAAAAAGCGTCAAGGCGGTGACCGCGGCGATGGCCGGGGTCGCCGCCCTCGGCCTTTTGCTCTCCGCCTGTGCGACGGGCGGCTCCGGCGCGCGCGACGAGGGCCCCGCCCGCAGCGAGCCCGTGGTCTCCACGGCTCCGTCCCCGTCGTCCTCGGCCGCCGTGCCGACGAAGAAGATCGACGCGGTGCGGCTCGTCAAGAACGACCCGAAGGTCAGCCCGGTCATCAAGCGTGAGCTGAAGCCGTGCGTGGGGAAGGCCTACCCGGTCGACGTGTCGTACGGGAACCTGACCGGAGGATCGTCCTCCGATGTCGTGGTGAACGTTCTGACCTGCGGTGACGCGGTGGGGATCGGCAGTTACGTGTACCGCGCCCAGGGCGACGAGTACAAGAATGTGTTCACGGCCGAGGAACCCGCCTCCGTCTACGCGGAGATCGACCGCGGCGACCTGGTCGTGACACAGCAGCTGTACGCGAAGGGTGACTCGGTGGCCTATCCATCCGGCGAGGAAGTGATCACGTACCGCTGGTCGTCGAACCGCTTCACCGAACAGGGGCGTACGCGCAACGACTTCGGCAACGCGGTGGACGAACCGACCGAACCGGCCGCGGACTGATCCCGGCTCCCCCGCCCCTCCCCCGTCTCTCTTCTCTTCTCCTCTCTTCCCTCCCTCACCACCGCCCCCCGCACCGCCGTACCCCGCACCGACAAGGACTGAGAGCACCCGATGGCAGAGCAGACCCACGTCCTGTTCGTCGAGGACGACGACGTCATCCGCGAGGCGACCCAGTTGGCCCTGGAGCGTGACGGCTTCGCGGTGACCGCGATGCCCGACGGCCTCTCGGGCCTGGAGGCGTTCCGCGCCGACCAGCCGGACATCGCCCTGCTCGACGTGATGGTGCCGGGCCTCGACGGCGTCTCGCTGTGCCGCCGCATCCGCGACGAGTCCACGGTCCCGGTCATCATGCTGTCGGCGCGCGCCGACTCCATCGACGTCGTGCTCGGCCTGGAGGCCGGCGCCGACGACTACGTGACCAAGCCGTTCGACGGTGCCGTCCTGGTCGCCCGGATCCGCGCCGTCCTGCGCCGCTTCGGCCACGCCAGCGGGCCGGGTTCGGCGGCGTCCGGTCAGGAGGAGGGCGACACGGCGGACGGCGGCGTGCTGCACTTCGGCGACCTGGAGATCGACACGGTCGGCATGGAGGTGCGCAAGGACGGGGCGCCGGTGGCGCTGACGCCGACCGAGATGCGCCTGCTGCTCGAATTCTCGTCCGCGCCCGGCACGGTCCTCTCCCGCGACAAGCTCTTGGAGCGCGTGTGGGACTACGGCTGGGGCGGTGACACCCGCGTCGTCGACGTCCATGTGCAGCGGCTGCGTACGAAGGTGGGCCAGGACCGCATCGAGACGGTCCGCGGCTTCGGCTACAAGCTCAAGGCGTGAACGAGCGCGTGAACCCGTGCGTGAACCCGCGCGTGAACCCGCGCGTGAGCGCAACCGACCCATTCGACGCACCCAGGGGACGACACATATGAACGGGGGACGCAGGGCGGTCGAACGCGTCCGTGAGCGGTTCCGGGCCGGCCTGCACCTGCGGACGGGCGTGCGCTGGAAGATCGCCGCGGCCATCGCACTGGTCGGCGCGCTGGTCGCCATCGCGCTGAGCCTGGTCGTGCACAACGCCGCACGCGTCTCGATGCTCGACAACGCGCGCGACGTGCAGGACGAGCGCATCCAGTTCGCCCTGCGGCTCTACTCCTCCGCCTCCCAGCGGCAGACCCTGCAGTTCGGCACGAAGGTCGACGACCCGGGGCTCCCGCAGGAGCTGCGGCAGAAGGTCCTCCGGGGCCGCCGCGCCACCTTCGTCGAGGAGAAGACCGACGGCGTGCCCGACATCTGGGCCGCCGTGCCGCTCGCCGACGGGCACGTCCTCTCACTGCACTCGCGGTTCACCGACCGCAGCGCCACCGTCATGAAGGACCTCGACCAGGCGCTGGTCATCGGCTCGATCACGGTCGTCTTCGGCGGCTGCGCGCTGGGCGTGCTGATCGGCGGCCAGCTGTCGCGCCGGCTGCGCAAGGCGGCGACGGCGGCGAGCGAGGTCGCCCAGGGGCAGACGGACGTCAGCGTCCGCGAGGCCATCGGCGGCGTCATGCGGGACGAGACCGACGACGTGGCGAGCGCCGTGGACGCCATGGCCGACGCACTCAAGCAGCGCCTGGAGGCCGAGCGCCGGGTCACCGCGGACATCGCGCACGAGCTGCGCACGCCGGTGACCGGGCTGCTCACGGCCGCCGAGCTGCTGCCGCCCGGCCGCCCGACGGAGCTGGTCAGGGACCGGGCGCAGGCGATGCGCACGCTCGTCGAGGACGTACTGGAGGTGGCGCGGCTCGACTCCGCCGCCGAGCGGGCCGAGCTGCAGGACATCACCCTCGGCGAGTTCGTGTCCCGGCGGATGGCGGTCCTGACCACCGACGTGACGGTGACGGTCGTGCACGAGTCGGAGGTCACCACCGACCCGCGCCGTCTGGAGCGCATCCTCGGCAACCTCGTCGCCAACGCCACCAAGCACGGCAAGCCGCCCATCGAGGTCAGCGTGGAGGGCCGGGTCGTCCGGGTCCGCGACCACGGCCCCGGTTTCCCCGAGGCGCTCCTCAACGAGGGGCCGAGCCGTTTCCGTACCGGCAGCGCCGACCGGGCGGGCCACGGGCACGGCCTCGGCCTGACGATCGCGGCGGGCCAGGCCCGGGTGCTCGGCGCGCGGCTCACCTTCCGCAACGTACGCCCGGCGGGGGCGTCGCCCGACGAGCCGGCCGAGGGCGCGGTGGCGGTGCTGTGGCTGCCGGAGCACGCGCCGACGAACACGGGGAGCTATCCGGTGCTTCAGCTGCCGGACAACTTCTGAGGGCGCTTCGAGGCACGATCACGACGACGGCCCCCGGCGCCGCAGCGCCGGGGGCCGTCGTCCGCCGAGGCGGGGCAGGCAGGGGTCAGACGGGTTCCGCTACCGTCGTCCCGGACGGCCGCGCGGAGTCCCCACCCGCGTTCCCGGCCGCCTTGTCCGCACCGTCGGCCGTCTTGCCGGCGCCGTCGGCCGTAGCCCCGGCGCCGTCGACCATCTTCTCCGCACCGTCGAGGGCCGCGCCCTTATCGAGGGCCGCACCCTTGTCGGCGACGGCAGCCTTGTCCGCCGGCCCCGAGCCCCGCAGCGGGACCTCCTTCACGAAGAGCGCGGCGAGCAGCGCGGCGACGCTGATCGCGGCGCCCAGCAGGAAGGCCGAGTGCGTACCGGCCGACACCGCGTGCTGGTACGCGTCCTGCACGGCCTCCGGCAGCGCCGCGAGGCGCGGGCCGGACAGCTGCGAGGTCTCCTGGGTGGCGTGACCGCCCATCGCCCCGGCCCGCTCGGCCATCACGTCGGCGACGCGGTTGTTGAAGAGCACACCCATGATCGCGACGCCGAAGGAGGAGCCGAGCGTACGGAAGAGGGTGGCCGAGGACGACGCGACGCCCATGTCCTTCATCTCGACGCTGTTCTGCGCGACGAGCATCGTGATCTGCATCAGGAAGCCCATGCCGGCGCCGAGCACGGCCATGTAGAGACCCGAGGTGAGGCGGGTGGTCTCGGTGTCCATCCGCGACAGCAGGAAGAAGCCGGTGATCATCAGGACGGTGCCGACGATCGGGAAGGCCCGGTACTTGCCGGTGGAGGTGGTGACCCGGCCTGCGACCATCGAGACGGCCATCATCGACAGCAGCATGGGCAGCAGCAGCAGACCGGAGTTGGTCGCGGACGCGCCCTGCACGGTCTGCTGGTAGAGCGGCAGGAAGAGCATCGCGCCGAACATCACGAAGCCGGTGATGAAGCCGATCACGGCCATCAGCGAGAAGTTGCGGCTGGTGAAGATGTGCAGCGGCAGAATCGGTTCGGCGGCCTTCTTCTGGACGAAGAGGAAGCCGACGAGCGAGGCGACGCCGATGCCGATGAGCTCCATGATCACGGCGGAGCCCCAGGCGTACTCCGTGCCGCCCCAGGTGGTGACCAGCACGAGCGCGCTGATGCCGACGGTGAGCAGGGCCGCGCCGAGGTAGTCGATGCGTCCCTGCGCCTTCTTCTTGGGCAGGTGCAGGACGGCGGTGACCATCGCGAGGGCGACAACGCCCAGCGGCAGGTTGATGTAGAAGGCCCAGCGCCAGCCGAGGTGGTCGGTGATGGAGCCGCCGACGAGCGGGCCGCCGATCATCGCGACCGCCATGACGCCGGTCATCATGCCCATGTACTTGCCGCGCTCCCGCGGCGGCACCAGGTCACCGATGATCGCCATGACGCCGACCATCAGTCCGCCCGCGCCGAGCCCCTGGATCGCCCGGAAGCCGATGAGCTGGGTCATGTCCTGCGCCATGCCGCTGAGCGCGGATCCGGCGAGGAAGATGACTATGGCGGTGAGGAACGAGCCCTTGCGCCCGTACATGTCGCCGAGCTTGCCCCAGATGGGGGTGGAGGCGGCGGTGGCCAGGGTGTAGGCGGTGACGACCCACGACAGGTGTTCCATGCCGCCGAGGTCGCCGACGATGGTCGGCATCGCGGGGCTCACGATCATGTTGTCGAGCATCGCGAGCAGCATCGTGATCATCAGCGCCATCAGGACGACGCGCACGCTGCGCGGCTGCGGCTCGGCCTTCGCCGGCGGTCCTGCCGTCATCGCCGACGGGCCCGCCTGCGCCGGTGGCCCCGCCTGCGCCACCGGCCCGGCCTCGGTCTTCTCTGCCATGTTCCCCACTCCCCGTACTCCCCGCCCTGTCCTGGGCCGATCCCGGAACCCCGGCACTTACTTGCCGCCCGGCTAGTTGTCTACACTGAGGGAAGGTAGACCCCTAACTAGCCGGGCGTCAAGTAAGTTAATTCGAAGTTCAGTGGAGTCGAGGAGCACCCCGATGGGCACGCGCACAGGCACGAGCAAGCAGCAGCGCCGCGGGAACACACGTCAACGCATCCAGGACGTGGCCCTCGAACTCTTCGCCGAGCAGGGGTACGAGAAGACCTCGCTCCGGGAGATCTCGGAGCGCCTCGACGTCACAAAGGCGGCGCTCTACTACCACTTCAAGACCAAGGAAGACATCCTGACCAGCATCTTCGATGACCTGACCAGGCCCATCGACGAGCTGATCGCCTGGGGCCACGAGCAGCCGCAGCCGGTCTCGCTGGAGATCAAGACCAAGGTCCTGACCCGCTACAGCGAGATCCTCATCGAGGCGGCGCCGCTCTTCCGCTTCATGCAGGAGAACCAGGCCACGGTGCGCGACCTGAAGACCGGCGAGAGCTTCAAGGACCGCATGCTGGGGCTCTACGACCTCCTCAAGGACCCCGAGGCCGCCATGTCCGACCAGGTGCGCTGCTTCAGCGCGCTCTTCACCATGCACGGCGGGATGTTCGTGCTCAAGGACGTCGAAGGCGACCCCGAGGAGAAGCGCGAGGCCATCCTGGAGGTCGCCATCGATCTGGTGACACGGGCGCACACGGGCGCCTGATCACCGGCTGCGGAGGTACGGGTCAGACCTTCACGCCCACCGAGTGGAGGAAGGCGACCGGGTCGACGGCCGAGCCGTAGTTCGGGTTGGTGCGGATCTCGAAGTGCAGGTGGGGACCGCTGGAGTTGCCGGTGTTGCCCGACTGGGCGATGTGCTGGCCGGTGCCGACGGTCTGACCCACCCGGACGTCGATCCGGGAGAGGTGCGCGTACTGGGAGAACGTGCCGTTGCTGTGCTTGATCACGACGGCGTTGCCGTACGCGGGGCCGTCACCGGCGCCGACGGGGCCGGCCTTGACGACGGTGCCGCCGTGCACGGAGGCGACCGGGGTGCCGACCGGCACGGCGAAGTCCTGGCCGGAGTGCTTGCTCGACCACATGGTGCCGCCGAGGCCGAACTTGGCGGAGAGCGTGTAGTTGCTGACCGGGTCGACCCAGGCGGCGGCCTTGGCGGCAGCGGCCTTCTTGACGTCGGCGGCCTTCTTGGCCTGCGCCTCGGCCTTCTTCGCCTGCGCGTCGGCCTGCGCCTTGACCGAGTTCACGGTGACGCCGGGCAGCGCGCCGCCGCCCTGCGCCTCACCCGCGGCGACCGAGACCCCGCCGCCGAGGACCGCCGACGCGCCGACGCCGAGGGCGAGCACGGCCACGCGGGTACCGAGGAACGAGGAACGGGGGGTCTGGGTGCGCTTGAGCATGAGGATGTCCTCCGGGGTGTACGACGGCGACGCCTGACGCGACGACCGAGGGGGGCATGAACGGACCCGGCGGGCGGAGGGGGCGGGTGGGTCACCCACGTCCCCGTGGACCGCGCTTCACCGGGTCGGCCATCCCTTGGTAACCCCGGTCCCCACGGATGCTCAAACCCCCCTTCTACTACCCGGAGCCGTAGCGGGGCGGCAGCATTTAGTCCCCTTGAGCCTCTGAAATCCGGACAATTCCCCCTTGCCAGGAAACGGGCATGTTCGGCCCCGACCCTGGTTTACCCGCACGTCGGGCGACCCCCGAGCTCCCGACCGCACCCCGCGCGGACCGGCCCCACGGGGGCGCGACGGAGGTCCCGGAGGGTGCGGGCCGAAGGTCCCGAACGCACCTCCCCCGAGGTCGACTATTCCGTCTAGTACGTGACGTAGGTCCTGTGCGCCATGTCACCGGCGCGGAAGATCCACGGGCCGCGAATGTGACGCCGGGCACGGCACCGCGGCCCCGTCGCCGCCGCCCCGTCACCGGTTGAGCTGGAACCACACGCCCTTGCCGGCACCGACGGGAGTCACGCCGCACAGGTCCGACAGCGCGGCCACGAGGAAGAGCCCACGCCCGCCGTCGTCCCCGGCGCGGGCCCGCCTGGGCGCGGGCAGCCGCTCACTCCCGTCGTAGACGGCGATCCGTACGTGGGTCTCGGCGACGGCCGCCCGCAGGTGGACGTCACCCCTGGCGTGCCGGTGCACGTTGGTCACCAGCTCGGAGGTGCAGAGTGCGGCGGCGTCACCGAGGTGACCGAGACCGAGGGTCTCCAGGGTGCCGCGCACGAAGTCCCGGCAGACCTTGGCGCATTGGGCTCCGCCCGGGGTGAACAGGGTGTAGGTCTGGGGGAGTTCGGGTTCGCGCGGGATGACCGCGCAGGGGCTTTCGGGTACGCCCATCGGACGCCTCCATGGCGTTGGGTCGCTGCTTCGACGGATGGACCGACCCCCACGACCCGACCGCAGTGGCCTACCACCCCTCGCGGGCAACTCCGCTTCCGGCACGGGGAGTTGGTATGGGCGGTGCGCTTCTGCGGGCGGGCATGGCGGTGTTACTGCGTCGACAGCGAGGCCTCCGGCTTCGGTGCGTGAGCGTCGCCGTACCCAAGGTAGCGATGAAGGGCTTACTTGTTCAACCTGGTTGCCCTCTTTGGTGGACCCGGATGCCCCGGCCGGGCAAACTGACCCCACCTTCGAGAAGAGAGACAGCGTTGGCACTGCGAACAGCTCCGACCGAGCGGCAGCTCCGACTCGGAGTCGAGCTCCGGAGGTTGCGCGAGGACAGCGGCTTCACCGTGCAAGCAGCCGGTGAGGTGATCGGGATGGGCAGGGTGCATCTGACCCATGCGGAGAACGGCCGCACGCCGATCTCCGCCGAGCGCATCCGCACCTTGTGCCAGGCATACGGGGTTACTAGTTCACCCTATGTGGACGCGCTGGTGAGACTCGGACAGGCGACAGGCAAGGGCTGGTGGACCAGCTACAAGTCCCAACTACCAGCTCCAGCGGTTGATCTGGCAGAGCTGGAGTCCGAGGCCGTGCAGCTCCGCTCGTACGAGTCGCTGTTCCTGCCGGGCCTCTTCCAAGTGGCGGGCTACACGCGCGCCATCTTCGACGCGAGCGACACCGTCACCTCGACGGCAGAGGTCGAGACCGCTGTACGTTTCCGTCTGGCACGCCAACGTGTGCTTGTCGACGACCGTCCGCCCCACATCCACGCCGTCATCCACGAAGCTGCCCTCCACATGCGGTTCGGTGGCGCGCAGGTCATGCACCAGCAACTGCTCAAGCTGGTGGAGCTGGCCGAACTCCCGCACGTGACCATCCAGATCGTGCCCTTCTCGGCCGTCGCCGTATCGGCACTCACCACCCCGTTCTGCCACATCGCCTCGCACGGCGGCGCGCTGGAGACCGTTCTGATGGAGCATCCCGCACAGTCGATGTTCCTCCACGGTCAAGCCACCGTCACCAAGTACCGCCACCAATTCGATCGGCTCGGCGCAGCCGCACTCCCGCCCATCGACGCAACGGTGATCCCCGTCAAGCACGGGGCACGCGATTCGCTGGGCCTTGTCCAACACATCCTGTACACCCTTCTGGGAGCGCAAGCATGAGCACGCCGGACTGGCAGAAGTCCTCCTTCAGCGGAGATCAGGCGAACTGTGTCTACGTAGCCGCCGTCGACCCCGACGACCGGATCCGCCTCCAGGAGAGCGACGACCCCACGACCACCCTCACCCCGACCCGCAAGGCCCTGGCGGCCCTCATACGCACGCTCCGGCCGCACGTTCGGTGCGCGACACCAACCGGCCCCGTGTAAAGGCACGCTGCGCGATTGTGCAACAGCCCGTTGCACAATCGCCCCGCGCCCACGCCACGTCAGCAAAAAAGGGGCTGCCCCGGACCATACGAAGTGGTCCGGGGCAGCCCCCTTGAAACGTGAACCCCGCGGGGCTACGCCTCCTTGCTCAGATTCGGGCCCGCGCCGCCACCCGCGGCCGACTCGATCGGCGGCACGTCGGGCAGCGCCGCCTTCTCCTCGCCACGGAAGGTGAACGTGGCGGTGTCGCCCTCGCCCTCCGTGTCGACGACCACGATGTGGCCGGGGCGCAGCTCGCCGAAGAGAATCTTCTCGGAGAGGGTGTCCTCGACCTCGCGCTGGATCGTGCGCCGCAGCGGACGCGCGCCGAGCACCGGGTCGTAGCCCTTCTTGGCGAGCAGCTCCTTCGCGGACTGGGAGAGCTCGATGCCCATGTCCCGGTCCTTCAGGCGCTCGTCCACCTTGGTGATCATCAGGTCGACGATCTGGAGGATGTCGTCCTGGCTGAGCTGCGGGAAGACGACGACGTCGTCCACGCGGTTCAGGAACTCCGGGCGGAAGTGCTGCTTCAGCTCGTCGCTGACCTTGTTCTTCATCCGCTCGTAGTTGGACTTCGTGTCGCCCTGGGCCGCGAAGCCCAGGTTGAAGCCCTTGGAGATGTCACGGGTTCCAAGGTTGGTCGTCATGATGATGACCGTGTTCTTGAAGTCCACGACGCGGCCCTGGGAGTCGGTCAGGCGACCGTCCTCCAGGATCTGCAGGAGCGAGTTGAAGATGTCCGGGTGGGCCTTCTCCACCTCGTCGAAGAGGACGACGGAGAACGGCTTGCGGCGGACCTTCTCGGTCAGCTGGCCGCCCTCTTCGTACCCCACGTAACCGGGGGGCGAACCGAAGAGACGCGAGACCGTGTGCTTCTCGCTGAACTCCGACATGTCGAGGGAGATCAGCGCGTCCTCGTCGCCGAAGAGGAACTCGGCGAGCGCCTTCGAGAGCTCGGTCTTACCGACACCGGACGGGCCGGCGAAGATGAACGAGCCACCGGGGCGCTTGGGGTCCTTGAGGCCCGCACGCGTACGCCGGATCGCCTTCGAGAGCGCCTTGACGGCGTCCTTCTGGCCGATGACGCGCTTGTGGAGCTCGTCCTCCATGCGCAGCAGACGCGAGGACTCCTCCTCGGTCAGCTTGAAGACCGGGATGCCGGTGGCAGTCGCGAGGACCTCGGCGATCAGCTCGCCGTCGACCTCGGCGACGACGTCCATGTCGCCGGCCTTCCACTCCTTCTCGCGCTTGGCCTTCGCGGCGAGCAGCTGCTTCTCCTTGTCACGGAGAGAAGCCGCCTTCTCGAAGTCCTGGGAGTCGATGGCCGACTCCTTGTCGCGGCGCACGCCCGCGATCTTCTCGTCGAACTCGCGGAGGTCCGGCGGCGCGGTCATCCGGCGGATGCGCATCCGGGAACCGGCCTCGTCGATCAGGTCGATCGCCTTGTCCGGCAGGAAGCGGTCCGAGATGTACCGGTCGGCCAGGGTGGCGGCCTGGACCAGCGCCTCGTCCGTGATGGAGACCCGGTGGTGGGCCTCGTAACGGTCGCGCAGACCCTTGAGGATCTCGATGGTGTGCGGCAGCGACGGCTCCGCGACCTGGATGGGCTGGAAGCGGCGCTCGAGGGCCGCGTCCTTCTCCAGGTGCTTGCGGTACTCGTCGAGCGTGGTGGCGCCGATGGTCTGGAGCTCACCGCGGGCCAGCATCGGCTTCAGGATGGAAGCCGCGTCGATGGCGCCCTCGGCGGCACCCGCACCCACGAGCGTGTGCAGCTCGTCGATGAACAGGATGATGTCGCCGCGGGTGCGGATCTCCTTGAGGACCTTCTTGAGGCGCTCCTCGAAGTCACCGCGGTAGCGGGAACCGGCGACCAGGGCACCGAGGTCGAGGGTGTAGAGGTGCTTGTCCTTGAGGGTCTCGGGCACCTCGCCCTTGACGATGGCCTGGGCGAGGCCCTCGACGACGGCGGTCTTGCCGACGCCGGGCTCACCGATGAGGACCGGGTTGTTCTTCGTACGGCGGGACAGCACCTGCATGACCCGCTCGATCTCCTTCTCGCGCCCGATGACCGGGTCGAGCTTGGACTCACGAGCGGCCTGGGTGAGGTTCCGGCCGAACTGGTCGAGGACCAGGGACGTGGAGGGCGTGCCCTCGGCAGGACCGCCGGCGGTGGCGGTCTCCTTGCCCTGGTAGCCGGAGAGCAGCTGGATGACCTGCTGCCGCACCCGGTTGAGATCGGCGCCCAGCTTGACCAGGACCTGGGCGGCGACGCCCTCGCCCTCGCGGATCAGGCCGAGCAGGATGTGCTCCGTGCCGATGTAGTTGTGGCCCAGCTGAAGGGCCTCGCGGAGCGACAGCTCCAGGACCTTCTTGGCACGGGGGGTGAAGGGGATGTGGCCGGACGGAGCCTGCTGGCCCTGCCCGATGATCTCCTCCACCTGCTGGCGGACCGCCTCGAGCGAAATCCCGAGGCTCTCCAGGGCCTTAGCGGCGACACCCTCGCCCTCGTGGATCAAGCCCAGGAGGATGTGCTCGGTGCCGATGTAGTTGTGGTTGAGCATCCGGGCTTCTTCCTGAGCCAGGACGACAACCCGCCGCGCGCGGTCGGTGAACCTCTCGAACATCGTTAATCGCTCCTCAGAGCGGTCAGGCAGTAAGGGGTCGGTCCCCTCCCTGTCCTTCCGCAGCTTAGTCCCGCAAGCGGGGACCGCTCATTCCAACTGCCGACACCGGGCCCCCTTCGCAGGGGAAGTCCTGACCTCGAACGCCGACAACTGCTCCAACCCGATGGTGCGAGACGATGTTCCCGCAGGCCAGGCAGTTACCCCCACCATCACTACGCCGATGGCGAACGTGAGGTGCCGCGGACCGCGTGTCGCCCCTTCCCACTAGGGATGTCTTACCCGTCAGACCTGACACTCCATGCGGCGCGCCCCGGTTCCCTCAGCTACGGGCGAACACCCTTGCGCCGCCGGGTACCCCCTTACGCCCCCTTTTCGGACGCGTAACGCGTTCAGACCGCTACCTTCCGTAACTCCGGTGCCTCGCGGGCTGTTTCTCCGACATGGCTCCCACAGTTCCTCAGCCCCGTATGCCGGCCGAGCGGAACGATCCGGTGCGGCGGTGGTACGAGAACGAGCTCGGCTGGGCGACCGCCCCCGGGCCCGGCCCGGTGCGTCTGGTGACGGGGCTGCGCTTCGACGTCCTGCAGCTGCCCGCGGAGGCGGGCTTCGCGGCGCTGCGGCACCTCGGGCCGAAGGCTCCGGTGGCGCTGCGCGGGGCAACGATGTGGCTCCTGGTCGGCGCGGGAAGCGCGGACGAGCTGCCGGGGCTGCTCGACTGGCTGGAGTGGGGAGGCATCCCGCTCGGCCTCACCGCGATCGGGGCGGGCGGGCGGATCGACGCGCCCACGCCCCCGGGGTGGTCCGGCTCGCGGGGGGCCGCCGTCTGGCTGCGACCCCCGGAGCCCGGCTGTGAGGTGGAGCCGACGCTGCCTGCGCCGGTGTCCCTGCCCGCGACCGCGGGGAGCGGCACCGCGCTCCGCAGCGACCCCGCCGTGGGCTCCGGTCTCGTACGGCTGGTGGACACGGCGGCGACGAACTGCCACCGGGTCCGGCTGCGGCGCCGCAGCCGTCAGCCGTTGGCCTTCTCGTAGGCCTCGCGAATGGAGGCGGGGACACGGCCGCGGTCGTTGACCTCGAAACCGTTCTCCTTCGCCCAGGCGCGGATCGCGGCGGTGTCCTGGCTGCCGCTGGACGCGGCCGCACGGGCCTTGCCGCGGCCGCCCGAGCCACGGCCTCCGGTGCGCCGACCGGCCTTGACGAAGTCCTCGAGGGCGCCTCGGAGCTTGTCCGCGTTGGCCGTGGTGAGGTCGATCTCGTAGGACTTGCCGTCCAGCGCGAACGTCACGGTCTCGTCTGCCTCGCCACCGTCGAGGTCGTCGACAAGAAGGACCTGAACCTTCTGTGCCACCGGATTTCCTTTCATCGATAACTGTGGGGCCGGGCCGCGCGGCACACGCCGCCGATTCCTCGGCCCCTTGTTATATGCAGTACTGCAGTACGTCGGAAAGCAAACCGCTTTTGCCGGAAAAACACAAACCCCTGGGAGAGACCGGGGACCCCGGGAAGCCCGGAAACGTGCGCGTTTCGGACATAGGGCACCGGGGCAGGCTGCCGCCAGGAATACCCGTGTTCCGTCCTTGCCCCGTTCACTGTTCCGTCACGCTTCCCGCCGCGGCGATCACAGATGCAGAAGCATCCGGCTGTTGCCCAAGGTGTTCGGTTTCACTCGTTCGAGGCCGAGGAACTCCGCGACGCCCTCGTCATAGGAACGCAGGAGCTCGCTGTAGACATCTCCGTCGACCGGAGTCTCGCCGATCTCCACGAAGCCGTGCTTCGCGAAGAAGTCGACTTCGAAGGTGAGACAGAAAACCTTGCGGACGCCGAGCCAGCCCGCGGTCTGGAGCAACTTGCCCAACAGTTGATGTCCCACTCCGGCCCCCTTGACCTCCGGGTTCACGGCGAGGGTGCGGACTTCCGCGAGGTCTTCCCACATCACGTGCAGAGCGCCGCAGCCGACCAACTCCGCGTTGTCGTCGCGTTCCGCCACCCAGAACTCCTGGATGTCCTCGTAAAGGGTCACCGTCGCTTTGTCCAGGAGGATGCGCTCGCGGACGTAGGAGTCGAGGAGCCGGCGCACGGCCGGCACATCGGAGGTTCGCGCCCTGCGGACGGAGACCGCTTTTGCGCTGAGTTCGCTGAGTTCGTTGCGTTCGTTGCGTTCGTTGCGTCCGGGGACCTCTGCTGGCATGAGCGGACGCTATCGCTCTGCGGCGCGCTCCGCCGAGCCGGGGTTCTCCGGGCCTTGGACGATACGCATCGCGTCGCTCAGCGCTTCGCGCTGTTCCTCCGACATCATGCCGAAGAAGGCGACGAGAGCGGCCGCGGGGTTGTCGCTCCGGGACCAGGCTTCGTTCATCAGTGCGGCTGCGTAGGCGGCGCGCGTGGAGACCGCCTCATATCGATAGGCGCGACCTTCCGCTTCGCGGCGCACCCAGCCCTTCTGATGGAGATTGTCCAAAACGGTCATGACGGTCGTGTACGCGATGGAGCGTTCCTGCTGAAGGTCTTCCAGGACTTCCCGAACGGTCACGGGGCGGTTCCACTTCCACACCCGCGTCATGACAGAGTCTTCGAGTTCTCCCAATGGACGAGGCACAGCAGAACAATAGTGGGAGACGTCACTATTGGCGTGATGTATGAGGGACGTGGCGTACCCCTAATTCTGCAACAAAAAGGGCGTACGACTCGAAACGCATGAGTCGTACGCCGGTGAGGGGCGGGCCGGCCGGGGTGCGGCGCCGGTCAGGCCCCGTTGGTCTTCGGGCTCTGGTGGACGGCTTCGGCGCGGGAGATCGCGGCGTCGACGGCCGCGTCCTCCTTGGTCTTGTTGGCGCCGCCCTGGGACTTCACGATCGTCACGATGAGCCAGGTGAAGAACACGGCCATCACTACCGGGGGCACGAGCGCGGAGACGTAGTCCATGCCCCCAGGGTAGCTAGCCCGCGGCGAGCTGGTGCGGCGGGGCCGCGGGCGCCTCTGGGCGGCGCTTCGGCGGGAAGACCTCCGCAGGGGTGGGGACCGGGCGGGGCGGCGCGGGGGTGGGGGCCGGACGGCGTTCGGCGGGCGTCTTGGGCCGGGGGGCCGCGGGGTCCGCCGCGTCGGAGGCGTAGGGGGCGTCGGGGGCGGCGGCGGTGGCGGACGCGTGCAGGCCGCCGGGCAGGGCGAGCAGGCGGGTGCGGGTACGGGTGGCGGGGGCGGGGATCGCGGCGCGCTCGGCCACGGGGACGGCGCGGCCCGCGAGACGGGCGCGCACGGACCGTTCGGCCAGGGCGCGGCAGCGGTCGAGGAGGACGGCGGCGACCGGGTTGCCGCGCAGGGCGCGCAGCGCCGCGAGGTCGTCCGCGCCGGGCAGGTAGCCGGTGGCGAGGACGTCGTCGAGGAGTCCGAGGTAGCCGGATGCGGTGCCGGGCAGTGCCGCGCGGTACCGGGCGAGGTCGGCCACGAGGAAGGCGCGCAGCCGGGCGCCCTCGCGCACCGCTTCGTCGACCGATTCGGCGAGACGCAGACAGTCCTGGACGTCCTCGTCCGCGGCGGGGCTGGGGTGCAGGGCGAGGGCCAGGGCGCGACGGAGCACACGCAGCTCCTCCGCGCTGAAGGCCATGCCGCCTCGGGATCCGTATGGCGTGGGCATGGACTGACGATACGCGCAAACTGGACAAAATCGGCTTAACGCCAGTGCGTGGCGTCTTCGCTGGGGTGGCTACTTCTGGGCCTGCGCCTTATTCGCGCCGCGTGCCCGCTTCGCGGGCTTTTCCCCGCCCGCCCTCTTCACCCCCGGGCGGGCTCGATGACCTCGTGGAGGGTGCGGGGCGGTCTCCTGTTGGGCCTGCGCTTTACTCGCGGCGCGTGCCCGCTGCGCGGGCTTCTCCCCACCCGCCCGCCCTCTTCATGCCCCGGGGCGGCCGGGGTTTCGTGGCGTCCTAGTCCGCGCGGCGGCGTAGCAAGGCGTAGGTCACCGCTCCTATGCCCAGCGCTGCCACCGCCGCGACCGCCAGCCACGGCAGGATGCCCGCGCCCGCCCCTGCCAGGGCCGGGGCGTGCGGCGGGGCCGCGGACACCGCCGTCCACGCGGCCGCCACCACAAAACGTCTCTTGCGCCTCATCCGCCCCAGCCCGCCCTACCCGCCCTAGCCCCCGTCCCTGCGCAGACTCTTGCAGAAGGCGGAGGGTAATGCACACGAGGGCAGCAGCAATCGGTCAGGAACGGGCGATGTTCCGCTCGTAGACGAGGCGGAGACCGATCAGCGTCAGCCATGGTTCGTGCTCGTCGATGACGGTCGCCTCGCCGAGCACCATCGGGGCCAGACCGCCCGTCGCGATCACCGTCACGTCGTCCGGATCGCCGCCCGCGCCCGCGAGTTCGCGCGCCATGCGATTCACGACCCCGTCGACCTGGCCCGCGAAGCCGTACAGGATGCCCGCCTGCATGGCCTCCACGGTGTTCTTGCCGATGACGCTGCGCGGCCGGGCCAGCTCGATCTTGCGGAGCTGCGCGCCCCGTACGCCGAGGGCCTCCACGGAGATCTCGATGCCGGGGGCGATGACGCCGCCCGCGTACTCCCCGCGCGCGGAGACCGCGTCGAAGGTCGTCGCGGTGCCGAAGTCGACGACGATCGCGGGGCCGCCGTAGAGCTCGACCGCCGCGACCGCGTTGATGATGCGGTCGGCGCCGACCTCCTTGGGGTTGTCCATGAGGATCGGGACGCCGGTCTTGATGCCCGGCTCGACCAGGACCGCGGGGACGTCCCCGTAGTACCTGCGGGTGACCTCGCGCAGCTCGTGCAGGACGGAGGGGACCGTCGAACAGATCGCGATGCCGTCGATGCCGTCGCCCAGCTCGTCGCCGAGCAGCGGGTGCATGCCCATCAGGCCCTGGAGCAGGACGGCGAGTTCGTCGGCCGTGCGACGGGCGTCGGTGGAGATGCGCCAGTGCTCGACGATGTCCTCGCCGTCGAAGAGGCCGAGGACGGTGTGGGTGTTGCCGACGTCGATGGTGAGGAGCATCAGTCCCGCACCGCTTCCCGCAGGTCGAGGCCGATGTCGAGGATCGGGGAGGAGTGCGTGAGCGCGCCGACCGCGAGGTAGTCGACGCCCCGCTCCGCGTACGCCCGGGCGTTCTCCAGGGTGAGGCGGCCGGAGGATTCGAGGAACGCGCGGCCCGCCACGATGGCGACCGCCTCCTCGGTCTCGCCCGGCGTGAAGTTGTCCAGGAGGATCAGGTCGGCGCCCGCGTCGACGACCTCGCGCAGCTGGTGCAGCGTGTCGACCTCGACCTCGATGGCGAGGCCCGGGAACTGCTCCCGTACGGCCTTGAAGGCCTCGGCCACGCCGCCCGCGGCGACCACGTGGTTGTCCTTCACCAGAGCCGCGTCGGAGAGCGACATGCGGTGGTTGACGCCGCCGCCCATGCGCACCGCGTACTTCTCCAGGGCGCGGTAGCCGGGCGTCGTCTTGCGGGTGTCGCGGACCTTCGCCTTCGTGCCCTCCAGCGCGTCCGCCCACGCGCGCGTGGCGGTCGCGATGCCCGACAGGCGGCACAGCAGGTTCAGCGCGCTGCGCTCGGCGGTGAGCAGGTCGCGGGTGCGGGTGGTGACGCTCAGCAGGACGTCGCCGGGCTCGACGCGGTCGCCGTCCTCGACGTGCCGCTCGACCTCGAACTCCTCTTCGCAGACCACGGAGAGGACCGCCTCGGCGACGCGCAGGCCCGCCACCGTGCCGGCCTCGCGCGCGGCGAAGTCCGCGGTGGCGACGGCGTCCTCGGGGATGGTCGCGTCCGTGGTGACGTCCACGCCGCCGGCCAGGTCCTCCTCGATGGCCATGTGCGCGATGTCCTCGATCTGCAGCGGGTCGAGGCCCGCCTCGGTCAGGAGCAGCGCGAGAGCGGGGTCGAGGCCGCACTCCAGGGGGTCGAACGCTTCGTCACCGCCGCCGCAGCCGCAGGCATCGCCGCAGCCACCGCCCGCGGCTGAGGGGCTGGCGAGGGGGAGGTCGTCGGGGGTGCTCACGGTCACTGCTCCTGGGGACTGGGACGGGTCGGAGGGAAGTCGTGGGTCTCGGTGGTGTGCGCCGCCAGCGTCCGGTCCGGATTCAGGCGTACGACGATGTGGCGCCGCCAGGCGGTGTCGTCGCGGTCGGCGTGGTCCTGGCGCCAGTGGCAGCCGCGCGTCTCCTCGCGCCGCTGGGCCGCGGCCACCAGGACCCGCGCGACGCAGAGGAGGTTGGTGGCCTCCCAGGTGTCCACGCCGGGCTCGGCGGTCTTGCCGTGTTCGGCGAGGGCGCCTGCGGCCTCGGCGTGGATGCGGGTCAGCTGGGCCGCGGCTTCGGTGAGGGACTCCGCGGAGCGCAGGACGCCGGCGCCCTCGGTCATGACGCGCTGGATGGCGAAGCGGGCCTCGGACGGCAGCAGCGGGTGCGTGGGCGTCTCGGGCTGGGTGACCGGGGCGGGCACGCGCGCGTGGAGGGTGTGCTCCGCGTGCCGCGCGACGATGTCGTCGGCGATGCGCTCGGCGTAGACCAGGCCTTCCAGCAGGGAGTTGGAGGCGAGCCGGTTGGCGCCGTGGACGCCGGTGCAGGCGACCTCTCCGCAGGCGTACAGGCCGGGGACGGTGGTGCGGCCGTGCCGGTCGGTGCGGACGCCTCCGGAGGCGTAGTGCGCGGCGGGGGCGATCGGGACCGGCTCGGTGACCGGGTCGATGCCGTGGGCGCGGCAGGCGGCGAGGATCGTCGGGAAGCGGCTGCGCCACATGTCGGCCCCGAAGTGCCGGGCGTCCAGGTACATGTGGTCGGTGCCCTTGTCGAGCATGCGGCGCGTGATGCCCTTGGCGACGACGTCGCGCGGCGCGAGCTCGGCCAGCTCGTGCTGTCCGACCATGAAGCGCACGCCGTCGGCGTCCACGAGGTGGGCGCCCTCGCCCCGGACGGCTTCGGAGACCAGCGGCTGCTGGCCCTCGGCGTCCGCGCCGAGGAAGAGCACCGTGGGGTGGAACTG
Organism: Streptomyces sp. NPDC041122; assembly: GCF_055592445.1. Taxonomy (NCBI): domain Bacteria; kingdom Bacillati; phylum Actinomycetota; class Actinomycetes; order Kitasatosporales; family Streptomycetaceae; genus Streptomyces; species Streptomyces sp. NPDC041122. The sequence continues at coordinate 749,034 of NZ_JBVIYQ010000003.1, read as the reverse complement.
CACGAACTCCAGGTCGGAGACCTCGGCGCCGGCCCGCAGGGCGAGCGCGACGCCGTCGCCGGTGGAGACGGAGGGGTTGGTCGTCGCCGAGAAGACCTGGCCCATGCCGCCGGTCGCGAGGACCACCGCGGGGGCGTGGACGGCGCCCACGCCGTCGTGCTGCCCCTCCCCCATGACGTGCAGGGAGACGCCGGCGGTGCGGCCCTCGGCGTCGGTCAGGAGGTCGAGGACGAGGGCGTTCTCGACGGTCGGTATGCCGCGCGCGCGGACCGCCTCGACCAGGGCGCGGGAGATCTCCGCACCGGTCGCGTCGCCGCCGGCGTGCACGATGCGGCGGCGGTGGTGGCCGCCCTCGCGGGCCAGCTCGATGACGCCTTCGTCGTCCCGGTCGAAGTGGGCGCCGGTCTCCATGAGGCGGCGTACGGCGCCGGGGCCCTCGGTGACGAGGGTGCGCACGGCCTCCTCGTCGCACAGGCCCGCGCCCGCCACGAGCGTGTCGTCCAGGTGCTGTTCGGGGGTGTCGCCCTCGCCGAGCGCCGCGGCGACGCCGCCCTGCGCCCAGCGGGTGGAGCCGTCGTCGAGGCGGGCCTTGGTCACCACGACGGTCTTCAGGCCGGCCGCCGAGGCGCGCAGGGCGGCCGTCAGACCGGCCACTCCGGAGCCGACGACCACGACGTCGGCGTCGAGGGACCAACCGGGGGCGGGTGCGTACAGCCGTATGCCGGTGGCGCTCATGCGGGGACTCCGTTCAACCGTACGGACGCTGTGCTCGGTCGCGGGTGGCGCGCGCTCATACGGCGGCTCCGAACGTCAGCGGGATGTTGTCGATCAGTCGCGTCGAGCCGACCCGGGCGGCGACGGCGAGGACGGCCTCGCCCTGGTGGCCGGGGCGGACCTCGGTGAAGTCGGCGGGGTCCACCAGCGCCACGTAGTCCAGCTCCAGCGGGGGGCTCAGGCGGGCCGCGTCGTCCAGGACGAGGCGGGCGGCCGCGACGACGGCGGCGGGTCCCGCGGACGCGGAGGGCTCCGCGGAGTACGCCACCGCGTGCGCGTCGGCCGCCGCGCGGGACTCGCCGATCTCGCTGAGGGCGACGGCACGCGCGCGCGTGGCGGGGGCGCTCGCGGCACGCGCGCGCAGGGCCTCCTGTGCGGCGTGCCGGTCGCGGCCGGCGAAGAGGGCCTGGGAGAGGGCGAGGGCGGTGCGCCGCTCGTCCGGGGAGAGGTAGCGGTTGCGGCTGGAGAGGGCCAGGCCGTCGTCCTCGCGGACGGTGGGGACGCCGACGATCTCCGCGGGGAAGTTCAGGTCGCGGGCCATGCGGCGGATCAGGGCGAGCTGCTGGGCGTCCTTCTGCCCGAACAGGGCAACGTCGGGCGCGGTCAGGTGCAGCAGCTTGGCGACGACGGTGAGCATGCCGTCGAAGTGGCCGGGCCGGGTGGCGCCCTCCAGGACGGTGCCCATGGGGCCCGCGGTGATGCGGACCTGGGGCTCGCCGCCGGGGTAGACCTCGTCCACGGCGGGGGCGAACACGACGTCCGCGCCCGCCTGTTCGGCGATCTTGACGTCGGCTTCGAGGGTGCGGGGGTAGCGGTCGAGGTCCTCGCCCGCCCCGAACTGCAGGGGGTTCACGAAGACGGTGACGACGACCTCGCCCTCGGGGCCCGCGGCGCGGCGGGCGGCGCGGATCAGCGAGGCGTGTCCGTCGTGCAGGGCGCCCATGGTCATGACGACGGCCCGGCGGCCCGCACGCGCGCGTGTGCGGAGGGCCGCGGCGGTGTGCAGCAGGTCGACGCTCATCGGGTCGGGGCGCGTCGGGCCGGTGCTCATCGGTCTCCCCCTTCGGTGCCGCCGGTGCCGGCCGCGCCGTGGGCGAGGACGCCGAGGAGGTCCTCGGCGAGCTCCGGCTTGAGCAGGCCGTGGGCGAGGGCGCGGTCGGCGGTGGCGCGGGCCATCGCGAGATAGCCGGCGACGGTCTGCGGGGCGTGCTTGCGCAACTCCGCGACATGCGCGGCGACGGTACCGGCGTCGCCGCGCGCGACGGGGCCGGTGAGGGCGGCGTCGCCGGAGCGCAGGGCGTTGTCGAGGGCGGCGCCGAGCAGCGGGCCGAGCATCCGGTCCGGGGCGGTGACGCCGGCGTCCCGGAGCAGGTCCATGGACTCGGCGACCAGTGTGACCAGGTGGTTCGCGCCCAGGGCGAGGGCCGCGTGGTAGAGCGGGCGCTTCTCCTCGGCGATCCACTCGGGTTCGCCGCCCATCTCGATGACCAGCGCCTCGGCGGCGAGCCGCAGTTCCTCGGGCGCGGTGACGCCGAAGGAGCAGCCGGCGAGGCGCTGGACGTCGACGGCGGTGCCGGTGAACGTCATGGCGGGGTGCAGCGCGAGCGGCAGGGCGCCGGCGCGCAGGGCGGGGTCGAGGACCTGGGTGCCGTACCGCCCGGAGGTGTGCACGAGGAGCTGGCCGGGGCGGACGGCGCCGGTCTCGGCGAGGCCCTCGACGAGGCCGGGCAGCGCGTCGTCGGGGACGGTCAGGAGGACCAGGTCGGCGCGGTCCAGGACCTCGGCGGGCGGGACGAGGGGCACGTCGGGAAGCAGGGCGGCGGCTCGTCGTACGGAACTGTCGGAGACCCCGGACGCGGCCACCGGGCGGTGCCCGGCGAGCTGCAGCGCCGCGGCGAGGGCGGGGCCGACCCGGCCCGCTCCCACGACTCCCACGGTGAGCCTCGCGGGGCGGTCCCGCGGGTCTGGCTGATGCGATGCGTTCACGCTGCGGCGCCTTCCGTTCCAGTCCGCTCGGGGTACCGGACGATTTCTCGTCATGTTAACGCGATCGGTCGGCGCCGCGTCTGCCGCTGTCCACAGGCTGGGGGTATTCGTATGACCGGAGGCCGCGGGCGGTCCATGCTCTGAGGATGCCCTCCCACAGCGCAGTCGAAGAGCGGTCCGAGCCACCGGAACGGCTCCCGTCGGACCGGCGCCGCGCCGCCCACCGGGGCGCGGCCCGCACCCTGCACCGCGCCGCCGTCCACATCCCGCTGACCGAGCGCCTCTCGGCCCTGGCGGCCGCCGCCCCCGAGGTCGTCGGCCCGGACGAGCCCGCCGACCTGTACGGCGACTCCGTCGTGGCCGCCCTGGAGGCCGAGGTCGCGCGGCTGCTCGGCACGCAGGACGCGGCGTTCTTCCCGACCGGCACCATGGCGCAGCAGGTCGCGCTGCGCTGCTGGGCGGGCCGTACCGGGAACGCCACCGTGGCGCTGCACCCGAAGGCGCACCCCGAACTCCACGAGGGCGGCGCCTTCTCCGTGCTCAGCGGGTTGCGGACGGTGCACCCGACGGGCGAGCCGCGGCTGCCGACGGCGGACGAGGTGCGGGACTTCGAGGAGCCCTTCGGGGCGCTGATGCTCGAACTGCCCCTCCGGGACGTCGGTTACGTCCTGCCGGAGTGGGAGGAGCTGACGGCGGTCGTGGCGGCGGCCCGCGAACGGGACGCCGTCGTGCACTTCGACGGCGCCCGTCTGTGGGAGTGCACGGACCACTTCGGGCGCGGCCTCGACGAGATCGCCGGGCTCGCCGACTCGGTGTACGTGTCGTTCTACAAGTCCCTCGAAGGGCTGGGCGGCGCCGCGCTGGCCGGTCCGCGCGCGCTCGTGGCGGAGGCCAGGGTGTGGCGCCACCGCTACGGGGGGCAGGTGTTCCAGCAGTTCCCCACGGCGGTCTCCGCGCTGCTCGGCCTGAAGCACGGGCTGCCCCGGCTGCCCGGGTACGTGGCCCACGCGCGCGTGGTCGCCGAGGCGCTGCACGAGGGGTTCGCGGCGGCCGGGGTGCCCTTCTCGCGCGTCCACCCCGAGCGCCCGCACACCCATCAGTTCCAGGTGTGGCTGCCGTACGCGCCGGAGGTGCTGGACGAGGCCTCCGTGGCGCAGGCCGAGGAGACCGGCACGCTGCTCTTCGGGCGCTGGTTCCCGGACGGCCCGCCCGGCCTCTCGGTCACGGAGGTCACCGTGACCGAGGAGGGCCTGGCGTGGACGGCCGACGACGTCAAGGAAGCGGTCGCGGAGTTCGTGCGCCGGCTCCCCCGTTGAGCCGGCCGCCGTGCGCGAGCCGGGCCAGGGCGGCACGGAACCGGCCGTGGGCGGGGCGTTCCGCCACCACGGCACGGAAGCGTCCGTAGTCGCGGACCTCGCGGACGGCCTGCCAGTCGCCCTGGCCGGGGGCGGGCGGCGTCGGGGCGCCGTGCTGGGCGGCGCGGTAGGCGTCGAGGAGGTACTGCTGGGTGACGCTCATGGCGGAACACCTCTCGTAATAAATGGTACTTAACGGACATCGATGGGCTGGGGGTGCCGGAGGGGATGGTCGGATGCGGGTTGGCGGCTGTCGGTCGGGGAGCGCGGGCCCGCCGGGTGGCGGGGCGGCTCCTCGTCGTCGGCCCCCGTCCTCGGAACGCGGCGGCTCCCCGTCCGTACGGGGCGTCGGTCGCGGCGACGCTGCCGCGTTTTCCGATGACCACAGCTTGCTCCCGCCGCCCCGCCGGCGTCGCGTCGATTGACGTGCACCGTCAATCGACGGCCGCGCTGTCGGTGGCACGGTGCACCATGGGGCCATGAGCGTGCGCATCGACATCACCGGGCTGACCCAGGAGCGCATTCACGTCGTGCCCTCCCCCCTGGCCGAGCTCGGCATGGCGCTGCACGCGCTGTCCGAGCCGGGCCACCACCCGGGGCTCCAGGGGTGGGTGACGGCCGTCTCCGCGCGCCTGGACCCGTGCCTGGCGGACCGCATGTGCGAGGCCGACTTCCTGTGGCGCACGACGTTCTCGGACGTGTTCGCGCCGTTCGCCGGCGTCCAGGGGATGAACACCCTGCCCGGCGCCACGCTCGCCGAGGAGCTCGACCTGCTGGACAAGCTGACCGACGAACAGTTCGTGGACGCCGCCCTGGAGTTCACCTGTCAGTCGACGTACTCGGAGCCGAACCGCGACATCCTGGCCGACCCCGCCGTGCAGCGCCGCGCGCTCGACCTGGCGGCGGCCCGCGGGCCCCAGCAGGTGCGGTTCACCAAGCGGCTGCTCAGCGACCCACCGGTCGTCCGCGCGTGGCTCCGCACCCTCCTGGAGGACTGCGAGGAGGCGTTCTTCGCGGACACCTGGGCCCGGCTGCACCATCAACTGGCCGCGGACGCCCGGCACAAGACCGACCTGCTGCGGCGCAAGGGCCTCGCGGAGACCCTGAAGGCGGTCTCCGGGGCGCTCTCCCTCGACGAGAGCGGCCGGACCATCACCGTCGACAAGATCACCGAAGGCCAGACCCACACGGCCTCCGGAGGCCTCGTCCTCGTCCCGACCAGCCTCGGCTGGCCGCACCTCATGGTCCTGCACCGCAAGGGCTGGCAGGCGTCGGTCACGTACCCCGTCAACAGCCCCGGCCTCACCTCGCCGCCCACGGTCGAGCAGCTCACCCGCCGCATGGCCGCGCTCGCCCACCCGGTGCGGATGCGGCTGTGCCGGCACCTCGCGCGCGGGGCGTACACCACGAGCGAGCTGGCCGACTCGCACGGCATGTCGGCGCCGGAGATATCCCGGCACCTGAGCGTCCTGAAGAAGGCCGGCCTGATCACCACCCGGCGCCGCGGGCGCTATGTGCAGCACCAGCTGGACATCAGCGTGGTCTCACGCCTCGGCAGCGACTTCATCGAGGGCGTCCTGCGGTAGGCCGAGGGCGTCTTGCGTCGGACCGAGGTCACCCCGCGACAGGCGCGGGCCTACGCGCCCCCGGCCCGCACGAGCCCCGTCTCGTACGCGAGGACGACGACCTGCACCCGGTCCCGCAGCTCCAGCTTGGTCAGGATGCGTCCGACGTGCGTCTTCACGGTCGCCTCCGACAGGACGAGGCGCGCCGCGATCTCGCCGTTCGACAGGCCCTGCGCGACCAGGATCATGACCTCGCGCTCACGGTCGGTGAGCCGCTCCAGCCGCTTGTTCCGCGGCTGTCCGCCGGTGTTCGGCAGCATCGGCGCGAAGCGGTCGAGGAGCCGGCGCGTGGTGGACGGCGCGACCACCGCGTCGCCGCTGTGCACGGAGCGGATCGCGGCGAGCAGCTCGCCCGGCGGCACGTCCTTGAGCATGAAGCCGGACGCGCCCGCCTTCAGCCCCGAGAAGGCGTACTCGTCGAGGTCGAAGGTGGTCAGGATCAGCACCTTCGGGGGGTTCGCGTCCTGGCAGATGCGCCGGGTCGCCTCCACGCCGTCCAGCTTCGGCATGCGGACGTCCATCAGCACCACGTCGACCGCGGTCGACCGCAGCACCTCAAGGGCCTCGACGCCGTCACCCGCCTCGGCCACGACGTCCATGTCCGGCTGGGCGGCGAGCACCATCCGGAACCCGGTGCGCAGCAGCACCTGGTCGTCGACGAGCATCACGCGGATCGACATCGAGGGGTCCCTTCGGGGGAGTTGCGGGGAGGTTGCGGGAAGTCGGGAAGTTCGGTGCGGTCTTCAGTGTGCGGGCTTGAGCGGCAGCAGCGCGCTGATGCGGAACCCGCCGCCGGGGCGCGGCCCCGCGTCCAGGGTGCCGCCGACCATGCCGACGCGCTCCCGCATGCCGATCAGGCCGTGCCCGCTTCCGTCGGCCCCGCCGTCCTCGTACAGCTCGTGCGGCGCGCCCTTGCCGTCGTCCTCGACGAGCAGCCCCAGGCCGTCGTCGAAGTAGACCAGGCGCACGCTCGCCCCCGCGTTCTCCCCGCCGTGCTTGCGGGTGTTGGTGAGCGCCTCCTGCACGATGCGGTAGGCGGTCAGTTCGACGCCGCTGGGCAGCGGGCGCGGGGTGCCCTCCACCTTGAAGTCGACGGGCAGCCCCGCCGTACGGACCTGTTCGATGAGCTCGTCGAGCTGCTCGACGTCGGGCTGCGGGACGTACTCGCCGCTCTCCTCGGGCTCGCCGGTGCGCAGCACGCCGAGCAGCCTGCGCATCTCGGCCAGCGCCTGCCTGCCGGTGCCCGAGATGGTCTCCAGGGCCTTCCTTGCCTGGTCGGGCGCGCTGTCCAGGACGTACGCGGCGCCGTCGGCCTGGACCACCATCACGGAGACGTTGTGCGCGACGACGTCGTGCAGCTCGCGGGCGATCCGGGCCCGCTCGGCGGCCACCGCGACCTTCGACTGCGCCTCGCGCTCCTTCTCCAGGCGGTCGGCGCGCTCCTCCAGCTGGGCGAGGTAGGCGCGGCGGGTGCGGATGGAGTCGCCGAGGACCCAGGCGAGGGCGAAGGGCACTATCTGGAAGATCGTGAAGAGGACGTTGCCGACGGCGCTGGTGTTCTCCGTCGGCCAGCGCATCATGGCGAGCGGTGCCGCGCACAGGCCGCCGATCAGCGCGAACCGTGAGGCCCACGTCGCGCCGACGGCCGCCGCCGTGTAGATGATCACCAGCATCGCGAAGTCCGCGGGCATCGTCCGCACGTCGAAGACGAGCTGGACGAAGCCGATGACCGCGGCGAGCACCAGCATCTTCCCGGGCGCCCGCCGACGCAGCGCCACCACCACGGAGAGGCCGACGGCGACCGGGATCGCCGCGACGCCCGGGTCGTATCCGTTCCCCTCGGAAATCGTCACCAGACCGATCCCGGAGATCCCGAGGAGGACGAAGGCCCAGAAGCCGTCGACCCATGTCGGGTGTCTGCGGAAGAAGTCATAGAGGCGCTGCACGTAACCCAGCGTAGGCAGCCCCGCGAGCCCCTCGGGTCAACCGGAGGTCCGATCCCTGTCGGGCACATGTACTCCCCAAGGTGGAGGCCCGCTTACCCTGCGGGCTGTGACGAACGACGACACCGGGGCGGGCACGCGCGCCCCGCGCGGCTGGCGCGAGGCGACGGAGGCCGCCCTGTACGGCCCCGACGGCTTCTACCGCTGCCCCGAGGGGCCCGCGGCCCACTTCCGCACTTCCGTGCACGCCTCGTCCCTGTACGCGTCCGCCGTGGCACGTCTGCTGTGCCGGCTGGACGCGGCGCTCGGTCACCCGGACGAGGTGGCCTTCGTGGACATGGGGGCGGGCCACGGCGAACTGACCACGGGCGTCCTGGCGGCGCTCCCCGCCGACGTGGCGGCACGCGTACGCGCGTACGCGGTGGAGCGCGCCGGGCGCCCGGCCGGTCTCGACCCGCGCATCGACTGGCGGGCCGCGCCGCCCGTCGGCGTCACGGGGCTGCTCTTCGCCAACGAGTGGCTGGACAACGTCCCCCTGGACGTCGTCGAGGTGGCGCCCGACGGGACGCCCCGTCTCGTGCTCGTGGACGACGCCGGCGCCGAGTCGCCCGGCGGCCGCGTCGAGGGGCCGGACGCCGACTGGCTGGCGCGCTGGTGGCCGCCGGCCTCCGAGCCCGGTCTGCGCGCGGAGATCGGCCGCCCCCGAGACGAGGCGTGGGCGGCGGCCGTGGGGGCCCTGGGGCGCGGTCTCGCGGTCGCGGTCGACTACGCCCACGCCCGGGACGCCCGGCCGCCGTTCGGGACGCTGACGGGCTTCAGGGCGGGCCGCGAGACGGCGCCCGTGCCCGACGGCAGCTGTGACATCACCGCCCACGTGGCGCTGGACGCCTGCGCGGGCGAGGGCGCGGCGCTGCTCGACCAGCGGGCGGCCCTCGGCGCGCTCGGCGTGAGCGGCGGACGCCCGCCGCTGGCCCTCGCCTCCAGCGACCCGGCCGGCTACGTACGGGCCCTCGCGCGCGCGGGCGAGGCGGCGGAGCTCACCGCGCCCGGCGGCCTCGGCGACTTCGGCTGGCTGCTGCAGCCGGTGGGCGTGGACCTGGCGGCCGTGCTGCCTGAGTCGGTCGCGCCGGAGGAGGGGGCGACCGATGCGAGGTCGACCGCTGCGGGAGCGGGTGGCGCGGGAGCCGCGGGCCTACTTGTCGATGTCCCCGACCACGAAGAAGAGTGACCCGAGGATCGCCACCATGTCCGCGACCAGCTGCCCCGGGAGCAGCTCGGCCAGCGCCTGGATGTTGTTGTACGAGGCCGAGCGCAGCTTCAGGCGGTACGGGGTCTTCTCGCCCTTGCTGACGAGGTAGTAGCCGTTGATGCCGAGGGGGTTCTCGGTCCACGCGTAGGTGTGGCCCTCCGGCGCCTTGAGGACCTTGGGCAGGCGCTGGTTGATGGGGCCCTGCGGGAGCTCCGCGAGCCGGTCGAGACAGGCGTCCGCGAGGTCGAGGGCGTTGTGCGTCTGCTCCAGGAGGCACTCGAAGCGGGCCAGGCAGTCCCCCTCCTGGCGCGTGACGACCTTCAGGGTGTCCTGGAGTTGCCCGTACGCGAGGTACGGCTCGTCACGGCGCAGGTCGAAGTCGACTCCGGAGGCGCGGGCGATGGGGCCACTCACTCCGTAGGCGTGCACCGCCTCGGCCGTGAGGACACCGACACCGCGCGTACGGCCGCGGAAGATCTCGTTGCCGAGCACCAGACGGTCGTACACGTCCATCCGCGAACGCACCGACGCGACGGCCGCACGCGCGCGCGTGGGCCACCCGGCGGGGAGGTCCTCCTTGAGGCCGCCCACACGGTTGAACATGTAGTGCATGCGGCCGCCGGAGATCTCCTCCATCACGTTCTGGAGCTCCTCGCGCTCGCGGAACGCGTGGAACACCGGGGTGATGCCGCCCAGTTCGAGCGGGTACGACCCGAGGAACATCAGATGGTTGAGCACGCGGTTCAGTTCGGCGAGCAGGGTGCGCATCCAGACGGCCCGCTCGGGCACCTCCATGCCGAGCATCCGCTCCACGCCGAGCACGACACCCAGCTCGTTCGAGAACGCCGACAGCCAGTCGTGGCGGTTGGCCAGCATCACGATCTGCCGGTAGTCCCGGGCCTCGAAGAGCTTCTCCGCGCCGCGGTGCATGTAGCCGATGACCGGCTCCGCGTGCTGGATGCGCTCGCCGTCCAGGACCAGGCGCAGGCGGAGCACGCCGTGTGTGGACGGGTGCTGGGGGCCGATGTTGAGCACCATGTCGGTGCTCTCGGCCGCCCCGCCGATGCCGAGCGTGGTCTCCGTGGGGGTCTGCGGCGTGGTCTCCGTCGTGGGACTCATGGCGACAGTCTCTCGTACGGGCGGCCGGGCGCAGCGGCGTGGGCGCCCGGCTGTCACAGGGCGTACGTACGCTGGGGGCATGGAAACGGGGACGGCGGGGCCCGCAGGACCGGTGGACGACGCGCGTGCGGAGCCAGTGTGGACCGGGCTGCCGCGCGGGCTGCTGCGGCTGCGGCGGCTCCTCCTGGTGGTCTGGCTGGTGCCGCTCGCGGCCGCCGTCGGTGTGCTGCTCGGCCTCTTCGCGGGCCCGGCCTGGGCCGCCTTCGCGCTGGTGCCGCTCGCCGCGGTGGCCTGGGGCTGGCCGGTCCTCGGACGGAACTGGCGCTCGTGGCGGTACGCGGAGCGCGCCGACGACCTGCTCATCAGCCGGGGCGTGCTCTGGCACGAGGAGACGGTGGTGCCCTACGGCCGGATGCAGCTCGTCGAGGTCACGTCCGGCCCGGTGGAGCGGCGCTTCGGCCTGGCGAGCGTCCAGCTGCACACGGCCGCGGCGGCCACCGACGCGTGCATCCCCGGCCTCCTCCCCGAGGAGGCCGAACGCCTCCGCGACCGCCTGACGGAGCTCGGCGAGGCCCGATCGGCGGGGCTGTGAGCGGGGTCCGGGAGAACGGTGAGGCCGAGGGCCGCGAGGTGCTCGGGGGCGCCGACGCGGGCGGCACGGACGCGGACGGCACCGACACGGACGGCACCGACACGGGCGGCACGCCGACCGCCACGAAGACGGACCACGCCACCGGAGACGACGCCACGGGACGCGGTACCGGAGGCGACACCGGAAGCGAGCGGCGGCTGCACCCCGTCACGCCGCTGCGCCGCGCCTGGGCGCCCTTCGCGATCGTGGTCGGCTGGGCGGTCCACGATCCGAACGGCGCGCAGCAGCGCCTCTCCCAACTGACCGCCACCACCCTGCTCCTGGCCGGCGCCGCCGTCACCCTCGGCGGCGCCCTCTACGGCTTCCTGAGCTGGTGGTTCACCCACTTCTCGGTCACCGACACCGAACTGCGCATCCGCACCGGCCTGTTCTTCCGGCGCACCGCCCACATCCGGCTCGACCGGCTCCAGGCCGTCGACGTGACGCGACCGCTGCTCGCGCGTCTCGCGGGCGTCGCCAAGCTCAAGCTGGACGTCGTCGGCGCGGAGAAGAAGGACGAGCTGGCCTACCTGGGCGAGCGCGAGGCCGCCGAGCTGCGGGCCGAACTGCTCGCGCGGGCGGCCGGTTTCGCCCCCGAGCAGGCGCGCGAGGTCGGCGAGGCGCCCGTACGGGACCTGCTGCACGTGCAGCCGCGCATGCTCGCGGTCTCGCTGCTGCTGACCGGCGGCCCGTGGGCGCTGCTCATCGCCGCGCTCGTGGTGCCCACGTTCCTCTGGCTCGCCACGCACAACGCCTGGACGGTCCTCGCGACCGCCGTCCCCATGCTGGGCGGCGCGTTCGCGAGCAGCGGCGGCCGCTTCATGAAGGAGTACGACTGGACGGTGGGCGAGTCCCCGGACGGCCTCCGCATCGACTACGGCCTGCTCGACAAGGCCCACGAGACGGTGCCGCCGGGCCGCGTGCAGACCGTGCACATCGTGCAGCCGCTGCTGTGGCGGCGGCTCGGGTGGGTGCGGGTCGAGCTGGACGTGGCGGGGTCGGCCAACGGCGTCCTGGTGCCGGTGGCGCCGCGCGCGCAGGCGGCCGCGGTGATCGGCCGGATCCTGCCGGGCGTGCGGGTGCCGGACGCGGACGAGCTCGTACGGCCGCCCGCGCGCGCGGCGTGGTGCGTGCCGCTCTGGTGGAAGGGGTACGGGCTCGCGATCACCGAGGAGGTCTTCGCGGCACGCCATGGCCTGCTCAAGCGCCGCCTCTCGCTGGTACCGCACGCGAAGGTGCAGAGCGTGCGGCTCTCCCAGGGCCCGTGGGAGCGGTACAAAGACGTGGCCGACGTACGGGTGGACACGGGCGCCAACAAGACGGTGACGGCCCGCCTGCGCCCCACGAAGGACGCGAGGGCCCTCCTCGCCGCCCAGGCGGACCGCTCCCGCACAGGCCGCAGACAGGCCCGCCCGGACCGCTGGATGTCCTGACACCCCTCACCAGGACGCGGGCAGCACCCCATACAGCTCAGGGGCGCGGGGAACCGCGCAAAAAACCGCCAAACCCAGCGGAGCGCTCACGCGCGCAAGGCCGTCCTCAGTCCCGCCACATCGATCTGTTCCGTCTCGTCATGGGCCGTCAGGTCGATGACCTGGCCGACACCCCGCGCCGCGTCGTCCTCGGGCGCGTTCTTGAACTCGCCCTCGGCCTCCGCCTTGTGGACCGCGAGGGCCTCCTCGCCCACCACGTCGGCGAGGTCCTCGTTCTGCACGGCCTCCAGCGCCGCAGGCGCCACGTTCTTCGTGCCGAAGAAGTCGAAACCGCCCTGGGGAACGGGGCGCCGCACCTGCGCGGGCGGCGCGACGGCGACCGCGCGCTCGTGCCCGCCCTGTCCGTCGGCCGCCCCGGGCTTCCCCCGCGACTCGCCCTCCGCCTCGGACGGAGCCCCGGGCGCCGTCCGCGGGGTCATGCGGTCGAGCGCCGCGTTGGCCCGCAGGAACAACGACGGCGTGGGACTCGTACCGGGCCTTTCCGAACGGCCGGCGGAAGCGGAGGCCCCACCACCGGAACGCTCCCCGGAAGCCGCCCCGGCCGCACGCCCCGGCACCTCACCGCGCCCCGGCGCCTCACCCTGCACCGGCACGGACCCCCGAACCGGCGCCCCGCCAGGCACCACGGGCACCAAGTCCTCGGCACCACTGCCGGAACCGGAAGAACCGGGGGCCGCTCCGGAGGAGTCGCCCCGCACCGAGCCCTCGGCAGACCCCGAGCCCGCAGCCGGCCCCGCGCCCGTGCCCGCCGCGGGCAACGCCGGCGTCGGCGAAGATGCCTCGATGGCGAGCAGCCGCCGCCCCTCCAGGGCGCTGGCCCGCTCCGTCTCGGCGGTGGCGTACCGCCGCAGCAGCGCCGCGTGTTCGTTGCGCAGCGCCGCCAGCTCGGACCGCTTGGCGCGCAGCTTCGTCTCCAGGCGCGCCCGCAGCTCGCGGGACTCCTCGAGGTCGGACTCGGCCTCGGCTATCCGTTCCTCGTGGCGCCACTCGTCGCTGGCGCGGGCCCGGCCGAGCTCGGCGACGCGCTTGCCGGCCGCCTGGTCCCAGCGCCGCATGACGACCGAGCCGACGACGGCAGCGGCGGCCGCGGCCGCAACCAGACCGCGGAGCACGATCGGTTCCGCGAACATCCAGGCGCTGCCCGCGCTGAGGACGGAGACGCCGGCGATCGTCGACGGAGGAAGCAGCCTGTGCAGGGGTGGGGAATGGCGGTGACGTCCACGTGGCATGGCCAGAAACTTACCGCGCGTAGGCGAAGTGTGGTGCCCCGCCCGGCAAAAAGCAGGCGTCTCATCCATATCCCGCCACAACTCCCCACCCCTCGGCCGCATTGCTCCAGCGGTCAACTTCCGCGGTGACCATGCGACTTCTCCGGCATTTTCTTGATCAACTTCTCCTCGGCCCCGCGCCCGCGCCGGAGAACGGGGCCGAGAACGAGTCCAGCAACGGGACCGGGAACGGGACCGGGAACCCGGTCCCTAGATCAGGCCCTTCGACTTCAGATACTCGTTCGCGACATCCGCTTCCTTCTGCCGCTCCTCGTCGACCTTCCGGTTGAGTTCGATGAGGTCGTCCGTCGTGAGCGTCTCCGTCAGCTTCCCGAGCGCGTCGGCTATCTCCTTGCCGCCGGCCTCCTTGGCGTTCACCACGGGAAGGATGTTGTCCGCGTTCTGCAGCTTCTTGTCGTCCTGAAGGATGACGAGGTCGTAGTTCTTCAGCGTCGCGTCGGTCGTCGTGGTCAGCACCAACTGGTCCGTGCCGTTCTTGACGGCCTGCTTGGACTGCGTGGTGCCGACGCCCTTGGGGTCGATTCCGTCGACGTCGATGCCGTACTTCGACTTCAGGCCCGGCGCGCAGAACGGCCGGGTCTCGCATTCGTCGCCCGCCGCGATCTTGACCTTCTCGCCCGACCTGCCGAGATCCGAGAGGGTCTTGAGCTTGTGCTTCTTCGCGTATTCCCTGGAGACCGCGAACGCGTTCTGGTCGACCGCCTTGCCGGCCGGAAGCACCTTCAGGCCCTGCGGCTTCGCGAGCTTCTCAAGGGCGCTCACCGTGGTGTCCAGATCGCTGGAGGCCACGGTCTTCGCCTTCGGGCCGTTCTTCTCCAGGTTGAGGAATTCCGCGAGCGTCGCCGCGTATTCGGGCGCGACGTCGATGGAGCCCTTCTTCAGTTCGGGCTTGTAGATCTCGCGGTTCTGCACGGTCTTGACCTGCGCGTCATAACCGGCGTGCGACAGGACGCCCGCATACAGCTCGGCGAGCACCTTCTGTTCGGTGAACCGCGCGGAGCCCACCACGATCGATCCCTTGCCGCCATCGCCCGCCTTGTCCGACCCCTTGTCCTCCAGGTCGTCCCCGCCGCACGCGGCGAGTCCCGCGGTCAGCGCCACCACGGCCGCGGCCGCCCCTGCCATCCGTCGCGCGCGACGCGTTGTGCTGTTCATCGGTGAACCACCATTTCGAAAGGGAAGGAACAAAACTCGCCGTACCGGCCCGCGTCCTAGCGCCGCATCGGGTCGAAGAGGCGTCCGGCCGCCACCAGGACGCCCTCGACCAGCAGCGCGAGCAGCGCCACGAGGACGGCGCCCGCCACCACTTGGGGGGTGTTCTGCAGGTTGAAGCCGGCCGTGATGATCCGGCCGAGGCCGCCCTCGCCCGCCATCGCGGCGAGCGTGGCCGTGGCGACGACCTGCACGCCGGCGGACCGGACGCCGGTCATGATCAGCGGGTACGCGAGCGGCAGCTCGACCCGCGCGAACAACTGGCCGCCGCTCATGCCCATGCCGCGCGCCGCCTCCACCACCGACCGGTCCACCTCGCGCATCCCGAGGTAGGCGTTGGTGAGCAGCGGCGGGACGGCGAACAGCACCAGCGCGATCAGCGTCGGCGCGTCGCCGTGCTCACCGAGCGGGGTGAGGGTGAGCAGGATCAGCAACGCCAGCGTGGGCACCGCGCGGCCGACGTTGGAGATGTTGACCGCGAGGGCGCCGCCCCGGCCGATGTGGCCGAGGTAGAGCGCGAGGGGCAGCGCGATGGCGCAGGCGACCGCGAGGCAGACCCCGCTGAAGTACAGGTGCTCGGCGAGGCGGTGCCACACCCCCTTCTCGCCCTGCCAGTTGGCGCCCGTGGTCAGCCAGTCGTACGCCCCGGTGATCGCGTTCATGCAGGCTCCGCCACCTCGGCCGTGGCCGCCTTCCGCGCGGCACGGCTCGTCCGTATTCGTTGGGCCCTCGTCCACGGCGTCAGCCACCGCTGGAGCCCCAGCAGCAGCAGGTCGGCGACGACGGCGAGGAGCACGCAGAGCACCGAGGCCGTGAGCACCTGGGCCTTGAAGGTCGTGTCGAGGCCGTCGAGGATGAGGGTGCCGAGGCCGCCGTAGTCCACGATGGCGCCGACGGTGGTCAGGGCGACCGTGGAGACCGTGGTGATGCGGATGCCGGCCAGCAGGGCGGGCAGCGCGAGCGGCAGCTCCACCTCCCACAGCAGCCGCACCGGCCCGTACCCCATCCCCTTGGCGGCGTCCCGCGCCTCGTCGGGGACGGCCTGGAGCCCGGCCAGGATGTTCCGCACGAGGACCGTCAGGGAGTACAGCACGAGGCCCGTGACGACCAGCGAGGCCGAGAGCCCGAAGAAGGGCAGCAGCAGCGAGAACATCGCCAGCGAGGGGATCGAGTAGAGCACGGTCGTCACGCCCAGGATCGGTCCCGCGAGGAACCGCAGGCGGCGCGCGAGCAGCGCGAGGGGCAGGGCGACCGCGACGCCGATGGCCACGGAGACGACCGTGATTCCCACGTGTTGCAGGGTCGCGTCGATCAGCTCCTGGCTGCGGGAGCGGAGATATTCCCCGCAGATCCAGTCGTTCGTCACCAGACAGTTCTGCTCGGCCACGCGCCCCACCTCCCCCGAATCCCCGGACGTATGCCGTACACACGTCCCCCCGTGTTCTGGCGACCCTAACGCGCGGCACCGACAATCGCAGAGACTCCCCGTGCGGCCGCGGAGACTCGTTGTACTGCCGCAACATGGCCTTAACGCAAAGCCCGCCACCGCCCTCCACAATGGGGAACCATGATCCGGTTCGAGCACGTCACCAAGCGCTACGACGACGGCACCACGGCCGTCGACGACTTGTCCTTCGAGGTCGCCGAGGGCGAACTGGTCACGCTCGTGGGCCCGTCGGGCTGCGGCAAGACGACGACCATGAAAATGGTGAACCGGCTCATCGAGCCGAGCGAGGGCCGGATATACGTCGACGGCGACGACATATCCGGAATCGATCCCGTGCAACTCCGGCGCCGTATCGGCTATGTGATCCAGCAGGTGGGTCTCTTTCCGCACAAGACGGTGCTGGAGAACACGGCGACCGTCCCGCACCTGCTCGGCGTGAAGCGTGGCAAGGCCCGTGAGCGCGCGGCCGAACTCCTCGACCTGGTCGGTCTCGACCCGTCGGTCTTCGGCGCCCGCTATCCCGAGCAGCTCTCCGGCGGACAGCGCCAACGCGTCGGCGTGGCCCGCGCCCTGGCGGCCGACCCGCCGGTGCTCCTGATGGACGAGCCCTTCGGAGCGGTCGACCCGGTGGTGCGCGAGCACCTGCAGAACGAGTTCCTGCGGCTCCAGCAGTCGGTGCGCAAGACGGTGCTCTTCGTCACGCACGACATCGAGGAGGCGGTCCGGCTCGGCGACCGCATCGCCGTCTACGGCGCGGGGCGCGTCGAGCAGTTCGACACCCCCTCGACGGTCCTCGGTGCCCCCGCCAATGAGTACGTGGCCGACTTCGTCGGCGCGGACCGGGGTCTGAAGCGGCTCTCCGTGACGCCCATCGAGGAGGGCGACCTGGAGCAGCCCCCCGTGGTGCACCTGGACGACCCGCTGCCCAAGGAGCTCGACGCCCGCTGGGCGGTCGTCCTGGACGGTGAGAACAACCTGCACGGCTGGATCTCCGCCGAGCACGCGCGCGGGGGCAGCGGCACGGTGCGCGCGCACGCCCGTCGCATGGAGGCCTGGCTCCCGGTCGGCGCGAGCCTGAAGCAGGCGTTCGCGACGATGCTCCAGCACGACGCGGGCTGGATCGCGGTCATCGACAAGGACAGCGAGGGCCGCTTCCTCGGTGTGCTGACGCCGGCCCGGCTGCACGAGGCGCTGCGCCGTTCGACGGCGGCGGAGGCGCGCGACATCGCGCGCGCGGAGGTCGAGCTGGAGTCGGTGACGGCCATCGGCACGGACTGAGCCGTCGGCGTACCGGCTCAGTCCGCGCTGAGCCGGCCGCTCATCCACTCCAGGCTCGCCGGGATCTCCCTGCGCCAGGTGTTGAAGTTGTGCCCGCCGCTGTCGAGCGTGATCGACGACATGCGGGTGGGGGCCTTCACCTTGCCGATGAACTCCTGGGTGTCCTCGTAGTTGTCCTCGCCCTTCTTGCTGCTGGTCACCAGGAGCGAGGTCTTGGGCGGCGGCATGTGGTCGAGGTACCACATGAGGTCGGCGCGCTTCTGCAGGTCCTTGTCGCCGTGGAAGAGATCGCCGGTGGTGACGTCGATGGGCGCCTTGTAGTACGCGGACAGGCCCACCCCCGCGGCGTACGTGCCCGGGTGGTGCATGGCGAGCTTCAGGGCGCAGTAGCCGCCCGTGGAGTCGCCGATGATGCCCCAGTTCTCCGGCTTGACGCCCACCCTGTAGTGGTCGGACACGGCGCGCGGCAGGTCGTCGGCGAAGAACGTCTCGGTCTGCGGGCCGCCGGGGATGTCCACGCACTCGGTGTCGCGCGGCGGGGCGACGGTCGGCCGCATCATGATGAGGATCATCGGCTGCATCTTGCCGTCGGCCGCCTGCTTGTGGGCGGTCTGCGGGTAGTGCAGGCCCTTGATGAGCGCCTCGGCGGTGCCCGGGTAGCCGGTGAGCGCGACGGCCGCGGGGAACTTCCGGTTCTTGTACTGCGGCTGGAAGTACTCGGGCGGCAGGTAGACGTAGGCCGGGCTGGCGATCTTCGACTGGGCGCCGCTGACCTCGATCTTCTGGATCTGGCCCCCGGTGACGGGCCGGCTGCCGCCCGGCACGTTCACGGGCTGGGTGTCGACGACCTTGACGGGACCGTCTCCTTTGGCCGGATCGTGGTCGACCACCAGTCCGGGCGCCGTCTCCTGGCCGAAGAGGTCGGCCCAGGTGGCGTAGAAGCCGAAGGCCTGGTTGGCGGCCAGGCCCACCGAGGCGAATATCGCGAGCTGGGTGGCGATGAGCAGCCCGACGCGGCCGGTGACCGCCTTCCAGCTGCGGCGGGCGAGCCGCGGCCAGAGCCAGATGGTGCCGACGAAGAGCAGTACGGCCAGCAAGACCGCAAGGCCGAGGATCTTGTTGCTCGTGAGACCCATGGGGTGTTCCTGCCTGCGCTTTCTACCTGTGCCGGGCAACGTGCCCCGGCGTGACCGGACCCGGGCCCGAACCGTGCCGACGCCTGCCGGGGGCTTGCCAGAGCTTTTCCATCGGTTTCCGGTCGGGAATGAACCCGGCTCCCGGAAGGACCGTCCTAGAGGGCGCAATGTTGCCGGATGCCGTTTTGGCGCCGGAAATCAAGGTCTCTCGCAGAACTACGGGATGCGATGTCTGTCAGGATAGATGGGGAAATGTCGGGCGGGGTTCCGGGCAGTGAGGTGCGCCACCGCGACAGCCGACTCCGCCGGCTGCTGCGTGGCCCGCGGCCGGAGGCGGTGCCGAACCTCGTCGCCAGAGCCTGCACCCTCGTCGGCCTGCTGAACGTCGCGGCAGGTGTCTTCCCCCGCTTCCGGCACAGCCGCATGCACGCCATCGCCGAGGTGCTGCCCGGCGCGCTCGGTCCGTTCGCGGCCGCACTCGCGCTCAGCTCCGGCATCCTGCTGCTCCTCCTCGCGCACGGTCTGCGGCGGCACAAGCGGCGGGCCTGGCGGGCCGCCGTGGTGCTGCTGCCCGCGGGTGCCGTGGCCCAGTTCGCGTACCGCCACTCGATCATCGGCGTGGTGATCTCGCTCGCGCTGTTCGCGCTCGTGCTGCGCCATCGGAGTGAGTTCACCGCCCTGCCCGATCCGCGCAGCCGCTGGCGGGCTCTGGCCAACTTCGTCCTCCTCGGAGCCGGTTCGATCATGCTGGGCCTGGTGATCGTCAGCGTCCACCCGGGGAAGGTCATCGGCGACCCGAGCATCACGGACCGCCTGGAGCACGTCCTGTACGGCCTCTTCGGCTTCGAGGGGCCGGTCGACTACTACGGACGCACGTCCTGGACCGTCGGTTTCTCCCTCGGCGCCCTCGGCATGCTGACCGCCCTCACCACCATCTACCTGGCCTTCCGCCCCGAGCACCCGGCGGCGCGCCTCACCGAGGACGACGAGAGCAGGCTGCGCGCCCTCCTGGAGCGGCACGGCGGCCGGGACTCGCTCGGCCACTTCGCGCTCCGCCGCGACAAGGGCGTCGTCTTCTCCCCCAGCGGCAAGGCCGCCGTCACCTACCGCGTGGTCTCCGGGGTGATGCTGGCCAGTGGCGACCCGATCGGCGACGTCGAGGCCTGGCCGGGCGCCATCGAGCGCTTCATGGACGAGGCGAAGGCGCACTCCTGGACGCCCGCCGTCATGGGCTGCTCCGAGACCGGCGGCGAGGTCTGGACCCGCGAGACGGGTCTGGACGCCCTGGAGCTCGGCGACGAGGCGGTGGTGGACGTCGCGGATTTCTCCCTTTCCGGGCGTGCGATGCGCAACGTGCGCCAGATGGTCAAGCGAATCGAGCGCAATGGCTACGAGACGCGCGTACGGCGCATCCGTGACCTCGGCGAGCAGGAGCTCGCCAGGATCCAGCGCGCGGCCGACGACTGGCGCGGCACCGACACCGAGCGCGGCTTCTCCATGGCCCTCGGCCGGATCGGCGACCCGGGCGACGGCGACTGCCTGATCGCCACCGCCCACAAGGCCGACGAGCAGCCCGGCCCGTACGGCGACCTCAAGGCCGTCCTGCACTTCGTCCCCTGGGGCAAGGACGGCGTCTCCCTCGACCTCATGCGCCGCGACCGCGCGGCCGACCCGGGCATGAACGAACTGCTCATCGTCGCCGCGCTGCAGGCGGCCCCGAAGCTCGGCATCGCGCGCGTCTCGCTCAACTTCGCGATGTTCCGCGCGGCCCTCGCCCGCGGCGAGAAGATCGGCGCGGGCCCGGTCCTGCGGGCCTGGCGCGGGCTGCTCGTCTTCCTCTCGCGCTGGTTCCAGATCGAGTCCCTGTACAAGTTCAACGCGAAGTTCCGCCCCCGCTGGGAGCCCCGCTTCGTCGTCTACCGCTCCAGCAAGGACCTGCCCCGCATCGGCTTCGCCGCCATGCAGGCCGAGGGCTTCGTGACGCTCGCGCTCCCCCGCCTCCTGCGCCGGCGGCCCCCGCAGCAGCGCCCCTGCCCGCACCGCGCGGCGGAACGGGAGGTCCAGGCGGCGTAGCTCCGCCGGCCACGGGACCTGGCCCTGCCCGACCATTCCCTTCCGCTTCGCGGCTCTCCGGGCGACGAAGGGAATGGTCGGACAGGGCCTAGGCTGGAGCTATGAGTACGTTGCGCGGGCGGGGATCGGTCCTGGGACTGCCGGAGTGGGACCGCTGCGCGGTCATGGGCGTGGTGAACGTGACGCCGGACTCCTTCTCCGACGGCGGGCGCTGGTTCGACACGACGGCCGCGGTCAAGCACGGCATCGACCTGGTGGCGCAGGGCGCCGACCTCGTCGACGTCGGCGGCGAGTCCACCCGGCCCGGCGCCACCCGCGTGGACGAGGACGAGGAGCTCAAGCGGGTCGTCCCCGTGGTGCGGGGCTTGGCCGCGGAGGGCGTCACGGTCTCCGTGGACACGATGCGCGCCACCGTCGCCGAGCAGGCGCTCGCGGCGGGCGCCGTCCTCGTCAACGACGTCAGCGGCGGCCTCGCCGACCCGCGCATGGTGCCCGCGGTCGCCGCAGCGGGCGCCCCCTTCGTCGTCATGCACTGGCGGGGCTTCCTCACCGACCTGCATGCCCGTCCGCACTACGAGGACGTCGTCCGCGAAGTCGTCGACGAGCTGCACGCGCGCGTGGCGGCCGCCATCGAGGGCGGCATCGCCCCCGAGCGCGTCGTCGTCGACCCGGGCCTCGGCTTCTCCAAGGAGGCCGAGCACGACCTGGCGCTCCTCGCCCGCCTCGACCGGCTGCACGACCTGGGCCACCCGATCCTGGTGGCCGCCTCCCGCAAGCGGTTCCTCGGCCGGGTCCTCGCGGGCCCCGAGGGCGCGCCGCCGCCCGCCCGCGAGCGCGACGCCGCCACCGCCGCGGTCTCCGCCATCGCCGCCCACCAGGGCGCCTGGGCGGTCCGCGTGCACGAGGTGCGGGCGACGGCGGACGCGGTCCGCGTGGCCCGCGCCGTCACGGGCGCGGCGGGCGGCGACCGGTGACCGCCGCCAAGACCGACGTCGAGCAGGTCGAGCTCGCCAACACCGCCTTCTACGAAGCGCTGGAGCGCGGCGACTTCGACGCGGTCTCCGACCTGTGGCTTGACTCCGACTCGGACACCGACGGCGTGGCCTCGACCTCCGAGACCGCGGACGACCACGTCCTCGCCGACTCGGTGGACGGCAGCACCGCGGAGACGACGTCCGGGGACACCGTCTCCTGCATCCACCCCGGCTGGCCCGTCCTCAGGGGCCGCGGCGAGGTCCTCAGGTCGTACGCGCTGATCATGGCGAACACCGAGTACATCCAGTTCTTCCTGACCGACCTCAAGGTCGGCGTGGCCGGCGACACCGCCCTGGTGACGTGCACCGAGAACATTCTCAGCGGCGGCCCGCCCCCGGAGGCCGGCGGTGAGCTCGGCCCGCTCGTGGGCCAGCTCGTGGTCGCCACCAACGTGTTCCGGCGCACACCCGACGGCTGGAAACTGTGGTCGCACCACGCGTCACCCGTCCTGGCCGAAACTGACGACGAAGAGGACGACGAGACACCCTCCTGAGTGGGTAAGCGACGGGAAGTGGTTGGGATCACAGGCCGCCGGGTATGGGCGGCTACCAGCCATGAGCCGCGGCCGGAACGCGGCTCGGCCGGCCTGTGCCAGGGCGGTCCGCGGGCCCCGCGGGCAAACGCTGTCGGTGCTCGCAGGTAGATTCGATCGAGGCTGGTGTGCCGACCGCACTCGGTGCAGGCCTGCCGATACCGACGATTGCAGGAGTGATTCGCGTGGATCGTGTCGCGCTGCGCGGCCTCAAGGCCCGCGGGCACCACGGTGTCTATCCGCGGGAGCGCGAAGAGGGCCAGACCTTCATCGTGGACCTGGTGCTTGGTCTGGACACGCGAGCGGCCGCGGCCGACGACGACCTGGCGAAGACCGTGCACTACGGGGTCGTGGCCGAGGAGGTCGTGGCCGTCGTCGAAGGCGAACCCGTCGACCTCATCGAGACGCTCTCCGAGCGCATCGCCCAGGCGTGTCTCAAGCACGACGGCGTCCTGGAGGTCGAGGTGTGCGTCCACAAGCCGGACGCCCCGATCACCGTGCCGTTCGACGACGTGACCGTCACCATCACCCGGAGCCGAGTATGACTGCGCCCTTCAAAGCGGGTCAGAGCGACCCCACCGTCCAGCCGGTGCCCACCTCCGTGGTCGCGCAGGTGGACGCGGCCGACAGCACCCTGTCCAACCCCAAGCGCGCCGTGATCGCCCTCGGCAGCAATCTCGGCAACCGCCTGGAGACGCTGCAGGGCGCCGTCGACGCCCTGGAGGACACCCCCGGCCTGCGGGTCAAGGCGATCTCGCCGGTCTACGAGACCGCGCCGTGGGGCGTCGACCCCGACAGCCAGCCCGCGTACTTCAACGCGGTCGTCGTGGTGAAGACGACCCTTCCGCCGGCCTCGCTCCTGGAGCGCGCGCACGCGGTCGAGGAGGCCTTCCACCGGGTGCGCGACGAGCGCTGGGGGCCGCGCACGATCGACGTGGACATCGTGGCGTACGCCGACGTCGTCTCCGACGACCCGGTGCTCACGCTGCCCCACCCGCGCGCGCACGAGCGGGCCTTCGTCCTCGCCCCCTGGCACGACGTGGAGCCCGAGGCGCAGCTGCCCGGCCGCGGCCCGGTCGCGGGGCTCCTGGAGTCGGTCACCCGCGAGGGCGTCGCCGCCCGCGGCGACCTGGAACTCAGGCTGCCGGAGTAGTCGTTGGAGAAGGCGGTCGAGGTAAGCAAGCCGATGAAGGGTCACCCGTGAAGCAACTGCGCATCAGGACGCTGGCCGGCCTCTTCCTCGCGGCCGGCGTGCTGTGCTGGTCGGGCGCCCGGCTGTGGGACTCCTTCGGCACGCTGCCGCGCGTGCCGCTGGCCGCGCCCATCGTGCTCGCGGTCATCGCCGTCGTCCTGCTCGCGACGGCCCTGTCGCTCCGTACCCGCCTGCGGGCCCAGCGGGAGCGCCGGCCCGGCGCGAAGGGCGTCGAGCCGATGATGGCCGCCCGGGCCGTCGTCCTCGCCCAGGCGAGCGCCCTCGTCGCCGCGCCCGTCGCCGGGATGTACGGGGGCACGGGCGCGTTCCTGCTGGAGTTCCTCGACATGCCGGGCCGCCGCGACCAGGCGGTGTACGCGGGGCTCTCGGTCCTGATGGGCGTCGCGGTGATAGCGGTCGCCCTCTTCATGGAGCGGGTCTGCCGGCTCCCCGAGGACGACGACGAGGACGGCGGGACGGCGGCCCCGGCGGCGTAGCCACGCCAGGACCCCCGGGACCCGCCCGTCCGCCCCGCGGCGGCCGCTACAGCAGCGTCCCGCCCTCCACCTGCGTCTCACCCAGGATCCGGTCCAGGCGCGCGAGGACCTCGGCGTCGAGCGTCACGTGCGCCGCCGCGAGGTTCTCCTCGATGTGCTTCGGTGTACGGCTGCCGGGGATCGGCACCACGTTCGGGTCCTGGTGCAGCAGCCAGGCCAGCGCCAGCTGGGCCGGGGTGATGTCCAGCTCATCGGCGACGCCCCGCACGGGCGCGAAGCGGTCGTTGTTCGCCTTCAGGTTCGCCGCGTCGAAGCGCGGCGCGTTCTGCCGGAAGTCGCCCTCCGCCACCTGCCCGACCGTGCCGGTCAGGAACCCGGCGCCCAGCGGCGACCACGGCACGAGCCCGACGCCCAGCTCCCGGGCCGCCGCGAGCATCTCCGGGTCGGCCGGCTTCCACATCGACCACTCGATCTGGACGGCCGCCACGGGGTGCACGGCGTGCGCGGCGCGCAGCTGGTCGGCCGTCACGTTGGAGAGCCCCAGATGCCGCACGAGGCCCGCCTCGATCAGCTCGGCGACCGCGCCGACGGTCTCCTCGAAGGGCACCTGCGGGTCCGGGAAGTGCGGGTAGTAGAGGTCGATGTAATCGGTCTGCAGACCGCGCAGGCTCGCCTCGGCGTAGCCGCGTACGTGCCGGGGGTCGCCGTTGACCGCCAGCTCCCCGAAGGCGTATCCGATCGGGAAGGGGTGCGGCTCCACGCCTTCGGGAAGCCGGAAACCGAACTTGGTGGCGATCGCGACCTGCTCGCGGCGTCCCTTCAGGGCCTTGCCGATGAGCTGCTCATTGTGGCCGTCGGCGCCGTAGCCGTCGGAGGTGTCGATGATTCTGGCGCCCGCGTCGACCGCCGCGAGGAGGGCGCGTTCGCCGCGCTCGTCGTCGACCTCGCCGTAGACACCCGGAGAGAGCACCATCGCGCCGTAGCCGAGGGCGGAGACCTCCAGGCCGCCGAGGTTGCGGGTGGGAAGGGAGCGACTGCGTGTATTCGTCATGCACGCAGTCTTTCGGCCATCCCCATGGTGCGTCCATCGCTTTCCGCCACCAACCCCGGTCTACTGAGAGGGAGTTGGGGGCAAAAAGACCGGAACTGATCCCTCCGCGCTCAGCGGGCCATGATCAGGCTCATCGCCTCGTTGCGCGTCGCGGGGTCCCGCAGCTGTCCGCGCACCGCGGAGGTGATGGTCTTCGCACCGGGCTTGCGGATGCCGCGCATCGACATGCACATGTGCTCGCACTCCACGACGACGATGACGCCGCGCGGCTCCAGTATCTGCATCAGCGAGTCCGCGATCTGGGTCGTCATGCGCTCCTGCACCTGCGGGCGGCGCGCGTAGACGTCCACGAGCCGGGCCAGCTTCGACAGGCCGGTGATCTTGCCGGAGGTGGCCGGGATGTAGCCGACGTGCGCGACGCCCCGGAACGGCACCAGGTGGTGCTCGCAGCACGAGGTGACCTCGATGTCCTTCACCAGGACCATCTCGTCGTGCCCGATGTCGAACGTCGTCGTCAGCACGTCCTCCGGCTGCTGCCACAGCCCGGCGAATATCTCCCGGTACGCGCGCGCCACCCGCCCCGGAGTCTCGCGCAGCCCCTCGCGGTCGGGGTCCTCCCCTACGGCGATCAGCAGCTCACGCACGGCGTTCTCGGCCCGCTTCTCGTCGAACTCACCGATCGAGCCCTCGCCGTCGAGCGTCACGGGGTCGGTCATCTGTGCCTCGTTCCTGTGCGTTCCCGTGCCTGCCTGCGCGGGTGTGAGCGTGCCGGGTGCGGGCGTACGAAACAAGCCGCGCCCCCCAGGCTAGAACCAGGGGGGCGCGGCATCCATTCCGGGCCTGCTGAGGCAGGCGGGTCAGCTCTCGGGGCGGTCCTCCGGGGCCACCTCGATGGGCTGCTCCGTACCCGCGGTGACCGCGGGGGTGGCGCCGTTCGCACCGTTCGTCAGCGACAGCTCCTTGGGGGAGAGCACCGGCGGGCGGGTCGAGGGCGTGCGCCGCGAGGAACCGGTCCACGCCGGGCGGGCCGGGCGCTTCACGATCGGGGCGAAGACCTCGGCGATCTGCTCCTTGCCGAGGGTCTCCTTCTCCAGGAGCTGAAGGACCAGGTTGTCGAGGACGTCCCGGTTCTCCACGAGGATTTCCCACGCCTCGTTGTGCGCGGTCTCGATGAGCTTCTTGACCTCCTCGTCGACCAGCGCCGCGACCTCTTCCGAGTAGTCCCGCTGGTGCGCCATCTCGCGCCCGAGGAACGGCTCGGTGTTGTCGCCGCCGAACTTGATCGCGCCGAGACGCTCGGTCATGCCGTACTGCGTGACCATCGCGCGAGCGGTGGCCGTGGCCTTCTCGATGTCGTTCGCCGCGCCCGTCGTCGGGTCGTGGAAGACGAGCTCCTCCGCCGCGCGCCCGCCCAGCATGTAGGCGAGCTGGTCGAGCATTTCGTTGCGCGTGGTGGAGTACTTGTCCTCTTCGGGCAGGACCATGGTGTACCCCAGGGCCCGGCCCCTGGACAGGATCGTGATCTTGTGGACCGGGTCCGAGTTCGGCGAGGCCGCCGCGACCAGGGCGTGTCCGCCCTCGTGGTACGCGGTGATCTTCTTCTCCTTGTCGGACATGATCCGGGTCCGCTTCTGCGGGCCCGCCACGACACGGTCGATCGCCTCGTCCAGCATGGAGTTGTCGATCAGCTTCTTGTCGCTGCGCGCGGTGAGCAGCGCGGCCTCGTTGAGGACGTTGCTCAGGTCGGCGCCGGTGAAGCCCGGCGTGCGCCGCGCGACCGCGGAGAGGTCGACGTCCGGGGCGACCGGCTTGCCCTTCTGGTGAACCTTGAGGATCTCCAGACGGCCCTGCATGTCCGGGCGGTCGACGGCGATCTGCCGGTCGAAGCGGCCGGGGCGCAGCAGCGCCGGGTCGAGGATGTCGGGCCGGTTCGTGGCGGCGATCAGGATGACGCCGCCCTTCACGTCGAAGCCGTCCATCTCGACGAGCAGCTGGTTGAGCGTCTGCTCGCGCTCGTCGTGACCGCCGCCGAGGCCGGCGCCGCGGTGGCGGCCGACCGCGTCGATCTCGTCGACGAAGACGATCGCCGGGGCGTTCGCCTTGGCCTGCTCGAAGAGGTCACGCACACGGGAGGCACCGACACCGACGAACATCTCGACGAAGTCGGAACCGGAGATCGAGTAGAACGGGACCCCGGCCTCACCGGCGACGGCGCGCGCGAGGAGCGTCTTGCCGGTGCCGGGCGGGCCGTAGAGGAGCACGCCCTTGGGGATCTTGGCGCCGACGGCCTGGAACTTCGCCGGCTCCTGGAGGAACTCCTTGATCTCGTGGAGCTCCTCGACGGCCTCGTCGGACCCCGCCACGTCGGAGAAGGTCGTCTTCGGGGTGTCCTTGGTGATGAGCTTGGCCTTGGACTTCCCGAAGTTCATGACCCGGGAGCCGCCGCCCTGCATCTGGTTCATCAGGAACAGGAAGATGACGACGATGAGGACGAAGGGGAGCAGGGAGAGCAGGATGCCGACGAAGGGGTTCTGCTTCGACGGCGAGACGGTGTAACCGTCCTTGATCTTCTTGTCCTCGAACTTGGCCTGCAAGGTCTTGGCGAGGTCGACGCCCTGGTCGCCGATGTAGCTCGCCTGGATCTTGCTGCTGCCCTTGACCTTCTGGCCATCGATGAGCTCGGCCTTGATGATCTGGTCGTCACCGGTGGTGAGCTTTGCGGACTCGACCTTGTTGTCGTTGATCGCCTGGACGACCTGGCCGGTGTCCACCGTCTTGTAGCCGCCGGACGAGCCGACGACCTGCATCAACACGACCACGGCAAGGACGGCCAGCACGATCCACATGACTGGCCCACGGAAGTATCGCTTCACGTCCATCCATACGGAGCGATGACGCCCCGTCCCTCCTGCCATAGTGAGTTTGATAAAGACTGTTCTTCGGACGGTACCTCAGCATTGTGACCCGAAGCCGCCCGGGACTGCTGGCAATCCCGCCTTCGCATGCTTCAACGGAGGGAAACGGGTGAGGGTTCCCCGGAGTACCGCCCGCGGTGCTACGGACCGTCAGCCGCCGTAGACGTGCGGGGCGAGCGTCCCGACGAACGGGAGGTTGCGGTACTTCTCCGCGAAGTCGAGGCCGTATCCCACGACGAACTCGTTCGGGATGTCGAAGCCGATCCACTTCACGTCGATCGCGACCTTCGCCGCCTCGGGCTTGCGCAGCAGCGTGCACACCTCCAGGGAGGCGGGCTCGCGCGAGCCGAGGTTCGACAGGAGCCAGGACAGCGTCAGACCGGAGTCGATGATGTCCTCGACGATCAGGACGTGCTTCCCCTTGATGTCGGTGTCCAGGTCCTTGAGGATCCGCACGACGCCGGACGACTGGGTGCCCGCGCCGTACGACGACACGGCCATCCAGTCCATCGTGACCGGGGTGGACAGCGCGCGCGCCAGGTCCGCCATGACCATCACCGCGCCCTTGAGGACGCCGACGATCAGCAGGTCCTTGCCCGCGTACTCCGCGTCGATCTTCGCGGCCAGCTCGGCCAGCTTCGCGTCGATCTCTTCCTTGGTGATGAGCACCGACTGAAGGTCGCTGCCCATGTCTTTCGCGTCCACCCGCATCACTTTCGGTCGTCCCACCGGCCGACTCGGCCCGCAGCGCACACGGGCCTCTCGTCAGCCTTGCCGGATCACCAGTCTGCCACCCTGCCGCTGAGCCACGACTTTGCCCGGGAGATTGATGGCCCCCTGGCCGCGCCAGCCGGTGATCAGACGGTCGACCTCTTCGATGTGCCGGGCGAACAGCGAGCCCGCGGGAGCCCCGGCGTCGATGGCCGCGCGACGCACGATGCGGCGCCGCACGGCGGGGGGCAGGGCGTAGAGCTTGGCGCACTCCAGGAGGCCGGTCGCGTCGCGCACGGTCGTCTCGGCCTGGGCGGCCCACGCGTCGAGGGCGTCGGCATCGTCCCGGGAGAGCTGGGCCGTGCGGGCGAGCGCCTCGACGACGCCCTTGCCGAGCGCCTTCTCCAGGGCGGGCAGGCCCTCGTGGCGCAGCCGGGAGCGGGTGTACGCGGGGTCGGCGTTGTGCGGGTCGTCCCAGACGGGCAGCGACTGGACCATGCACGCCTTGCGGGCGGTCTGCCGGTCGATGTGCAGGAAGGGGCGGCGGTAGCGGCCGGCCGTCCCCGAGGTCTCGGCCATCCCGGACAGCGAGCGGATGCCGGAGCCCCGGGCGAGGCCGAGCAGCACGGTCTCCGCCTGGTCGTCGCGGGTGTGTCCGAGCAGCACCGCGGCGGCTGAATGCCGTTCGGCGGCAGCATCCAGGGCGGCGTAGCGGGCGTCGCGGGCGGCGGCTTCGGGGCCGCCGTCACGGCCGACGCGCACGGCGACGGACTCGACCGGGGCCAGCCCGAGCGCGGTGAGGCGCACGACGACCTCGGCGGCGCGCAGTTCGGAACCGGGCTGCAGGCCGTGGTCCACCGTGACGCCGCCGGCGCGGATGCCGAGCTTGGGGGCCTCGAAGGCGAGCGCGGAGGCGAGCGCCATGGAGTCGGCGCCGCCGGAGCAGGCGACGAGCACGAGCGGCGTCGGGGCCTGCTCGCGCGCGCGGGGCGGGGGGTCGTTCTCGGTGCTGCGCTGTACGTCTGTCAGTACGTCGTGGAGTACGCGGCGGACCGCCAGGCGTATCGCCGCGACCGCAGGATGGGGACCCATGTCCGGTTCCCTTCATGAAGTTCGGGGGTGAGCCTCGGACCAGTCACTCAGGACGCACTCGGGGTGTCCGGGCCCGCTGGGGGTCCTTCTTTCCCTCGAGTCCGGTCACTCAGAGTGTGTCGATGGTGACAGAGCCGAGCCGTTCCCCGAGCATTGCACGCCTACCCATCGCCCACGGTCCCTCGGACGGGTGATTGCGGAGGCGTTCTCCTGCCATCGGCCGCATCCGGCCTCTCAGTCTCCCTTACGGTGCACCCGCGCGACCCAGTCCGCCGGTTTGGCGATCTCCGCCTTCGTGGGCAGGGTGTTCGGCGAGGTCCACACGCGGTTGAAGCCGTCCATGCCGACCTCGTCGACGACCGCGCGCACGAAGCGCTCGCCGTCGCGGTACTGGCGCAGCTTGGCGTCGAGGCCGAGGAGCTTGCGCAGGGCCTGGTCGAGGCGGCTCGCGCCGCGGGCCCGGCGCTCCTTGAACTTCTCGCGGATCTCGCCCACGGAGGGCACCACGGACGGGCCCACGCCGTCCATCACGTAGTCCGCGTGGCCCTCCAGGAGGGACATCACGGCGGTGAGGCGGGCGAGGATCTCCCGCTGGGCGGGGCTCTGGACGAGCTCGACGAGGGAGCGGCCGCCGTCGTCGGACGCGGTGTCGTCCTGCTCGCCGCGGCCGTTGCCGAACGACTGGGCGGCCTCCCTGATGCGCTCCAGGAACGTCATCGGGTCGACCTCGGTCTCGCCGAGGAACGACTGGATCTCGCCCTCGAGGTGGTCGCGCAGCCAGGGGACGGCGGTGAACTGGGTGCGGTGCGTCTCCTCGTGGAGGCAGACCCAGAGGCGGAAGTCGTGCGGGTCGACGTCCAGCTCGCGCTCGACGTGCACGATGTTCGGCGCGACCAGGAGGAGCCTGCCGCCGCCGTTCGCCGCGGCGGGGAGGTCGCGGGTGGGCGGGGCGAAGGTCTCGTACTGGCCGAGGACGCGGGAGGCGAGGAAGGACAGGAGCATGCCCAGTTCCACGCCGGTGACCTTGCCGCCGACCGCGCCGAGGACGGCGCCGCCCGCGCCGCTGCCCCGCTTGTCCTGCATCTTGTCGAGGAGGGGCTTGAGGATCTCCCGGAAACCGGCGACGTTCGCCCGGATCCAGCCGGCCCGGTCGACCACCAGGACCGGGGTGTCGTGGGTGTCCTCCGAACCCATCCGCGTGAAGGAACGGACGTGTTCCTCCGAGGACTTGGCGTGCCGACGGAGCTCGGCGACGACGGCACGCGCCTCGTCCCGGCTCACCTCTGGGCCCGGCCGCACGAGTCGGGTCGCGGTCGCCACCGCGAGGTTCCAGTCGACCATCTCCGCACCACCGATGCTCGTCATGCGTCAACGGTACGTGCTCGCTCCCTCTCGTGGAGGGGCTTGCACCCCCGGATTGGGCCCGGGGCGGGCCCCTAGGGGGTGGGGGGGCCGGTTGGAGGCGAGGTGCGGGTGCTCCGTGGCTCCGGGGCTGGGTGCGCGGTTCCTCGCGCCCCTTGGGTGGGCTGCGGTTGTGTTTCGTGTGCGGGTGCCTCGTGGCTTGGCGCGCAGTTCCCCGCGCCCCTTGGGTGGGCTGCGGTTGTGTTTCGTGTGCTTGGTGCTCGGTGGCTTGGCGCGCCGTTTCTCGTGCCCCTGGGGGCGCCTTCGGTCCTGTCGTCGTTAGCGGCAGCCGCAGTTGGCCACTGTTGAGGCCATGTGGTCCAGGGCCTTCTGGGCCGACAGGGGGTCCGTCGTGCCTGTCGTCATGAACGCGAAGACCAGCAGGCGGCCGTCCGCGTCGACCACCGTGCCGGCCAGGCTGTTCACGCCCGTCAGCGTGCCCGTCTTGGCGCGGACGACGCCGGTGCCCGGTGAGTCCTGGGGGTAGCGGTCGACGAGCGTGCCGGTGAAGCCCGCCACCGGCAGGCCCGTCACCACGGAGCGCAGGCCGGGGTGGGCCGGGTCGGCGGCGCGCTCCAGGAGCGCCGCGAGCAGCTCCGCCGGGACGCGGTCGGCGCGGTCCAGACCGCTGCCGTCGGCGAACGTCGTGCCGGAGAGGGGCAGGTCCAGCTTCTCCAGGCGGGCGCGGATCGCGCGGCCCGCGCCGTCGAAGCTCGCCGGTTCCTTGGCGGCGAGCGCGGCCTGGCGGGCCAGCGCCTCCGCGATGTCGTTGTCGCTGTGCGTCAGCATCCGCTCGACCAGGGCGGAGAGCGGCGGCGATTCGACCGTGCCGAGGGACTCCGCGCGGTCCGAGGCCTTCGAGGCGCCGGGGTCTTTCTCGATCTTGATGCCGCGGTCCTTCAGGAAGCCCGCGAACTTCTTCGCCGCGTCGCCCGCCGGGTCACCCGCGCGCGGGGCGGGCCCGCTGGAGGAGTCGTCGAGCCGGCCCTCGTCCGCCATCAGGGCGCTGACCAGGGTGAGGTTCTCGTTGGGGCCGATCGGGTGCTGCTCGGGCCCGGAGTACAGGGAGGTGTCGTAACGGAGCTTCACCTCGTCGATGCGGCGGCTCTTCAGGGAGCGTGCCGTGTCCTCCGCGAGGGTGCGCAGGCTCGCCGCGGTGTCGGTGTAGCGGCCGTCCTTGCGGGCGGTCAGCGTGGGGTCGCCGCCACCGACCAGGACGACCTCGGGTGCCTTGGCGGAGCCGGGTTCGAGCACCGCTCTGGTGGTGATGCGGTGGTCGGGGCCCGCCGCGGACAGCGCCGCGACCGCCGTGGCGATCTTCGTGGTCGACGCGGGCGTCAGCGCGTCGCCCGCGCCCTTGCCGTAGACCCGCTTGCCCGAGGCCGCGTCCAGTACGACGGCCGACCGCTGCGGGCCGAGCGCCGGGTCCTTCAGGAGCGGTTCCAGGACGTCCGCGAGGGCGCGGTCGGTCGGCGCGGGCGCCACCCCCGCGGGCGCGCCGAGCCCGGCGAGCACGGAGGGGGCGCTCGGGGCGGTCTCGGGGAGGCCGCCGGGCCCGCGACCGGCGTGATCTGTACCACCCCCGGCCTCCTGGGAAGCGGCCCGGACCCGCTCCGCCGTACGCTGACCGGAGGAGTCCCAGGGGCCGGCCGCGGCCACCGCCCCGGCCGCGATGATCAGACCGAAGGCGGCGGAACCCGCCGTGAGCTGCAGCGTCGTGAGTTTCTTGGGGAAGCCGGCGAGCTTGGCGGCGACCGGCTCGGACAGCTGTCTCAGCATCTGTCGAGGCCGCTGCCACGGCTTGAGCTCCGGCACGACGACCAGCCCCTTTCGCGATCACACATCTGCGTGAGGGACACTTAATCACCCGAAGTATGTGCTGATCATGGAGGAGCCACCCGTGGAGTTCGACGTCACCATCGAGATTCCGAAGGGTTCGCGGAACAAGTACGAGGTGGACCACGAGACCGGCCGGATCCGTCTGGACCGTCGCCTCTTCACGTCGACCAGCTACCCCGCGGACTACGGCTTCGTCGAGAACACCCTCGGCGAGGACGGTGACCCGCTGGACGCCCTGGTCATCCTGGACGAGCCGACCTTCCCGGGCTGCCTCATCAAGTGCCGCGCGATCGGCATGTTCCGCATGACCGACGAGGCGGGCGGCGACGACAAGCTGCTCTGCGTCCCGGCCTCGGACCCCCGCGTGGAGCACCTGCGGGACATCCACCACGTCTCCGAGTTCGACCGCCTGGAGATCCAGCACTTCTTCGAGGTCTACAAGGACCTGGAGCCCGGCAAGTCCGTCGAGGGCGCCGACTGGGTCGGCCGTACGGACGCCGAGGCCGAGATCGAGCGTTCCTACAAGCGTTTCAAGGACGAGGGCGGCCACTGAGCCACCCCGCCCCGAACGGGCCGTGTGACCCCCGGGGGTCGCACGGCCCGTTCGTGTATCTGTGCCCATACTGGCCATACGGAGGGTGCGTACGAGACTTATGAGAAGTGAGGGCATCAGTGGCCGAGCAGGAGGCCGAGGACCGCAAGCCTCAGTCGGACGAGGCACGCAGCGCCTTCGTGCAGCCCAGCGGTGTGGCGGCGCAGGCGCCGGTGGTCGAGGACGAGTCCCAGACCACCTCCGAGTTCGCCCTTCCCGACGGTCTCGCCACCCCGTCCGCCACGACGCAGGAGACCGAGAAGTCGGCGTTCACCACGCCGCACACGTACAGCGCCCGTAACGCCCCGCCGGCGTTCACGCCCGCGCAGGGCATACCTCTGGTGAAGCTCACCAAGGAGGTGCCCTGGCAGGACCAGATGCGCACCATGCTGCGGATGCCGGTCACCGAGCGGCCCGCTCCCGAGGCCGCGCAGAAGCAGGAGGACGAGACCGGGCCCGCCGTGCCGCGCGTGCTCGACCTGACGCTGCGTATCGGCGAGCTGCTGCTGGCGGGCGGCGAGGGCGCCGAGGACGTGGAGGCGGCGATGTTCGCCGTCTGCCGCAGTTACGGCCTGGACCGCTGCGAGCCGAACGTGACGTTCACGCTCCTGTCGATCTCGCACCAGCCGTCCCTGGTGGACGACCCCGTCACGGCCTCCAGGACGGTGCGCCGCCGCGGCACCGACTACACCCGGCTCGCGGCCGTCTTCCACCTGGTGGACGACATCAGCGACCCCGACATCGAGGTCTCCCTGGAGGAGGCCTACCGGCGCCTCGCGACCATCCGGCGTAACCGTCACCCCTACCCCGGCTGGGCCCTCACGGCGGCCGGCGGGCTGCTCGCCGGCTCCGCGTCCGTACTGGTCGGCGGTGGCGCGCTGGTCTTCCTGGTGGCGGCGGTCGGCGCGATGCTCGGCGACCGGCTCGCCTGGCTGTGCGCCGGGCGCGGGCTGCCGGAGTTCTACCAGTTCGTGGGCGCCGCGATGCCGCCGGCCGGGATGGGCGTGGCGCTCAGCTTCGTGCACACCGAGGCGTCGATGGCCTCGGCGGTCATCACCGGTGGGCTGTTCGCGCTGATCCCGGGGCGGGCCCTGGTGGCGGGCGTGCAGGACGGTCTGACCGGTTACTACATCACCGCGGCCGCGCGTCTGCTGGAGGTCATGTACCTGATCGTGGGCATCGTCTGCGGCGTGCTGATGGTGCTCTCGCTCGGCGTGATGCTCGACGCGACGAACCTGACGCCGGAGACCAAGTTCGGTGTGACCTCGTCGCGGCCGATCATCCAGATCCTGGCGTCCATGGCGTTGAGTCTCGCCTTCGCGATACTGCTCCAGCAGGAGCGCAACACGGTGCTGATCGTGACCCTCAACGGCGGCATCGCGTGGGTGATGTTCGGCGCGCTCGCGCAGACGCCGCTGGCGCTCTCGCCGGTCGCCGCGACGGCCGTGGCGGCCGGTCTGGTGGGCCTGTTCGGGCAGCTCTTCTCGCGCTATCGGTTCGCGTCGTCACTGCCGTACGTGACGGCGGCGATCGGGCCGCTGCTGCCCGGTAGCGCGACGTACTTCGGGCTGCTCGCGCTGGCGCAGAACGACCTGAACACCGGGATCAACTCGCTGACCAAGGCCGTCGCGACGGCGCTGGCCATCGCGATCGGCGTGAACCTGGGAAGCGAGGTCTCCCGGCTGATCCTGAAGTTGCCGGGGGCCGCGACGGCGGCGAACCGCCGCGCGGCGAAGCGGACCAGGGGCTTCTAGCGCGTCAGCGCTTGGCGTGGCGGCCGCGCTGGGACGGGGGCGTGCCCGGCGCGTCCTGCCGCGTCGCCGCCGCCTTCTTGGACTTGCCGCGCGCCCGCAGGAACTCGATGGCGATCGGCACCACCGAGACGAGGACGATCAGGATCAGGATCGCCTCGATGTTCTTGTGGACGAACTCGATGTTGCCGAGCCAGGAGCCGAGCAGCGTGACGCCGGCGCCCCACAGCACACCGCCGATGACGTTGAACGTGATGAACGAGCGGTACCGCATGCCGGAGACGCCGGCGATGATCGGCGTGAAGGTGCGCACGATCGGCACGAAGCGGGCCAGGACCAGCGACTTCGGCCCGTACTTCTCGAAGAACTCGTGCGCCTTGACCACGTTCTCCTGCTTGAAGAGCTTGGAGTCCGGGCGGTTGAACAGCGAGGGGCCGACCTTCTTGCCGAAGAGGTAGCCCGCCTGGTCGCCCAGGATCGCGGCGACGCAGATCAGCAGCACCGCGAGCCAGAGCGGGAAGTCCAGCTTGTTGGTGGTGATCAGCAGGCCGGTGGTGAAGAGCAGCGAGTCGCCCGGCAGGAAGAAGCCGATGAGCAGCCCCGACTCCGCGAAGACGATCAGGAGCAGGCCCCAGATGCCGAACTGGTTCAGCAGATAATCCGGATCCAGCCAGCTTGGTCCGAGCGCAAGCGTCGTCACGGTTCCGGGCTCCTGAGGGTGAGGGGGCGGTGCGGCGGCGGGTGCAGCCGCCCAAAGTTATCAACGCCGGGCGGTGCAACCGGGTTCCACGGTCCCTCTCAGGGTGCATCGTGCGACAACTGGGACAAAGCCCGGGGTGTCAGCCGTTGCGCGCGGCGTTCGCCAGGATCGCATCCCGCAGGTAGACCGCGAGGCCGGGCCGGACGGCGTCGTAGAAGGCCGTGAAGCGCTCGTCCGACACGTACATCTCGCCGAGGCAGGTGTGCAGCTCGTGCGCGCACTCGTAGTGGTGCGCCGAGATGCAGCGGCGGTGCTCCTCCGCCGCGTCCATGGCCTCGGCGGAGTCCGCGGGGACGCCGCGGTCCAGCAGCTCCGCCACGCGCGCGTGCACCGCGTTCATCTCGTCGTTGATCCGCTTCCAGTCGTCCTTGGTGTACGCGGCCGACCTGCGCTGCGACTCCCGGTAGGCCTCGGTGTCGCCCCAGCGCCGCTCGACCTCCTCCGCGTACTGGTCGGGGTCGTGGTCCCCGAAGACCTCGAACTTCTCCTCGGGGGTGAGATCGATGCCCATCTTCTTCGCCTCCATGGCGGTCTCCACGGCGGCGGCCATCTCCTGGAGCTTGTGGATCCGCGCGGTCAGCAGCTCGTGCCGGCGGCGCAGATGGACCCGGGGGTCGGTGTCCGGGTCGTCCAAGAGGGACGCCACCTCGTCGAGGGGGAAGCCGAGCTCCCGGTAGAACAGGATCTGCTGCAGCCGGTCGAGGTCCGCGTCGCTGTAGCGCCGGTGCCCCGCGTGGCTGCGCCCGCCGGGTACCAGCAGGCCGATCTCGTCGTAGTGGTGCAGCGTGCGCACCGTCACTCCGGCAAAACCGGCGACCTGTCCCACCGCGTAGCTCATGGCTTGTGCCCTTCTTCTTCCGGTACGCGGTTCAGCTTCCGTCCTCACGCCGCGTGAGGTGCAAGCCCGCGTTTTCCGGAGACCGCCGCCGGCCCCGCGGCACCGGACCGCTCAGCGGTGGTCGTCCGCGTGCGGCTCGCCCGTCGCGTACGGGTTCTCCTCGTCGTCGGCGAGCACGGCCACGAACCGCTCGCCCTCGCCCGCGAAGGTGTAGGCGCCGCCCTCGATGCGCTCGATCAGCCCGCGCGCCCACTCCAGGCCGGCGTCGGCCATGTGCACCCAGTGGTTCATGATCTCGCCGATGTGGCCCAGCTGCCCGGGGCCGCCCTCGGGCGTGTAGTAGTCCGTGACGGACGCGCGCCACGCCTCGATGGCGCTCACCCGCTCGGCGAGCAGCGCGAGCGCCTCCTCGCGCGGCAGGTCGACGATGAACCCCAGGGCAGCCGTGAGCATGTCCGGGCGCTGGTCGTACGTGGAGAGGGCGCCGCGCAGGAGGGTGAGGTACTCCTCGGTGCCCTGCTCCGTCATCTCGTACTCGGTACGCGGGGGGCCGCCCGCGGTGGACGGCGCGATCTCGTGCGCGTACAGGAATCCCTGCTTCGCGAGCTGCTTCAGGGCGTGGTAGATCGAACCCGGCTTGGCGTTGGACCACTCGTGGGCGCCCCAGTACTCCAGGTCGTTGCGGACCTGGTAGCCGTGGGCGCGGCCGTGCTGGCGCACGGCCCCGAGAACGAGCAGCCGGATCGCTGACATGTACCGCGCCTTCCCCTCAGGGCGCTCCACCACCGGGCGCCTCAGTCATCAATTTTGACTAGGGTACGGGCCCGCCAGCTCGACGAGCTCGAAGGCGGTCCTGCCGTCCAGGGACTCGCGGACGATGTCGGCGTGGCCCGCGTGGCGGCCGATCTCCTCGACGAGGTGCAGCATCAGCCAGCGCATCGACACGGCGCCGTCCTCGGGGAACCACGGCGCCTCGGGCAGCGGGAAGGTGTCGTCGAGGCTCGGCACGCCGCGGACGAACGCCTCGGTCTCGCGGGCGACGTCCGCCCAGAGGTCGAGGACCTGGGCGAGCGTCTCGCCCTCCACCAGGCGGAAGCTGTCGCCCCAGGTCTCCTGGGTGCGGGCGCGCTCGTTCGGCTTCTGCTGGGCCATGCGCAGCCAGTTCAGCTCGGTCTCCGCGACGTGCTTCACGAGGCCGCCCAGGGTCAGCTCGCTGGCGCTGGGACGGGCGTCCGCCTGCTCGTCGGTGAGGCCGATGACCGCACGGCGGACGGCGCCCCGCTGGGCCGCCACGAAGGCGATCAGGGCGCCGCGCTCGTCGCCCCGGGCTTCCGCGCTGACGTGGGTGACCATGGTGTCCGCCTCTCTCCGGCCCGCGGTGCGGGCGCTGCGGCCGGACTGCACCGCCGGCCTTTCGACACCACGGACACTACGGAGCCTTGCGGTCAGGTGCTGTCCGCAAGGCTCCGGGAGGCGGGAGAGGTGTTCCCTCAGAACGGGAAGCGCGACCTGCCGTGCTGCACGGAGATCCACTTCATGGTGGTGAAGGCGTCCACCGTGGAGTCGCCGTTCAGCCGGCCGACGCCCGAGTGCTTCTCACCGCCGAACGGGACGATCGGCTCGTCGTGCACGGTGCCGTCGTTGATGTGGATCATGCCGGTGTCGATGCGCTGGGCGAGCCGCACGCCGCGCTCGATGTCGCCGGTGTGCAGGGCGCCGCTCAGGCCGTACCGGGAGGCGTTGGCGATGCGCACCGCCTCGTCCTCGCCGTCGAAGGGCAGGACGAGCGCGACCGGGCCGAAGATCTCCTGGTCGAGCACCGGGGAGTCGGCGGGCAGGTCCGTCAGGACGGTGGGGGCCACCAGGTTCCCCTCGGTGCGCCCGTGCAGCAGTGCCGTGGCGCCCGCGGTGACCGTCTGCTCGACGAGCGTCGACACGGCCTCCGCCTGCGTGGAGTTGATGAGCGGGCCGATGTGGGTGGCCGGGTCGGACGGGTCGCCCACCTCCAGCGACGCGACCTTGGCGACGAACTTCTCGGTGAACTCGGCCTGCACGGAGCGGTCCACGAGGATGCGGTTGGCGGCCATGCAGACCTGGCCCTGGTGCACGAAGCGGCTGAAGACCGCGGCGTCGACGGCGTAGTCGATGTCGGCGTCGTCCAGGACGATCAGGGCGCTGTTGCCGCCCAGTTCGAGGACGGAGCGCTTGAAGTGCGCCGCGCAGACCGTGGCGACGTGGCGGCCGACCGTGTCCGAGCCGGTGAAGGAGATGACGCTCGGCACCGGGTGCTCGATGAGCGCGTCGCCTATCTCGGCTATGTCGGTGATGACGACGTTGAGGAGACCGGCCGGGAGCCCGGCGTCCTCGAAGACCTTGGCCACCAGGCTGCCGCCGAGGACCGGGGCGTTCTGGTGCGGCTTGAGGACGACGCCGTTGCCCAGGGCGAGCGCCGGCGCGACCGACTTGATCGACAGCAGGAAGGGGAAGTTGAAGGGGCTGATGACACCGACCACGCCCACCGGGACGCGGTACAGGCGGTTTTCCTTGCCGTCGTCCGGCGAGGGCAGGATCCGCCCCTCGGCGCTCAGCGAGAGGTGCACGGCCTCGCGCAGGAACTCCTTGGTGAGGTGGATCTCGAAGGCCGCCTTGAGCCGGGTGCCGCCCAGCTCGGCGATGATCGCCTCGGTGATCTCTTCCTCGCGGTCCTCGACGATCCGCAGGGCGCGCTCGAACACGGCCCGCCGGGCGTAGGGGTTGGTCGCCGCCCAGTCCTTCTGCGCGCGCTCGGCGGCGCGGTAGGCCTGGTCGATCTCGTCCGCCGTGGCGACCGTGATGGACGCCAGCTTCTCCCCGTCGTACGGATTGAAGTCGATGATGTCCCAGGAGCCCGACCCGGCCTTCCACTCCCCGTCGATGTACTGATGAGCCAGGTCAGTGAAGAAGGACATGAGACGGACCCCTTGCCGCGGCAGCAGACGGACGCAAACGGAAGCGCATACCTGATCTCACGTCATAGTACTTATGTTTCAGGTGAGTTGGAGAAGACCCCGGAGAAGATCTCGACTGCCCACCGGGTCGGGACTGTCCTGGTGCAGCTGCGCCACCACGCGCTCGTACTGGGCGACTTCCTCCGCCTTGTCGAGGTAGAGGGCGCCGGTGAGCTGCTCCACGTACACGACGTCGGAGAGGTCGGACTCCGGGAAGCTCAGCATGGTGAAGGCGCCGCTCTCGCCGGCGTGCCCGCCGAAGCTGAACGGCATCACCTGGAGCGTGACGTTGGGGCGCTCGGAGATCTCGATGAGGTGCTGGATCTGCCCTCGCATCACTTCCCGGTCGCCGTACGGGCGGCGCAGCGCGGCCTCGTCCAGGACGCAGTGGAAGCGGGGGGCGTGCTCGGAGGTGAGGAGCTTCTGCCGCTCCAGGCGCAGCGCCACACGCCGGTCGATCTCCGCCCTGCTCGCGCCCTTCATGCCGCGCGCGACGACCGCGTGCGCGTACGCCTCGGTCTGCAACAGGCCGTTGACGAACTGGACTTCATAGACACGGATGAGCGAGGCGGCGCCCTCCAGACCGATGTACGTCTGGAACCAGCCGGGCAGGACGTCGGAGTAACTGTGCCACCAGCCGGTGAGGTTGGCCTCTTTGGCGAGGGAGAGGAGCGCGCCGCGCTCGGCCTCGTCGGTGACGCCGTAGAGCGTCAGCAGGTCCTCGACATCCCTGGACTTGAAGCTCACCCGTCCCAACTCCATGCGGCTGATCTTCGATTCGGAGGCGCGGATCGAGTACCCGGCCGCTTCACGGGTGATGCCGCGCGACTCCCTGAGCCGCCTCAGCTGTGAGCCCAGCAGGATGCGCCGCACCACCGAGCCGCTCGACTCCCCTGCGGTCACTTCGCTCAATCCTCCCCATCGACTGGAAGCCAGCAGTCTGCCATTAAACGCTCCGGGCCGTACACGCCCGGTTACAGAAAGGAAAAGCCTTCGAAAGGCCTCCACAAGAAGTCCCGGGAAGAAATGGGCAAGAACTGGCACGGTAGCGACCAAGTCCG
The DNA here is from genome assembly GCF_055592445.1 of Streptomyces sp. NPDC041122. Lineage (NCBI taxonomy): Bacteria > Bacillati > Actinomycetota > Actinomycetes > Kitasatosporales > Streptomycetaceae > Streptomyces > Streptomyces sp. NPDC041122. The sequence goes on along the minus strand of NZ_JBVIYQ010000003.1, from coordinate 708,170 downwards.
GCGCGTGCACGTGCATCTGCCCTTGCATCTGCTCTACGCATTCGGAACCATGGTCCGCGCGCCACCGTTGTACCGACCGCACCACCGGCGACCGACCGCGCCATCGCACCACCGCTCCATCGCTACGTACCGCGAAACCGGGGAGTGCCTCGCATGGGGACGAATGGATCGACCATGCTCGAGCCGTTAAGGCAGGGGCTACCTCCGATCGACCCATCGGCCGTCTCCGACGCGGCCTCCGTCGCCCTTCCGGCCCGCTACGAAGCGGTGGGCAGCGCACGGCAGTTCACCCGCGCGACGCTCGGCCAGTGGGACCTCGACGAGCGGTTCGACGACATCGCACTCGTGGTCTCCGAACTCGTCACCAACGCGCTGCGCCACGCGCTGCCGGCGGACGCCCCGCGCGATCACCGGGACCCGCCCGTGCGGCTGCATCTGATGCACTGGGCGTCGCGTCTGGTGTGCGCGGTGCGCGACCCCAGCGACGACAGCCCGGTGACGCGTGACGCCGAGGCCGACGACGACTGCTCGGCGGAGTCGGGCCGCGGCCTGTTCCTGGTGGACTCCTTCAGCGACAGCTGGGGCTGGCACCCGCTCGCGGGCGCGCTGCGCGGCAAGGTGGTCTGGGCGCTGTTCCGGCTGGGGTGAGGCGGGGGCCGGGCGGGGCGAACTCGGCCTGGGATGAGACTGGTTCAGCCGGTTCAGCCGGTTCAGCCGGTTCAGCCACCTATGAGGTGGTCGAACTCCCCGTCCTTCATGCCCAGAAGCATCGCCTCGATCTCGGCGCGCGTATAGACGAGCGCCGGGCCGTCAGGGAACCGCGAGTTGCGCACGGCGACATCGCCGCCCGGCAGTTTCGCGAACTCCACGCACGATCCCTGCGAGTTGCTGTGTCTGCTCTTCTGCCAGACGACCCCGTGAAGCTCCGTGGCCGCCATGCCGTTGAATGCGTGGTGCACAGGTCGCTCCCCGGTGGTGCAGTGCCGTCAGTGGCTGTAGATGCAGTGGTCAACTGTTCCGGATCATAGCTGTGTTCACATGCCGATGCATGGGCAGATGCACGTGCACGCGGGGTGTTCCCTTGGTTACAGGCCTGTCGGCGCCCGCACCGAATCCCTCCCGAATCCCCCATGTCGTGCGAACGCCGGTCACCGGCCGTGAAGTTCCTTGCCGTCGATAACGCCGGATAGCCCTGGATCGAGCCCTTCGTGCACCAAGAAGAGACGCACCCGGCGCCCTTTCTGTTCCAGGATTCAAACAACTCGTCCCGCATCAAGGTTGGCCGGATCGGTTTCCGCACGGCGAAAGGCCTCCCGTCACACCCGGGGGAATGGGGGTGACGGGAGGCCTGCGCGCCCTTTCGGGGCCGCGGTCAGCGCTTGCCGAAGCGGCGCTCGAAGCGCTCGACACGGCCCGCCGTGTCCAGCACGCGGGCCGTACCCGTGTAGAAGGGGTGGCTCGCGGACGAGACCTCGACGTCGACGACCGGGTACGTGCGGCCGTCCTCCCAGTCGACCGTCTTCGTGCCGGTCGCGGTCGAGCGGGTGAGGAAGGCGAAGCCGGCGGCCTTGTCGCGGAAGACGACGGGGCCGTACGGGGGGTGGATGTCCTTGCGCATGACGGTCAGCGCTCCTCTCGGAAGTCGGCATGGCGTCCGGCCATGGGGTCGTACTTGCGCAGCACGAGGCGGTCGGGGTCGTTGCGGCGGTTCTTGCGGGTCACGTACGTGTAGCCGGTTCCCGCGGTGGAGCGGAGTCTGACGACGGGGCGGAGTTCGTTGCGGGCCATGGGCCCAGTATACGAAAATGACTTCCGTTTTCAATAGGGGGTGCTGTTCCCCCGCCGAGAGGTACGTCACCTGGTAGCTTGGCGCGCGATTCGGCCGGGGACGGGGACGAAAGCAGGGACAGGGCACGTCCGACCCGATTCCGGCACGCCGGTGCCATGAGGGGGACTTCAAGTGCGTACGTACGTCCGTAGTGTCCGTGTGGGTGCCGCGGTGGCCGGGCTGGCCGCCGCGCTCGTCCTGACCGGTTGCAGCAGCGACGGGGACGGGGGCGGGGGTGACGGCGGGGGCAGCGGCAAGAAGGACCGCGGCGCGGCCGGGGCGAGTGGTTCGAGCGGGTCGAGCGGTTCCGAGGGGTCCGGAGACTCCGGGAGCGCGGACGGGAACGCGTCCGGCGGCTCGGGCGGCAGCCTGGAGGGGACGTGGATCGCCACGGCCGGCGGCAAGCCGCTCGCCCTCGCCGTCACCGGCAAGACGGCGACGCTGCTCGGCGAGGACGTGCTGTGCAACGGCACGGCGGACGAGAAGGCGGGCTCCCGGATGATCGACCTGAAGTGCCCCAAGGGGAACTCCGACCGTACGACGGGTCGGGTCGAGTCCGTGGACGGCAAGTCGATGAAGGTCGCCTGGGAGGGGGCCGGCCAGGACGAGTTCCTGAAGACGGAGGGCGGCAAGCTGCCCGAGGGGCTGCCGACGCAGGGCATGCCGCAGTCCTGAGGACTTGGGCAGACGGAGCTCGGGCAGGGGGGCCTGGGCAGACGGGGCTTGGGCAGGGAAGCTTGGGCACGGGCTTAGGCGGGCGGGCTTGCGCCTCCCGCTGCCTGTGCGTCCTGGCCTCAACCTGGCGTGGCCTCACCGGAGTTCCGCGGTCCGTCGCCGTCCGGTGGCGGTTGGTGCCGCGGCTGGTTCCCCTTCGTCGCCGAGCCGTCCACCAGCATCGGCGGGGGTGCGGTGTCCAGGGCGTCGGACAGTTCGTCGAGGGTCTGGAGGAGCAGGCCCGCTCCCCTGCGGACCACGCGGTCGGGGACGCCCTCGCCGTCCCACTCCGCCAGGGCCGTACGGACCGCGTCCCAGTGCGGTACGCGGCGTTCGCGCACCGCCTTCGCGCCCTGTTCCGTCGCCTTGCGCAGCGCGTCGGCGAGGCGGGCCGCGGCGGGCACGGGGGTGTCGCCCCGCTCCGGCAGGTGTGCCTCCATCAGCATGGCGACGCGGCCCATCTGGGCGAGCGCCTCCTCCGCGTCGGCGGCCACGGCGCGGGAGAGGCCGCGGTGGCGCACCGGCTCGTTCTCGGCCCGGTTCTTCGCCTCCTGCCAGGCGACGCGGGCGTCACGGGCGGCGAGCAGGGCCTCCCGTACGTCGGGGCACGCCTTGCCGGCCGGGTGGGCGTAGTGGTCGACGACCGCGGCGGCGTACCGCCCGTACGCGATCATCCAGTCGGCGAGGCGGGTGCGGAGTCTCGGGGTCTCCCAGGCGGGGTAGACCGCGTACGCGATCATCCCGAGGATGCCGCCCATCAGGGTCAGGACGACCCGCTCCGGCACGGTCTGCGTCCACTGCTGGCCGCCCATGCCGAGCAGGAACACGACGTACGCGGCGACGCAGGCCTGGGCGGCGACCTGGCCCGTGCGCATCAGCAGGTACATCATCCCGGCGCAGAACACGGCGAGCGCGGCGGACAACCCCGTGCCGGGGTGCGCCAGTTGTACGAGTCCGGAGGCGAGGGCGACCCCGATGAGGGTGCCCCCGAAGCGGGCGACGGCGCGGGAGTACGTCTGCGAGAAGTCCGGCCGCATCACCATGACCGAGGCCATGGGCGCCCAGTACCCGTGCCCGAACGGCAGCCAGGTGCCGAGCAGATACCCGGCGGCGGCGACGGCGGTGACCCGGATCGCGTGCCGGGTCACGGGCGAGTCGTGCCGGAAGTCGGCCCGAACGGCCCGCACGGCGGCGGGCAGCAACGCGAAGAGGCTGGGCCGGAGGAGCGGGACGGGCTGGGTCTCGGACGGGGGACGGGGGTGAGGGTGGGGGTGGGGGGTGCCGTTCGGGTCCGGGGGCGGGGTTACGGAGGGTGGCTTCGGGGGCGGCGGCGCCGTCACGGAGGGAGTGTCGGGGCGCGAGGTCGCGGGGGATGCCGTGTCGGGGCGGGGTGGCGTGGGGGGCGCGGGGTCAGGGCTCGGCGGCGTGGCGGATGCGGAGTCGGGGCTCGGCGGTGTGGCGGATGCGGAGTCGGGGCTCGACGGCGTGGCGGATGCGGAGTCGGGGCTCGACGGCGTGCCGGGCGCCGTGTCAGGAGGCGGTGGCGCTGCGGACGCCGAGTCAGGGCTCGGCCGCGTGCCGGACGGCGAGTCGGAGCGCTGCGGTGTGGAGGGCTCCGAGTCAGGGCTCGACGCCGTGCCGGACGGCGAGTCCGAGCGCTGTGGCGTGGACGGCTCCGAGTCAGGGCTCGGCCGCGTGCCGGACGGCGAGTCGGGGCTCGGCGGCGCGGGGGACGCCGTGTCGTGCGTCGGGGTGTTCTGCGTGTTGCCCGCCGTCTCCAGTACGTCCCTCAGGAGCGCGCCCAGGCGGGTCGCCGCGCGGTAGGCCGGGCCCGTCAGGATCGCCCCCGTGTCCGGGGTCTTCAGCGCGGCCATCGCCGCCGGCGGGACCCTGACCGGGTCGCCGTGGCGGATCGCGCGGGCCGCGGCGTCCAGGACCGAGCCCGCCGCGGCGAGGAGTTCGCGGACCCGGTCCCGCTCCTTGCCCTCCTCCGGGACGCCGACCGCCGGGTCCGCGAGGGAGGCCAGGACCGGGCGGATGCGTTCGGCGAGGCCCCGTGCGCCGTGCAGTTCCGCGGGGCGGGTGCGGGCCTGGCGCGGGGTGATCGTCGCCGCGTCGCGCGCCGCCATCAGGGGTTCGGGGTCGAACGGGGCCACCGGATCGTGACGGAGCCGGCGCGCGTAGTCCGCCTCGGCCGCCAACGCGTCGGCCAGGGCGTCGCGGTGGGCGCCCCATCTGCGTACCGGAAAGAGGATCACCAGAGCCGCCTGCACGCAGCCCCCGACGACCATCATCGCCGCGTGCCCCGCGGCCTCCGCGACCGAGGTCGGCAGGGTGACCGTCACCAGCATGATCGCGACGTTGGACGACGCGATGATGCCGACCGTCGGACCCGCCGCCCAGCTCAGGCCCGCCAGGAAGGTCCAGAGGCAGAGGAGGGCCAGGAAGAGGAGCAGGTGGGAGCCGGTGAGATAGCCGAGGAAGGTGGAGACGGCGAGGCTCGTGCCGGAGGCGAGGGCGAGCTCAGGACGCGGGCGCCAGCTGCGCTGGAACGTGGCGATCGCCGCCTGGAACGCGCCGAACGCCGAGCTCGCGGCCACCGCCGGGCCGAACAGGGTGAGGCTGACGCCGATGATGATCGCGAGGCCGGCCGCGCCCCGCAGGGCGACCAGGGGTTCCAGGCGTTTGCGCTCGACGGTCAGGCCCGAGCGAGCTGTCTCTTTCAGCGCGCGGAGCCAGGTCACTCTGCGATGATACGGGGCATATCGGGCAGGGCGGAGGCGGCGGCACCGCACCCTGGCCCCGTAGGACCCCCGTCCTCCGGGCCCTCGGTCCCCTCGGCTCCCCCCTGGCCACCCCGACCCCCGTGGCCCCCGTGGCCCCCGCATCAGGTCAGGGCAGTGCCCGGCCCCGGCCCCGGCCTCCCCGCCCGACCTCCGCCCGGTCCGCCGCCGCCGTGCCGTGGGCCCAGCCCTCGCCGTCCGTCACGCCCCGCACCCGGGTCGTGGTCGTCTCCGGGAACATCCGCTCGGCGCGGTCGGTGACGGCGACGTCGCGGGCGGCAAGCACCGGGAGCAGGTCGGGAGGCGGGCCGGCCCCGTCCCGCGCATCCCGCGCCGCCTCCCGCGCCGCCTCCGTCACCGCGTGTTCGCCGGCCTCGGCGAGGCGGGCGCCGATGCGGTGCGCGTACGCCACCAGGAAGGACTGCCGGAACGTCTTCGTGCGCTTGCGGCCCGCCGCGCGCTGCCCCGCCTCCGCCTTGGTCATCGCCGTCGTGCCCTGCACCAGGAGGGAGGTGTGGAGCAGTTCGACCGCCTCCAGGTCGGACTCGAAACCGACGACGGCCGAGAAGCCGAACGCCTCGTTCCACACCGCGCGGCAGTGGTTGGCGGCGGCGACGGCGTCGAGGAGCATCGCCTTCGCCGTCTCGTAGGGGGCGTCGACTCCGATCCGGCACGCCCCGGGGGCGTCCTCGGCGTGCGTACGGGCGGCGAGCAGCGCCTCGTCGAGGGAGTGCCGGGCCATCAGCTCCTGGGCCTTGGCGGTGAGCGCCTCGGCCTCCTCCGGGTAGCCGGTGGCCTCGGCCTTGGCGAGGAGGGCGCGGATACGGGTGAGCGTGCGGGACTCGCCCTCGACCGGGCCGGGGACGGACTCGCCCGGGGGCGGCCCGACCGGTTCGAGCGGGGGCAGGCGCAGGAGCAGGCGGTAGAGCTGGAGGTGGGTGGTGGCCCGGGTGAAGCGGTCGGTCCCGGCCGCCCGGGTCCGCGCGGGAGGCGCGCTGTGCGCGGGCGCAGTGGGCGCGGTGGGTGCGATCTCCGCCAGCTGGGCGGCCCAGCGGGGCGGCAGGTGGGCGTAACGGCCGGTCTCCGCGTGGATCAGGGCCGCGGTCAGCCGGACGTGCGGGTCGTCCAGGTCGCGGCGGACCATGCGGAGCACGTCGGCGGGCTGCCAGCCGTGCCGCCAGGCGCGGGTGAGGTACTCCTCGCCGCGGCGCCGCAACTCGTCGTCCGATGCGGGGGACGCGGCCAGGAGGGACGCGCCGGTGTCCAGGCCCGCGTCGCCGTCGCCGTACAGCGCCGCCGCGAACGCCCTGTCGATCACCGAATCCATGAGGTCAAGGGTAGACACGCCGCGGCGCCCCGAATCCCGTCCCCACGTCCCGTCCCCCACGTCCCGTCCCCCGAGACCCGGAGATCCCCTAGGGGTAGGGCAGGCCCTACCCCTCACCCGCCCCCCAGTGGTCGTGTGCCGGGCGGCTTCGGGCGGTTGGCTCCAGGCATGAGCGAAAACGTCGTACGCAACGACGGTGACGGCCGCCTCCGTCGCCTCCCCCGCCACCTCCCCCGCCGGTGTTCCGGCCGGCTCCCCCGTGCCGCGCGGACGGCGGGCGCGGCGGAGGTGACGGGACGATGAAGCGGGTTCTTCTCGCCTCCCTGCGCCGGCGGTGGAGCAGTCTGCTCGGGGCCTTCGTGGCCGTCGCCCTCGGCGTGGGGCTCGTCGCCGCCATGGGGCTCGGTCTCGACGCGAGCCTGACGGCGCCGGACCGGGCGCCCGTGCGGTTCGCCGGGTCGCCGGTCGTGGTCATGGGGCAGGACCGGCTCACGGTGCGGGTCGAGCGCGGGCCCGGCACCGACCTCGTGTCGAAGCCGCTCGCTCATCCACACCCTGTGGACATCGAACTTCTGCGCGAGCTGCGGCGGCTCGGCCCCGTCCGGCTCGACGGCGACGCGCGGGACGCCGTCGGCGTCGACGCCCCCGCGCGGCAGGTGCGCGAGACCGTCGGCGACCGTGCCCTCGTCCTCACCGGCGACGCGCGCCGCCGCGCCGACCCGGGCGCCGCGCGGGACGCCGCGGCGCTGGTGGCCGTCAACGCCTTCCTCGGCACGGCGGGCGGGGTGGCCGCCTTCGTCTCGGTGTTCGTCACCGCGTCGACGTTCGGGTTCGTGGTGGCGCTGCGGCGGCGGGAGTTCGGGCTGCTGCGGATGGCCGGGGCGACGTCCGGCCAGGTGCGCCGGCTGCTCCTGGGCGAGGCGCTCGCGGTGGGCGTCCTGGCGTCCGCCGCGGGATGCGCGCTCGGGGCGTGGGGCGGGCCGCTGCTCGCGCGGCAGCTGGTGGAGGCCGGGATCGCGCCGTCCTGGTTCCGGGTGCGGGCGGAGCTGCCGGGTGCCTGGCCGGCCGGGCCCCTCGGCCTCTCCGCCGGGTCCGGCGCCGCACCCTCGTGGCCCTTCCACCTCGCCTTCTGGACCGGTCTCGTGGTGGCCGTCTCGGGTGCGTGGGCCGCGGCGCGGCGGGCCGGGCGCGTCGCCCCGGCCGAGGCGATGCGCGACGCGTCCGTGGACACCGGCGTGCTGCCGCGGAGCCGGCGGGTCGCGGGGGCGGTGCTGCTCGCCTGCGGGATCGGCCTCCTCGTACGGGCCCTGGGCACGGACCCCTCCGCCCTGCTGAAGCGGAAGACGTACACGACCCAGCCGATGGTCCTCATCACCGCGGCTGCCGCGCTCGCGCCGCTGCTCGTGCCGCCCCTCGCCCGCGCCTTCCGGCTGCCCGGCGCCGTGGGGCGCCTCGTCCGCGCCAACTCCGCCGCCGCCGTGCGCCGCACCGCCGCCGTCGCGGCGCCGGTCCTCGTGACCGTCGCCCTCGCGGGCAGCCTCCTCGGCTCGGCGCAGACGGTGGGCGCCGCGCGGGCGGCGGAGGCCCGGGAACAGGTGCGGGCCGACCTCGTCGTCACGGGCGGGAAGCTGCGGCGCGTGGGCGTCGGGGACGTGCCGGGGGCCGCGGCGGTCTCGCCGTCCGCGTCCACCGCCGTGTTCGTACGGGAGGGGGGCAGCGCCCTGGTCCGCTCCGAGGCCCGCGCGGTGGCCGATCCCGCGGCGCTGGCGGCGACGGCCCGTCTCCCGGTCGTCGCGGGCGACGTCCGGGACCTGGACGACCGGTCCATCGTCGTCAACGAGGAGTGGGAGCGGCACGAGGTCGGCGAGCGCGTCGCGGTCCGGCTCGGCGACGGGCGGCCCGCGCGGCTGCGGATCGCGGCGGTGCTGGCGCGCGGGACGGGGAACAACGGCGCGTACGTGACGTCGGCGAACGCGCGGGCGGCGACGGTGGACCGTATCGACGTACGCCTGGAGCGGAGTCCGACCGTCGGCGGCACCGAGCCCGCTGCGGCGGCCACCACGCCCGGCACGCCCGCAGCGCCCGCCCCGGCCGCCGTGTCCACCGCCTCCGCCGCGCTCGCCGCCCGGAGCGGGGGCGAGGTGCGCACGGCCGGCGAGTGGCTGGCCGCGACGCACCCGCGGACCAAGCCCCAGACGCGCCTCGGGCTGCTGATGATCCTCGGCATCTGCCTCGTGTACACGGGCATCTCGCTCGCGAGCACCTTGCTGATGGCCACCCCGGGGCGCCGCACCGAACTGCGCTCCCTGCGCCTCGCGGGCGCCACGCGCGGCCAGGTGCGGCTGGTGGTGGCGGGTGAGGCGCTGGCCGCCGTGGCGGTGGGCACGCTCCTCGGTCTCGCCGTCACCGCACTCGGCCTGGGCGGCCTCTCCGCCGCCCTGTCCCGCCTCTCGGCCCCGGCGGCGGTGACGGTCCCGTGGGACGCGCTCGGGGTGAGCGTGGGGGTGTGCGCGCTGGTGGCGGTGACGGCGGCGGTGGCGGGGACGGCCGGGCTCCTGGGGGCGGCGGGAGGGGGGCGGCAGGACTGAGCGCCGCGAACCCCGCCCCCCTCCGACCTGAAGGACGCCAGGGGCGTCCACCACCAGAGCCCCAGCGCACCGACGGGCCCCGCCGCCGGGGTCAGCTGTCGCCGCCCTCGTCGATCAGGCGGCGCACCTCGCGGTCGACCAGGCCGAGGCGCGCCTCCGCCACCAGGGGGACCGCGCGGCGCGCGCGGCGGGCCTCGTGGACGTCGATGTCGACGGTCACCAGGCCCGGCTCCCACTTCGGCGCCTGCGCGACGACCGTGCCGCGCGGGTCGACGACGCGGGAACCGCCCCAGAACGAGGCGCCGTTCTCGTTCCCGACCCGGTTCACGAAGACGACCCAGCACTGCAGCATGCGGGCCGTGCAGGAGAGCAGCGTGTCCCAGTACAGGCCGGTGTCCATGGCCTCGGGGTCCAGGCTCGCCGCGCTGTTCGTGGGCACGAGGATGACCTCGGCGCCGTCCTGCACGGCGAGCCACGGCAGCACCGGCTGCCAGGCGTCGTTGCAGATGAGGGTGGCGGCGCGGCCGTGCCCGCCGGGCAGGTCGTACGCGCGCAGGTGCTGGCCGGGGCTGACGTGCTTGCGCTCCTCCCACGCCAGGTAGTTCGGCAGGTACAGCTTGCGGTGGACGTGCAGCGGGCGGCCGCCCGAGAAGTACGCCGACGTGTTGTACGCGCGCAGCGCGGTGTGCTCGTGGAGGCCGACCAGGGCGTCCGGACCGCCGGGTTCCGTCAGGGCGAGCAGGCGCGGGTCGTCGGCGGTGATCGACGTGTCCCTCGCCAGGCCGCCCAGGTGGTAGCCGTGCAGGCTCAGTTCGGGGAAGACGACCAGGTCCGCGCCCTGGGTCGCCGCCAGGGCGAGCTGCTCCCGCGCGGTCCGCAGGTTCTCCTCGACCCCGCCCAGGGCGCAGTCGGTCTGTGCCAGCGCCACTCGCATGGGGCGAGCCTCGCAGCGGGGGGCGGGACGCGCACGCGGGGACGGCCGTACGTGGCGCACGGGGACGGCCGTACGTGCCACGCGTGGTGAGCCGTGCGCGGTCCGCGCGCGGTGCGGCCGTACGGGGGCGGGCCCGGGGCGGGCCGGGTGGGGCGGCACCGGCGTGCGGTCGCGATGTCAGTGGCGGGTGCGAGACTCCGGCGTATGGAGCACGAACGGTGGGTCATCGCCGCCGGTGCGGGACGTGGCGCGGAGCTCGTCCCCGTCGGCGCCGACGGGCTGCCCGTCGGCGACGTGGTCCGCGCGCCCGATCTCGCCGAGGCCGTCCGGAGCCGCCCCGCCGTCGGCCGGTGGATCTGGCGGTCCACGGCCGGTGTCTATCCGCGCCTGCTCGCCGCCGGCGTCCGCGTGGAGCGGTGCTACGACATCGAGGCCGCCGAGCTCCTCCTCCTCGGTCACGAGGGCCGCCTCGGCGAGCCCCGTTCCGCGGCCGCCGCCCTCGCCCGGCTGCGCGGCGCACCCGTACCCCCCGATCCCCCGCCCCGCGCCGCCGAGCGCGGTGCCCGCGCGCAGGACTCGCTCTTCGAGGCGGGCCCCGTCGGCGTGGAGCTGTCCCTCGCGGACCTCGTGCGGGTCCACGCCGAGCAGCAGCGACGGCACGACGCCACCGCCCACCCGGCCCGCATGCGGCTGCTCACCGCATCCGAGTCCGCGGGCATGCTGGTGGCCGCGGAGATGAACGCCGCGGGGCTGCCCTGGCGGGCCGACGTCCACCGCGAGCTCCTGCGCGAGCTGCTCGGCGAGCGGTACGCGGGAGGCGGCGAGCCCCGCCGCCTCGCCGAGCTGGCCGACGAGGTGTCGGCCGCGTTCGGCCGCCGCGTCCGGCCGGACCTGGCCGCCGACGTCGTCAAGGCCTTCGCGCAGGCCGGCATCAGGGTGAAGTCGACGCGGCGCTGGGAGCTCGAAGAGATCGACCACCCCGCGGTGCAGCCCCTGATCGAGTACAAGAAGCTGTACCGCATCTGGACGGCGCACGGCTGGAGCTGGCTCCAGGACTGGGTGCACGAGGGCCGTTTCCGCCCCGAGTACACCCCGGGCGGCTCGGTCAGCGGCCGCTGGACGACCAACGGCGGCGGCGCCCTGCAGATCCCCAAGGTGATCCGCAGGGCCGTCGTCGCCGACCCCGGCTGGCGGCTCGTCGTCGCCGACGCCGACCAGATGGAGCCGCGGGTCCTCGCCGCGATCTCCCGCGACCGGGGCCTGATGGAGGTGGCGGGCAGCGAGGAGGACCTCTACACCCGGCTCTCCGACCGCGCGTTCTCCGGCGACCGCGACCACGCGAAGCTCGCGCTGCTCGGCGCGGTGTACGGCCAGACGTCGGGCGACGGCCTGAAGAACCTGGCCGCGCTGCGGCGCCGCTTCCCGCTGGCGGTCGCGTACGTGGACGACGCGGCGAAGGCGGGCGAGGAGGGCCGGCTCGTACGGACCTGGCTGGGCCGCACGAGTCCGCCGGCGGCGGGGGCCGGGGAGCACGACGAGGCGGGCATCCCGCAGGAGGCGCCTGCCGGACCCGGTTCCGGGGCCGACGGCGGCGAACCGGCGGACGGGGGCGGCGAGTTCACGCCCGGGTACGCCTCGTCCAACACCCGTGCGCGGGGCCGCTTCACGCGCAACTTCGTGGTGCAGGGCAGCGCGGCGGACTGGGCGCTGCTGATGCTGGCCGCCCTGCGGCGGACGATCGCGGAGGGCGGCCTCCGCGCCGAGCTCGTGTTCTTCCAGCACGACGAGGTCATCGTGCACTGCCCCGCCGACGAGGCCGAAACGGTGGCGCTCGCCGTCCGCGACGCGGGGAACCTCGCGGGCCGCATCGCGTTCGGGGAGACCCCGGTCCGCTTCCCTTTCACCACCGCGGTCGTGGAGTGCTACGCGGACGCGAAGTAGAAGTGGAAGTAGCGGGAGTAGCGGGAGTAGGGGAAGTGGGGGAAGTAGGGGGAGACCGGCTGGGGGGGGCGAGCGCGAGGGCCGTCTCTGCGCCTTCGCGCCCTCATGCCCTCACGCCCCTCACGCCCCACACGCCCCACACGCCCCACATCTTCGAGAGCGTCCCCGCCGTCACGCCTCCGGCAGCCGCACCGTGAACAGTGAGCCCTTGCCCGGCACGCTCCGCGCCGTCACCGTGCCGTCGTGCGCCTCCACCAACTTCCGCACGATGGACAGGCCGAGGCCGCTGCCGCCCGTCGCGCGGGTCCGTGACTTGTCGGCGCGCCAGAACCGGTCGAAGACGTGCGGCAGGTCCGCGGCGTCGATGCCGGTGCCGGTGTCGGCGACCTCGATCAGCACCCCGTCGGCCGTGGCGCGGCAGCTGACGCGGACGCTGCCGCCGCGAGGGGTGTGGCGGACGGCGTTGGAGACGAGGTTGCCGATCGCCTGGCGCAGCCGCAGCGGGTCGGCCGACACCCGCGGATCCCCGTACGCGGTGGCGCGCAGCCGTACGCCCGCGGTGTCCGCCCGCGCCTGATGCGCCGCGGCGACCTGCTCGGCGATGTCGGCGGCGCGCACCGGCTCGCGGTGCAGCCGGAGCGTGCCGGCGTCGGCGGCCGCCAGGTCCTGCAGGTCGTCGACGATGTGCTGGAGCAGCAGGGCCTCTTCGAGGAGCGAGGTGACCAGCTCCGGGTCGGTCTCGACGACGCCGTCCTCCGCGGCCTCCAGCCATCCGCGGATGTTGGACAGCGGGGTGCGCAGCTCGTGCGCGACGTCGCTGACCATCGCCTTGCGCTGTTCCTCCAGGGCCTTGCGGTGGGCCGCCATGTCGTTGAAGGCGGCGGCCAGTTGGCTGATCTCGCCCGCCGAGCGGGTGGCGCGCTCGGGGACCGGGGCGCTCGCCTCGCCCGTCTTCATGCGCCACGTCGCGGCGGTGAGCGCGCGCAGCGGCCGGGTGAGCCGGGTCGCGGCGAGCGCGGTGACGGCGACCGTGACGGCGAGGACGGCCGCGGCGAGACCCGCCAGGCGCACGGTGTTGTCCCGCGAGAGGCTGAAGCCGGGCGTGCTCCGGGTGCCGTCGGACGCGGTGATGAAGAGCAGGGCGGGCGCGGAGACGTACGGGCCGAGCTGCTCGCGGCGCGCGGTGTCGACGCAGGACGCGGCGGCGGTGGCGGCGGCGGTCGTCGCGGCCGGGGCGGAGCCTCGCGTCCTGGTGGCGCGGGATGCGGTGCCGTTGTCGGGTGAGGTGCGGGGTGCGTGCTCGGCGGAGCCCCGCGCAGGGGCGGACGGCGGGTCGGGAGCGGGACCGGCGGCGGGACCGGAGGCGGGATCGGGAGCAGGATCGGAGGGGGAGCCGGCTGCGGGGGGCGCTGGGTCGGACGCCGAGTCCGCGTAGGGCGTCGTGGACTCAAACGTCGGTACGACGGTGCCGACCGGACGCGGCCCGCTCCGCCCGCGCAGGTCGAGGCCGACCGGGACGGCGGGGAGACCGTGCCGCTTCATGCACGCGTCGGAGAGGGAGTTGAGCTTCTTGAGCGCCTTCTGCTCGGTCGCGGTGGGCAGGTCGAGCGGCGGCACGCGGCAACTGGCCTTGAGGTAGTCGCCGAGATCGTGTTCCACCTGGACGGTGGGCCGACCGCTCGGGCCGACGACGACCTCGGGGGCCGCGCCCAGCTCGGAGAGGCAGGCCGCGCTCCGGTCTGCGGCCTGCCGGAGCCGGGTGCGTTCCGCCTCGGTGAGGCGGTAGGGCCCGACCGCGCGCGGGTCGATGCGGTCGGCGGTGGTGGCGTCCGGGCCCGCGTCCCCGTCCGTACGTCCGGGGGCCAGCATCGAGTCGACGGCGAGCGGGTCGAGGACGGCGGAGGCGGTCGGGGGGAGGGAGGTGCGCTTGGGGCCGCCCTCCCCCGGCCCGCCCGCCTTTCCGGCGCCGTAAGCCTCTCCGGCGCCGTCAACCTTGCCCGTACCTCCTGCCTTGCCCGTACCGCCTGCCTTGTGGGTGCCACCCTCCCCCGGACCCGCCGCCTTGCCGGAGCCCTCCCCGCCCTCCCCGTCGCGGCCGGACCCCGGCGGTGCCGGGTGCCGCGGGGTCGCCGAGTCCGCGATGACCCTGCGGTCCTGGGTGGTGAGGGCGATGCGGCGGCCGGTACGCCGGGACAGTTCGCGGACGGCTTCGTCGGCGCCCCGCCACTCCGGGGCGCTCGCGCCGACGCCGATGAGCTTGTCGTAGATACGGGCGTCGTCGGCGAGGACCTGGCCCTGCTCCTGACGCAGGGCGCCGGACGTCGTCTGCGCCGCGAGCCACGCCGTCGCGGCGATCGAGCCGACGGAGACTAGGACGGAGACGGCGAGCAGCCGGGCGAGCAGGGACTTGCGGAGCGGGATGTCACGCGCCACGTCGCGCCGCCGCCCCGCCCACGGGGACCGTACCGGCGACGGGGGTCCCCGCCGGGACCGTACCGGCGACGGACGTCCCCGCTGGAGCCGTACCGGCGACGGATGCGCCCGTGTCCCGCGGCTCGTCCCGGCCCGCCGCGCCGCTCGCCAGCTTGTACCCCACCCCGAAGACCGTCACGAGGCGGTCCGGACGGCGCGGGTCGGCCTCGATCTTCTTGCGGAGGTTGAGGATGTGCACGTCGACCGTGCGCGCGGATATGTAGCCGGACGAACCGTGGATGCGGTCGAGGAGCTGCGGGCGCGTGAAGACCCGGTCCGGCTCCTCCGCGAGGACGCTGAGCAGGTCGAACTCGCCCGGCGTGCACTCCACGTGCCGCCCGTCCACCGTCACCTCGTGCCGCAGCGGGTCGACGACGAGACCCGCGACGCGCAGGATCCGCCGGTCGGCGTCGGGCAGCGGCGGATGCACGCCGCCGGTGCGGCGCAGCAGCGTCCGCACCCGGGCCATCAGCTCGCGCGGGCTGTACGGCTTGGTGAGGTAGTCGTCGGCGCCGAGGTCGAGGCCCAGGAGCAGGTCGTCCTCCGTGGTGCGGGCGGTGAGCATCAGGATCGGCAGCCGGGTCAGCTCGGGCGGCCCGTCCGCGTTCCGCAGGAACCGGGTGACCGCCAGGCCGTCCGTGCCGGGCATCATCACGTCGAGGATCAGCAGATCCGGCGGTCTGCGCCGCACCGCGTCGAGCGCGGCGGAACCGTCGTGGACGACGGCGACCGCGTGGCCGTCGCGCTCCAGATAGCGGCGGACCAGCTCGGCCTGTTTCTCGTCGTCCTCCGCGACCAGGACAAAAGCGCACATGGCGTTGAGGATAGGCATGCCGGTGCCCGGTTCAGGAGGGGCGAGGGGGATCCGCGCGCAGGCCTGACAGGATCCTCATAAGTGACCGGTGGGCCGGCTCAGGAGCGGTTCGACCCGCGCCCGGCCCCGCCGCCCTTCGCCCCGTGCCCGCCGCCCTTCGCCTCGGCCTCGCCGGCGCCCGGGGAGAGCTCGCCGTTGGTCCAGGCGTAGACCGTGTCGCCGTCGACCGCCACCCGGTACGCGTGCAGGTCGCCGCATTCCGTACGGGAGCGCGAGGGCGTGCGGTCCGGCCACCAGGACGCGTCCAGGTCCGGCCCGCCGACCCGGGGCGCGTCGGCACCGCAGTCCGCGCCCCGCTCCGTACGACCGTCACGGCCCCGCTCCGTACGCCCGTCATGATCCCGCCCCGCGAGCGTGTAGCGGATCAGTTTCGCCCCGCCGGTCGTCTTCACCTTGACCTTGACGTTCCGGGCGTCGTCCGGGATCCACGCGGGCAGGACGAACGCCAGGTCCCCCTTGGTCGGTGCGCCCGCCGCCGTGGCGAAGGACTTCGTCTTCTCCTTGAAGACGTGCTCGCTGACGGCGTCCGGCATCAGCGCGCTGTTCTTCAGCGTGGGCCCCGCGACGGCGACGGCCCCCGCGGCGACCAGACACCCGGCCACGGTGAAGACGACGATGCCGGCCTTCCTGCTGTCGGCACCGGCCGCGTCCCCACGGCCGCCGTCGCGGACACCGCCACGGCCACCGTCGCGGGCGTCCGCCCTCGGATCGCCCGTCCGCTGCCCGCCGGCACCGGCCTTCTTCTTGTTCAGAGGCATGGCACCAGTCTTCGGCCTCGCGCGCCGGATCACGTACGGCCGCAGGACGAAACCCCCCGTAGGTCTGGAGACAGAGGTCGTACGCCGCGTCCCCCTCAAGTCGGACGCGACCCCACGGCTACACGGGCCCGGCACCGGACCCGGCCCGAGCTGCCGGTGATCACGCCCCGCCCCTCACCCGCGAGATCTCCGCCAGCGCCCGCAACGCCCCGGCGAGCACCCCCGGCGGCGGCGACGCGAGCCCGATCCGCACGGCGCCCGGCGCCACGTGGCCGGTCTCCGGAGCCGAGTGACCGGTCACGGCGAAGGCCGAGCCGGGCGTGACGGCGATGCCCCGTTCCGCCGCCGCCCCGACGAACGTCTCGGCCCGCCAGGGCGCCGGCAGCTCCCACCAGCAGTAATAGGCCCGAGGGTCGGTCCAGAACCGCCCCCGCGCCCCCGCGTCGATCAGCCGCTCCCGGACGATGCGGTGCCGCACGGCCGCGTCGGCGCGCTTGGCCGCGGTCAGCGCCTCCACGGTCCCGTCCCCCGCCCACCGCACCAGCGCCGCCAGATTGAACGCCCCCGCCGTCCACGCCCCCGACCGCAGGGCGCGCGCGAGGGCGTCCAGGTGGCCGGGCGGGGCGGCGATCATGCCGACGGTGAGGCCGGGCGCGAGCCGCTTGGAGAGGCTGTCGAGGAAGACGACGCGGTCCGGCAGCCGGGTGGCGAGCGGCGCGGGCGCGTCCGGCGCGAGAAACCCCCACGTGCCGTCCTCGACGACGGCGAGGCCCAACGCGTCGATCACAGCGGCGAGTTGCTGCCGCCGCTCCTCGCCCGCCGTCACCGACAACGGATTCTGCAGGGTCGGCTGTACGTAGACACCGCTGAGGGACGCCTTCCGGTGGGCGTCGGCGAGCGCACCGGGCCGCATGCCCTGCTCGTCCACGGCGACCGGCACGAGCCGCAGCCCGAGCTGTGCGGCCACCGCCTTCACCAGCGGATACGTCACCTCCTCGACACCGACGCGGTCGCCGGGGCGGGCCAGCGAGGAGAGGGCCGCGGCGATCGCCTGCCGGCTGTTCCCCGCGAACAGCACGCGTGCAGGCTCCGGCCGCCATCCGCCGCGCGCGAGCACGGAGGCGGCGGCGTCCCGCGCCTGCGGGGTGCCGTCGGGCGCGGCGGTCCGGGTCGCGTCGAGCAGCACGTCGGGCCGCAGCAGCGGCGCGAGCGCCCGGCCCATGAGCACCGACTGGCCCTTCACGACCGGGTAGTTGAGTTCGAGGTTGACGGTCGCGGGCGCCGGTGGCCCGGCGGCCGGCCCCTCGGTCAGGGCGGCGCCACCGGGGTGCGGGGCGGCGGCCCGTACGAAGGTGCCGCGGCCGACCTCGCCGACGACGAGCCCGCGCCGCGCGAGCTCGCCGTACACGCGGATGGCCGTGGAGTTGGCGATCCGCCGGCGCCGGGCGAAGAGCCGCTGCGGAGGCAGCTGGTCCCCGGCGCGCAACGTCCCCGCCTCGATCTCCCGGGCCACGTCGTCGGCGACGCGCCGGTAGTCGTCCCGCCCAGTCATGCCCATCCCACCCCACTTCCGCCCGCACCCGCCCCGCACACATTGCACCGAGAGCAAAGACCCTATTGCACCGCGCAGTTGACCGCGCCTAGCCTCCCCCCATGGCAACCGCGCAGCTCAACGGCATCACCATCGGCTACGACGACGAGAACGCCCCGGCCACCCCGGCCCGCGCCCCGCTCGTCCTCCTCCACGGCCACCCCTTCGACCGCTCCATGTGGGCCCCGCAGCGCGCCGCCCTCGCCGCGACGCACCGCGTCATCACCCCCGACCTGCGCGGCTACGGCGAGTCCGGTGTCGTGCCCGGCACCACCGCGTTCGCCCGCTTCGCCGAGGACGTCGCCGCCCTCCTGGACCACCTGGGCGTACGGGAGTTCGCGCTCGGCGGCCTCTCCATGGGCGGGCAGATCGCGATGGAGTGCTACCGCCTCTTCCCGGAGCGCATCACCGGTCTGCTGCTCGCGGACACCTTCCCCGCGGCCGAGACGCCTCAGGGCAAGGCCGCCCGCAACGCCCTCGCCGACCGGCTCCTCGCCGAGGGCATGAAGGGGTACGCGGACGAGGTGCGGGACAGGATGGTAGCCCCGTACAACACGGAGGCGTCCGCGTACGTCCACCGCATGATGCTGGCCGCCCCGCCGGAGGGCGCGGCGGCGGCCCTGCGCGGCCGGGCCGAACGCCCCGACTACCAGGACCTGTTGGCCCGCGTCACCGTGCCGTCCCTGGTCGTCGTGGGCCGTGACGACACCTACACGCCCGTCTCCGACGCCGAATCCCTGCACGCCGCGCTCCCCGACTCCGTACTGCACGTCGTGGAGTCGGCGGCCCACCTGCCGAACCTGGAACGCCCCGACGAGTTCAACGCGGCCCTCCGCACCTGGCTCGCCCGCCTCACCTGAGCGGGTGCCCGCGAGGTCCGCGCCGGAACGGGGGCAAGCGCGCCCTACCAGGTCGGCCGCGCCCCCACCCCGCCGTCCACCACGAGGTCCGTGCCCGTGATCCAGGACGCCGCGTCCGAGGCCAGGAAGACGCAGGCGCTGCCGATGTCCTCGGGGCGGCCGAGCCGGCCGAGCGGGGCCGCCCGGCCCCACCGCTCCACCCCCTCGGGCCAGTCCTCGGCAAGCCCCGGCCGGTCGATGAGGCCCGGCGAGACGCTGTTGACGCGGATGCCGCGCGGCCCGTACTCCAGGGCCGCCGAGCGGGCGAACATGATCAGGGCCGCCTTCGACGCGCTGTAGTGCGCGTGGCCCGGCGCGGGGTGCGAGCCCTCGATGGACGCGATCTGCGTGACCGTACCGCCGCCGTCCTGGCCCGCCATGCGCTCGACCGCGGCCTGCGTGCAGCAGAACGCAGTCGTCACGTTCGCCTCCGACAGCTCCCGCCACTCGGCGGCCGTCATGCCGGCCAGCTCCCGTACCGGCTGGATCCCCGCCCCGTTGACCAGCGCGTCCAGCCGCCCCCGCCAGGAGTACGCCGTCTCGACGAGGCGCCGGCACTCGTCCTCCCGGGTCAGGTCCGCCGGTACGGCGACGGCGTCACCGCCCGCCGCCACGATCCCTCCGGCCAGCTCATCGGCGCGCTGCCGGCCGGTCCGGTAGTGGACGACGACCGCGGCGCCCGCCTGGGCGAACCGCCGGGCGACCCCGGCACCGATGCCGCCGCTCGCCCCGGTGACCAGGGCGACCCGGCCGGGCAGCCCCGGAAGGGTCTCGTCCCGGATGGGGGTCGTCGTCTCGTCACGCATCGGGGACGTCCTCTCCGGAGGGCATCCGCAGCGGTGCCCCTGAGCGGCACAACTCCCTGATGGTCTCCGCGCGCTCCGGGTAGCGCGCGCTCAACTCCTCGGCGTCGCCGCCCTCGTAGTCCTCGGGGACGAACCCCGGGGCCATGGTCGTCCCGAACAGCGTCCACCCGTTCCGTCCGCCGGAGCTGACCCTCGCCCCCATCCACGTCCCGGCCGGCACCACCAGCTGCACCGGTCCCCCGGCGCCCAGGACGGCCGTGCGGTCGGTGCCGTCGGGCGCGAGGAGCAGCAGCTCCAGCGCGTCGCCCTCGTAGAAGTGCCAGACCTCGTCGGTGGGCAGCCGGTGCAGGGCGGAGAAGTCGCCGGGCGCGGTGGTCAGGAGCACGATGATCGCCGACCCGGCGGGCCGGCCGTCGGCGCCCGGCGGGCCCGCCCAGGTGCGGCGGTACAGCCCGCCCTCGACGAGGAGGGGTTCGAGCCCGTGCCGGGCGGCGACCGCCTCGGGGGACGCGGGTCCGGCTTCAGCCGTTGCGGGGAGCGCGGCTGACGCCGCTGATTCGACCATGTCCGATCGCTCCCCGGACCGGGAGCCCCGTAACCAGAGCGGCGGCACCGAAAGCCACATGACCGGAATCCGCGTGACCCGGCCGGAAGCCGCGCCATGCGTTGGCCGCGCGTCAGGAGGGCCAGGTCACCCCGTACTCGCGTGACCTGGCCGCCTCCCCCATGCGTCTCCCTTTCCGCCGCCCGCAGCTCCCGCGGCCTACGCCGTCGGCGTCGCCTCGTACCCGAAGCGTGCCGCCGTCGCCGTGAGGTCCGGGTGGGCGAAGCGTTCGGCCAGGTCGCCCTCGACGATCCACTCGCGCCACTCGCCCACCTGACCGCGCCGCATGATGCGGGCGTTCTTCGTGGTCTCGCCCTCGTCGGCGGAGGCCGCGTCCTCACGGGCGCGCATCGCCTTGAAGGAGCTGCGCTCGGCCGCCCGCTCGACCACCTCCGGCGGCACCGCCAGCCCGAGCGCGGCGAGCATCGCGGTGATGGCGCCGACCGGGTGCGACTTCAGATCCTCGAACCGCACCACCGCGAACTTCGAGAACTCCGGCGCCGCCTCCAGCCAACTCCGGTAGAAGCGCGCCCAACCGGGGATCGACGGCTCGCCGTCACCGAGCCTGACCCGGTCGAGGAAGTCGGGGTACGTGAGCTTCCCGATCATGTCCGCGGCGTCCGGTATCCACGAGCCGCCGAAGGAGGAGAACCACTTGTACGACGAGTAGATGGTGTCGCGCGGGTCCCGCACCACGAGGATCGCGCTGTTCACCGCGGAGTCGGCGAACACCTCGGGGTAGAAGTGGGTCTTGATGAACCGCTTCGCATCGGGGCCGCCCGCGTCGGGTCCCTCCGCGTCGGGACCGTCTGCCGCACCGGTGCCCGCCGCGCCGCCCCGGTCGCGCTCGGACGTCGCCGCCAACCGCTTCCGGTAGTACTCCAGTTGGTCCTCGACGGCCTGCGCAGCGCCGTCCCGCTCGTCGGGCGACTCGACGTACGGGTCGAGGTACTCGAAGCCGAGCTCGTGCACGATGTTGGCCACGAGCGCCTGCCCGGACCCCGGGTCCCCGGCCACGACGATGTCGCGCTCACCGAGCAGGCGCGCACTGCGCCGGGCCAGCTCGTCCGGACGGAGTTTTTCCCGGACGGAGTCCTCGGTCATGTCACCCATCCTGTCTCTCCCCGCGACCGGGGACGTCGGAGCGAAGGCGTTGGCGGAGGCCATGGGGGAGGCCACGGCGGAGGCGCCGGCTCGGGCCGGCGCCGCTCACTTCTTGGCGCGCGCCGCGACCGCCCTGGTCAGATAGGTGACCTCGAGCTTGTCCAGGCCGGCGATGCGCTCCCGGATGAAGTCGAGGAACTTCTCGAATCCGGTGTCGCCGAGCTGGACCCGCACGTCGTTCACCGACTGCCACAGGCCGATGTAGTGGTCGACGGTCTGCTCGACGGAGTGCCGGCCCTCCAGGACGACGACGTCGTCGAAGAGCGGGCTCGCGTTGAACTTGTCCGACAGCTCCTTGATCATCTGGGGGTGGGCGGAGGTGATCCGCTTGCGCTCCCCCATGAGGCGCTTGAGCTCGTTCTCGATGTCCACGAGGATCGGGTTCACCTCGATCAGCCGCGGGTTGTAGAGCGCGACGAACCAGCCGCCCGGGCGCAGCACCCGGCAGAACTCCGCGGTGCCCACCTCGAAGTCGACCCAGTGGAACGACGAGGCCATGCTGATGAGGTCGGCCGACGCGTCCGGCAGACCCGTCTTCTCGCCCTGGCCGGCCCGCCAGGAGATCGCGTAGCCCTCGGAGTCCGAGATGCCCTCGGCCCGCATGTTGTCGTTCGGCTCGACCGCGGTGACCGAGCGGAAGCCGCCGTCCGCCACGATGCGGGTCCACAGGCCCGTGCCGGCGCCGACGTCCACCGCGTCCAGCTCACCGGCGGGCCGGCCCACCAGGCCGATCAGCGCGTCCCGCACCGAGGTCGCGTACCCCTCGCGGTACTTCGAGTAGTCCTTCGCCAGGTCGGTGAAATCTCCGTGCTTGAGCTTCGTCGACGTCGTCATGCGGGGTACGGCTCCTTTTTGTTCTTCACCGGAAACGCTCTGCACTGAAAGGGAAAAGCATCAAGAAGAACTCGTCGAATACGAGAGGTACGAGGAGTACGGGGGTACGGGGAGTACGGGGAATGCGAGTCCGGGCCGACCGCCCCGTCTCACGCCACGGCGGAGGGCATTCGCTGCTCGTGCGCGAGTCGAATCATGGTCGCGGCGGCCTTCGGGTCGACGTCCCCGTAGTTGGTGACGACGAGATCGGGAGCCGTCGGGAACTCGGCGGACTGCCCGATTCCGACGATGTCCTTGTCGTCGTTCCCGCTGTAGACGCCCTTGCTGTCGCGCCGCTTGAGTTCCTCGACCGGCACATCGAGGAGCACCTCGAAGTAGTCGGGCTGGTTCTCCCTGTTCCACCGCTGCACCTCGTGGAACAGGGAGATCGTGGCGACCACGACGACGTGCCCCTGCTCCGCGAGCAGGCGCGACAGACGGCCGTACGTCATGGACGCCTTGATCCGGCTCTCGCGGTCGAACCCGTGGGTCATGCCGAGCGCGGTCCGCACCTGGTTGCCGTCGAGGAGGATCGGCTGCTGCCCGCGCTGGAGCAGCTGGCGGACGAGTTCGCGCGCGACCGTCGTCTTGCCGGCCTCGGCCAGCCCGGTCACCCAGATGACCGTGCCTCCGGAATCGACGCCTCCAACTCCCGTGGTTCCCATGGCTGACTCCCCTCAGTGGACATACGACGGCCGAACTCTTCACAGCGCGGCGGTGCTGCTGTAAAGTTCCTCAGAAAATTTTGCGCAGCGAAATTCCATACGCAATTCCGAGCGAGCCTTGAAATGAGTCGTGAAAGCGAACCCCGAAGCGATCTCATGAAATGGGCCACCGACCGACCCCGTCAGTATTGTCCCGGCGTTTACCGGGCGTCCAATATCTGTTCGTACTGAAGCCTAGATCGGTCAGTTATGGAGATACGCCAGCTCGAGTACTTCGTGGCCGTCGTCGAGGACGGCAACTTCACCAGAGCGGCGGCCCGCGTCCATGTCACCCAGCCGGGCGTGAGCGCACAGATCCGCCGCCTGGAGCGGGAACTCGGCTACGAGCTGCTCGACCGGTCGGGCCGCACGGTCCGCCCCACCGCGGTGGGCGAGGCCCTTCTCCCGTACGCGAAGGCCGCGTTGGACGCGGTGCGCAACGCCCGGCTCGCCGTCGACCAGGTGGCCGGGCTGCTGCGGGGCAGGGTGAACGTCGGCATGGTGACGGTGGTGGCCTCGCTCGACGTGCCCGGCATGCTCGCCGAGTTCCAGGCGGACCACCCGGCCGTGGAGATCGCGCTGCGGCAGGGCGGCACCGACGACCTCGTCGACGCGCTCAAGGACGGCGAACTCGACATGGCCTTCCTCGGCATGGCCGCGGAACCCCCGAACTTCCTGCGCACCGAGGTCATCCGCGCCGACCCGCTCGTCGCGGTGCTGCGCTCCGACGACGAACTCGCCGGGCGCGACGCCCTGTTGCTGGCGGAACTCGCGGGCCGCCAGCTGATCTCGCTGCCGACCGACAGCGGCACCCGGCACCGTCTCGACACCTCGCTCGCCACGGCGGACATCGACGCGCCCGTCGCCTTCTCGGCCAGCGATCCGCAGGTGCTCGTGGACATGGCGGCGCGCGGTTTCGGGGTGGCGATCCTGCCGCGGGGCGCCGTCCGGGCGGCCGGCGACGATCTGCGGCTGATCCCGTTCCGCGACCCGGAGCTGCACGGGCGGCTCTATCTGGCGTGGCCGGACGACCGGACGATCGACCCGGCGGCGCAGGCGGTCATCCAGCACGCGCTCGACCGCATCCAGGACCGGGCGCCCGCCTAGGCCGCGGGCGGCAACCCCCTGCCGAAGTACGAGCCTTGACGTGCCGTCACTTCACTGTCTGCGGTTCACCAGTCTCGACGTCCGTATCCCGGGGCGGCGGCGGCTTGGCGGCCAGGAAGTCCTTGGCGCGGATGAGGAAGAAGGAGAACACCGCGCCGACCAGGGCCACCACACCCGTGATGACCAGCAGGTCGTTCAGCGCGCTCGCGTAACCGGAGTGGAGCGCCGTGGCCACCTGCTCCCGCAGCGCCGGCGGCACGCTGTCGCCGAGGCCGGAGACGTCACCACGCTCGACGGCGGCGGCGACGCCCGGGCCGCTGCCCGCCAGCTCGGGTACGGCCGCCAGATTGCGTACGACGTCGTCGTGCAGCGTCGTCGTGAAGATCGAGCCCAGGACGGGGATGCTCGCGGCCATGCCGACCTGGCGGAAGGTGATGTTCATGCCCGACGCGGCGCCCGACCGGTCCGGAGTGACGACGCCGACGGCGGTGGAGGCCAGCGGCGGGTTCACCACACCGCTGCCGATGCCCGCCACGACGAAGCCGGGGATGAGGTGGGTCCAGCTGCTGGAGGCGTCGTTGCCCGACATCAGGAGCAGGCCGACACCGACCAGGAGCAGGCCGGGTCCGATGAGCCACTTCACCGGCAGCCGGCTGCTCAGCCGGCCGGCGACGGTCGACGCGACCAGGGCGCACATGCTGATCACCAGCAGCCGCACGCTGGACTCCAGGACGGAGTACCCGAGGCCGTTCTGCAGATACAGCACGAGGTAGAGCAACATCGCGAACAGCGAGCCGTTCATCGTGAACGCGGCGATCGAACCGCCGACGAAGGTCGGCGTGCGGAACAGCGACAGGTCGAACAGCGGCTGGGAGGACCGGAGTTCCACGATCAGGAAGGCGATCAGGAGGACGGCGGCCGCGCTCAGCCAGACCACGACGCCGGTGTTGCCCCACTCGGTCTCGCCGGCCCGGATCAGACCGTAGATCAGCGCGACGAGCCCGCCGGTGAAGAGGACGAAGCCCGGCCAGTCGAGGCGGAGCCGACCACGCACCGGAGCCTCGTCGACCTTCCGCAGCGTCACCAGGATCGCGAGGAGACCGATGGGGACGTTGACGAGGAAGATGCCGCGCCAGCTGATGTTGCTGGCGATCAACCCGCCGAAGACGGGCCCGAGTCCGGTCGCGATGCCCGTCACCGCGCCCCAGACACCGAAGGCGACGCCCCGCTCCTTGCCCGTGAAGTTCCGGGCGAGGAGCGCGAGCGACGTGGCGTACATGACGGAGCCGCCGATGCCCTGCGCGGCGCGGGAGAGGATCAGCATCAGCGGTGTGGAGGAGACGCCGCAGAGCAGCGAGCTGACGGTGAAGACGGCGAGGCCCACCAGGAACAGCTTGCGGTAGCCGAAGCGGTCGGCCAGCGAGCCGCCGACCAGCAGCATCGCGGCGAGCGTCAGTGAGTAGGCGTCGACCACCCACTGGGCGTCGGCGAAGCTGCTGTCGAGCCCGCTCTGGATCTGCGGCAGCACGACGGTGACGATGGTGGCGTCCAGCAGGATCATGAAGGTCGCCGCGCAGACGACCACCAACGTCCACCATCGCTTGGCCATGACTGCTCTCCCCCACGCTTCTCGGGACTGCTCGGCTTGGACCGGGCCTACTTGGGCTGGACGAATTCCGGCTGGTCGATGATGCGCAGCCACGAGCCGTCGGGCTGGCGGCGCACGACCTGGGCGCGGGCGCCCGTGCCGTCCTTCGGCGGGGTGGAGGTGAGCGCGATGTCCCCGTTGATCAGCGTGGGAAGCGGCTCCTCCGGTTCGAAGTGGGGGTTCCGCGTCATCGCCATCTCCCAGATCTTGCGGATGGCTTCGCGGCCCTGGGTGATCTGCCCGGGCGGGAAGGCGACGACCGCGTCCTCCGCGTAGAGCTCCGCGACGCCGGCCGCGTCACCCTTGTTGGCGCGCTCGACGAACAGACGCGTAATGTCTTCCGGCCGGTAAGCCTTCTCGTATTCGGACACAGGGGGCCTCTCGTTCAGAGCTGATTTCCAGCACCGTCAAGCTTGGCCGCGCACAAGTGGCAAGTCCAACTCCCTTTGGTTCTGGCAACCAGAAGCAATGGATCTGGTTCGCGGCGGTGGTTGACTCGATGCGGTCGACTTCGGCTCGGCGGGCTCCAAGCCGATCGACTCCGGACCGGCCGACTGAGGAATTCCTCGGTCGACATCCATTCCCCCGGCCCGGCCGGGCCCTGTCGCACGGAGTGGCGCTTAGCACTGCCCTGAAGCGCCCGGAAGATCACTTCAGGACAGAACACATCGCCTTTTCGCCGGGCCCGCCGTACGCTCGCATCCCCCTTCTTCCTCCGCACCGCAGACCCGAAGCAGGAGGCCCCCATGAGCCATGACGGAACGTCCTTACGCGCGCTCATCCGGCGAGTGTCCCCATGAGGGTCGACGTCGCCTGGTGGCACCTGGACGGCACGCCGCAGACCATCGAGTCGATGCGCGCCCATCTGCGGGAGAACACGCTGGACCACTGGACGAAGGTGCCCGGACTGCGGCTGAAGGTCTACTTCGCCGACCGCGAGCAGAACCGCTGGGGCGCAATGATGCTCTGGGAGAACGAGCGTCCCCCGCTCGACGAGATGCCCCCGAACGCCGCCCTGGCGCTGATCGGCAGGCCGCCCGACGTGCGCGCCACCTTCGAGGCCGAGGGCACGGTGGAGGGCCGGTACGAACTCGCCGCGCTCCAGGCCCTCGGCCCCGCTTTCGCCGCCGAACAGACCGTCGGCCACCAGAAATCATGACGTTCCCATGTGCCCGCACCTGCACCTGATCCCGCACCCGCACCCGCACCCGCACCCAGGAACCGGGTGACACCGCCGGGAAGGCGACGCCACCATGAAGACGAAGAGGACGACGACACCATGAAGTCGAACACCTGGGAGATCCTCGACCTCCCGCCCGGCACCCGCCCCGACCCGGACGCCTATCTGCGGGCCGCGATGGAGTGGCACTTCGGCCCCGACACCGGCTCGCCCTACTGGCTGGAGCGCGCGAAGTCCCTCGACTTCGACCCGCGCACCGACATCGCCACCCACGCCGATCTCGTACGGTTCCCCAATGTCGCCGCCGAACTGCGCACCGTCCCCGCCGAGGACCTGATCCCGCGCGGCTACGGCGAAAACCCCGACGTGCGGGGCGTCT
This sequence comes from Streptomyces sp. NPDC041122, assembly GCF_055592445.1. Taxonomy (NCBI): domain Bacteria; kingdom Bacillati; phylum Actinomycetota; class Actinomycetes; order Kitasatosporales; family Streptomycetaceae; genus Streptomyces; species Streptomyces sp. NPDC041122. The sequence continues at coordinate 680,996 of NZ_JBVIYQ010000003.1, read as the reverse complement.
TCGAGAGCGGCGGCACCACCGGCGCCCCCAAACGCGTCGTGCTGCTCGGCGACTGGCGCCGCCGGCTGCTGGCGTGGACCAGCGACCAGCTCGACGCCCACGGCTTCCCCCGGGACGCAAACTGGCTGGGAATCGTCCCCAGCGGACCGCACATCGTCGGCGAGTTCTTCCGTGGCTCGGCGACCACGCACGGCACCCACGGATTCACCCTCGACCTCGACCCGCGCTGGGTGAAGCGGCTGATCTCCACGGGCCGCGGCAGCGAGGCCGACGACTACGCCGAGCACGTCGTCGACCAGGCGGCGGAGGTGCTGCGCTCGCAGAACATCGGCGTCCTCACCGTCACGCCCCCGATCCTGGAGCGGATCGCGCGCCGCGACGAGCTGGTGGAGCTGATCAACGAGAAGGTACGGGCGATCCGTTGGGGCGGCACCCAGCTCGACCCCGACTCCCGCCACGTGTACCGCACGGAGATCTTCCCCGACACGGTCTTCTCCGGTAACTACGGCAGCACCATGATCCTGGGCTTCGCCGGCGAGCGCCCGGGCCTCGGCGACGACGACCCCTGCGTCTTCGACACCCTGAGCCCGTACGTCACCTTCTCGGTCGTCGACCCCGAGACGCTCCGCCCCGTCCCGTACGGGGAGCGCGGCCGGGTCGTGGCCAGCCACGTCAGCAAGTCGTTCCTGCTGCCCAACAACCTCGAACGCGACCTCGCCACCCGCGTCGAGCCGCTCGACGGCGGCCCCGGCGACGCGGTGGCCGACATCGCGCCGGTCAGCAGGTTCGAGAACGAGGACGTAGTGGAGGGGGTCTACTGATGCGGCCGACCAGCGATCCCGTACGGCGGCCGGGAGGCGAGCCCGTGGAGCGGACGGGAAGCGAACCCGTAGAGCGGACGGGGGGCGAGCCCGCACCGCCGGGGAGCGATCCCGCGCCACCAGGCAGCGGTCCGGCCCCCTCCGTCACCGAACCGCTCCAGCTCGACGCCCTCGGCCCCCGGGGCGAGTTCCGCGCCCGGAACCGCCTCCAGGTCACCGACGTCACCGGCCGGGTCGCCGCCGAACTCAGCCTCGTACCACCGCCGTTCGTCAGCCGTGCCCTCTCCACGATGCGCCGCGCGCACCCCGCCCCGCCCGCCGAACGCATACGGCGGATCGCCGCCGCGGCCGACCTGTTCGCCACCGGCACCGTCGCGGGCCTGACCGTGCCCGACTACTGCCACCTGGTCAGCCGCGTCGGCGGCGTGCCGATCACCGAGGTCTCCTCGGCCGTCGAGCGCATCGCCGAGCGCCTCCGTTCCCTCGCCGCCGGCCTCGACCAGGCGCGCCCCGCCGGCGCGGTGACCGACTGGCGGGACCCGCTCACCCGCGCCGCGGGGCGGGCCGTGCACACACGGCGCGGCGAGGTGTTCGCCGTGCACGCGGCCGGCAACCACCCCGGCACCCACAGCCTGTGGCCCGAGGCGCTGGCGCTCGGCTTCCGGGTCGCGGTACGGCCCTCCCGGCGCGAGCCGTTCACCCCGCACCGGCTCGTCACCGCGCTGCGCACGGCGGGCTTCGGGAACGACGAGATCACGCTGCTGCCCACCGACCACGCGGGCGCGGACAACGTCCTGCGCGGCGCCGACCTCGGCCTGGTCTACGGCGGCGAGGACGTCGTACGGAAGTACGGCGCCGACCCCACCGTCCTGCTCCAGGGCCCGGGCCGCTCCAAGGTCCTGGTGACGGCCGACGTCGACTGGCGCGACCACCTCGACACCCTCGTGGACTCGGTCGCCGGGCGCGGCGGCACGGGCTGCGTGAACACGACGGCGATCCTGGTGGAGGGCGATGCGACGCCCCTGTGCGAGGCGCTGGCCGAACGGTTCGCGGCCCTGCCGAGCCTCCCGCCGGACCACCCGAAGGCCGTACTGCCCGTGCAGCCTGCCACGGGAGCCCGGGCCATCGCCGACTACGTGGCCCGCCGCGCCGCCGGCACCCGCGCCTGGCTGGGAGCGGACACGATCGCCGACGAACTCGGCGACGGCAGCGCGGTGTTGCGCCCGTCCGTCCACCAGGCCGACCGCGCCGAGGCCCCGCAGCTGGGCGCCGAACTGCCCTTCCCCTGCGTATGGGTGGCGCCCTGGCGCCCGCAGGACGGCATCACCCCGCTCCGGGACACCCTGGTGCTCACCGCGCTGACCACCCAAGAGCCGTTGCTCGACGCCCTGTTGGCGGAACCGACCATCGCCAACCTGTACGTGGGCGACCATCCGACGCACTGGATGCGCCCGGGCCTGCCGCACGACGGGTACCTCTCGGACTTCCTGATGCGCACGAAGACGGTGATACGGGACTGAGGAACTGACCTGAAGGTACGCGACCGAGGTACTGGACTGAGGAGCCTCATCCGGGGGGGGAGCGAACACTCACTGCAGGGAGGCGCGGCTGTCGACCTCCTGCGCGACGTTGAACCAGACCTCGCCGCAGGCGCGGGCCACGTTGGCGACCATGTCGACGCAGTGGGCCGGAACGCTCTCGATGAGCCGGTTCCACTCGTCCGGCGGGAGGGTCGCCGCGTCGAGGAGCCGCAGCAGCAGGCGTCCGGACTCGGTGAAGCGGATCGAGGGGTCGCGCTTCAGGATCGGGATCAGCTCGGCGGCCATCGGCGCGACGGCACCCGGCCCCGCCGAGGGCACCGGCGCCTTCTCGGCGGGGTCGGGTGCCACTCGGGCCGACACGGCCGACGTCGTCGCGGGGTCGGCGGCCACCCGCGCCGGGACGGCCACACCGGGCGCGGGTCCGGGCGCGTCCCGCCGTCCCGCGCGCGGCTCCGCGCGCCGCGGCTCCGGCAGGCCGAGGTCGCCCTGCTCCAGCCTCCTGCGCACGTCACGGGCGGTGGAACGGGAGACTCCGGCAGCCCCCGCGATCTGCCGCAGCGTGGCGTCCGGATGGCTCCGGATGAAGTCACCGGTCGCGGCGCGCGCCCCGGCGCCGTCGACGGGCCGGACCCGGCCGTCGCGGCCGATCCGCACGGGCGCGGCGGGCAGATCGTCGCCGAGCCGCCGCCGCAGGCTCCCCACCGTCTTGGGCGAGAGGCCGGCGAACGAGGCGATCATCCGGTCGGACCAGTGCGGGTGGGAGTGGATGATGCGGGTCGCCGCGGCGTTGCGGTCGGCGCGGGTCAGTGGCAGGCCGTGCGTGGTGTTGGCCCGCACCGCGACGACGAACACGTCCGGCTCGTATCCGTCGAGGAACCGCACGGCGATCTCCCGCTCCCCGCGCAGCGCGGTCGCCCGCAGCCGGTGCATGCCGTCGATGACCCGCATCGTCGCCCGGTGGACCAGGATGGGCGGCAGGTCGGCCCCGGATTCGGCGAGGACCCGGACGTGGTCGAGGTTCTCGCCGACGAGGCGGGGCGAGTCGGCCGGCCAGAGCAGGTCGACGGGGACGCGTTCGACGGGCAGATCGTGCGCCCGTATGTCCCAGGGCTTGGGCGCGGATTCCCCGCCCGCACCGCCCGCACCGCTCGCCCCGCTTGTAACGGCTTCCGTGACGTCCGTTACGGCTTCCGTGACGTCTCTCGACTCGCTCGCATACATGAACCCGTCGCCCCCTGATCAGAGTCGCCCGTCCGCTCGACGTGCGCCGCCGCTCCAACGAAACTGGAATCGCTGATTCCCACAGGTCGTTTAGGCCACCAACCGATACCCCGAATTAGTTGTTCACTCAAATTACCGCCCCCGTACGCGCGGAAGCCATCGTTCCCGATGTCACGGAAGAACCGACCGTGCGGTTTCCCGCCATTTTCGGCAAGTACCTTGACACCGAGAGGCCCATGGGCGACCTGCGGGCAGCCCATGGGCACCCGCCAATGGTCGCCCGTAACCCGAATACAAGAACCAGGACAACTGCCACCCGCGATTACTAGAATCGCGGGACATGGAACTCAGGCAGCTCGAATACTTCGTCGCGGTGGCCGAAGAGGAGAACTTCACCCGGGCCGCCGAGCGCGTGCACATCAGCCAGTCAGGGGTGAGCGCCCAGGTCAGGCAGTTGGAGCACGCCCTCGGGACGTCGCTGTTCGACCGCTCGGGCCGCAGCGTCAGGCTCACGCCCGCGGGATCGGCGGCCCTGCGGCACGCGCGGGCGGCCCTGGCCGCCGCCGACGCCGTCCGCCAGGCGGTGGACGAGGTGAACGGCCTCATCCGGGGCCGGCTCGTGGTCGGCATGGTGACGGCGTGCACGGTCACGCCGCTCTTCGACGCCCTGTCCGCGTTCCATCACAGCCACCCCGGCGTGGAGATCGTCCTGCTCGAGGACACCTCCGACCGCCTCGTCGAACGCCTGCGCGCGGGCACCGCCGACCTCGCCCTGGTCAGCACGCCGGGGACGCCGCCGCCGGGCCTGGAGGCGTACGAGATCATCCGCGAGCCCCTGGTCGCGGCCATGCCGGCCGGCCACCCGCTCACCGAGGAACCTCGGGTGACGCTCAAGGCCCTGGCCCACCACTCGGTGGTGAGCCTGCCGCCGGGCACGGGGGTGCGCAAGGTGTTCGACGACGCGTGCGCGGCGGCGGGGGTGCACATGGAGATCGCGTTCCAGGCGGGCGCGCCCAGCGCGATCGCCGACCTGGCGATCCGCGGCCTGGGGGTCGCGATCCTCTCCGAGTCCCTGGTCGCCCAGCACCGCCACCGGCTGACGACCCGCCCCATCGAGGACATCCACACGGAGCCGGTGCTCTCGCTGGCCTGGTCCTCCACGGACAATCCGGCGCTGCGGCAGCTGGTCCACCACTGCCGCCGGTCCTTCGCCCACCCGTCCCCCTTGGCGGTCCCGCCCCCGGCCGGCCCCCAGCCGCCGGCCCCCACACTGTCCCCTCGATGAGGCAGGATTGAGAACATGGCCCTCGACCTCTTCGCAGGCATCCCCGTGAACGACTTCGCGGCGGCGCTGGCCTGGTACGAACGCCTCCTCGGCACGCCACCCGCCTTCGTCGCCGACGACAAGGAGGCGGTCTGGGAACTGGCGGAACACAGATCCCTGTTCATCGAACACCGCCCCGAACACGCGGGCCACGCCCTGCACACGGTCTTCGTGGACGACCTGGACGCGATGACCACGGCGGCCACGGCCCGAGGCGTCCACCCCAGAACCCGCGAAACCTACGCGAACGGCGTCCGCAAGGCCACGTACGAGGACCCGGAGGGCAACGAACTGAGCTTCGGCGACGCACGGCTCTGAGCGGTGCGCCGGGCCCGCGGCGCCCACAGAACGACGAAACCCCAACTCAGAAGCATCTGAGCCGGGGTTCCAGTGGAGCCGCCTTCGGGATTCGAACCCGAGACCTACGCATTACGAGGGAGCCTTCGACCACGGCGGCTACCTGGCAAAGCTCTGGGTCACATACGTCTGTCCCGCGGCAACTCATCCTGTTCCATTACCCGCGATCACGGGTGTTCCCAGCCGCATCCGTACCCGAATTTGTACCGGATTCGCACTTCGGCGGCTAGGTCTGAGGGACGTCGCGGGTCCCCCCGCAGCGCCGAACCATAGCGCAGCGGTCCCGACGGTCGACACCAGTCTGACAGGTAATGCCGAGGCGTTCTGGCCTGCCATGTCCGACCCATGTGACAGGATCTCGTCGTGAGTAGTGAGCAAGATGTGAGCCAGAAGCGCCTGCGGGTCGCGGGGCTCTTCGCGGGTGTAGGTGGGCTTGAGCTCGGCCTGAAGCGGGCCGGGCTGGACACAGCCATGCTCTGTGAGGTCTGGGCACCTGCCAAAGCTGTGCTCGCCAAGCAGTTCCCCGACGTCCCGCTTGAGCCGGACGTCCGTGAACTTGAACGCCTACCGAGTGACGTCGACGTCGTAACCGCGGGTTTTCCTTGCCAAGACCTCTCGCAGGCCGGACGCACGGCAGGCATCGCGGGCAAGCAGTCAGGCCTCGTCTCCCATGTCTTCCGTCTCCTCAAGCAGCACCATCCGCGGTGGCTCGTCCTCGAGAACGTGCGGAACATGCTGGTGCTCGACAAGGGAAAGGCAATGCTCCATCTCGTAACAGAGCTCGAAGAGCTCGGTTACTCCTGGGCGTACCGACTCGTGGACTCCCGCTTCACAGGTGTCCCCCAGCGCCGCCAGCGTGTCCTCTTCGTGGCTAGCCTCACCGAAGATCCCCGTGACGTCCTTCTGTCCCAGGACGCCGGCGAGCCGGACGAGAGTGGCCGCGCTACCAACGCTCACGGATTTTACTGGACCGAGGGCCTCCGTGGTCTGGGGTGGGCCCAGGACGCGGTACCCACGGTCAAGGGTGGATCGGGATTGGGCATCCCATCCGCTCCAGGCATCTGGATTCCGGGCAATCCACCGGGCCATCGGATCGTGACTCCGTCGATCACGGACGCCGAGCAGCTTCAGGGCTTCGAAAGGGACTGGACGCTGACCGAGGCAACGGCCGATAAGAAGAGCGGCCGTGATCGCTGGAAGCTCGTTGGCAACGCGGTAACGGTCGGGGTTTCGGAGTGGCTCGGTGAACAGCTCCTCGGTCCCGGTAAGTACGATGAGGGCGAGTCCGACAGGTTGTCTGACAGTGCTCGATGGCCTACCGCAGCCTGGGGGCGCAAGGGCGAGAGGTGGCGCTCGAACGTCACCATGTGGCCGCAACACCACGAGTACACACACCTCATGGATCTGGTGGACCCGAGCGGGCTGACCCCGCTCAGCCATCGTGCTTCGGCCGGATTCTACTCCCGTACGCAGAAGGCCAAGCTGAAGTTCGACAAGAGGTTCCTCAAGCACATGGCTGAGCACGTCGAGCTGATGGACCCCGCGAACACCCGTAGCTCGGAAAACCAGGACACGTCTCGCGAGGATCGTTCTCTGGAACATGCAGCCTGAGCATGAAAGCGCCTGCAGCAGGGCAGACAGGACACCCCGTCACCGCCCTTTTGGGTTTCTCGGGTGTTGTCACTTGAGCCGCCTGAACGATCCTTGACCTGCTCCCCGATGGACAGGCGCAATGGCAAGGTGGCGTTCCTACGTGAGCACGTGGCCGCAGCGGTGTCCATACACGCACCTCGTGGACCTGGTCGACCTAGACGGGTTCGCCCCACTGAGCCACCGCGCCGCGGCGGGCTCCTACTCGCATACACAGAAGGCCAGGCTTGATTTCGACGAGTCGTACCTGATGCGCATGAGGCAGCACGTTGCCCTGATGGATCACACGACCCAAGCTCCGGTCGTCGTCAGCGGCGACCGGTAGGGTTCCCCCAGGAGGGTGCACCTTGGACGCCGTAGACATTCTGGTCAGGAGCTTGAGCAAGCCTGTCAAGATCAAGGGCGAGCTCATGCAGTACCACCCCCGAAGCGATCGACATTCAAAGATCGCCAGTTGGGGCATCATGTTCGACCTGCTGCAGACGAGCGCCCTGCTCCGCAGTCATGTCGAGTCGGGGAAGGTCGCGTTCGGCATCAACCACCAGATGACCGACTACGTGAATCACAAGCACAAGGACCTAGACCTCGTCCTGTGCCGGCCAGGCGCAGGGCACAGGCCCAAACGGAAACCCTACACGCTTGACTCCTTGGCTCAGAAGTATGGCGTCGAACTCACAGCTGATGAACAGTCAAGTCTCATGTCCCTACCGGTTATTACCGAGGCCCCCGTCTCAAGCGTGCTCGTCGCGCTGGAGGCGAAAGCGTGCATGACAGAGCACGGAAAGGCCGGCCCACGCCTCTACGACGAACTCAACTCAAGCCATCAGATCGTGCATGGCTCTTCGAACCAGGCACTCTCCGTAGGCTTCTGCATGGTGAACGCTGCAACTTCCTTCTACAGCCCGACCAACCGGCACAACGGAGGCGGGCCAAATGAGCACAACCAACCCCGTGCTGCCGTTAAGGCAATAGAGTCGGTGAGCCGTCTCCCCCGCCGCAGTGGAACCAACTCGGTGGGCTACGACGGGTTCGGAATCGTCGTCGTCGACATGCTCAACGACGGCTCAACACCGGTCGAAATCGTCACCTCGTCTCCCGCCCCCCAGCGCGGAGAAATCTTCCACTACGACTCGATGCTCCACCGCGTGGCTCATGAGTACGACGCAGCTTTCAGGAGCATCTGAGTCCATGACAACAGTAACTAAGGCGACAGGCCTCGACACGTTCCTGGAGGTCCTGGAGGCAGAGCAACGACCGCTCGCAACTGAACCCCAAGGAACCAGGAACAGCTACGCCACACGCTTCGCGAACCGCCTCGCCGTGCTCTTCGCCAACTCCCTCCGTGACACGTTCGAGGGCGTCCTTCCTCGGCCTGACGGATCGGGCCAGGAGTCACGAGCACGTACGGCGAAGGGCTACAAGAAGCTAGACGTAAACTATTCAACTCCAGAACTTGGCCTTGGACTTGGGGTGTCACTCAAGCACATCGGCTACCGAGATGCGAAGACCAAGCGCTACACAAAAAACTACACGCGGAACGACAACGAGCTCCGCGCCGAAGCGATGGACTACCACGAGCGTCAGCCGTACGCGGTCATGATCGGGGTGCTCTTCCTCCCCTACGACGCTTGTGACGACTGCACGGGGAAGAAAGCCCCTTCCTCTTTCGGCGCTGCGGTCCAGCACTTCAGGCCACGAGCGGGACGAAACACCGTGGCCGCTCCCCCCGACCAGTTCGAGAAGTTCTACATCGCCCTCTATGAGCACGATGGTGCAGAGCGGGGCAAGCTGAACTTCTATGATGTAGACCGACAAAAACCGCCTTTCGATCGGCGTCCTCACCCGGAAGAGGTCCGGTCCTTCGAGCAGTTCGTCGACGACGTTATTGAGGTCTACGACGCGAGGAATGCCCCGCCCTTCGAGTGGGCCGACGCTTGACGCGGGCTGACAGCCCAGGTCAGCCGTGCGCCTCCATGCATTCCGCACCTGGCTGCTGCGGCGGCTGTGCACAGGGGCGTTGCTGAGCCTCAGCCACCGCAGCAGCGGCGAGTTCACGAGTGCGCCGCTGCCTCGAAGCCCGCACTGCAGTTTGAACATGTGGTGCCGCGCTGCCCACCTGGAAGCCGTGCGGCCTGCCAAGTTGTCGAACCGCGCTACACCTCCGATGATCTTGCCGTGAAGCCGCAGCAGTCATTGACTTTCGCACTCGATTCGGGCTGCACTAGTAGTGCTTCGTTAGGTTCTTGGTCTGGGTCTGGTGGTTTTGAGGGGGCGGCCGCAGGTGGTGCAGGTGCCGTTCCAGCACCTCAGCAGGTCTTGGAGTATGTCGAGGGTCTGGTGGAGGCTCGGGCTGGTGCCTGGACTTTTGGGTCGAGCCTGCGCAGGGTGAGGAAGGCCTGGGCGGCGGTGACGAGGGTGACGTGGTGGTGCCAGCCGCGCCAGGTGCGGCCCTCGAAGTGGTCCAGGCCCAGGCCGTGTTTGAGTTCGCGGTAGTCGTGTGCGATGCGCCAGCGCATTTTCGCCCATCGCACCAGGTCCGCGACCGGCGTCATGGCGGGCAGGTTACTCACCCAGTAGCCGGTCGGCTCGGCGGCGTCCCAGGGCTGTTCGACGAGCAGAGTCCGTGACGGCAGCGCCCCGTTCCAGCTGTTGCGGCCGCCGGCCTGTTCCTGGCTGGTGCGGGTGGCTTCCTTGCCCGAGGGCCTCACCTCGAGCACGGCGAAGCGCGAGGTCATCGTCCCCTTGCTGCCCTGACGCCAGGAGACCTGCTCGAAGGAGACGTCGGGCGTGACGAACGTGCGCAATGGCCGGGGAGCCTCGCGATAGCGGGGCAGGGTGGGCGGCCCCAGTCCGCTGTAGACGGGCTGATGCGGTCTGGCACCCGCAGGCCGGGCAACCTCTTTGGGATCAACCGCCATGACGTAGGACCAGCCGCGTTCCTCCAGAGCGATGCGGAAAGAGACACTGCGGCCGTAGCCGGCATCGGCCACGATCACCGGCACTGCCAGGCCGTGTGCGGCCAGTTGGTCCAGCAGACCCAGTGCCAGACGCATCTTGGACACGTGACCAACCTCCTCCGGCACCCCGGCCCGGCTGCGGCGATCGTGGTCCGATGCCCATTCTTCGGGCAGGAACAGTTCCCACTCCAACGGGCACGATGCCGTGTCGGTGGCCGCATGCACGCTGACCGCGACCTGACAGTTCGCCCGCTTACCCAGTGCTCCGCAGTACTGGCGGACCACTCCCGCCGACGCGGTCCCGCGCTTGGGAAACGACACGTCGTCGACGACCCACACCTCAGGGGTCATCACGCCGTAGAACCGTTCGGCGATCCGCCGGCGAACCGGCTCCCACTCCCACGGCGACTGGTTCACGAACTGCTGGAGAGCCTGCATGTTCCCGTCCGGCAACCGCTCGGCCATCGGCTGGATCGACTTCCGGCGCCCGTCCAACATCAAACCCCGCAGATAGCACTCGCCCCACCGCCGCTGATCCTTCCGCGGCACCGAGGCAAATACATCCGCCACAAACATCGCTAACGCAGCCCGTAATCGGTTCACTTCACGTGCGTCCACACACTCCCACATGCTCCTGATCAGCATCGACGCATAGACCTAACGAAGCACTACTAGGCCGTTTCCTTCGGATCACCTCGCTGACCAGATGAAGATGGCGGCGAGGTGGAGTCCGGCGAGGTAGTTGGTGGCGGTTTTGTCGTAGCGGGTGGCCAGGCCTCGCCATTGCTTGAGCTTGTTGATGAAGCGTTCGACGGTGTTGCGCTGTTTGTAGGCGTCGCGGTCGAAGGCCGGTGGCCAGCTGCCGAGCGGGCCGAGCCGTTTGTGGTTGGCGGCCTGGTCCGCGGGCTGCGGGATCACCGCCCGGATCCCGCGCCGGCGCAGATGACGGCGGATCGCCCGTGACAAATACGCCTTGTCGGCTAGGACTACCTCGGGCGTGGTCTTTGGGGCGGCCGGTCCGCCGGGGCACCCGCAGGCGGGCCATGAACTGCTCGAATGCGGGTGCGTCACCGGCCTGGCCGGGCGTGACGACGAACGCGAGCGGTCGGCAGCGGCTGTCCGCGGCGAGGTGGATCTTGGTGGTCAGTCCGCCGCGGGACCGTCCAAGGGCATGGTCGTCCGGCTCGCCGACCGGAGCCCCTTTTGACGGGCCCCGGCGGCGTGCTGGTGGGCGTGGACGGCCCCGCCACCCTTCAGCACGTGAAGGCGACCCTCCGCGCGGCCCTGAACGATGCGATCGGGCAGCAGATCATCACGTTCAACCCGGCCGCCCACGTAGAGATCGACTCCGTACGCAAGCCGAAGACGCTCGTGTGGACGGACGAGCGGGTCGTCAAGTGGGAGCAGGCGGGCGAGAAGCCGTTGCCCGTGATGGTCTGGACGCCGCAACAGACTGGCTCCTTCCTCGACTTCGTCGCCGAGGACCGGCTGCACGCGATGTGGCACCTGATCGCCTTCCGTGGCCTGCGTCGTGGCGAGGCATGCGGGCAGCCGTGGTCCGAGACGAACCTCGACACCCACTCCCTCACCGTCTCCTCCCAACTCGTGCAGGACGGCCGGGAGATCGAGGCATCCGATCCCAAGACGGATAGCGGCTATCGCGTGGTCGCGCTCGACGACGACACTGTCGACGTTCTGAAGCGGCACCGCGAGCGGCAGGACGCGGACCACAAGGACTGGGGCTCGGCCTGGGTCGACACCGGTCACGTCTTCACGCAGGAAGACGGCTCCTGGCTCCACCCCGGCAAGGTGACCGACCTCTTCGAGCGCCTGGTCGCCGCCTCCGGGCTTCCGCCGATCCGGCTGCATGATCTACACCACGGTGCTGCGACCCTCATGCTCGCCGCCGACATCGACATCAAGATCGTGTCGGACACACTCGGGCACAGCGACACCCGGATCACGCGGGACATCTACCAGAGCGACCTGCCTCAGGTCGGCAAGAACGCCGCCGAGGCCACCGCCAAGCTGGTGCCACTCCAGCGCAAGGCCGAGGAGGGAGAAGGCCGCGCGCAAGGCCGCGAAAGCCGCCAAGAAGGCCAAGGGCAAGCCGGAAGACCGGGCAAAATCCCAGGCTAAGGCCGAGAAGAAGGTCAAGCGGAAGAAGCCCGAGAAGTAGGTCGCCGAGCGACTCCGCTCACGCAAACACTTCCACGGCACCCCCGTCGTGCCGCTCGACACGCTCAAATCCCAACTCCCCCAGGCCAACACCCGATCTCCCTGGGGCACCGCCTCCGGGCTTGGCGCTATCCCGCAGGATCCTCTTGGGAGGGTTGCCGGACTTCCGTGGCGTTGTCTGGAGGTGCCGGTTCCAAATCGCCCTGGCCGAACCTCAGCAGGTCGCGGGCTCGGACCAAACCTGGTGCGCCTCCGAGGTAGAGCGGGAGCACCAGCACGGGCAAAACGACTATCAAGATCACTTCGTCCGGGATCTGCAGGGCAGAGAGTCCCCAAGCGAGCCCCGCCGACAGGATGATCCCGGCCCCAAGAAGCAGGGCTGTCTGCTTCTTGGGCGGCTCACCAGGATCTGGCTCGGGTACGAGATCCGGCGCGGCAAGCAGCGTCTCGTACGTAGTAGCGGCGACTCCGTGCAGAATCTTGCCGAGCTTGTCGGCCAACTCGGCGGCCGCCGGCGTCCCGCTGGTCAGCAGTTCTCGGCTGCTGGCACGGAGCGTCTCCCGCACCCGCTTCGCATGCGTCGTCATTTCGACTCGCAGCCATCGTCGCTCGTCCTTCTGCGCCCTGTGGACCAGAAGACCACTGAGGCCGCTGACGGCGGCGTCCAGTTCCTTCGAGGTTGCCTTGCCCTGCCATACCTGGTGAGCCGTACTCAACGCACTGCACACCGACCGAACTGCGGGGACCTCAAGTCGGGGGCCGAAATACCTGATCGTGCCCCCAAAGGCGCCAATGAAGACCATCGTCACGGTGAAGAAGGCGGCAAGCCCACGATTAGCCTCCGCGCGCTCCGCCTGCGCCAGCGTCTGCATCCCGAAGGGGATCAGCATGGGCGCCACAATGAACACCACCGTAACGACAGTCATGACCCAGCCCTCCAACAGGCGATCTCGCACGGCCTGTCTGCAGGTAAACGGAAGCCGGAGACCCACCATGGCCGCATCGAGCTTGCCCAGTGCTCCACGGGCAACGGTTCCTGTCCCCGCCCGCTCCCTATCACTGCGCCCGCGAATCCAGCACGCGATCCGGAAGGCGAATGGATGTACGGTCCGCGCGACAGTTGGCGCGAGGAAAAGGCAATAGATCGCACAGCCCAGCAGCACGGCCATGTCGTAGCCAAGTTGGTCCCGAGCTGCTTCAGCGCCGTTCATACGCTCCTCCCCACTCCGTTGCCCACCCAGGTGCCGTAAGCCAGACCAGCCCTCCTGACGCTACGGATCTCGTCCGCCATAGGCCGTGGCTCACCATGCGCACACCGATCACCGATGGGCTTCCGAGTCATCCGTTCCGCATGCCGCACGTGCTGATCCCCCCGGTACTTCAGCATGCGTCTGACACGCTCCCCCAGGCTGCCAGGGGGATCCGCACCCACGAGTGTGGCGGCCTGAGTCCATGTGCCTGCACCCTGGGCATACGCGACGGCAACGCTCCGGTCCCCCGACTCCAGAGTGTCGAGAACCGCTGCGACACAAGGGTCTTGGCCAGCCGGGTGCATACGTTGAAGGACCTGGACGTCCAGCGGCTGCGCACCAGCTTCAGCGAGCAGACCAGTCAGGGGCTCGCTGCCGCTGCGAGTGCCTCCTTCTCCCAGCATCCGAAGCGTCTGCCCACCCACAATGCGCTCCCACAGGGGTTTCAAGGCCGCTCGCGCATGCGCGACCTCTTGGTTCAACGAGGCGATCACCGCACCGGTATCCGTGAGGTCGACGTCGACCAGCCAGTCGCCCATCAGGGCCGTCTCGACAGCTTCCTTGTGCTGCGCCCCAAGCCCGAGCCAGACGGCACCGAACTCCACTACGGCCTCTTGGTCCCCCATAAACCAGCGCCGAAGCGCTTCGGCTCCCGCAACACAGACCGGACTGATCACCTGTTGATCGAGTTCCGTCCGGCTCTTACCCGACAGCACCTGCAGAGCCTGGTCGTTGGAGGCGAGATCGCTCTTCGCGACCTCCTCTACGCCGACGTGGGTATGTTCGAGGCGATGGCAGTTGGCGCAGAGTGCAAGGAAGTTGCCGAACCGGTCCGCGTCGCCTCCTGGCCCCGTCGACACCGAGACCATGAGGTGCAACGGATCGGCAAGGTGGCGCTCCAAAGGCTCTTCGACCCCACAGGTCACGCAGGACGTCGCCACTATCGCGGGGCGTGTCACACGCCAAGTGCCCAACGGGCGCCCCTCGCTAGAACCAAACTCCACCGAACTACCTCCTCGCTGAACTTCCTTTCACCCTCTAGTGATGGGATGGAGAGCAATCAGCAGAAGAAAGTCGTGATGTGCGACACATGCTTCGACGGGCCGCCTCCCATCAGCATGCCAACACTCCGCTTGCACCCCGCCCGACCTGTGAGAACACGGCAAGTACGGCATCCCGGGTTGATCCTCCTCGTCGGCTGCTTCGCTGGCGACCATCCGCGCGCACGCGATCCGCACCAGGCGAGGCCAGCTGCCGCCAGCGACGATCACCTAGGGCTCCCAGGTGGCGGCAGTACGGTCCTCAACCGGCATGTCCGGCTCCAAGTTCGCCGCCTCGTCCAGAAGCGGCCCCGTCCGCGTCCTCATTCCCGTCACCGCGCTGATGCGCGCCGGACTGACCGGACGGCTGCTGTCGGCAAGAGAGCGCGGATGCCCGAGAAGTAGTCCAGCGAGCGACTCCGCTCACGCATGGCTCACGCAAGCACTTCCACGGCACCCCCGTCGCGCGGCTCGGCATGCCCCAGACATGAAAAACCCCAGGTCACGGCGAGTGAGTCCTGGGGTTGATCCGAGCCGCCTTCGGGATTCGAACCCGAGACCTACGCATTACGAGTGCGTTGCTCTGGCCATCTGAGCTAAGGCGGCACGCCGTCCGCACCATCGTGCGATCAGCAACGCGGCCAAGTCTACACAGTTTTCCGGGGTGCTCCGCACACCCCCTCCCCTGGGCCCGGGGAGTGCTATGAGCAGCGCTTTCCGTCCTTCGGGACGGTGCCCTTCAGGAGGTACGCGTTGATCGTCGCGTCGACGCACTCGCTGCCCCGGCCGTACGCCGTGTGGCCGTCGCCCTCATAGGTGAGCAGGTGGCCCGAGGAGAGCTGGGAGGACAGCGCCTTCGCCCAGCGGTAGGGGGTCGCCGGGTCGCGGGTCGTGCCCGCCACCACGATCGGGGCCGCGCCCTTCGCCTCGATGCGATGGGCCGTCCCCGTCGCCTTCACCGGCCAGTACGTGCAGTTCAGCGACGTCCAGGCGAGGCCCTCGCCGAAGACCGGGGAGGCCTTCTCGAAGGCGGGCAGCGCCTTCCCGACCTCGGCCGGCGAGCTGAAGGCGGGCGGCAGGTCCAGGCAGTTCACGGCCGCGTTGGCGAACATCAGGTTCGCGTACTTTCCGTCGCTGTCCCGCTCGTAGTAGCCGTCGGACAGTACGAGCAGGCCCGAGCCGTCGCGGTTCTTCATCGCCGAGGTGAGCGCGTCCCGCAGCTGCGGCCAGCCCGTCTCGTCGTACATCGCGGCGATCACGCCCGTCGTGGCGAGCGCCTCGCCGAGCTTCCGGCCGCCGCTGCCGCTCGTGGGCAGCGGCTTTCCGTCCAGCTCCGTGAGGAAGGCCTTCAGCCGCCTGCCCGCGTCCGCCGGGCTCCGGCCGCCCAGCGGGCAGTCCGCGCCGCGCGCCACGCAGTCCTTCGCGAACGACCGGAACGCCGTCTCGAAGCCTGCGGTCTGCTCCTCGTTCATGCGGCGCGCGGACAGCGAGGGGTCCATCGCGCCGTCGAGGACCAAGCGGCCCACCCGCTCGGGGTAGAGCTCCGCGTACGTCGCGCCGAGGAACGTCCCGTACGACGCGCCCACGTACGACAGCTTGTCGTCGCCCAGCGCCGCGCGCAGGACGTCCATGTCGCGGGCCGCCTCGACCGTGGACACGTGCGGCAGCATGCCGGCCGACCGCTGCTCGCATCCCGTCGCGAACGTCTCGAACGCGGAGCGCAGGGCCTCCGTCTCGCGCCGGTCGTCGGGCGTGACGTCGGTCTGCGTGTACAGGTCCATGCGGGCGCCGTCGAGGCAGGTGACCGGCTCGCTGCGGGCCACCCCGCGCGGGTCGACGGCGACCATGTCGTAGTGGGCGCGGACCTCCGAGGGGTAGCCGAGCCCCGCGTACGACTGGAGGTATCCGATCGCCGAGCCGCCGGGGCCGCCGGGATTGACCAGGAGCGAGCCGAGGCGGCCGCTCTTCTTGGTGGCCTGCTTGCGGGCGACCGCCAGCTTGATGTCGCCCGCCGCGGGCTCGGCGTAGTCGAGCGGCGCCTTCATGGTGGAGCACTCGAAGCCGGGGACGCCGCACTCGTGCCACTTCAGCTGCTGCCCGTAGTACGGCGCGAGCTCGGCCGGCATCGAGCGGGACAGCGACGCCAGGGAGGCCTCCGTCGTCGAACTCCCCGCCGAGCAGCCGGAGATGAGCAGCCCCGCGGTGACGAGCAGGGTGCCGCACGTACGGAGGGAGAGGAGACGGCTGCGACGGCCGCGAGGGCTGAGGTCCATCACGCGAGGGTAACTCTCCGCACGCCATTCGTTACTCAGCGCGCCCGTACGAGTGACTCCGTCAACGGGCGGCCAGGGGCCGGGCGGCTGAGCCCGGCCGTCGTGTGTACGCCCGCCGGACCCGTCACCCCGCCCGCAGCGCCACCGTCATCGCCTCCACCGCGAGCAGCGGCGCGACATTGCGGTCCAGCGCGGTGCGGCAGGCGCCGATCGCCTCGATGCGGCGCAGCGTGGACTCCGGCGAGGAGCCGAGCGCCAGCCGCTGCAGCATGTCCTGCACCTCCGTGTTGGCGATCGCCACCCGCGAGCCCAGCTGCAGCGCGAGCACGTCGCGGTAGAGCGCGGTCAGTTCGGTGAGGGCGAGGTCGAGGCTGTCCCGCTGCGTACGCGTCCTGCGGCGCTTCTGGCGGTCCTCCAGCTCCTTCATCACGCCGGCCGTGCCGCGCGGCATCCGCCCGCCCTGGCCCGCCCCGAGCGCCGCCTTCAGCTCGTCGGTCTCCTTGGTGTCGACCTCCTCGGCGACCTGCTTGGCGTCCTCGGTCGCCGTGTCGATCAGCTCCTGCGCGGCCTTCAGGCAGCCGCCGATCTCCGTGACCCGCAGCGGCAGCTTCAGGACGGCGGCCCTGCGCTCCCGCGCGCGCGGGTCGGTGGCCAGACGCCGGGCGCGGCCGATGTGGCCCTGGGTCGCGCGCGCGGCGGCCGCGGCGACGCCGGGCTCGATGCCGTCCCTGCGGACGAGCACGTCGGCGACCGCGTCCACCGGAGGCGTACGCAACGTCAAGTGCCGGCAGCGGGAGCGGATGGTCGGCAGCACGTCCTCCAGGGACGGCGCGCAGAGGAGCCACACGGTGCGGGGGGCGGGCTCCTCCACGGCCTTCAGAAGGACGTTGCCCGCGCCTTCGGTGAGGCGGTCGGCGTCCTCCAGGACGATGACCTGCCAGCGCCCGACGGCGGGTGAGAGCTGAGCCCGGCGGACGAGGTCGCGGGTCTCCTTCACGCCGATGGACAGCAGGTCCGTACGCACCACTTCGACGTCCGCGTGGGTGCCGATCAGGCTCGTGTGGCAGCCGTCGCAGAAGCCGCAGCCGGGGGCACCGCCCAGCGCGCGGTCGGGGCTGGTGCACTGCAGGGCGGCGGCGAACGCGCGCGCGGCGGTGGACCGGCCGGAGCCGGGCGGGCCGGTGAACAGCCAGGCGTGCGTCATCTTCGACGCCTCCGGCTGCGGGGTGTCGGTGGCGACGGCCGTCACCAGGGCGTCGGCGTCCCGGGCGGCGGCACCCAGCTGCTCGCTCACCCGCTCCTGCCCCACCAGGTCGTCCCACACGCTCATGGGGTCACCGCCTTACGCTGCGCTCTGCCTTCGGCCACCGGACATCGGCCACCACCCACCGGCCATCGGCCACCGGACTGCCCATTGTGGAGGACGCCACTGACAATCCCGTCCGGCGGCCGGTACGTACCGCCGGCTCAGCGGCCCTTCCGGCCGCGGCGCCCCCGGCCGCCCTTGCCCTCGTCCTCGTCCCGGGCCGCGTGCCCGGTCTCGTCGTCCTCGTGCGCGCCGAGCAACTCGTCCGCCAGCGACGGCAGGTCGTCGAGCGGCGTCTCCTCCGCCCACTCGGGGCGCGGACGCCGGGGCACGCCCCGCTCGTCGACCTGGGGCAGCTCCCGGGTGCGCTCGTTCTCCCCGTCGGGCGACGCCTGCGGCGCGGACCGATCGGTCGCCGCACCCCGCTCATCCCGCTCGTCCCGCTCGTCCCTGAAGTAGCCCGGCGGCACCTTGTCCTCGCTGACCGCGGGCAGGACGGCCGTCTCGTCGGCGGACCCCGCGGGAACGGGCGGCTGGGGCAGCACCTCGGTGTCGTCGGCGCCGGACCACTGCGCACCGCCGACCGTCGGCAGCACGGCCGTCTCGTCGGCCGCTCCGGACGGCGGCTTCACCACGGGCGTGGGCACGGTGGTCTCGTTGTCCGGCACGGGCGCGGGCTCCGAAGCCGCGGACGCGGACGGAGAGGGAGACGGAGAGGGAGCGGGCGACGCAGACGCGGACCGCGCGGACGCCGCCTTCGCCGCAGCCGCGGCCGCCGCCGTGGACGCCGCCGCCGCGGAAGCCGCCGCGAGGCGCCGCGCCTCCTCCGCGCGCAACAGCGCCTGCTCGGCCTTGCGCTGCTTCTCGAGCCGCCGCTCCTCCGCCTCGGCCCGCAGCCGGGCCTCTTCCTCGGCCTCGCGGCGCCGGCGCTCCTCCTCGGCCGCCCGTGCCTTCTCCTCGGCGAGCAGCCTGGCCTGCTCCTCCTCGGCCTTGCGGCGGGCCTCCTCGGCGCGCTTCTTGGCCTCCTCGGCCTGGCGCTCGGCCTCGCGGCGCTGCGCCTCCTCCAGCTCGCGCCGCTTGCGGGCCTCCTCCTCGGCGCGGAGCTTGGCGAGCTGCTCCTGGCGCTCGCGCTCCAGGCGCTCCTCCTCGGCCTTGCGCGCGGCCTCTTCCTCGGCCTTGCGCCGCGCCTCTTCCTCGGCGGCCTTGCGGGCCTCCTCGCGCGCCGTGATCTCCGCCTCGGAGAGCGGGAGCACGACGTCGAGCCGGTGCCGGATGACGGTCGTGACCGCCTCCGGCTCCTGGGAGGCGTCGACGATCAGGTACCGCCCCGGGTCGGCGGCGGCGAGCGTGAGGAAACCGGAGCGCACGCGCGCGTGGAACTCGGCCGGCTCCGACTCCAGACGGTCCGGCGCCTCCGTGAACCGCTCCCGGGCGGCCTCGGGGGACACGTCGAGCAGGCAGGTCAGATGCGGTACGAGGCCGCCGGTGGCCCAGCGGTTGATGCGGGCGATCTCCGTCGGCGACAGGTCGCGCCCGGCGCCCTGGTAGGCGACGGACGAGTCGATGTAGCGGTCGGAGATGACCACGGCGCCGCGCTCCAGGGCGGGGCGTACGACGGTGTCGACGTGCTCCGCGCGGTCGGCGGCGTACAGCAGTGCCTCGGAGCGGTGCGAGAGGCCGGCCGACGAGACGTCGAGCAGGATCGACCGCAGCCGCTTGCCGACGGGCGTCGCGCCCGGCTCGCGCGTGACGACGACCTCGTGGCCCTTGGCCCTGATCCACTCGGCGAGCGCCTCGGCCTGCGTGGACTTGCCGGCGCCGTCGCCGCCCTCCAGGGCGATGAAGAAGCCGGTGGCGCAGGTCGCCTGCGCCGGGTCGTCGCCGCCGCGCAGCGCGTCGAGCAGGTCGTGCCGCAGCGGGACGCCCTGCCGGTCGTCGGCCTTGGCGAGGACCAGCGCGGCCACCGGCAGCAGCAGCGCGCCGACCAGCATCAGCGTGAAGGCGGCGCCCCCGTGGTCGAAGACGAACTTGCCGTTGACCATGCGGTGCGGCCCGATCAGGGCGGCGATCACCGGGGCCACCAGCGCGCCGAGCGCGAGGAACAGCCGTACGACCGCGTGCAGGTGCTCGGTGGTGCGGGCCCTGCGGTGGTCCTCGACCTCCTGGTCGAGCAGCGCGTGCCCGGTGTTCGCGGCGACGCCCGCGGCGACCCCCACGAGGACGAGGAGCAGCAGCACGGTCGTCACGTCCGGCACGAGGCCCGCGGCGAGCAGCGCGACACCGGTCAGCGCGATGGCGAGCGCGAGCAGCCTGCGGCGCGAGAGGGACGGCAGCAGGGACGGGGCGGTGCGGATGCCGATGGCGGTGCCGCCGGTCAGGGCGAGAACGATCAGGCCGTACGCGACGGGCCCGCCGCCGAGGTCCTTGGCCTGCAGCACGGCGACGGCGACGGCCGCCGCGACGGCGGTGGCGACGGCGGCGCAGGCCGCGACGAGGAGCGGGATCGCGCCGGTGCGGCCCTTGTCGGGGCCGGTGCCGTTGCCGGTGCGCGGCCTGCGCAGCCCTTCGAGGGGACTGCGCGCGCGGGGCGTCTGCGTACCGGGAAGTTCGAGGAGGTAGACGATCGAGAGCGACGCGGCGAAGAGCCCGGCCGCCACGAAGGAGGCGAGCCCGGCCTGGTGCAGCTCGAACCATTCGAGGCCGGCGCCCAGGAGGTTGCCGACGAGGGTGATGACGACGAGGATCGCGGCCGCGACCGGCACCGCGAGGAATCCGGTGCGCAGGGCAAGCCGGCGCAGCGCGTCCATGTGGTCCGGCAACGGCCTTATGGTCGCGCCCTCCAGGGGCGGCGCGGGCAGCAGCGCGGGCGCCGCGCTCTCCTTGGCGACCGTCCAGAAGCGCTCGGCGACGCCGATGACGAAGGACGTCACGAGGATCATCGCGAGGGCGTTGTCCGGGGTCCAGTCGATCCACAGGGGCGCGACGATCAGCAGCGCGGCCCGCACTCCGTCGGCCCCGACCATGGTCCAGCGGCGGTCGAGGGGGCCGTCCGGCGACGTGAGCGAGGTGAGCGGGCCCAGGAGCACCGCTCCGAAGAGCAGCGTCGCGAGGACGCGCGCTCCGAAGACCGCGGTCACGGCGAGGGCGGCGCCCCGGTAACCGCCTCCGAAGGCGGCCTCGGAGATGCCCGACTGGAGCGCGAGGATCACCAGGACGAGCAGCGCGAGCGCGTCGCCGACACTGTCGACGAGATGGGCGCTCCACAACCTCTTCAGCTGCGGTACGCGCAGCAAGGCGCGGACGGCACGCTCTCGGGAATCTGCGACCAGGGCGTCGTCGGGGGCCGGGATTCCGGCCGTTGGCTGCTCGGCACGCGTCATCCGTCCAGCCTATCCGGACGTGCCGCGTCCCTGTGGAGCCACCCGAACAAACGACCGTCTGGTCCGCTTGCAGGCGGAACGTGCCGTTTCGGGGCACCGCCTGCCGGGCCCCGGAACGCCTCGTGCCGGGCACCTCGGTGAGGTACCCGGCACGGGCGGAGAGGGAGAAGCTCAGTCCTCCGAAGCCGCCGGGGACGAGGCCGCCGTCTTCTTGGCGGTCGCCTTCTTCGCGGTGGTCTTCTTCGCCGCGGTGGTCGTCTTCTTGGCGGCGGTCTTCTTCGCGGGCGCCTTCTTGGCGGGGGCCTTCTTCGCGGCCTTCTTCGCCGTCTTCTTGGCCGGCCCCTTCGCCCGCTTCTCCGCGAGGAGTTCGTAGCCCCGCTCGGGGGTGATGTCCTCGACGGAGTCCGCCGCGCGCAGGGTCGCGTTGGTCTCGCCGTCGGTGACGTACGCGCCGAAGCGGCCGTCCTTGACCACGACCGGCTTTCCGCTGACCGGGTCCTCGCCGAGCTCCTTGAGCGGCGGCTTCGCCGCGGCGCGGCCACGCTGCTTCGGCTTGGAGTAGATCTCCAGAGCCTCCTCCAGCGTGATCGTGAAGAGCTGCTCCTCGGTGTCGATCGACCGGGAGTCCGTGCCCTTCTTCAGATACGGGCCGTACCGGCCGTTCTGCGCGGTGATCTCGATGCCCTCGGCGTCGGTGCCGACCACGCGCGGCAGGGACATCAGCTTGAGGGCGTCCGCGAGGGTGACCGTGTCGAGCGACATGGACTTGAAGAGCGAGGCGGTGCGCGGCTTGACCGCGTTCTTGCCGGTCTTCGGGGTGCCCTCGGGCAGGATCTCCGTCACGTACGGGCCGTAGCGGCCGTCCTTGGCGACGATCTGGCGGCCGGTCTCGGGGTCCGCGCCCAGCTCGAAGTCACCGCTCGGCTTGGCGAGCAGCTCCTCCGCGTACTCGACGGTGAGCTCGTCCGGGGCCAGGTCGTCCGGGACGTCGGCGCGCTGGTGGTTCTCGGAGTCGCGCTCGCCCCGCTCGATGTACGGGCCGTAGCGCCCGACGCGCAGCACCACGTCGTTGCCGACCGGGAAGGACGACACCTCGCGGGCGTCGATCGCGCCGAGGTCGGTGACGAGCTCCTTGAGGCCGCCGAGGTGGTCGCCGTCGCCGTTGCCCGCCTCGGCCGCGCCGCCGGAACCCTCGCCCTCGCCGAAGTAGAAGCGCCGCAGCCACGGCACGGCCTGCGCCTCGCCGCGGGCGATGCGGTCGAGGTCGTCCTCCATCTTGGCGGTGAAGTCGTAGTCGACGAGCCGCCCGAAGTGCTTCTCCAGGAGGTTGACGACGGCGAAGCTCAGGAAGGAGGGGACGAGCGCCGTCCCCTTCTTGAAGACGTAGCCGCGGTCGAGGATCGTGCCGATGATCGACGCGTACGTCGACGGGCGGCCGATCTCGCGCTCTTCGAGCTCCTTGACGAGGCTGGCCTCGGTGTAGCGGGCCGGCGGCTTGGTGGCGTGGCCGTCGACGGAGATCTCGTCGGCGGAGAGCGCGTCGCCCTCGCTGACCTGCGGGAGCCTGCGCTCGCGGTCGTCCAGCTCGGCGTTCGGGTCGTCGGCGCCCTCGACGTATGCCTTGAGGAAGCCGTGGAAGGTGATGGTCTTGCCGGACGCGCTGAACTCGGCGTCGCGGCCGTCGGCGGCCGTGCCACCGATCTTGACCGTGACGGAGTTGCCGGTCGCGTCCTTCATCTGGGAGGCGACGGTCCGCTTCCAGATGAGCTCGTAGAGCCGGAACTGGTCGCCGGTGAGGCCGGTCTCGGCGGGCGTGCGGAAACGATCACCCGACGGGCGGATCGCCTCGTGCGCCTCCTGCGCGTTCTTGACCTTGCCGGCGTACGTGCGCGGCTTGTCCGGCAGGTAGTCGCTGCCGTAGAGCTGCGTGACCTGGGCGCGGGCGGCCGCGACCGCCGTGTCGGACAGCGTCGTGGAGTCCGTACGCATGTAGGTGATGAAGCCGTTCTCGTACAGCTTCTGGGCCACCTGCATGGTCGCCTTGGCGCCGAAGCCGAGCTTGCGGCTCGCCTCCTGCTGCATCGTCGTCGTACGGAACGGCGCGTACGGCGAGCGGCGGTACGGCTTGGACTCGACGGAGCGGACCGCGAACCGGGTGTTCTCCAGGGCCGCGGCGAGGCCACGGGCGTTGGCCTCGTCCAAGTGCAGCGTGCCCGTGCTGTTGGCCTTCAGCTGCCCGACCGAGTTGAAGTCGCGGCCCTGCGCCACGCGCTTGCCGTCGACCGTGGTGAGGCGGGCGACCAGCTGCGAGGGGTCGGAGGCGTCACCGGCGCGGCCGGTGCCGAAGGTGCCCGTCAGGTCCCAGTACTCGGCGGAGCGGAAGGCGATGCGCTCGCGCTCCCGCTCGACGACGAGGCGGGTGGCGACGGACTGGACACGGCCGGCCGACAGGCGCGGCATGACCTTCTTCCACAGGACCGGCGAGACCTCGTAGCCGTAGAGGCGGTCGAGGATGCGGCGGGTCTCCTGGGCGTCGACCATGCGCTTGTTGAGCTCGCGCGGGTTGGCGACGGCGCTGCGGATCGCGTCCTTGGTGATCTCGTGGAAGACCATCCGGTGGACGGGGACCTTGGGCTTCAGGACCTCCAGGAGGTGCCACGCGATGGCCTCGCCCTCGCGGTCCTCATCGGTGGCGAGGAAGAGTTCGTCGGAGTCCTTCAGCAGGTCCTTGAGCTTCTTGACCTGCGCCTTCTTGTCGGCGTTGACGACATAGATGGGCTGGAAGTCGTGCTCGACGTCCACGCCGAGGCGGCGCACCTCGCCGGTGTACTTCTCGGGCACCTCCGCGGCGCCGTTGGGGAGGTCGCGGATGTGCCCGACGCTGGCCTCGACTACGTAGCCGGGGCCGAGGTAGCTCTTGATCGTCTTCGCCTTGGCAGGCGACTCGACGATGACGAGTCGGCGGCCGCCCTGTGCGGTCTCGCTGGTCGGGGACAACTTCGCTCTTCTCTCCGGTCGACGCTCGGTGGTACTGCTCGGTGGCACTGCACGGTGACGTTGCTCGTGGCAGTGCGGGGGCAGTGCCCGCATGGCTGGCAGTGCCCGCATGGCTTGCGTTGCGCTGTCGCTGCGGAGTGTGACGGTACATCCCGCCCCCGTGTCAAACGGGAAAAGCCCGCAACGGCCACTCGAACGGTAACCCGACTACCGCCATTCCTGCCGCCCGGAGTGGCGACCCGCTGTCGCGGGGCCCGGCCGAGTGCCACGCACGGCCGCACCTGCGTGATCGCTGGGGAGCCGGGGCCGTGAGGGTCGGAAGGGGAGCGTCCGCGGGGGCGGACCGAGGGGGCGCGGCGGGCCGTGACAGAGGCCGTCACCGGGTGCTGAGGAGAGCGTCGGGCCTGCGGGGCGCGGTCGCCGGCGGTCTCGGCGACCCGTCGGCCGGTCAACCGGAACGAGGCGCTCCAGCCGGTTCCCCGACCCGCGTCACAGCCTCGTGAAGCACCAGACGCCGAGGAGCAGCGCGGCCGATCCGGCGAGTGCGGCGACGGCCGCCGATGCGACGGGGCTCACACCCTGGGCGACCGGGGCGCGGTGCGCGACACGCGCACCGGTCCACAGCAGCAGCCCGGCGCCGAACAGCGCGAACACCGTCCCCGCGAAGATCGCCGGCCCGCTCTCCATCGCCCTGCCTCCCC
This sequence comes from Streptomyces sp. NPDC041122, assembly GCF_055592445.1. Taxonomy (NCBI): domain Bacteria; kingdom Bacillati; phylum Actinomycetota; class Actinomycetes; order Kitasatosporales; family Streptomycetaceae; genus Streptomyces; species Streptomyces sp. NPDC041122. The sequence goes on along the minus strand of NZ_JBVIYQ010000003.1, from coordinate 656,000 downwards.
CGTGCCGCACGCCTCTGCCGCATGCCTCTGCCGGGAGGCTGACAGACGCGGGAATCGGACATACGAAATCGGGGTGAACGACGGGTTGTCGTCCGGTTTCCCGCCCCCGCCGCGTCCTCCCCGGCTCCCCGCCGTGTACTCCCCGACTCCCCCGCCGTCTACTCCCCGACCGGCAGCAGGAACCCCTGCCGTACGAGGAGCCTGATCTGCTCGGGCGTCCGGTCGCGCAGCAACACCGGGTCCTCCCCGACCAGTTGGGCGATGGCGTCCAGGATCCGCCCCGCGCTCAGCGAGCCGTCGCACACGCCCGCGAACCCGGCGCCCACCGTGTCCACCTTGGTGGCCCGCCGCATCCCGCGGTGCTGCCGCAGCACGACGTGCTCCGGGTCCTCGGCGCCCGGCAGCCCGACCTGCTCCTGCACGACCTCGTCGGCGAGCCTGAAGTGCGCGGCGAGCAGCGCGGCGTCGTCGTGCGTCCGCAGGTACTCCTGGCGCTCGAAGAACTCCCGCACCGTCTCGCCGAGCGGCTGCTCGACGGGGTGCGGCCACTCCTCCACGGTGACGGTCGGCTCGGCGGCGGCGGTCTTCCGCAGCGTGATCCAGCCGAACCCGACGGCCCGCGTGCCCCGCGCCTCGAACTCGTCCAGCCACGCGTCGTAGCGCGCGGCGTACTGCCCCGGGTCCGTGTGGTGGTCCCCCGCGTCCCGCAGCCACAGCTCGGCGTACTGCGTGATGTCCTGCACCTCGCGCTGCACGATCCAGGCGTCGCAGTCGCGCGGCACCCAGGAGCGCAGGCGGTCCTGCCACTCCTCGCCGTCCACGTGCTGCCAGTTGGCCAGGAAGTGCGCGTATCCCCCTTCGTTCAGGTACTCCCCCGCCTCCTGAACGAGCGACCGGCACAGATCGTCCCCGCCCATCCCGCCGTCCCGGTAGGTGAGCCGGGCGCCGGGCGAGATCACGAAGGGCGGGTTGGAGACGATCAGGTCGTACGTCTCGTCGGCCACCGGGCCGAAGAGCGATCCCTCCCGCAGGTCCGCCTCCGGGGCCCCGGAGAGCGCCAGGGTGAGCCGGGTGAACCGCAGCGCGCGGGGGTTCAGGTCGGTCGCCGTCACGCGCGTGGCGTGTTGCGCGGCGTGCAGCGCCTGGATGCCGGATCCGGTGCCGAGGTCGAGTGCGCTCGCGACGGGTGTGCGCACCGTGATCCCCGCGAGGGTCGTGGACGCGCCGCCGACCCCGAGGACGACGCCCTCCTCGTGCTTGCCGATGCCACCCGCGCCGCCGACCGCACAGCCCAGGTCGGAGACGATGAACCAGTCCTCGCCGCTGGGTCCGCCGTACGGACGTACATCCACCGTCGCCCGCAGCTCCCCCTCCCGCTCCGTCAGCCAGCCGCTCTCCAGGAGCGCGTCGACGGGCAGGACGCCGGCCACGCGCGCGCGTGCCACCGATTCCTGCAGCAGGAAGAGGCGTACGAGCGCCGCGAGCGTCCCGTCCCCGCGCGTGGCGCGCAGCGCGGGCACCGTCTCGCTGCGGGCGAGCGCGGTGTACGCGGGCGCCCCGAGCAGCTCGAGCAGCCCGTCGGCGGTGAAGTCGGCGCCGAGCAGCGCCTGGCGCAGGGAGGCGGCCACGGCGGCGTCGTCGGACGAGGGCAGGGGGAGGCTGGCATTACTCACCCGTCCATTGTGGCCCGGCCGGTGCGCCGACGCCCCCGGCACCGCCAGGGGTGCCGGGGGCGTCGGGAACGTACGACCCGTCAGGGGCGGGCGACCGGGAGGGGTCCGGGCCGGGCGCTAGCTCTTGGCGGACGGCGTGGCGGACGCGCTCTTGCAGCTGTCCTGCTTGCCCATCGCCTTGCCGACCTCGCCTTCCTGCAGCTTCTCCAGTGCTTCGTTGCCGCTCTTGCTCAGCTTGTCGAGCTCGCCCGCGACGTCCTTGAGGCCGTCCGCGAAGTCCGCCTGGTTCTTGGTGTCCAGGCCGTCGACCTGCTTCTTGAGGTCGCCGTAGGACTTGGAGATGCCGTTGAGCTCCTTGACGGCGTCGTCCGTCTTCTTCTTGCCATCGTCGACCGGCGGGGCGCCCGCGCTCTTCACGGCGTTGCCCATCGACTTGTAGGCGTCGGACATGTCCTGGAACGCCTTGGAGTCGGTCTTCTGGACGTCGGCCGGGGAGCTGTTGTCGGAGGTCTCCTTCTGGATCGCGGCGTTGGCGTCGGCGATCTTCTTCGACTGCGGCTGTACCGAGTCACAGACCTTCTTGGCCCAGTTGTCGAGCTTCTCGTTGCCGTCGTCGCTGCTGCACCCTGACAAAGCGAGTACCAGTACCGCACCGCCGGACAGTGCGGCTGCAAGCTTCTTGTTCACCGGATTGGTCCCTTCCATGGCTCTCGGCCCCGGAACTTACACGCCAACTGGGCGACAACCGCATGTCGGGGGCCCGGTACCACCCCTATTGCAGCCATTTGCACCAAGCGGCGTAAGGCTCCGGAGCGCGAGAGAAGCCTCACGGCTCCACCCGGGCACGCCGACGGGCGGACGGCGCATCAAAAAGCGCCGCCCGCCCGTCTGTTGGGCCGCTACCGGGCCGGGGTCAGGAGACCACTGCCGGGTCCGTCGGCTTGGCCACCCGCTCGGCGGTGTTCTCGTCGCCGACGGCGATGCCGCGCCGCTTGGAGACGTAGACCGCGCCGATGATGATCACGATGGAGAGCACCGCGATCAGCACCCGCACCCCGACGCTGGCGTCGTCCCCGTAGCTGAACTTGATGACCGCGGGCGCGATGAGCAGCGCCACCAGGTTCATCACCTTCAGCAGGGGGTTGATCGCCGGGCCCGCGGTGTCCTTGAACGGGTCGCCGACCGTGTCACCGATGACGGTCGCGGCGTGCGCCTCGCTTCCCTTGCCGCCGTGATGGCCGTCCTCGACGAGCTTCTTGGCGTTGTCCCAGGCACCACCGGAGTTGGCCAGGAAGACCGCCATGAGGGTGCCCGTGCCGATAGCGCCGGCCAGGAACGAGCCGAGCGCGCCGACGCCGAGCGAGAAGCCGACGGCGATCGGCGTGAGCACGGCGAGCAGACCCGGTGTGGCCAGCTCGCGCAGCGCGTCCTTGGTGCAGATGTCGACGACGCGCCCGTACTCGGGCTGTTCGGTGTAGTCCATGATCCCGGGGTGCTCGCGGAACTGCCGCCGCACCTCGTAGACCACGGCGCCCGCCGACCGCGACACCGCGTTGATCGCCAGCCCCGAGAAGAGGAAGACGACCGCGGCGCCGAGGATGAGCCCCACCAGGTTGTTGGGCTGTGAGATGTCCATCACCAGGTTCATCGGGGCGCCGTCGCCCAGCTTCTCGCCGACGTCCTTGGCGGCTTCCGCGATGGCGTCGCGGTACGAACCGAACAGCGCCGAGGCCGCGAGGACCGCGGTCGCGATGGCGATGCCCTTGGTGATGGCCTTGGTGGTGTTGCCGACGGCGTCCAGGTCGGTGAGCACCTGCGCGCCCGCGCCCTCGACGTCACCGGACATCTCAGCGATGCCCTGCGCGTTGTCGGAGACGGGGCCGAAGGTGTCCATGGCGACGATGACGCCGACCGTGGTCAGCAGCCCCGTGCCGGCGAGCGCGACCGCGAAGAGCGCGAGCATGATCGACGTGCCGCCGAGCAGGAACGCCCCGTACACGCCGAGCCCGATCAGCAGCGCCGTGTAGACGGCCGATTCCAGACCGAGCGAGATGCCGGCGAGGACGACGGTGGCCGGGCCGGTCAGCGAGGTCTTCCCGATGTCCTGGACGGGACGCCGGTTGGTCTCGGTGAAGTAGCCGGTGAGCTGCTGGATCAGCGCGGCCATCACGATGCCGATGGCGACGGCGACGAGCGCGAGCACCCGTGGATCGCCGTCGTGGCCCTTGATCGCCGCGTCGGTGACCCCGTCCAGGTCGGTGTACGAGGACGGGAGGTACGCGTAGACGGCCGCGGCCACGAGCGCCAGCGAGATGAACGCGGAGATGAAGAACCCGCGGTTGATCGCGCTCATGCCACTGCGGTCGGAGCGCCGGGGCGCCACCGCGAAGATGCCGATCATCGCCGTCACGACACCGATGGCCGGGACGATCAGCGGGAAGGCGAGGCCGGAGTCGCCGAACGCCACCTTCCCGAGGATCAGCGCGGCGACCAGCGTCACGGCGTACGACTCGAAGAGGTCGGCGGCCATACCGGCACAGTCGCCGACGTTGTCGCCCACGTTGTCGGCGATGGTCGCGGCATTGCGCGGATCGTCCTCCGGAATGCCCTGCTCGACCTTGCCGACCAGGTCGGCGCCGACGTCGGCGGCCTTGGTGAAGATGCCGCCGCCGACACGCATGAACATCGCGATCAGCGCCGCGCCGAGGCCGAAGCCTTCGAGCACCTTCGGCGCGTCGGCCGCGTAGACGAGCACCACACAGGAGGCGCCCAGAAGACCGAGCCCCACCGTGAACATGCCGACGACGCCGCCCGTGCGGAAAGCGATCTTCATGGCCTTGTGCGAAACAGCGGTGAGATCCTTTTCGGGTTCACCTTCCGCGGGAGTGGCCTCTCGGGCGGCGGCCGCCACGCGCACATTGCTGCGCACGGCGAGCCACATACCGATATAGCCGGTGGTCGCCGAGAACCCCGCACCGATCAAGAAGAAGATCGATCGTCCGGCGCGCTGATTCCAGTCGTCCGCGGGCAGCAGCATGAGCAGGAAGAACACCACGACGGCGAATACGCCGAGAGTGCGCAACTGTCGGCCCAGATAGGCATTCGCGCCCTCCTGGACCGCTGCCGCGATCTTCTTCATGCTGTCGGTGCCCTCGCCCGCCGCGAGCACCTGGCGGACCAGGACTCCCGCGACGACGAGCGCCGCGAGTGCGACGGCCGCGACGACGATCACGATGATCCGATTGTCGTCCGTCAGGACTGCGGCTGCGAAGGTTGAGGGGTGGTCAAACTGATGAGGGGTAGAAAGCCCCGCCATTCGTCCTCCTTGACGCTTGGGCTGAGCTCAAGATGTGGACGGATTGTAGGGAGCGGAACCTGATCAAAACAGAGCGCCACAAACGGAATTGACCTGAGATTGCTTCTCAGCAAATGATCGCGGACGGGGATTGACCCCAAAAGCGGTAATGCCTCAAAACCGTTGACGCCACCGCTTTACCGCTTCACCGATCAAGACCAATCAGTGATCCGATAATGATCAGAAATGGAAAAAGCCCTGTTCACCGTGGTGGCGGCAGGGCTACGGGCGGGGTGCCGGGCCGGAACCGGTACGACGGGGAGGGGCCACGGGCGCCGCGCCGGCCTCGTGCAGGGAGAGGCCGAACCCTGGGAGATCGCCGCGGTGACCCGGGCAGGGGCTCGGGCCGAGAGATCAGGAGAGGGGGAGCCGCAGGGGGCGGATCAAGCCCCGCACCCCACGATTCAGGCCGGATCGCACCGGTGTGAGGGGAGGGGCGGGTCTGGGGATCGGCAGAGGTCCGGGGGCAGGCCCCTGGGGAGGCAGGCGCGGGGAGGGCAAGACCCGCGGCGAGCGGGATCAAGGGATGCGTCTGGGGCCGCTGGAGGACGGTGCGGCCACCGCCCTGCGAGCTGGCTTCCAGGGAGGGGCTGGATCAAGGGACGAGCGGGATCAGGGCACGAGCGGGATCAGGGCACGAGCGGCGCCGGCGTCGTCGGCCAGCTCATGCGGATGAGGCCGCCGGACTCGTCGGCCGTGACCTCCACGTCGTCCACAAGGCCGCTGATGACCGCGAGGCCCATCTCGTCCTCGCCCTCGGCCTCCAGGTCGTCGCCCGCGCCGGGGCCCGTGCCGGGCGCGCGGTCGCCGGGCGCGGCGCGAGGCGCCTCGTCACCGACCTCGATGGAGAACTGCTTCTCGTCCTCGATCAGCGCCACCCGCACCGGCGCCGTCACTCCGCTGCTCTGATGCAGCCCGACGGCGCGCGTGCAGGCCTCGCCGACCGCGAGCCTGACCTCGTCGAGAACGGCCTCGTCCACTCCGGCCCTGCGCGCCACCGCGGCCGCCACGAGACGGGCGGTCCTGACGTGCTCGGGCAGCGCGCTGAAGCGGAGTTCAACGGTGGCCATGCATCCCCCTCGACATACGCGCGTGCGGTCAGGGGGCCGGGCCGCAGGCCCGGTCCCCTGCTGTACTGCCGGCCCGGGCCCGCGGGCCCGGGGACTCCGGCTTCCGGTCGACCGACACCACGGCCGCCACCCGATCGGCGGCAGCCACTCGGTCGGCAGCCACTCGGTCGGTTCAGTCGGTGGCCGCGACCGCTTCCTCGACCGAGGTGTGAATGGGGAACACCTTGGTCAGACCGGTGATACGGAAGATCTTGAGAATGCGCTCCTGGTTGCAGACCAGGCGCAGCGAGCCCTCATGGGCACGCACCCGCTTCAGGCCGCCGACCAGCACGCCGAGCCCGGTGGAGTCGAGGAAGTCCACGCCCTCCATGTCGACGACCAGATGAAAACTGCCGTCGTTCACCAGCTCGACCAACTGCTCGCGCAACTTCGGCGCGGTATATACATCGATTTCACCACCGACCTCGACGACCGTACGATCGCCGACGGTACGGGTCGACAGGGACAGGTCCACGGATCCTCCAGCACCTTGCTATCGAGCGGTCATCCCTCGGGACACCTCGGCAGAGCCCCCAGGACGGATCGCCAGCCGCGATGGCATTCAATCACTTACCGGCGGGCGTGCACGACGCCTTGGGACCATTGTCCATCCCGCCAGTGACACACTCGATGCCGATGGCCAAAATTTCTCCGGCCGGAGGACCCTCCACGGGCGCCCCGGCACGCACGTCCCCGCGGACCGTCCTTGACCGGCTCACCGCGGGTTCGAGCCGTGCATCGCGCGTCACTCATACGGAGCACTTGCCCCCACGTGAGGCCCGGTATGCAGTCTGGCCCGACCGCATCCGTCCCGAGGTCATATCCGCCGTCCGCGCCGCCGGGATCGAGCATCCCTGGGCCCACCAGGCAGCCGCCGCCGAGCACGCCCTGGACGGCGAATCCGTGGTCGTCGCCACCGGCACCGCGTCCGGCAAGTCGCTGGCCTACCTCACCCCCGTCCTCTCCGCCCTCCTCGACGGCTCCGAGGCCCCCAACGGTCGCGGCACCACCGCCCTGTACCTCGCCCCGACCAAGGCCCTCGCCGCCGACCAGCGCCGCGCCGTCCGCGCCCTGGCCGACCCCCTCGGCAACGCGGTGCGGCCCGCCGTGTACGACGGCGACACCCCCTTCGAGGAACGCGAATGGGTCCGGCAGTACGCCAACTACGTCCTGACCAACCCGGACATGCTGCACCGCGGGATCCTCCCCGCCCACCCCCGCTGGGCCTCCTTCCTGCGCGCCCTGCGCTATGTCGTCATCGACGAGTGCCACACCTACCGCGGCGTTTTCGGCTCCCACGTCGCCCAGGTCCTGCGCCGGCTGCGCCGCCTCTGCGCCCGCTACGGCTCCGAGCCCGTCTTCCTCCTCGCCTCCGCCACCTCCGCCGACCCCGCGGTCTCCGCGGAGCGCCTCACCGGACTTCCCGTGAAGGAGGTCGCCGACGACGCCTCACCCCGCGGCGACCTCGTCTTCGCCCTCTGGGAACCCCCTCTCACCGAGCTGCACGGCGAGAACGGCGCGCCCGTCCGCCGCACCGCCACCGCCGAGACCGCGGACCTCCTCACCGACCTCACCGTCCAGGGCGTCCGCTCCGTCGCCTTCGTACGGTCCCGGCGCGGCGCCGAGCTGATCGCGCTCATCGCCCAGGAACGCCTCGCCGAGGTCGACCGCTCGCTGCCCCGGCGTGTCGCCGCCTACCGCGGCGGCTACCTCCCCGAGGAACGCCGCGCCCTCGAACGCGCCCTGCATTCCGGCGAGCTCCTCGGCCTCGCCGCCACCACCGCCCTCGAACTCGGCGTCGACGTCTCGGGGTTGGACGCCGTCGTCATCGCCGGCTACCCGGGCACCCGGGCCTCCCTCTGGCAGCAGGCCGGACGCGCCGGGCGGTCGGGGCAGGGCGCCCTGGCCGTGCTCGTGGCCCGCGACGACCCGCTGGACACGTATCTCGTCCACCACCCCGAGGCGCTGTTCCAACAGCCCGTGGAGGCCACGGTCCTCGACCCCGACAACCCCTACGTCCTCGCGCCGCACCTCTGCGCCGCCGCCTCCGAACTCCCGCTCGTCGACGAGGACATGGCTCTCTTCGGCCCCGCCGCCGAGGAGCTCCTCCCCCAGCTGGAGGCCGCGAAGCTGCTCCGGCGCCGGACCAGGGCCTGGCACTGGACCCGCCGGGAGCGGGCCGCCGACCTCGCCGACATCCGCGGCGAGGGCGGCAAACCCGTCCAGATCGTGGAGGAGGGCACGGGGCGGCTGCTCGGCACGGTCGACGCGTCCGCCGCGCACACCACCGTCCACGAGGGCGCGGTCCATCTCCACCAGGGGCTCACGTATCTCGTGCGCCGGCTCGATCTGGAGGACTCGGTGGCGTTGGTGGAGGAGGCCGTGCCGCCCTACTCCACGACCGCGCGCGACACGACCGCGATCTCCATCCTGGAGACGGAGACCGAGGTCCCCTGGGGCGCGGGGCGCCTCTGCTACGGCTCCGTCGAGGTCACCAACCAGGTCGTCTCCTTCCTGCGTCGCAAACTCATCACCGGCGAGGTGCTCGGCGAGACCAAGCTGGATCTCCCTCCTCGTACGCTGCGGACGCGGGCGGTGTGGTGGACCGTGACCGAGGACCAACTGGACGCCGCCCGCGTCCATCCCGAGATCCTCGGCGGCGCCCTGCACGCCGCCGAGCACGCGTCCATCGGCATGCTGCCGCTGTTCGCCACGTGTGACCGATGGGACATCGGGGGTGTCTCCGTGCCGCTCCATCCGGACACGCTCCTCCCCACGGTCTTCGTGTACGACGGCCACCCGGGTGGGGCGGGGTTCGCCGAGCGGGCCTTTCACACGGCGCGGGAGTGGCTGACTGCTACGCGGCAGGCGATCGCGTCCTGCGAGTGCGAGGCGGGCTGCCCTTCGTGCATCCAGTCCCCCAAGTGCGGCAACGGCAACGATCCGCTGCACAAGCGGGGGGCGGTGCGGCTTCTTTCGGTGTTGTTGAGGGACGCGGAGGGGGAGACGGAAGGGGATGCGGAGGGGGCGGGGTAGGGGTTCGGGGGGAGGGCGTGAGGTAGGGGCCCGGGTGCGGGGGCGTGCGTCTGCGCCTGAGGGTCGGTTGTGGGGGCGAAGGCCTGGTGTAGGCCCCGGGTGCGTGGGGGCGTGCGTCTGCGCCTGGGGTTCGTCTGTGGGTGCGGGGCCGCGGGGGTATGTGCGTACTCGCCATCCCTGCGGCGCTGCCTCGCGGACAATGTTGCTATTGCGGGCTGGGTGCTCCGTGCGCACATACCCCCAGGTCCCCTCCCGTCTCGTACGCGCCTGCCGGCCGGCGGGACTGACGCCGGACTATTTGTCCTCGCCGCACCGCGCGTCCCTACCTCCGCCGGATGTGGGGTGGTGGCCGCAGGGGGAGGGGGCGGCCTAGGGGGCAGGGCCCCCGGGTGGGAGGGGGCCGGCTGGGCCCGCGCGGGAACTGGCCGTCGCGGAGAAGGGGCCCGCCGAAGAGGAGGTCGTGACCTCGGAGGTCTCGCCGTGCAGTACGCACCGCACGACCCTCACCCCCTGCGCTCCGGCCACGCGCACCGCCCCCTCGCACGCCTTGGCGGGGCCATCCGCCCACCGGTCCGCCGCCGCCAGCGCCGCCAGGTCCGCCGCGCCGCCCGCGCGGTGCCGGGCCAGCATGACCTGGGATATGGCGAGCCCCGCACCGCAGACGATGCCCAGCACGGCCATCACCACGACCACCCACACGGTCGCCGCCCCGCGGTCCCGGTCGGCCCTCATGCGTCCACCCCCACCGTCTCCTCCGCCAACGCCACCGCCTCGGAGCGCAGGCGCACTCCCAGGCCCAGTACCGAAGGCCCCGGTGGCTGTGCCGTCACCTGGACCCGCACCAGGTCACCCTCACGCCGGACGGCTACATGCGCCCCACGCGGGGCCGCCTGCCGCGCCGCCGCCACGGCCACCCCGTCCGGGTCCTGGCGGGCCGCCGCCCGGGCTCCGGCCCTGGCGGCGTCCACACACTGGATCTGCGCGGATGCCGCCAGCAGCGTCCAGATCAGCGCCATGGTGAACAGCACCAGGGTCGGCAGCACCACAGCGGCCTCCGCCGTGACGAATCCCCGGTCCGAGAAGCGCTCCACCTCAGAACGGGACATCGAGCGCCTTCTCCACGACCGCCTGCAGCGCCGCCTTCACCTGCCCGCTCGTCACCACCTTGTAGAGCAACCCCGCGAAGCCCACCGCCGCGATCAGACCCATCGCGTACTCGGATGTGACCATCCCCGCGTCCGCGCCCCTGGCGCGAAGCCACCACCTCCGTCCTCGTCGCGTCATCGCCCTCATCGGGTCCCAGCTCCGACCCGACGGTTCCTGTCGGCGCCCCGCCGTCTCGTTCATCGCATTCCCCCGCATTTCAACCTCCGTGAACATTCTTTGAGTTCTGGTGATCTCTGCTTGTCCTGCATGCGTCGCCGGCGCATGTGCCGTCGTCCTCACCCCGCCCTCAGCAGGCCCTCCGCCATGCCGATGACCACCGGCAACACCCCGATCGCCACGAACGCCGGCAAGAAGCACAGGCCCACTGGTGCCGTCATCAGGACGCCGGCTCTGCGTGCCGCCGCCGTTGCCGTGCGGCCGCGTTCGGCTCTCGCGTCCGCGGCCAGGCGGGTGACCGGAGCTGCCGTCGGGGTGCCGGAATCTCCCGTTCGTTCCAGGAGTCGGGCCAGCGCCGTCGCAGCCGGCAGCTCGGCCAACTGGCGCCATGCGCGCGAGGGTTCGCCACCCAGGCGCACCTCCGCCGCTCCGCGTGCCAGTCGTGTGCCGACCGGGCCCTGGAGGGACTCCCCGACTGCCTCGGCGGCTGTCACCGGGCTCGCACCGGCCGTTACGCACGCGGCCAGGAGGTCGGCCGCGAGGGGAAGTTGGCGGGCCGCCTCCGTCCGCGCCGATTTCTCGGCCGGGGCATTCGGGGACGCGCGGCTCCGCCCGCCCCACCGCCATGTGCCGTAAGCCACCGCCGCGCCAGCCAGCAAGCCGGGGGCCCCGCCCACCAAGGCGTAGGCGGCGCTCGCCGTACCGGCCACCAGGAGCCACTTCCGGGCCGCTCCCCCACGGCTCAGGCGCAGGGTGCGGCGCCGTGCCCGGGGGCGCGGCCCGTGGAGTGCTGAATCCGCGCGTCGGCGCAAGGTCCGTTCGCGTCGTGCGGCCCGCACGGTCAGCGCCAGCCAGAGCACGGCCACGGCGCCCCACAGGAATACCCCCAGCCTGTGGACAACGTTCATCACTCCTCCGCCCCTCGCACGATCCGCAGCGCCCACCACGCCCCGGCTGCCTCCAGCGCTCCCCCGACCGCCAGGCACACCAGGCCCGGTCCGGTGTGGAACAGGACCCGCAGCGGTTCCGCCCCCAGCGCCCCACCCATCAGCAGGCCCAGGACAGGCAGGCCCGCGAGCATCACGGCCGTGGCACGGGCGCCCGCCAACTGGGCCCGCATGTCGGCGCGTTGGTCGCGCTCCGCGCGCAGCGCCCCTTCCAGCCGTTCCAGGCCCGCGGCGAGTCCCGCGCCACGGTCCACCGCCACCCGCCAGCACGCGGCCAGCCCCAGGAGGCCTTCGGCGCCCGGTGTCCGGGCCGCCTCCCGCAGCGCCCCCGGCACATCCCCGCCGAACCGCGCCGCCGCCAGCACCGCATTCCGGGCCTCGCCGACGCCACCCCCGTCGCCTTCATCGAGAGCCAGACGCAGAGCCTCTCCCGGCTGCCGGCCTGCCCGCACCTCCCCCGCGAGCTCCCCGCAGAGCGCGATCACCGCGTCACCGCGCCGCTCCCGCTCCATGCGCGCCTCCCGGGCCCGCCGCACACGCGCCGCCACCGGCACCCCTGCCGCGCCCACGACCAGCGGCACCACGGACGCGGCCAGCAGGGCGACCGCCGAACCCGCCGCCAGACACCACCCTTCGCGCCGCATCCGCCCCCGCGCGACCGCCAGCACCCGCTGCCAAGGCCTCACTTGGGCTTCCAGTGGGGTACGCACGCCGAACAGCGCCGCCAGCCGGTGCTCCTCGGCACGTCGGGCCGTCAGCCACGCCGCACTCCCCGCGCACAGCGTCGCCGCCCACATCGTGGCGCTCACGGCCCATCACCCCATGAGCCGGCCCTGAGAAGGGAGTTCAGGCGTGCCCAACCCGGCTCCCGGGTAAAGGCCGTCTCACCCCAACGCAGCGCCGGAACCGTCGTCACCAAGCCGGACTCGCCGCGCTCCAGGACATGCACCTCGGCGATACGGCGGCGGCCCACCCTGTCGCGCACGAGATGGATCACCACCGACAGCGCGGCCGCCAACTGGCTGTGCAGAGCCGCCCTGTCGAGACCCGCCGCCGTCCCCAGGGCCTCCAGGCGGGCGGGCACGTCCCCCGCGGCGTTGGCATGGACGGTCCCGCACCCGCCCTCATGTCCGGTGTTCAGCGCGGCGAGCAGGTGCACCACCTCAGCGCCGCGCACCTCGCCGACGACCAGCCGGTCGGGTCGCATCCGCAGGGCCTGGCGCACCAGATCGTCCAGGCCGACGAGGCCTGCCCCCTCCTGATTCGCGGGGCGGGACTCCAGGCGCACCACATGCGGGTGCCCCGGGCGGAGCTCCGCCGAGTCCTCGGCGAGCACGATGCGCTCCTTGGGGCCGACCAGACCCAGCAGAGCGCTCAGGAGCGTCGTCTTGCCGCTGCCGGTGCCGCCGCTGATCAGGAAGGACAAGCGGGCGTCGAGCAGGGCGCGCAGGAAGCGATCGCCGCCGGGCGGCACCGTGCCCGCCGCGACCAGCTCCGCGAGGGTGAAGGCGCGGGGGCGCACCACCCGCAGGGAGAGGCAGGTCGAGCCCACCGCCACCGGTGGCAGCACCGCGTGCAGTCGCGTCCCGTCCGGGAGGCGGGCGTCCACCCAGGGCCTCGCGTCGTCCAGGCGTCGGCCCGCCACGGCCGCGAGGCGCTGCGCGAGCCGCCGCACCGCGGCCGCGTCCCGGAAGGTGACGCCCGTCAGCTCCAGGCCGCCGCCCCGGTCCACCCAGACGCGGTCGGGCGCGGAGACCAGCACGTCGGTCACCGTGTCGTCCGCGAGCAGCGGCTCCAGGGGGCCCGCCCCGATCAGCTCCGAGCGCAGCTGTTCCGCCGCGCCGAGGATCTCGGTGTCTCCGAGCACCCTGCCCTGGGCCCGGAGCGCTTCGGCGACCCGGGCGGGCGTCGGCTCCGTGCCGTTCTCCGCCAGCCATTGGCGTACGCCGTCCAGCATCCGGGCGCCGATCACCGAGCTCATACGCCCGCTCCCGTCGCCTCGACCGGCAGCCGCTCCCAGAAGGAGGAGCAGAACCGGGCCAGCGGCCCCCGGGCGTGGCCCCCAGGTGGTGTTCCCGCGGCCTGGGCGCCGAGCAGCCCGGCCTCCCAGGGGACTTCGCCGGCCAGCGGCAGATCGAGCAGGCCCGCGATCTCCTCGGGGTCCAGGCCACCGGAGTCCCCCGGTCCTGCGCCCGCGGAGACGAGCACCCGCAGATCCCGCAGGGCCATCCCCGCGGCCGACGCCACCCGCCGCGCCCCCGCCACCGCGCGCAGCTCGGCGGGCACCACCAGGAGCCCGAGGTCCACCTGTGCGAGCGCCTCGGCCACGGCCTCGTCCACCCGGCGGGGCAGATCCACGACCACCACACCGCCGCGCCTGCGGGCCGCCGCGACGACCGCCCGCACGGCCTCCGGGGCGACGGTGACCGCGTCCCCGCGGTCCCAGCTCAGGACCCGCAGCGCGTGCAGCTTGGGCAGCGACTCCTCCAGCGCCCCGCCGCCGACCCTGCCCCGCGAGGCGGCGAACGCCGGCCAGCGGAGTCCGTCGGCGCTCTCGCCGCCGAGGAGGACGTCCAGGCCGCCGCCCAACGGGTCGGCGTCGACGAGCATCGTGCGCCTGCCCTCCCGCGCCGCAGTGACCGCGAGCGCGCAGGCCAGCGTGGATGCTCCGGCGCCACCCCGGCCGCCGATGACGCCGACGGTGAGCGCGGGCCTGCCCACCCCCTCCGTCACGTCGGCGATGCGGTCCACCAGCCACTGCTCTCCGTCCGGCAGGACCAGCACATGATCGGCGCCGATCTCCACCGCCCGCCGCCAGACGCCGGAGTCGTCCTGATCCCGCCCGACCAGCACCACACCCCGTCGGCGCGCGGCTCCGCGCACCCGGTCCGCGGCGTCGTCCCCGACCAGCACGAGCGGGGCCGCCTCCCACCCCTGCCTGCTCGACGGGCCGCCGTGCTGCACCTCGGGCAGCGCTCCCGCGGCGGCACACAGCCTCAGCAGGTCGTCCAGCAGCTCCACGTCCTCCGTGACGATCAGCGGGCCGCACTGCCGTCCGTCGGCCTGCGCGCTCCTGTCACGTGAAATGACTCCACCCACGATCTCCATCCCCTTCACGCCGCGACACCCTTGTGAATGCCGCGCCCCGCTTGCGCGAAGAGACCGGACAAAGCAATCCGGCCATGAACTTCACGAGCGGAGCGGGCGGAATCAGCGTGCGGCGCCGCCGGAAATCGTGTGGATCTTGGTCAATAACTGTGGACAAGGCGATGCCTGTGAATATCTCCGTCACCCATACCGGTGACATCGCACCGCCTTCGCGATGACTTCCACAGCGCAGCCTCACGACTACGCTCAGTGACGGATCTTGGGCAGCCCGCAGGAGGGTCGAGAGGAGCACGAGGGCCACTCGAGGGCCGGAAGAGGATCGACGGAGGGTTCAAAAACCCATCCGGACATGCGACGACCCCCGCCGGGGGGGAGAGCGGGGGTCGTCCCCACGGTCCGACTCGGGGGGGGAGGAGCCAGACCGGGTTAGCACGGTCGCGAACGATCCGTGACTTCCATGGTGTACCCGAGAGCCTTCTCAGGCAAACCCACGCGCCTCAGCTTACGCCGAATGGTGGGCGCCTATGCTCGGCCTCGTGGAAAACCACTCCTTGCCCCGGACCGCCGCCTTCTTTGACCTGGACAAGACGGTCATTGCGAAGTCGAGCACGCTCACCTTCAGCAAGTCGTTCTACCAAGGCGGCCTGATCAACCGCAGAGCGGTACTGCGCACCGCGTACTCACAGTTCATCTTCCTCGCGGGCGGCGCGGACCACGACCAGATGGAGCGGATGCGCGAGTACCTGTCCGCGCTGTGCCGGGGATGGAACGTGCAGCAGGTCAAGGAGATCGTCGCCGAGACCCTGCACGATCTGATCGACCCGATCATCTACGACGAGGCCGCGTCCCTCATCGAGGAGCACCACATCGCGGGCCGCGACGTCGTCATCGTCTCCACTTCGGGCGCCGAGGTCGTCGAGCCGATCGGCGAGCTGCTCGGCGCGGACCGGGTGGTGGCGACCCGCATGGTGATCGGGGACGACGGGTGCTTCACCGGTGAGGTGGAGTACTACGCGTACGGCCCCACCAAGGCCGAGGCGGTCAAGGAGCTCGCCCGGTCGGAGGGGTACGACCTGGACCGCTGCTACGCCTACAGCGACTCGGCGACCGATCTGCCGATGCTGGAGTCGGTCGGGCACCCGCACGCGGTCAATCCGGACCGCGCGCTGCGCAAGGAGGCCCTCACGCGCGCGTGGCCGATCCTCGACTTCCACCGCCCGGTCCGCCTGAAGCAGCGCCTGCCCACACCGCCCCGGCCCGCCGTCGTGGCGGCCGCCGCGGTCGGTGCCGCCGCGGCCACGGCAGGCCTCGTCTGGCTCGCGAGCAGGCGCCGCGCCACCGCGTCCTGAGGTCGGGCACGGCCCAGCGGCGCCAGTACTTTCCCGTACCTTCGGTCAAGCGCCCGATTTACACCTGTTTGAAGCTAAAAGTAAAGAAGTGCGGCCAGGACTTCCGCTTACCTCAGGAGGGGAGTACAAAGGAGTCAACGGCCCGCGAGACCAAGGACATCCGAGAGGATCACCTTCAAACGCAGTAAAGGCCCCACGGACCGAAGCATGAACACCGAGCACCCACGCGACGTCGACCCGTCGATTACGGGCCAGCCGCACCAGGTGACGGGCAACGTCCCGACCTGATGGGCAACATATCGAGGACGCTTGGTAACACGGTGGACATGCCAGCGGCGGTACGGAACTCCGTACCGCCGCAACCCTGTTCGAGCCCTTTTCACCGGCCCCGGGGACCGCCCCTCCTAGGCCGC
Organism: Streptomyces sp. NPDC041122; assembly: GCF_055592445.1. Lineage (NCBI taxonomy): Bacteria > Bacillati > Actinomycetota > Actinomycetes > Kitasatosporales > Streptomycetaceae > Streptomyces > Streptomyces sp. NPDC041122. The sequence continues at coordinate 639,687 of NZ_JBVIYQ010000003.1, read as the reverse complement.
ACCGCGCTGCAGCGCCTCGCAGACCGCCGTCGACTCCCTGGCTCCGAGCTCCACAGCCTTGCCGCAGTGGGCGATCCAGGCCGCCATGCCCTCCGGCCGGCCCGACGCGTAGCCGTCCAGGGCCGCCACATAGGCCGCCCGGCCCAGCTCCCCGTACCCCGCCTCCGCCGGACACACCGACTTCGGGTCGAGGCCGCTGCCCACCAGGACGATGCGCTCCGCGGCCCGCGCGACCAGGCCGTTGTGCGAGCCGAACGGGCGCAGACTGAGCAGCTCGCCGTGGACCACCGCCGCCGTCACCAGCGCCGGCGCCGTCCCGCCCGCGATGATCAGGCGGGACAGGCCCTCCAGCCGGCCCGCCACCTCCTCCGCGTCCGGCACGGGCAACTCGACCAGCGGCTCGTCCACGGGTTCGCCCGCCAGCCGCGGCCGGCCCGCGCCCTCGGCGGAGTCGGCGGCGGCGACCAGGTGCAGGCGCGCGAGCACGCGCAGCGGCGACTGCCGCCAGATCGACAGGAGTTGACCGGCCTCCGCGGTCAGCCGCAGGGCCGCGCCGAGCGTGCGCGCCTCGCCGTCACCGCTGAAGTCACTGCGTCGACGCACCTCTTCGAGCGCCCAGTCGGCGCCGGAGAGCGCCGCGGAACCCCGGGCGCCGCGCAGCGCGGCCTCGGAGGTGATCTCGTTGCTGCGGCGCCGCATGATCCGGTGCCCGTAGACCCGGTCGACGGCCTTGCGCACGGAGTCCACGGAGTCGGTCACCCCGGGGAGCTCCCCGAGGGCCGCGAGCGGATCAGCTGTCGTACTCATGAGTACGACCCTACGTACTTCCGGGCCCGCCGCCACGAAGGAGTGGTCTTCTTCACGCGCACCGGGCACCCGGCGCACCCGACCGGCTACCCTTCGTGGTCATGAAAATCGCTTTCGTAGGGAAGGGCGGCAGCGGCAAGACGACGCTGTCCTCGCTCTTCATCCGCCACCTCGCCGCGACGGGGGCGCCCGTCATCGCGGTGGACGCCGACATCAATCAGCACCTCGGCCCGGCCCTGGGCCTCGACGAGGCGGAGGCCGCCGAGCTGCCCGCCCTCGGGGCGCGGCTGCCCCTCATCAAGGACTACTTGCGGGGCTCCAACACGCGGATCCTCTCCGCGGACACCATGATCAAGACCACGCCCCCCGGCGAGGGCTCGCGCCTGCTGCGGGTGCGCGAGGACAACCCCGTGTACGAGGCGTGCGCGCGGCCCGTGGAACTGGACGACGCCACCGTGCGTTTGATGGTCACCGGGCCGTTCACCGAAGCCGACCTCGGTGTCGCCTGCTACCACTCCAAGACGGGGGCGGTGGAGCTCTGCCTGAACCACCTGGTCGACGGCCGCGACGAGTACGCGGTCGTGGACATGACCGCGGGTTCGGACTCCTTCGCCTCCGGCATGTTCACCCGCTTCGACATGACGTTCCTGGTGGCCGAGCCGACGAAGAAGGGGGTCTCCGTCTACCGCCAGTACAAGGAGTACGCGCGGGACTTCGGCGTCGGCCTCAAGGTCGTCGGCAACAAGGTGCAGGGCCAGGACGACATCGACTTCCTGCGCGAGCAGGTCGGCGAGGATCTGCTGGTCACGGTCGGGCACTCGGACTGGGTGCGCGCCATGGAGAAGGGGCGCCCGCCGCGCTTCGCGCTCCTGGAGGAGGACAACCGCCGTTCCCTGCAGGCGCTTCAGGACGCCGTCGACGCCGCGTACGACCGGCGTGACTGGGAGCGGTACACCCGCCAGATGGTTCACTTCCACCTGAAGAACGCGCGGAGCTGGGGCAACGAACGGACCGGGGCCGACCTTGCTGCCCAGGTCGACCCCGACTTCGTACTGCGCGAGCGCATGACCGCCACGGCCTGACCGGCCCGCGGGAGTGCTACTGCTTGACCGCCGGAGCGCCGGGGACGCCCTTGGGGGCCGGCGCGGGCTGGGCGGAGAGGAACGACGCCCAGCCCTCCTTCGGCGCGTTGCCGACCCGCAGGTGGGTCAGCTTCTCCAGCGTCTTGGGGTCCTGCGCGTCCAGCCAGTCCGCGAGCTGCCGGAAGGAGACGCACCGCACGTCGGGCTTGTTGCAGACCCTCTCGACGGTCTCCTCGATGGCCCGCATGTACGTGCCGCCGTTCCAGGACTCGAAGTGGTTGCCGATGATCAGCGGCGCGCGGTTGCCCTTGTAGGCGCGGGAGAAGCCCTGGAGCAGGCCGTCACGCATCTGGTCGCCCCAGTACTCGTGCTTGGACGGGTCGCCCTGCGAGGTCGAACCGGACTGGTTGACCATGAAGTTGTAGTCCATGGTCAGCGTCTCGAACTGGCGGCCGGGGACGGGGACGAGCTGCATCGACAGGTCCCACAGCCCCTCCTTCTTCTTCGGCCAGACCTGGTTGTTGACACCGCTGGTGTCGTAGCGGAAGCCCAGCTCCCGGGCGGCCCGCATGAAGTTCTTCTGGCCCTCCAGACAGGGGGTCCGGGCGCCGATCAGTTCCTTGTCGTAGTCGAAGGGCAGCGGCTTGGCCTTCTTCAGGCCGGCGTTGGACTTCCAGGCCTTGACGAAGGACTTGGCCTGCTTGATCTCGCTCTTCCAGTCCTTGACGGACCACTCCCCCACCCCGCCGCCCGCGCCGCAGAAGTGCCCGTTGAAGTGCGTGCCGACCTCGTTGCCCTCGAGCCAGGCGCCGCGGAGCTGGTCCACGGTGTCCCTGATTCCCTTGCGGTCGTTGAAGCCGATGTCCGAGCTGCCCGTCATGTGCTGGGGCGGCTTGTAGAGCTTGCGCTTGCCCTCGGGGAGCAGGTAGACGCCGCTGAGGAAGTAGGTCATCGTCGCGTTGTTCCGCTTGGCGACCTTGCGGAAGTGCGAGAAGAGCTGCTGGCTGTCCTCGCCCGCGCCGTCCCAGGAGAAGACGACGAACTGCGGCGGCTTCTGACCCGGCTTCAGGCGGGTGGGCCGGGGCAGGTGCGGCTGCTTCCCGGTGAACGACGTCGAGCCGTCGCCGATCATGCGGACGGGACTCTTGGGGGCCGGGGCTCCGGCGCCCTTCCTCGCGCCCTCGGCGCCCTTCTTCGCGCCGGTGCCGCTGTCGGCGCAGCCGGCCAAAGCCACTGCGCAGGCCACGAGGGCGGTGAGGCTCGCGGCGGTCCTCCGGGTGGCGGCCATCTTCCGCCCACCTTCTTCCGTGCAAGTAGGGACAGATCGCTCCGAACTTCGCACGGACTCTTAAATCACACTTTCCGACAAGCCGATCATTTTCTGCATTCACTCATCCGAGTGAGGTATTACCCCATTTGCACGGAAAGGCCTTTGAGGTCCTTTACTCTGCATTACGATTCGTTTACCGAGAGTTGAGCAATCCCGCCGCTGCACGCCGTGACCCACGGCCGCGACCCGCCCTCCGGAGACCTCCGGAGGACCCCTCGTTCCGCGACCGCGCTGCCCCGGAGGAGACGGGAAACATGTCTGCTTGCGTCCCCCCTCGCACCACCGACTCGGCTCACACGCCCCGCGCCAACAAGCCCCACGCCCCGCCGCCCGGAAAGCGGTTCCGCATCGCGGGCGCCGACCTCTCCGCGTCGGTCGCCGTCTTCCTGATCGCCCTGCCGCTGTCGCTCGGCATCGCCCTCGCCACCGGAGCCCCGCTCCAGGCGGGCCTCGTCGCCGCGGCCGTCGGCGGCATCCTGGTCGGCCTGCTCGGCGGCTCGCCCCTCCAGGTGAGCGGCCCCGCCGCCGGCTTGACCGTCGTCACCGCCGACCTCATCCAGCAGTACGGCTGGCGCACCACCTGCGCCATCACCGTCTGCGCCGGCCTCGCCCAACTCGGCCTCGGCTGCCTGCGCGTGGCCCGTACCGCGCTCGCCGTCAGCCCCGCCGTCGTCCACGGCATGCTGGCCGGCATCGGCGTCACCATCGCCGTCGCCCAGCTCCACATCGTGCTCGGCGGCACCCCGCAGAGCTCCGTGCTGGCCAACGTCCGGGCGCTGCCCGCCCAGTTGGCCGACCTGCATCCCGCCGCCCTGACGATCAGCGTGCTGACCCTGGCGATCCTGCTGCTGTGGCCGCGGATCCCCGGGCGGGTCGGGCGCGTGGTCCGGGTGCTGCCCGCGGCCCTCGTCTCCGTGGCCGCCGCGACCGCCGTCGCCTCCGCGGCCGGCCTCGGCGTCGACAAGGTCGACCTGCCGTCCTGGCGCAGTCACGCGCTGGCCGGGCTCCCGGACGGACCCGTGCTCGGGCTCATCGCCGCCGTGCTCACCACCACCCTGGTGTGCAGCGTGCAGTCACTGCTCGGCGCCGTCGCCGTCGACAAGGTCGTCGCCGGACAGCACGACCTGCACGCGCGCGTGCGCCGCTCCGACCTCGACCGCGAGCTGCTCGGCCAGGGCACGGCCAACATCGTGTCCGGCACGCTCGGCGGACTCCCCGTCGCCGGCGTCGCCGTCCGCAGCATGGCCAATGTGCGCGCGGGCGCCGTCAGCCGGAACTCCACGATGCTGCACGGCGTTTGGGTAGTAGTGGCCGCGCTGCTCCTGGTGCCCGTCCTGGAGCTGATCCCCCTCGCGGCGCTCGCCTCTCTCGTCATGGCCGTCGGTATCCAGATGGTCAATCTCCACCACATCAGGACCGTCACCCGCCACCGCGAGATCCTCGTCTACGCCGTCACCACCCTCGGCGTGGTCCTCTTCGGGGTCCTCGAGGGTGTGGCCCTCGGCGTCGCCGTGGCCGTGGCCGTGTCGCTGCACCGGCTCACCCGGACCCGGATCACCCACTGCGTGGTGGACGGGGTCCACCACGTCCGCGTGCGCGGGCAACTGACGTTCCTCGCGGTGCCGCGGCTCAGCCGGACGCTGCACCTCATCCCGCATGACGCCGACGTCATCGTGGAGTTGGACGGCTCGTTCATGGACCACGCCGCGTACGAATCACTGCAGTGCTGGCAGGACGCCCACATCGCGCACGGTGGAAGCGTCGAGATCACCGGCCGCTCCGGGACCCGTATCGCCGAGCCCGCGAGCTCCGCGCACTCCTGCTGCCGCCCCTGGACGCCGTGGCGCAACCACCACTGCGACCGGCCGCAGGAGGAGCAGCAGGTGGGCCGGCCCAGCAGCCATCAACTGGCCAGCGGAATCAGCGCGTTCCAGCGGAACACGGCGCCGCACGTGCGCGGTGAGCTCGCCCGGCTCGCGCGCGAGGGGCAGCAGCCCGCGCAGCTCTTCCTGACCTGCGCGGATTCCAGGGTCGTCACCTCGATGATCACCTCGAGCGGCCCCGGTGACCTCTTCGTCGTACGCAACGTGGGCAATCTCGTGCCGCTGCCGGGGGCCGAGAGCGGGGACGACTCGGTGGGCGCCGCCATCGAGTACGCGGTCGATGTGCTCAAGGTGCGGTCCATCACCGTGTGCGGGCACTCCGGGTGCGGTGCCATGCAGGCGCTGCTCAACACCCCGCCCGGCGGCGCCCAGACGCCGCTGAAGCGGTGGCTGCGGCACGGCCTGCCGAGCCTGGAGCGGATGGGCGCGCAGGACAGGGCGTGGGCGCGCCTCGCCGGCCGCGCGCCCGCCGACGCCGTCGAGCAACTCTGCCTCACCAACGTGGTCCAGCAGCTGGAGCACTTGAAGGCGCACGAGTCGGTGGCGCGCCGACTTGCCGAAAATGATCTTGAGCTGCACGGTATGTACTTCCACGTCGGAGAGGCGCAGGCCTATCTGCTGACGGAGGGCGGCGGCGCCGAGCAGCTCCCCGACGAGGTCTTCGATCAGGTGGCGCCGACAGCTCCGATCAAGGTCTAGGTCCCGCCCTCGGGAGGCTGGCCAGGTAAAGGTCTAAACCAATTTTCGGCAGGCCCTTGTCACCGCGGGTTGTGTCTGATGAGCTGTGGCTTCGGACACAACGGGCGCCCCCGGCAAAGCAGCGCAAGGGAGATGTCGTGAGCAATGAAAGCCTGGCCAACCTCTTGAAGGAGGAGCGTCGCTTCGCGCCGCCGACGGAGCTGGCAGCCGCCGCCAACGTCACGGCGGAGGCGTACGAGCAGGCCAAGGCTGACCGGCTCGGCTTCTGGGCCGAGCAGGCCCGCCGGCTGACCTGGGCCACGGAGCCGACCGAGACGCTCGACTGGTCGAACCCTCCGTTCGCCAAGTGGTTCGCCGACGGAAAGCTCAACGTCGCCTACAACTGCGTCGACCGCCACGTGGAGGCCGGCCACGGCGACCGCGTCGCGATCCACTTCGAGGGTGAGCCCGGCGACAGCCGGGCCATCACCTACGCCGAGCTCAAGGACGAGGTCAGCCGGGCGGCCAACGCCCTGACCGAGCTGGGCGTGGCCAAGGGCGATCGGGTCGCGGTCTACCTGCCGATGATCCCCGAGGCGGTCGTCGCGATGCTGGCCTGCGCCCGCGTCGGCGCCGCCCACTCGGTCGTCTTCGGCGGTTTCTCCGCGGACGCCATCGCCAAGCGCATCGAGGACGCGGACGCCAAGGTCGTCATCACCTCCGACGGCGGCTACCGCCGGGGCAAGCCCTCCGCGCTCAAGCCCGCCGTCGACGAGGCCCTCACCCGCGTATCCGTGGAGAAGGTCCTCGTCGTGCGGCGCACGGGGCAGGACGTGGCCTGGACCGAGGGCCGCGACGTGTGGTGGCACGAGGCCGTCGCCCAGCAGTCCGCGGAGCACACCCCCGAGGCCTTCGACGCGGAGCACCCGCTCTTCATCCTCTACACCTCGGGCACCACGGGTAAGCCGAAGGGCATCCTGCACACCTCCGGCGGCTACCTCACCCAGGCGGCCTACACCCACCACGCCGTCTTCGACCTCAAGCCCGAGACCGACGTCTACTGGTGCACGGCCGACATCGGCTGGGTTACCGGCCACTCGTACATCACGTACGGGCCGCTGGCCAACGGCGCGACGCAGGTCATGTACGAGGGCACGCCCGACACCCCGCACCAGGGCCGCTTCTGGGAGATCGTGCAGAAGTACGGCGTCACGATCCTCTACACGGCGCCCACCGCGATCCGGACGTTCATGAAGTGGGGCGACGACATCCCCGCGAAGTTCGACCTCAGCAGCCTGCGGGTGCTCGGCTCGGTGGGTGAGCCGATCAACCCCGAGGCGTGGATGTGGTACCGTAAGAACATCGGCGGCGACGCCTGTCCGATCGTGGACACCTGGTGGCAGACCGAGACCGGCGCGATGATGATCTCGCCGCTGCCGGGCGTGACCGAGACCAAGCCGGGCTCCGCCCAGCGCGCCCTGCCGGGCATCTCCGCCACGGTCGTCGACGACGAGGCGAACGAGGTGCCGGACGGTGGCGGCGGCTATCTCGTCCTGACCGAGCCGTGGCCCTCGATGCTGCGCACCATCTGGGGCGACGACCAGCGGTTCATCGACACGTACTGGTCCCGCTTCGAAGGCAGGTACTTCGCCGGCGACGGCGCCAAGAAGGACGACGACGGCGACATCTGGCTGCTGGGCCGGGTCGACGACGTGATGCTCGTCTCCGGGCACAACATCTCCACCACCGAGGTCGAGTCGGCGCTCGTCTCGCACCCGGCGGTCGCCGAGGCGGCGGTCGTGGGCGCAGCCGACGAGACGACCGGCCAGGCCATCGTCGCCTTCGTGATCCTGCGCGGCACGGCGAACGCCGACGACGAGGGGCTCGTCGCGGAGCTGCGCAACCACGTCGGCACCGCCCTCGGCCCGATCGCCAAGCCCAAGCGGGTCCTGCCGGTGGCCGAGCTGCCGAAGACCCGCTCCGGCAAGATCATGCGCCGCCTCCTGCGCGACGTCGCGGAGAACCGCGAGCTCGGTGACGTCACCACCCTCACCGACTCCTCCGTCATGGACCTGATCCAGACGCGGCTCCCGGCCGCGCCGAGCGAGGACTGAGCAGGCAGCAGGGCATTCGGGTACGCCCGAGGGGCCGTCCGGCAGCGCGCCGGGCGGCCCCTTTGTGCTTAAGGTGAAGATCGCCGGATACGTCCGGGCGTACGTTAGGTAAGCTAAGGATCGCGTCAACAACGCGTCATCGACGCGACAAGCTGACGCGACGAGAAGAACTAGGTGCGCCGGGAAGTCTGGTCGGCATGAGCTCAGCCCTGCCTACCCGACCGGAGGTCGACCCTCGTGACCGCGCCCGCCCCCAGCAGCAACCGCAAGGTCCTCGGCCGCCTCTCGCTCCCTGAGCGCACCTTCATCGCGAACGCGCTGCGCGCCGAGACCGTCGGCGGTGTGCTGCTGCTCGTCGCCGCCGTCGCCGCACTGATCTGGGCCAACACGGCAGGCGGCTCGTACGACGCGGTCCGCGGCTTCCACCTCGGGCCCGGCTCGCTCGGGCTGAACCTCTCCCTCCAGCACTGGGCGGCCGACGGGCTCCTCGCCGTCTTCTTCTTCGTGGCCGGCATCGAACTCAAGCGCGAGCTGGTCGCGGGCGATCTGCGCGACCCGAAGGCCGCCGCGCTGCCCGTCATCGCCGCGCTCTGCGGCATGGCCGTGCCCGCGCTGGTGTACTTCCTGACCAACACCGTCGGCGGCGGCTCGACGGACGGCTGGGCCGTGCCGACCGCCACCGACATCGCCTTCGCCCTCGCCGTCCTCGCGGTCATCGGCACCTCGCTGCCGTCCGCGCTGCGCGCCTTCCTGCTGACCCTCGCCGTCGTCGACGACCTCTTCGCGATCCTGATCATCGCGATCTTCTTCACCAGCGACCTGAACTTCGCGGCGCTCGGCGGCGCCGTCCTCGGCCTCGTCGTCTTCTGGCTGCTGCTCAGGAAGCGGGTGCGCGGCTGGTACGTCTACGTGCCGCTGGCGCTCGTCATCTGGGGCCTGATGTACAACAGCGGCATCCACGCCACCATCGCGGGCGTCGCCATGGGCCTGATGCTGCGCTGCCACAAGGAGGGCGAGGGCGCCGAGAGCGAGGAGCACTCCCCCGGCGAGCACATCGAGCATCTCGTACGTCCCGTCTCCGCGGGCCTCGCCGTGCCGCTGTTCGCCCTGTTCAGCGCGGGTGTGGTCGTCTCGGGCGGCGCACTCGGCGATGTCTTCACCCAGCCGGAGACGCTCGGTGTGGTGCTCGGTCTCGTGGTCGGCAAGGCGGTCGGCATCTTCGGCGGCACCTGGCTTGCGGCCCGCTTCACCAAGGCCGAGCTGAACGACGACCTGGCCTGGCCGGACGTGTTCGCGGTCGCCTCGCTGGCCGGCATCGGCTTCACCGTGTCGCTGCTCATCGGCGAACTCGCCTTCACCGAGGACCCGCTGCTCACCGACGAGATCAAGGCGGCCGTCCTGTTGGGCTCGCTGATCGCGGCGGTGCTCTCCGGGATCCTGCTGAAGGTGCGCAACGCCAAGTACCGCAAGCTGTGCGAGGACGAGGAGCGCGACGAGGACCTCGACGGCATCCCTGACATCTACGAGATGGACAAGCCGGACTACCACCTGCGGATGGCCGCCATCCATGAGAAGAAGGCCGCGGAGCATCGCAGGCTTGCCGAAGTCGCGGGTGGGGAACGCAAGGACAGCAACGGTCCGGCATGATCTGAGCAGACATATCTCAGAAGAGATCAGAAGAGATAAAGGGGAGAACGCGATGAGCTCACCCGACGGCCCCGTCGGCGCCGAGCGCAGCCTCGGCCAACTGGTCGCCTCGGCGACCGGCGAGATGTCCGCGCTGGTGCACGACGAGATCGCGCTGGCCAAGGCCCAGCTGCGGCAGGACGTCAAGCGCGGCGCGGTCGGCGGCGGCGCGTTCGCCGCGGCCGGCACGGTCCTCATCTTCTCGTTGCCGATGCTGAGCTTCGCGCTCGCCTACGGCATCCGCACCTGGAGCCACTGGAACCTCGCGATCTGCTTCCTGCTGTCCTTCGCCGCCAACCTGGTGGTGGCCGGGCTGCTCGCGCTGATCGGCGTCGTCTTCGCGAAGAAGGCCAAGCAGGGCAAGGGTCCGCAGAAGGTCGCCGCTTCGGCCAAGGAGACGGCGGCCGTACTGGGGAACGTCAAACCGCACCCCCGCTCGGCCAGCCCCGCGAGTGTCGTCGAGGTCCGGGTCGGTGAGACGGGGGCGACTGTGGCACGCTCGTCCTCATGACGGACCCCGCCACTCCATCGGCCCAGCCCTCCGCCTCTGTCGTACGCATCGAGGGGCCCTGGACCCACCGGGACGTGGCCGCCAACGGGGCGCGCTTCCACATCGCCGAGATGGGTGACGGGCCGCTGGTCCTGCTCCTGCACGGCTTCCCGCAGTTCTGGTGGTCGTGGCGGCACCAGATGGTGGCGCTCGCCGACGCGGGCTTCCGGGCCGTCGCGATGGACCTGCGGGGCGTGGGCGGCAGCGACCGCACCCCCCGCGGCTACGACCCGGCGAACCTGGCGCTCGACATCACGGGCGTCGTGCGCTCCCTCGGCGAGCCGGACGCCGCGCTCGTCGGGCACGACCTGGGCGGTTATCTGGCGTGGACGGCGGCCGTGATGCGGCCCAAGCTGGTGCGCCGCCTCGCCGTCTCCTCGATGCCGCATCCGCGGCGCTGGCGCTCGGCGATGCTGTCGGACCGCAGGCAGACGGCCGCGGCCTCGTATGTGTGGGGCTTCCAGCGGCCGTGGGTGCCGGAGCGTCAACTGGTCGCGGACGAGGGCGCCCTGGTGGGCCGTCTGGTGCGGGACTGGTCCGGGCCCGGGCTGCCGGACGACGAGGCGGTGGAGACGTACCGGCGGGCGATGTGCATCCCCTCCACCGCGCACTGCTCGGTCGAGCCGTACCGCTGGATGGTGCGGTCGATGGCGCGCCCGGACGGCATCCAGTTCAACCGCCGCATGAAGCGGCCGGTGCGCGTGCCGACGCTGCATCTGCACGGCTCCCTCGACCCGGTGATGCGGACCAGGAGCGCGGCGGGCTCCGGCGAGTACGTCGAAGCCCCCTACCGCTGGCGGCTGTTCGACGGGCTCGGGCACTTCCCGCACGAGGAGGATCCGGCGGCGTTCTCGACCGAGCTGGTGAACTGGCTGAAGGACCCGGAACCGGATCGGTGACGTTCCGGGGCACCCGGGGGCGCGCACCCTCGGGGAACACATGTCCTACGAACGCCAATTGCCTCCCGCATAGGCCAATTGGGGCCCCTGGGCGCGGTTACCGACCATGAGGCCCGGGCACACGTCGGGGTATGGGCTGGACGCACGACTACAGTGACGTAGCACGCAATCGCCGCTCGGCCACAGCGCTGAACAGCCACGAGAGGGGCGGGCCACAGGAGCAAGGCCGTTACGGCCCCCCTCAGGCGATGGGTATTCCGCGCATTCTCCGCCGCAGGGCCCGCTGGGTCTCCGCGCGGCTCCGCCATACGCGCGACTGACTCCGCCCGCCGGGCACCCCCACCACTCCCGCTCTAGAGCGCGCAGCCCTGGCTGTCGACCTCCTGGTCGGCGGTGCGGCCGCGCCTGATGTCCTCGCGCACCTCGTCCGCCGTCAGCGCATAGCCGGTGTCCGGGTCGTCGAGCGACTTCGCGAAGACCACGCCGTAGACCTTGCCGTCGGGCGTGAGCAGCGGGCCGCCGGAGTTGCCCTGACGGACCGTCGCGTAGAGCGAGTACACGTCGCGGTGCACGGTGCCCCGGTGGTAGATGTCCGGGCCGTTGGCCGTGATGCGACCGCGCACGCGCGCGGGGCGGACGTCGTACGGCCCGTCCTCGGGGAAGCCCGCGACGATGGCGCCGGCACCACTGGGCGCGGCCTTCGACGTGAACTGCAGGGCCGGCGCCTTCAGCGTGGGCACGTCCAGTACGGCGATGTCGCGCTCCCAGTCGTAGAGCACGACCTTCGCGTCGTACGTCTGGTGGTTGTCGCCTATCTGGATCGTCGGGTCGTCCACGCCGCCGACCACGTGCGCGTTCGTCATCACGCGGCGGTTCGCGAAGACGAAGCCGGTGCCCTCGAGCACCTTGCCGCAACTGCGGGCCTCACCGCGGACCTTCACGATGGAGCGCTTGGCCTTGGTGGCCACCTGGCTCTTGGCGAGCTGGGGGTCCGGGGGCTGCACTTCCTTGATGGGCTCGTTCGAGAACGGGCTGAAGACCTGCGGGAAGCCGTTGCGCGCGAGGACCGAGCGGAAGTCGGTGAACCAGGTGTCGGCCTGGCCCGGCAGGGCACGGTCGACGCCGAGCAGCACCTTGGAGCTGCGCAGCTCCTTGCCGAGCGTCGGCAGCGTCGCGCCCGCGAGGAGGGAGCCGAGCAGCCAGGCGACGAGGAGCATCGCCACCACGTTCACCAGGGCGCCGCCCGTCGCGTCCAGGGCGCGGGCGGGCTGCCAGGTGATGTACCGGCGCAGCTTGTTGCCGAGGTGGGTGGTGAAGGCCTGACCGATCGAGGCACAGACGATCACGATGACGACGGCCACCACCGACGCGGTCGTACCCACCGCGGCCTCGTCGTCGTCCGTGAGCGCGTCCCAGACGACCGGCAGCAGATAGACGGCGACGAGACCGCCGCCCAGGAAGCCGATCACCGACAGGATGCCGACCACGAAGCCCTGGCGGTAGCCGACGACCGCGAACCACACGGCGGCGAGCAGCAGCAGGATGTCCAGCACGTTCACCGATTCAATCCTCGCCTCGCATCGCGGTCGCCGTTCCCCGCAACCTTGTCATGCGCGCCAGTCGAGCGGGACCTGCCTCCTGCGGTCCCAGGGGCGCTCCCAGCCCGCGAAGTGCAGGATCCTGTCGATCACTCCGGCCGTAAAACCCCAGACCAGAGCGGATTCGACGAGGAAAGCCGGGCCGTGGTGGCCGCTGGGGTGGACGGCCGTCGCGCGGTTCGCGGGGTCCGTGAGATCGGCCACGGGAACCGTGAAGACGCGGGCCGTCTCGTTCGGGTCGACGACACCGACCGGGGTCGGGGTGCGCCACCAGCCGAGCACGGGCGTCACGACGAAGTCGCTCACCGGGATGAAGAGGCGCGGCAGTTCGGCGAAGAGCTGGACGCCGCGGGGGTCGAGGCCCGTCTCCTCCTCCGCCTCGCGCAGGGCGGCGCGCAAGGGCCCCTCGCCCCGCGGGTCGCCGTCCTCGGGGTCGAGGGCGCCGCCGGGGAAGGAGGACTGGCCGGCGTGCGAGCGGAGCGAGCCCGCGCGCTCCATCAGGAGCAGCTCGGGGCCCTTCTCGCCCTCTCCGAAGAGGATGAGGACGGCGGACTGGCGTCCGGCGCCGCTCTCCGGGGGCAGGAAGCGGCTCAGCTGGAGCGGCTCGACGGTCCGCGCGGCGTGGACGACCGGGTCGAGCCAGGAGGGGAGGCCGGTGGTGGAGAGGAGGGGGTGGGAGTCCTGGCTGACGCTCCCGTTGTCCGCACTCGCCGGGTTGGTCGTGTTCGTCTTGTCCGTCGCGTTGGCTGCGTTCATCGCGTTCGTCGTGTTCGCTGCGTTCGTCGTGTTCGCCGCGCTTGTCGCGCTCGTCGTCTTCGCCGTGTTCCTGGCGTTCGTGGTGTTCGTGGTGTCCGCCGTGTTCGTCGTGTCGCTCGCGTGCGTCATCGGCACCCCCGTCCGTCTCTGGACAACGCTCTTTCCCCTCGCGTTCGTTCCGGCTGCCGTCGTCGTCACCCCGCGGCGAGCGGGGGCGCGGGCTTGCCCGGGTAGTCGGCCGGCGGCTTGAGGCGCTGGCCGGGGAAGCCGCCCATCTCGTACTTCAGCAGCTTCTTGGCCTTCTCCGGGTCGGTCTCCCCCTCCCCGTACGACGGACAGAGCGGGGCGATCGGGCAGGCTCCGCAGGCGGGCTTGCGGGAGTGGCAGATGCGGCGGCCGTGGAAGATCACGCGGTGCGAGAGCATCGTCCACTCGCTCTTCGGGAAGAGCGCGCCGACCGCCGCCTCGACCTTGTCCGGGTCGGTCTCGTCGGTCCACTTCCAGCGGCGGACAAGACGCCCGAAATGGGTGTCCACGGTCAAACCAGGCACTCCGAAAGCGTTGCCCAGGACCACGAAGGCCGTCTTGCGGCCCACGCCGGGCAGCTTCACCAGGTCCTCCAGGCGCCCCGGGACCTCGCCTCCGAAGTCGTCGCGCAACACCTTGGCCAGACCCATGATCGACTTGGTCTTCGCCCGGAAGAAGCCGGTCGGCCGGATCAGCTCCTCGACCTCCTCGGGGACGGCGGCGGCCAGGTCCTCCGGGGTCGGGTACGTGGCGAAGAGGCGCGGGGTCGTCTGGTTCACCCGGAGGTCGGTGGTCTGCGCGGAGAGCACCGTGGCGACCAGGAGCTCGAACGGGTTCTCGAAGTCCAGCTCGGGGTGGGCGTACGAATACACCTCGGCGAGCTCGCGGTTGATGCGGCGGGCCCGGCGGACGAGCGCCGTGTGGGACTCGGTCTTGGCGGGGGCCGTTTTCGCGGGGGCCTTCTCGGTGGATGCCGTCTTCGCGGTCGTCTTCTTGGCTGGCGCCTTCTTGGTGGCGGTCTTGATGGCGGTCTTCTTGGCGGGCGCCTTCTCGGCAGCGGCCTTCCCCGCCGGGGCCACGCCCGTTTCGGCCGTCTTCTTCTTCGCCGCCGTCTTCTTGGCCGCCGCCGTCTTCTTGGCGGGCGCCGCCGGCGTCGTCTTCTTCGCGTTCACAGGGCCGACCTCTTCACCGGGGACACCAGGGGAACTGTCCAATTTGTCGCTTTATCGGGGGAGACGGACGCTTGTTCGCCCACAGCGGAATCACGGGGCGCGGCCACCTGCTCAGCCCCCTCGGCCTGCGCTCTCACCGGCTTTTTGGACACCCGGCCAGCCTAGAGCCCGTCACTGACATCCGTCCCTGACCCCATGGATCGGCCCCCAATTGGCCCCCTCCCGCACAGCTTGCGACGCCGGTGCGGCAGACTTGTGACTGATCACACTGTTTGGACCGTCCGGCAAAATGGGGAACACGGACCCCTGATATGCGGGGGAAACAAGATCCCCTGAGCAGGTCGACAAGGAGAGAACTCGTGGACGACGTTCTGCGGCGCGCCCCGCTCTTCGCGGCGCTCGATGACGAGCAGGCCGCGGAGCTCCGCGCCTCCATGAGTGAGGTGACGCTCGCGCGGGGGGATGCGCTCTTCCATGAGGGTGACCCCGGAGACCGGCTGTACGTGGTCACCGAAGGCAAGGTGAAGCTCCACCGCACCTCGCCCGACGGCCGCGAGAACATGCTCGCCGTGCTCGGTCCCGGCGAGCTCATCGGTGAGCTGTCGCTCTTCGACCCGGGCCCGCGGACCGCCACGGCGTCCGCCCTCACCGAGGTCAAGCTGCTCGGCCTCGGTCACGGCGACCTCCAGCCGTGGCTGAACGCCCGGCCCGAGGTGGCCGCCGCGCTGCTGCGCGCCGTCGCCCGGCGCCTGCGCAAGACCAACGACCAGATGTCCGACCTGGTCTTCTCCGATGTGCCGGGCCGTGTCGCCCGTGCGCTCCTGGACCTGTCGCGCCGCTTCGGCGTGCAGTCCGAGGAGGGCATCCACGTCGTGCACGACCTCACGCAGGAAGAGCTCGCCCAGCTGGTCGGCGCCTCCCGCGAGACGGTCAACAAGGCGCTGGCGGACTTCGCCGGGCGCGGGTGGCTGCGGCTCGAGGCCCGCGCGGTGATCCTGCTGGACGTGGAGCGGCTGGCCAAGCGGTCGCGCTGACGCTGTGTCTGTACGTCGATGGGTTCCGCCTCTTGTGAGGCGGGACCCATCGGGCTTTTGTGGGCGCCTCTTTTGGGGGCTCCTGTGGGGCGCCGGCTCTCAGATCAGTCCGTGTTCCCGCAGATAGTCCAGCTGCGCGCGGACCGAGAGCTCCGCGGCCGGCCACAGGGAGCGGTCCACGTCCGCGTACACGTGGGCGACCACGTCCGCCGCCTCGACGTGGCCGTCCTCCACCGCCGTCTCCACCTGGGCCAGGCGGTTGGCCCGGTGCGCCAGGTAGAACTCGACCGCCCCCTGCGCGTCCTCCAGGACCGGGCCGTGGCCCGGCAGCACCGTGTGGACGCCGTCGTCGACCGTCAGGGAGCGCAGCCGGCGCAGGGAGTCCAGGTAGTCGCCGAGACGGCCGTCGGGGTGCGCCACGACCGTCGTGCCGCGCCCGAGGATCGTGTCGCCCGTCAGGACCGCGCGGTCGGCCGGGAGGTGGAAGCAGAGCGAGTCGGCGGTGTGGCCGGGGGTGGGGACCACGCGCATCTCCAGGCCGCCGGTGGTGATGACGTCACCGGCCGCGAGGCCCTCGTCGCCCAGGCGCAGGGCGGGATCCAGGGCGCGTACATGAGTACGGGTCAGCTCCGCGAAGCGGGCCGCGCCCTCCGCGTGGTCGGGGTGGCCGTGGGTGAGGAGGGTCAGGGCGACGCGCTTGCCGGCCTTCTCCGCCGTCTCGACGACGTGGCTCAGGTGGGCGTCGTCCAGCGGGCCCGGGTCGATGACCACGGCGAGCGGTGAGTCCGGCTCGGAGACGATCCAGGTGTTCGTGCCGTCCAGCGTCATCGCGGACGCGTTGGGGGCGAGGACGTTGACCGCGCGTGTGGTGGCGGGGCCGCTGAGGACTCCGCCGCGCGGCTGGCCGGGGAGGGCGGCGGCGTCTGTCATGCGGGGGGTGCTCCTGTCTGGGGCGGGGGTACGGGGTGCGGGCTTACGGGGTGCGGGCTTACGGGGTGCGGGCTTACGGGGTACGGCGTGCGGGGCGCGGCTTACGGGTGGGGGGGGTGGTGCCGGGTGCCTGGGCGCCGTCCTGGGGTGCTGTGGGGCCTCTGCGGGCCTCTGGTGGGGTCCGGTGGGTGCCGGCCCGGCCGGTGCCTGCGGGGCGCGGGGGCGTGCGTCTGCGCCTGGGGCTCGTCCGTGGGTGCGGGGCCGCGGGGGTATGTGCGTACTCGCCATCCCTGCGCCACTGCCTCGCGGACAATTTTGCTAGAGCGGGCTCGGTGCTCCGTGCGCACATACCCCCACGTCCCCTCCCGTCTCGTACGCGGCTGCGGGCCGGTTGCTCGATCCGCTCAGGGCCGGTCGTTTCGGGTCATCGAGGGTGCCTCGGGAATGTGCTTCGTGAACTCCTCGTGGCCAGGCCAGGTGAGGGTCAAGGTCGTGCCCTCCAGGTGAGCCCTCGCCAGGACCGGGGTCATGTCCTGGGCCGGGGCCGCGGCCAAGGTGTCACCGGGCGTCCGGTGGGACCTCAGGGCGCGCAGGGTCGCGATCGTGGGCGGCATCATCAGGAGTTCGCCCGCGTCGTAGCGGGCCGCCGCCTCGGACGGGGTGATCCAGACCGTGCGGTCGGCCTCCGTCGAGGCGTTGCGGGTGCGCTGGCCCTCGGGCAGCGCGGCCACGAAGAAGAACGTGTCGTACCGCCTGGGCTCGAACTCCGGGGTGATCCAGCGCGCCCACGCGGCCAGCAGGTCGCTGCGCAGATGCAGGTTCCTGCGGTCCAGGAACTCGGCGAAGGAGAGGTCGCGGGCCACCAGGGCCTCGCGGTCCGCCTCCCAGCCGTCGCCCGTGGTGTCGCCGACGACCGTCTCCGGGCTCGGGCCCGCGAGCAGCACGCCCGCCTCCTCGTACGTCTCGCGGACCGCCGCGCAGACGATCGCCTGGGCCTCGGCCTCGTCGCCGACGCCCAGGCGGGCCGCCCAGGACGCGCGCGTGGGGCCCGCCCAGCGCACCAGGTGGTCGTCGTCGCGCGGGTCGACGCCGCCGCCCGGATACGCGTACGCGCCCCCGGCGAAAGCCATGGAGGCGCGTCGGCGCAGCATGTGCACTTCCGGCTCGCCACCGCCCTCCCTGAGGAGCATGACGGTCGCGGCGCGGCACGGGGTCGCCGGAGTCAGCTCGCCGCTCGCGAGGGCGCGGATGCGGTCCGGCCACTCCGGGGGGTACCACTGCCCATTTGCCATGGGCGGAGGCTATCCCTTGGTGCGCGGATGTTCGAGAGGCAATGATCGGCGCCTACAGGGGGGCCGGTTTGCGCCACCCCTGTCGGGCCGACATGCGTCTACGCCTCCGTCAGTTCCACCTGGATCTCGACCTCGACCGGGGCGTCCAGGGGGAGCACGGCGACGCCGACGGCGCTCCGCGCGTGCACGCCCTTGTCGCCGAGGACCTCGCCGAGCAGCTCACTGGTGCCGTTGATGACGCCGGGCTGGCCGGTGAAGTCCGGGGCGGAGGCCACGAAGCCGACGACCTTCACGACGCGCGCGATGCGGTCCAGGTCACCGGCGACCGACTTGACCGCGGCCAGCGCGTTCAGCGCGCAGGTGCGGGCCAGGTCCTTGGCCTCCTCCGGGGTGACCTCACCGCCGACCTTGCCGGTCACGGCGAGTTTGCCGTCCACCATCGGGAGCTGGCCCGCGGTGTAGACGTACACGCCGGACTGGACGGCCGGCTGGTAGGCGGCCAGCGGCGGCACGACCTCCGGCAGCGTGAGCCCGAGCGACGCGAGCTTCTCCTCGACGGCGCTCACGCCTGCTTCTCCCGCTTCAGGTAGGCCACGAGCTGCTCGGGGTTGTTCGGACCCGGCACGACCTGGACCAGCTCCCAGCCGTCCTCGCCCCAGGTGTCAAGAATCTGCTTCGTGGCGTGGACGAGCAGAGGCACGGTTGCGTATTCCCACTTGGTCATGTGGCCGACTGTAGTCGGTGTGACGAGCTGCTCAGGGTGGGCTCCTGCATGGTCCGGGCGGGGACTGGTTAGGCTCGGAAGGGTGAGCAGGCTCCAGGTCGTCAGCGGCAAGGGCGGTACCGGCAAGACCACGGTGGCCGCGGCCCTCGCGCTCGCCCTCGCGACGGAGGGCAAACGCACCCTCCTCGTGGAGGTCGAGGGCAGGCAGGGCATCGCGCAGCTCTTCGAGACAGAAGCGCTGCCCTATGAGGAGCGGAAGATCGCCGTCGCTCCCGGGGGCGGGGAGGTGTACGCCCTCGCCATCGACCCCGAGCTGGCGCTGCTCGACTACCTCCAGATGTTCTACAAACTGGGGGGCGCGGGCCGCGCCCTGAAGAAGCTCGGGGCCATCGACTTCGCCACCACCGTCGCGCCCGGACTCCGGGACGTGCTCCTGACCGGCAAGGCCTGCGAGGCCGTGCGCCGCAAGGACAAGAGCGGGCGGTACGCGTACGACTGCGTGGTCATGGACGCGCCGCCGACCGGTCGCATCACGCGCTTCCTGAACGTCAACGACGAGGTCGCCGGGCTCGCCAAGATCGGGCCGATACACAATCAGGCCCAGGCGGTGATGCGGGTGCTCAAGTCGCCCGAGACCGCGGTGCATCTGGTCACCCTCCTGGAGGAGATGCCCGTCCAGGAGACCGCCGACGGGATCGCCGAGCTGCGCGCCGCGCAGCTGCCCGTGGGGCGGCTCATCGTGAACATGGTGCGGCCCGCCGTGCTGGACGAGGCCGAGCTGAAGCTGGGCCTGGAGCAGGCGCCCCGTACGGCCGTCGCCAAGTCGCTGTCCGCCGCCGGGCTCGGCGGCGCGCGGCGCGGTGGGGCCGCCGACCGGCTGGTCGGGCCGCTCCTGGAGCAGGCCGCCGAGTACGCCGAGCGGTTCGCCCTGGAGCGCGACCAGCGCGCCGTGCTGACCGGGTTCGGCCGGCCCCTGCACGAACTCCCGCTCGTCACCGGCGGGATGGACCTCGCGGGCCTCTACGAGCTCGCCACGGAACTGCGGAAGCAAGGGATCTCATGACCGGGGACCGCACGACCAAGGAATCGGCGCGGACCCTGGAGCACGGCCGGGTGCTGGACGTGGACGCCCTGATCGACGACCCGGAGACCCGGATCGTGGTGTGCTGCGGCTCCGGCGGCGTCGGCAAGACGACCACGGCGGCCGCCATCGGGCTGCGCGCGGCGGAGCGGGGCCGCAAGACGGTCGTGCTGACCATCGACCCGGCGCGCAGGCTCGCGCAGTCCATGGGCATCGACTCGCTCGACAACGTGCCGCGGCGGGTCAAGGACATCGAGGGCTCCGGCGAGCTGCACGCCATGATGCTCGACATGAAGCGCACGTTCGACGAGATCGTCGAGGCGCACACCGACAAGGAGCGCGCCCGGGCGATCCTCGACAACCCCTTCTACCAGTCGCTTTCGGCGGGCTTCGCGGGCACGCAGGAGTACATGGCGATGGAGAAGCTGGGGCAGCTGCGCTCCCGCGACGAGTGGGACCTGATCGTCGTCGACACCCCGCCCTCGCGCTCCGCGCTGGACTTCCTGGACGCCCCCAAGCGCCTCGGGTCCTTCCTGGACGGCAAGCTGATCCGGGTCCTGATGGCGCCGGCGAAGGTGGGCGGACGGGCCGGGATGAAGTTCCTGAACGTCGGCATGTCGATGATGACGGGCGCCCTGGGCAAGCTGCTCGGCGGGCAGTTGCTGCGTGACGTACAGATGTTCGTGACGGCGATGGACAGCATGTTCGGCGGGTTCCGCACGCGGGCCGACGCCACGTACCGGCTGTTGCAGGCGCCCGGGACGGCGTTCCTGGTGGTGGCCTCGCCGGAGCGGGACGCGCTGCGGGAGGCCGCGTACTTCGTGGAGCGGCTCGCGGCGGACGACATGCCGCTCGCTGGTCTCGTGCTGAACCGCGTGCACGGCAGCGGTGCCGCCCAGCTGTCGGCCGAGCGGGCCCTCGCCGCCGCGGAAAATCTTGAGGAACGCCGCATTGTGGATCAGGAGGGCGGGAAGGAAGGAGTTCGTAACTCCCCCGAGAATCACGCGACTTCAGAGAACCCCGCGCCGTCCGAAGCCCCCGCGACTCCCGAGGACCCCACTTCTTCCACCGAGGCCCCCGCCGCATCCGAGGGCCCCGAATCGACGTCCGGCACCGAGCCGGTGACCGGACCCGCGAGCGAGCCGACGACCGAGCCGGTGACCGACGCGTGTGTCGAACAGATGACCGCGGGTCTGCTGCGGCTGCACGCCGAGCGGATGCAGCTGCTCGTCCGCGAGCAGCGCACGCGAGACCGCTTCACCGCGCGCCACCCCGAGGTGGCGGTGGCCGAAGTGGCCGCGCTGCCCGGTGATGTCCATGACCTCGCGGGTCTCCGCGCCGTAGGGGACCGGCTCGCGGGCTGACCGGACGCGGGAACTCCCCCGTCGCCGGGTGCGTTCACCTCCCCAGAGCGGGAGGCATCGCCCCGGCGTCCCGTCGTCCTACCCCACGGCCGCGTAGCTCTCGTACGTCTCCTCGTCCTCCAGGTCGACGGGCAACAGGCCCGTGCCGCGCTCGTACTCGGAGCGCGCCGTCTCCAGGAGCCTGCGCCATGAGGTGACGGTGGGACGCCTGCGCAACAGTGCGCGACGCTCTCGCTCCGTCATGCCTCCCCACACGCCGAACTCGACGCGATTGTCCAGCGCGTCGGCCAGGCACTCGGTCCGCACCGGACATCCGGTGCACACCGCCTTGGCCCTGTTCTGCGCTGCTCCTTGAACGAACAGTTCATCCGGATCGGTAGTGCGGCAGGCCGCCTGCGCACTCCAGTCGGTTACCCAGCCCATACCGGCGCCGTCCTCTCCCGAATCGAGGCTCCCCCACGGCGGCAGCGGCATATTCACCGCCGCCAGTTGAGGACGTTACGGAAGGTGGGCACAGCGCAACACCCCCTTCGGGCCCAATCTTGAATGGCCCGAACGGACTATGCGTAAGCGGCAGATCACCCGACGGAGTGAGCTGACGACATCCGTGCGGAAACCGGCATTCCGGGACAGTTCAGTTGAGTCACAACGGACGTCGAGCGTCACAAGAGGCGAATTCGGACAGCGATCCGCTCGATCCGGGAGGGGGGAGGACCTGGTGCCGAACCGCACGGCAGTGACAGTTGAGAGCAGCTTAGGCCAAGGCATTGAGGCCTGTCCGGCGAATCGGAACGTCCGCGGTGCGTCTGTGGTGACAGCGGCGAACATCCCGAGGATCACTCGCTCCCTCGGAACGCACTCAAGTACGGATTAGGCTGCCCTCATGGGAAAGAAGCGCTCGGGCGGTGGTCTGTCACCAACTCAGCAGGCCGCGAAGTTCCTCGGAGTCAGTGTCCTGGCGGGGGCGGTGCTGGCCGGGATCGCCCTGCCGGCGGCCGGAGCGCTGGGCCTCGCGGCCAAGGGCTCGGTCGAAGGGTTCGACGAGATCCCCGCCAATCTGAAGCAGCCGCCGCTCAGTCAGCGCACGTCGATCCTCGACAACAAGGGCGGTCAGATCGCCACGGTCTACTCGCGTGACCGCACGGTCGTCCCGCTCAAGGACATCTCGCCGTACATGCAGAAGGCGATCGTCGCGATCGAGGACTCCCGCTTCTACGAGCACGGCGCAGTCGACCTCAAGGGCATCCTGCGCGCGCTCAACCAGAACGCGCAGAGCGGCGGCGTCTCGCAGGGCGCGTCCACGCTCACGCAGCAGTACGTGAAGAACGTCTTCGTCGAGGAGGCGGGCGACGACCCGACGAAGGTCGCCGAGGCCACCCAGCAGACGCTCGGCCGCAAGATCCGCGAGCTGAAGTACGCGATCCAGGTCGAGGAGAAGCTGGGCAAGAAGCGCATCCTCAAGAACTACCTGAACATCACCTACTTCGGGCAGCAGGCGTACGGCATCGAGGCCGCGGCCCAGCGGTACTTCTCCAAGCCCGCCAAGGACCTGAGGCTGGAGGAGGCCGCGCTCCTCGCCGGCATCGTGCAGTCGCCCAGCCGGTACGACCCGGTCAACGACTCGGCGGAAGCCACCAAGCGGCGCAACGTCGTGCTGCAGCGGATGGCCGAGACGCACGACATCTCGCAGGGGGAGGCGGACGCCGCCAAGAAGACCGAGATCACCCTGAAGGTGAGCCGGCCCGAGAACGGCTGCATCACCTCGGTCAAGGGCGCCGGCTTCTTCTGCGACTACGTGCGCGAGGTCTTCCTGCGCGACCCGGTCTTCGGCAAGACGAAGGAGGAGCGGGCCAAGGTCTGGAACCGCGGCGGCCTGAAGGTCCGCACCACGCTGGATCCGCAGGCGCAGGAATCCGTGCAGGCGTCGATAAAGAATCACGTCTACAAGACCGACGACGTGGCGACCGCCGCCACCATCGTCGAGCCGGGCACGGGCAAGATCCGGGGTATGGGGCAGTCGCGTCCGTACGGCTTCAAGAAGGACGAGACGGTCATGAACCTCTCGGTCGACGACAACATGGGCGGCGGCGCGGGCTACCAGCCCGGTTCGACGTTCAAGCCGATCGTCGCGGCGGCGGCCCTGGAGGGCGGCAAGTCGCCGGGGCAGAGCTACTCGGCGCCGTACGAGATGCCCTACCCGCAGCGGGTCTCCACCTGTGACGGCAAGGGGTGGGTCAACACCGGCGGCGCGAAGCTGACCAACGAGAACGAGTCCGAGGTCGGCCCGTACGGCATGCGGGAGGCGACCGCGAAGTCGGTCAACACCTATTACGTGCAGCTCATCGGGGACATCGGCATCTGCCCGGTGACGAAGATGGCCCAGAAGATGGGCGTGGAGCGGGCCGACGGCAAGGAGATGGTGCAGGCGCCGTCGATCGCGCTCGGCACCCAGGAGATGTCGCCGCTGACGATGGCGGGCGCGTACGCGACGTTCGCCTCGCGCGGCACGTACTGCACGCCGATCGCCATCGAGGCGATCACCACGCTCGGCGGCAAGTCGCTGCCGGTGCCGAAGTCGACGTGCTCGCGCGCCATGTCGCAGAAGACCGCCGACACCATCAACGCCCTCCTGAAGGGCGTGGTCGAGGACGGCACGGGCAAGCAGGCCGGTCTCGGTTCCCGCCCGAGCGCGGGCAAGACGGGTACGACCGACTACCGCTACGCGGCCTGGTTCGTCGGCTACACGCCGAACATGGCGGGCGCGGTCTGGGTCGGCGACCCGCTGCACAAGCGCCGGATGACCGGCATCACCATCGGCGGCGTCCCGTACGACAAGGTCTTCGGTGGCGAGGTGCCGGGTCCGATCTGGCGCGACGCGATGAGCGGCGCCCTCGCGGGCAAACCGGCGCCGGGCTTCGCCAACGTGCACCTGCCCGGCGGCGACAAGGACCGGGACGAGGACCACGGCGACGGCGGCCACGACGACAAGCCGGGCGGCGGGGGCGGTACCCCTGGCGGTGGCGGTAACGGCGGCGGTAATGGCGGTGGCGACGGAGGCGGCAACGGAGGCGGTGGCTGGCCGGAGTTCCCGCCCGGGGTCATCGGCGGCAACGGGAACGGTGGGAACGGAAACGGCGGGAACGGCGGGAACGGCGACTGGGGCGGAATCGGGGGCTGGCCCCGATAGCCCGTCCCTGGGCCGCTCCGGCGGCTTCTCCCGCACGTGAGTGAGGGCGCCCCCTGCTGCAGGGGGCGCCCTCACTCACGTCGGCCGGCCGGCCGAGGCCTCAGCCCGCGAGGAGCTTCTTGACCGTGGCGGCGACGCGGCCACCCTCGGCCAGGCCCGCGACCTTCGGGTTCACGATCTTCATGACCTGGCCCATGGCGCGCGGCCCCTCGGCGCCGGCGGCCTTGGCCTCCGCGACGGCCTGGGCGACGATGTCCCGCAGCTCGTCGTCGGAGAGCTGCTTGGGGAGGTACTCGGCGAGGATCTCGCCCTCCGCCTTCTCGCGCTCGGCCTGCTCGGTGCGCCCGGCCTGGCCGAAGGCCTCGGCCGCCTCCCGACGCTTCTTCGCCTCGCGGGCGATCACCTTCTGCACGTCGTCGTCGGAGAGTTCCCGGGCCTCGGTGCCCGCGACCTCCTCCTTCGTGACGGCGGTGAGGGTCAGCCGGAGCGTCGAGGAGCGCAGCTCGTCGCGCCCCCGGATCGCGGCGGTGAGGTCTTCCTGCAGCTTCGACTTGAGCGTGGTCATGGGTTGATTGTGGCAGGTGCGGCGGGCTTCCTGCCCGCGCATTTCCCGGGGGCACGGAGTCCCGTGGCGGGTACGGGTGTTGGGGCCCGGCGGGTACGGGTGTCGGGGCCGCGAGTACGAGAGGGGTTGGGTGCCGCCGCCCCCATGGGCCGCGTGGGCCGGGACGTCCCCAGGTCTGACACGATGGGGATATGCGCGCGCGATACGCAGTACCCCTGGGCATCTCGGCGACGGCCGCGGCCGGCCTCGCCTACTCCGTGGGCGTCGAGCCCCGTCTGTTCCGGTTGCGGCGGGTCACGGTGCCCGTGCTGCCGGCGGGGATGCGTCCCTTGCGGGTCCTTCAGGTCTCCGACATCCACATGGTGTCCGGGCAGCGCAGAAAGCAGCGGTGGCTGCAGTCGCTGGCGGGGCTGCGCCCCGACTTCGTGGTCAACACGGGCGACAACCTGTCCGACCCGGAGGGCGTTCCGGAGACGCTGGACGCGCTGGGCCCGCTGATGGAGTTCCCCGGGGCGTACGTCTTCGGTTCGAACGACTACTACGGCCCGAAGCCGCGCAACCCCGCCCGCTACCTCCTGGAGAAGGTCCAGGGCAAGCACGGTCTGAACGGGAACCCGCCCGCGGTCGGCGTCATCCACAACCCGTGGGAGGGCCTGCGCGACGGATTCGACGCGGCGGGCTGGGTGAACCTCACGAACACGCGGGGCTCGCTGAAGATCGACGGCTGTGAGATCGGGCTCACGGGTGTGGACGACCCGCACATCAAGCGCGACCGGTACGCGCGCGTGGCGGGCGGTCCGGTGTCCGGGGCGGACTTCTCGATGGGCATCGTGCACGCGCCGTACCTGCGCTCCCTGGACGCGTTCACCGCGGACGACTACCCGCTGATCCTCGCCGGGCACACCCACGGCGGCCAGCTCTGCATCCCCTTCTACGGCGCCCTGGTCACCAACTGCGACCTGGACACGGCCCGCGTGAAGGGCCTCTCCACGCACGAGGCGGAGGGCCGGACGTCGTACCTCCACGTGTCGGCCGGCTGCGGCGCGAACCGCTACACGCCGATGCGGTTCGCGTGCCCTCCGGAGGCGACGCTGCTGACGCTGACGGCGCGGGGCTGAGGGCAGGGGTAAGCGGGGTAAGGGTCCCCGGGGGGGGCAACGTAGGACGACGCACCCCTCCCGCACCCCTCCGGTACCCCCTGTGCCTCTCCATCTCTGCGGGTTCATGTTTACCGTGGAGGGATGGTTGCCCCGATACGCCCCGTACGTTCCGTGCGCCCGCCCCATCCGGCCCGACCGGGTGCCCCCGCGGAGGCGGTGGTGCCACGGGTGCGCCGGCCCCGCGTGGCCGCCTTCCGGGTGCTGATCGCGCTGGCCGCGATGACCGGGATCGTGATCGACCTGGCCGTCGCCGGCGACCCGCCGCGCGTTCTCAGCTACTTCACGGTCCAGAGCAACATGGTGGTGGCCGCGGTGCTCGGCCTCTCCGGGTGGCGCGCGTGGCGGGGGCGCCGACCGCTGCCGCCCTGGGTGTCCGGCGGCACGCTGCTCTTCATCGCGATCACGGGTCTCGTCTACCACCTGATCCTCGCCGGCGAGACGAGCGGCTTCTCGATGACGGACGCGGCGACGCTGACCGGCTGGCACTCCGCCGCGAACCAGCTCCTGCACACGGTGACACCGATCGCGGTGGCCCTCGACTGGCTGCTGCTGACGGCCCCCGGCGGGCTGCGCCTGCGCCACGCGGGCCTGTGGCTGCTCTACCCCCTCGCCTACCTGGCCTTCGCCCTGACCCGCGGCGCCCTGATGTCCCCCGGCCCGACGGCCCGCTACCCGTACCCGTTCCTGGACGTCGACCTCCACGGTTACGCGGGGGTCCTGGTCAACTCCGTCATCTTCGGCGTGGCCTTCTACGCCCTGGCCCTGGTCATCGTCGGCCTCGACCGGATCCGCCCGCGCCCTCGGGATCCGGGGCCCACGAAAACCGGATTTCGTCTCAGGGCGCCGGTCCGCTAAAGTAATCGATGTCGCCACGGCCTGCACAGCAGATCGCGGAGCAACGACATCGGGGTGTAGCGCAGCTTGGCAGCGCGCTTCGTTCGGGACGAAGAGGTCGTGGGTTCAAATCCCGCCACCCCGACAGCTGAAACACCAGGTGGCCAGCCTACTCATGAGAGTAGGCTGGCCACCTTTTTCGTGTGCGTGTCTATCTGCGTGACTACGGCTTCAGATCCCGCTTGAAGATGCCATCCATGACCACCGCGCCGGTCTGGATCACGGGCCGGATCTGCTTCCGGTAGACCTCCTCGGTCACGGCCGTCCCGGAGTGCCCGACGAGCCGGGAGATCTCTTCCAGGGGCACGCCACTGTCGGAGAGCAGCGAGACGAAGCTGTGCCGGAGCTCCCGAGGCGTCCACTCGGCGGCGTCGATCCCCTCAGCGTCCTTGAGGGCCACCCGGAAGGCGCGGCGGACGTTGGTCGCATCCAGTGGCTTGCCGACAGCCGAGGAGAAGACGAGCCCGTTCTCCTCCCAGTCGTCACCGGCAGCGAGGCGCTCCCATCCTTGATCCTCGAACTGGGCCCACAGGACCTCCACGCAGCGCGCGGGCAGGGCGAGCGTGCGCCGGGACTTCCGCGTCTTGGTGTCCCCGCCACGTCGGACGGACCGCCACACGGCGATGTGGGGAGGCTGCGGCGGATTGGCGTCCGGCCTGCCCTTTAGGAACACGTGATCCCAGGTGAGCGCGCGCAGCTCCTCGGTACGGGCCCCGGTCAGTAGGGCGACGACGATGTACGCGTACATCGAGGTCCCCTCGGCAGCCTTGAGCACGGCCTCCGCCTGGACCAAGGTGAGCGCCTTGGACGGGCGCCCCGGACGGCCGGCCGGAACCGCGCACAGCTCGACGACGTTGCGCTTCACCTTGTCCCGCGCCATGGCCCGCTTGACCGAGCGGTTGAGGCAGGAGTGCAAGCCCTGCAAGGTGCGCGTGCTGAGCGTCTGCGCCTTTACCGCCAGCCAGCGGTCAACGTCTTCCGCACTGAGATCACGAAGCTTCCGCGCCCCCAGGCTGGGGATCACGTGGGTCCGGCTCAGCCCGGTGACGGTCTCGATCGTGCCCTCGTCACGCCCCGCCAGGCCGTACGTGAGCCAGTCGTTCACCGCGTCCGCGACGGTGTAGTTGGTGGGCGCGATGGCAAGCCCGTCCTCATGATCGCGCAACACCTCCTTGAGCTTGCTCTTCGCCTCTGTCTTGGTCCTGCCACTCCCTCGCTTGACGATCCTCTTGCCGCTCGGATCGAAGCCGAGATTCGCGGTGGCGATCCAACGTTGTCGCTTCTCATCCCAGTGCAGACCGCCGTCACCACGGCTGCGACGCATAGACATCAGGCAGCACGCTCCATCTGCCCGGTGATGAAGTCGGCGAGGGCCGAGGCAGGGATACGTCGGCATCGTCCGATGGCGACAGAAGGCAGACGACGAGTGCGAATCAAGTCATAGACCTTGGAGCGCCCGACCTTCAGACGAGCCATGACATCGGCCACCGTCAACAGCTCGTCGTCACGCATGCGTCGGTTCTCCTTCTGTTCCGGGGGCGGGTTCGAGGGTTTCGGCGAGCCAGGCTTCGGTGTCGGTGAGGCCGGTTCCGGCGTAGACCCAGTGGGAGAGGACGAGGGTCGTGTCGGGCACCTCCGGATTTTCGGAGGTGCTAAGGCCGACGGTGGCCGCAGTCGCTTGTGCTGCGCGCCACTCGGCGCGAGCGGTGCGGAGTGCGCCGAGGGTGGTCGAGTAGCGGCGGGACTTGGTGGAGAAATGGCCGCGGAAGCCGAGCATGTGAGCCCAGGCCCGGAGCCGGAGTTCTTCCAGTTCCTTGCGTGCACCCAGGGCCCACGCGGTACGGATCATGCGGCGGGCGTGCTCGCTGATGTCGAGCTGGGCAAGTTCGGCGAGGAACTTGAGGGGGCGGTCCAGCGCACCCGTGGCAGTCTCGGCGCCCTTGGTCGCGTACTTGGCGATGTACGCGGCGACGGCCCGCTCAGTGAGCTCCTGGCCGCCGTCGAAGTCGGCGGACCGGATGGTGCGTACGTCGAGTTGGCGGCCGAAGGTGAAGGCGTGCGCGCGGTTGTCGATGACCGGGCCATCCACACGGGCGGCGGTCGCAGCGGCGCAGATGGCGTCGGTCAGCAGCTCGGGGGTTGCCCAGGCGGGCGGTGGGGTGTAGCCACCGTCGGGGCCGTCGAGGCGGATGACGGCGTGGAAGTGGACGGCGCCACGCTTTTGGTACTCGGCGACCTTGGCGAAGGACACGCGGGCGTAGTCGCGGAGGGCGCGTTGGGTGAGGCCGGCGCGCTTGGCGACCTCGCGGCGGAGGTAGATGGAGAAGCGGCGCCAGAGCAGGCCCGCGTGCGCGTTCCAGAGGACTGCTGCCTCGTAGTCGTAAGTGTCGGGGTCGAGGGGTGTGCCGAGGGCGAGGTCGTCCTGGTCGTGGAGGACTCCGCAGCGGCAAGGGCGGACCGTTCGGACCGGGCCAGTGGGGCGGTTGTGGACCGGGCCGAAGCCGGGGGCGGTGAAGGTGGCGAAGACGCGCGGGTGGGCGGCGACGCGTTCGGGGACGCCCTTTCCGCCGCGCAGGCCGGAGGTGATGAGGTGGAAGGTGTCGCGACGGTAGACCTCGGCGCAGGCCGGGCAGCGGGTCGTGCGGCGGTTGTTGCAGCGGACCAGGAGGTGACCGGCCGGGAGGGTGGCCGAGTCGAGGTGATGGAGGACGTTGCCGATCTCGCCGGTCCGGGTGTCGACGGTGTGCTCGGTTCGGTGGCCGTCGAGGCGGATCGGATGGGTGCAGCCGCCGAGGCCGGAGAGTTGGCGCAGGAGCGCGGGCATGGTGCCGGTTGCGGCCAGTTGACCGAGTTCGCTGAGCGGGGGCGGGGTGGTGCGGGTAATGATGGCTTCTCCTTCTGGCTTCAGTCAGGAGGGACAGGGC
Organism: Streptomyces sp. NPDC041122; assembly: GCF_055592445.1. Classification (NCBI taxonomy): domain Bacteria; kingdom Bacillati; phylum Actinomycetota; class Actinomycetes; order Kitasatosporales; family Streptomycetaceae; genus Streptomyces; species Streptomyces sp. NPDC041122. The sequence goes on along the minus strand of NZ_JBVIYQ010000003.1, from coordinate 609,950 downwards.
CCCCGGGGCGGCGGATGCTTGGCGGTATCGGGCCGCCCCGGGGGTCTGGCAGTGCTGGCGTCTAGCGCCGCCGCTGGTCGCGGAGCATCGAGCGGATGACGACGGCGCACACCGCGACGGAGATGGCCGTCACGGCGACGGCGGCCAGGAGCGCGGTCAGCACGACGCCTCCGACGAGGACGGTCACGACCGCCCCGCTCGTGATGGAGATCTGAGGCGCGGATCGTCGTACGGGATTCGGGTCGGCCACCGTGTGGTGGACGGGCGGCGGCGTCGGACTGTCGGGGTACTTGGGCAGGAACACGGCGAAGTTCTCCTTACCTACTCGTCTAGTCATGTGAACCGTTTACGACGTCCACGCCGGAGCGCGTACCGAATTCGATGGCCGGGGCCATGAAGGTGTGCGAAAGCCAGAAGCCGAACAGGGCGATCACCACGACGATCCACGTGCGGACGCCGAGGAACTTGACCGCTCCCCAGGCGAAGAGGCCGAGGACGAACACGAGCGGCAGGCTGACGGTCACGGAGGCAGGTCCTTTCAGCGGACGGGGCAGCGGTGGGTGCGGGCGGCCAGTTCGGCGGCGGCGCGACTGTCGTAGTCGGCGGAGAAGCCGCAACGCGGGGCCGTGCACGCGGCGGTGTGCTTTTCGCGGCCACGGTTGTCGTACGCCGTGCCGACCTGGACGGGACCGATACGGGTGACGGAGCGGAAGCGACGGTTGGCGCTCATGTGGATCTCCCTTCGGAAGGTTCCGAGCCTTCAGAGCTGGGCGGCGATGGCGTCGGCCATGGGCATCGGGACGCCGAGACGGGCGCGCAGGGTCGTGGTGTCGATGGCAGTGCCGGTGCGGGCGTGGTGTTCGGTGGCGACTTTGCGGGCGTGGTCGATGAGGGCGGCCGGGACGGCAACGGTGGGCGGAGGGGGTGAGGTGGGGGTGGGCTCGGTGGCCGGTGGCGGCGGAAGCACTGGAACGGGATCGGGCGCGTCCTCCTGGTCCTCGATGCCCTCGGGGTCTTGCTCCCGGACCTCGTCGGGCGGTGTCGGCGTCGAGTGCGCGAGGAGCGTCCCGCCGAGGAAGGCGACCGCAGGCCAGCCCGCGACGAGGATGCGGAGCCAGGCCGGCACGTGGTTCATGTCGAGCAGTCCGGCGGTGGCGACGTTCGCACCGAGGGAGGCCGCGAGCGCGATGACGAACCAGCACCAGCCCGCGGCTTTGGCTTCACCGGTCCGCAGCCGACGCCAGGCGGCGACGAGCAACAGATCCACCGAGACCGGATAGGCCCACGCTTTCCACCCGTCCTGTCCGGCCGCCGAGGCGACGTCGTGCAGGTGGGCGAAGGACAAGGCTGCCGCGATGACGGCCTGTACGAGCACCGCATCGATACGGGCGAGTTGGGCGCGCATGCTGCGGCTCCTTCCGGATTCAGGCATGGCAGGGGTAGGGACGTGGCGCGAGACGGTCACGCCGACCGGGGTGCAGGAGAGTGCGGCTCAGCCGGTGACCGGTCGCGGCCGTACGACCGAAGCCGGGGACTCGACCGGCTGCGCGGGTACGGGGGGCCGGAAGGTCTTCAGCGCGGGCAGGTCGGGGACCATGTGGGCCGACGCGCGGCAGGTCTCGGCAGCGTCGGACAGGGAGAGATACGGCGTACGGATGCGGGACCAGCCACCGGAGGTGTCACCGGCGACAGCGAGGCCGGGTCGTTCGGCAGGGATGGCACACGCGGCGCCGACTGCTTCGGGGGCGATGTCACCGAGCGCCATCTTCGCGGAGGCTTCGTCGTTCACGCGGTGGCAGACCCGTCCGGTGAGCTGGGCCCGAAGCATGGTCGCGCCCTTGCCGAGTTCGGCGCCGAAGCGCTGCCCACAGACCTCCAGGTAGATCCCGGCGGCGCGGCCGAGCTGGGCGAGCCGGATGAGCTGGGTGACCATCTCGTCCCGCCGCTCTTCCTCCTTCTTGGTGGCGACGAGGAAGAGTTCCGCGACTTCATCGACGAACAGCACCACGGGCACGGGTCGTTCGTGCTCCGGAAGTCCCCAGATATCGGAGGTGATCGTTTCGTCGGGCGTGCCCGGGGCGATCCCTTGCCGGGCCTTGATCAGGTCGTACCGGTCCTCCATCTCCTTGATGAGCACGGGCAGCAGCTCGGCGGCTTGCTCGGGGTCGGTAGCCAGCGCCGACAGTCGCGGGGCGAAGGGCGCCAACTCCACGCCGCGCTTGCAGTCGACGCCGACCAGGGCGACGGACTGCCGCGCTAGCCCGGTGACGAGGTGGCGCAGGTACATGGATTTGCCGGACAGCGTGGCACCCAGACAGAGGCCGTGCGGAACGGCCCGGTAGTCCCGTACGAAGGGCGTCGCGTCTTCCCGCAGCGCCACGGGCACCTTCAAGAATCCGTCCACGGCTTTGCGCGGCATGCGGACATTGCGCAACACGTCGTACCCGACGAGCCGTAAGTCGACGACACCAGGCTTCACCGTGGTGACGTACACACCGTGGACGCTCCAGGCATGCCGCAGCCGTTCGGCCGAGGCAGCGACGTCGGCGGGCTCCTGCCCCGGGGCGAGCCGCAGGCGGAGCCGGAGCCCGGTCGTGGTCGGGCGGATGAGTCCGCGACGAGGCGGCACAGGCCGGATCTCCCGGCGGCTGGTGACCTTTGCCGCCAGCACACGCAGACGAGACGGCGCCACGGTCAGGCCGCAGGCCTCCATGACCGAGCCGTACGAGCTGAGCAGCCGAACCATGAACATCGGCAGGCCGACAGCGGACCAATAGACCCCGGGATGGTTGGCCCGGGTGTAGGCGGCCCCGCCGCCGAGTGCGGCGACAGGACCACCCACTTCCAAAAGCGTCGTCAGGTCGGTCATCAGGCCGAGGCCTCCATGGCGGCCGGGAAGACTGCCGGAGTGACGGCGGCGCAGCGGTAGGCGATGCCGTGCCGCTGCTGTCCGTTGAAGACGCTTTCCCACGGCCGGGCGACGAGCCCCGGCAGCGAGACCGGCGCACCGAGCGTCAGCCCTTCGGAGACCCCGCTCTCCGGGATGGTCACCTTGATCAGCGACGACTCCCCCTCCTCGATGTAGACGACGCCGATCGTCATCAAGGCCTCACCGCTGGTGGCGTCCTTGGCGATCTCGCCGGTCTGACGGTCACGGACCTTGGGTTCAGGCGCCTCCGTAAGCAGGATCGTCGCGGCCGAGGTTTCCACACGGATGGTTCGCAAGATTCTTCCCGTCTACTCGTCTATACAAGATGCGGTCTTCGAACCCGACTTCCGGGAACGACGACCACGTTGCCATACGACTTGCCCACTCGTCTATACGAGTATGCCTGTTGGCGTATTCGAGTTCGGGGAGCGGACCACCGCCGCCACGGCCGCGAAGCCCCTAGGTGGCCGGGAGCTGGTACGACAGGACGTATGCGTCCGCCGCCATGACGGTGTCGCAGACTTCGACGGCTCGCCCCTCGGTGTCGTACGCGGTACGAATCAGGCTGATGACAGGCACACCGGAGGCCAGCCGGAGGGTCCGCACCTCAGAGGGCGAGGGCATCCGGGCCCGGATCTCCTCCTCGAAGTGGTCGAGGTGGTGCCCCAGCTCTTCGAGGCGGGCGTAGATTCCGCCGGGACCGGGGTTGGGTTCGGCGATCTGCGTGCCGCGTGCGATGTCGAGCGGCAGGAAGGAGCTGGCGAACTCGACCGGCCGACCATCGAGCAGGTATCGCCGCCGACGAGCCAGCACGCGCCGCACGGAACCGAGGCGAGTAGAGATGTCCTGGCTGGCCTTCTCTTCCTTGACCTCCAGGCTGTCGACCTGGGGATGGCTACCCGCAGCGTCGGCCTCAACGATGAAGGCGGACTTGCCCTGCTCACGGTGGCGCCGGGCGAAGCGGTCGGAGGCCAGACGCCGGACGGGCGGCCGGGGCCGTACGAAGACGCCCTTGCCATGCTCGGCATGGACCAGGCCCTCACCCGTAAGCACAGAGAAGGAGTTCCGAACGGTCATCCGGGAGACGCCGTAATGCTCGACAAGTTCGGCTTCGGAGGGCAGCTTCTCCCCCTCCTTGAATCGCCCACGGTCGATGGCCTCGCGCAGCTGGTCGGCGATCTGTCGAAAGACCGCACGATCACTCGTGGGGTCAATGTCGCCGAGCAGGCTCGGGAGTGACGTCACGTGTACTCCTTTAGGTATCTAGACGAGTGGGCGAGTGTTGTTGCTACGGTGGAGAGCCTAGCCATTCGGGAGGGTCGAGGACCTTGAGCACTGACCGTCCGCACTCCGTGAGCGTTGCCGGAGTCATCGTCGACGACCAGGGCCGAGCCCTCCTGATCAAGCGCCGCGACAACGGCCACTGGGAGCCCCCGGGCGGCATCCTCGAACGCGAGGAAACCATCCCCGAGGCACTGCAACGCGAAGTCCTTGAAGAAACCGGCATCAAGATCGCGCTTCCCGCGACCCTCACCGGCATCTACAAGAACATGACGGGCTTGATCGTCTCCATGGTCTTCCGCTGCGAGGCCGCCGACGGCACGCCCACCACCGGCGACGAGACCCGAGCTCTGCGCTGGGCCACCCGCGACGAAGTCACCGAACTCGCCGACGAGGCATACGCGATCCGCGTCCTGGACGCACTCGACGCGACATCCCCGCCGGCCATCCGCGCCCACGACGGCGTCAAACTCGTCTAGCTCGAACCCGCTGCACATGGCGGCCTACCAGCACGAAGGAACTTGTATGCACGAGTATATGAGCACTATCCGAGTCTGGGGCCTCACTTGCCCAGGTTTCCCTGAAGAGGTCAGCCGGGCTCGACGCTGGACGCGCGACATCCTTCGTGACTCGCCCCTGGCGGAGGACGCCGAACTGATCGTGAGCGAGCTGAGCGCGAACGCGATCCTGCACACGGCCAGCGGTCACCAGTCGGGCAGCTTCTCCCTGGCCGTCGAGGTATCCCCGCAGATGGTCGCCCTGTCGGTCACGGACGACGGGAGCACCGGAACCGAGCCGAAGGTCGAGCACCAGGACAAGGACGCCGAACACGGCAGAGGCCTGGGCATGGTCAGCGCGATCGCACACCGGGTCGTCGTCCGTGACAGCGACAAGGGCCACACGGTCACCGCGGAACTCTTCACCGATGCCGGCCGGGGAGGAGCCCAACCATGCGAATGACCGGGCCGCGACGCGGCTACTGGTGCGAGTGCTGGACAGAACCCACGACGACGGACGGCCGGTCCGAACCACAACTGCGTGCATCCTTCGACGCCTACTCAGCAGCCCAGGCGGACCGGTGGGTAGCGATCACCCTCCGCACCATCTCACCAGCGCTCAGCGCCACCGCTTCGAACGAAGCCTGGGAGTGGCTGTACGAGGGCCGCATCCGCACCCGCAGGGCACTCCTCCAGATGCAGTCCTGCACGGTCTCAGTGACTCACGCGGGCACACGCATCACCTGGACGATACGACCAGTCCTCTTCCTGCCCCTCGCACACCGCCAGACGGCAGAACTCCCAGTCTGTGCCCACGACTTCAAGCCCCAGCAGACCGACTGAGTTACAACTTTCTCTACTGGTTCAAGTGCCCGGCGCCGCTCCGCGCCGCCGGGCGGGCTCACGGCTCCGCCAGGGCTGCCGCTCCTGCCTTCGGCCCGCTCCGCCCCGCTGCGCCGACGCCCGCCCTTCGTGTGGGTGGCCTGGTGGCATGAGTCGAGAACCTGACGTACACGGCCTTCGGTCAAGGACATGCCTCCGGCGGGGGATCGGCCGGCACCGGGTGGGGGGGCGCCGTTCCCGGCTGCGAGCGCATCGTGGCGAGCGTGGTGGGCTCCCATCCCGTCCACCGTCGACCCAGGCAGAGCCGAGCAGACGCGGCCCAGGGGCGTCAAGGTCGTTCGTACAGTGGCGCGCTCCACCTTGACGCCCCTGAACCACGCCCGCTCCACGGTGTGTGGGTCGACGGCGGACGGGATGGGAGCTGGGGTGGCTGGTGGGTGAAGCTGAGTGGTCATCGGGACCGGTACTGCTTCTGGAGGGGTCACACCCAGAGGATCAGGGCAATGAGTACGACGAGAAGAATGAATGGGCTTGCAACCGCTTTACGGAGCTCTCGTTCACCTTTTCCGGGAAACATAGGGTCGTCGCCCGCATCTGTGAACTGGGTTGCCAAGTCCCCCTTACCGGTCAGAATGTCGCTTGCGTCCCGAACCAACGCGGCGGCCGACTTCACGTCACCCGATTTCTTCAGCATTTCATCGATCTTAGCCAGCATCTGCGGGGAGGAGACTGCCAGCTTCCGTACATTTTGCTTGGTCGCCTCATCAATCGACTCATTTTTTAAGATCGTTTGAAACACGCTGCCATTGTTGGTCTGGATGTACTGATCAATCGCCGTTCCGGCCACGCTTTCCTCCCTCGCAGGTCGTATTGCTCACCAACGATGGCGCACGGTCCAGGCTAAGTTGAAAGGATGAGGCGCAGCCACCTTCGCTCTTGGACTGACCAAGCGGACCAGCCAGGATGAGCGCAATCAGGACCGCCGCAACAGCCGAGACAGTGGCCACTCCGACTCGAGCAAAAGGGTTTAGCGCCTGACCAATCGTTTTGACCAAGGTGGGCCACTTATGTGTGACCCAAAGGACGAAAACCACGCCGATTGCAGCAAAGACAAGTAGTCGATCTCGCACAAAATCCCCGACGTACTCATCAGACGATACGCGCACCAGGTACGCGATAAGGCCCTCAAGAGTCGGCAAGACGTAAGGGAAGTAGTCATTGATCGCGGCGATGCCAGCCAACATGACGAGGATGGCCAAAACCGCCCCGCACGCGTAATAGGCGATCCCGAGCCACCCCGCATTGTTGGCAGAGGGAAGCCTCACTTCTTGTCGTCCCGGTAGTTGTTCTGCGACACGATGCCGTTGTTCGTTTCAATGAACTGACCGTTAACGGTGATGCCGCCCGAGCTTGCGGTGCGAGGGGGGCGGGGTGTGTCGGTGCTGTTGCCCGACTGCGCGTTGCTACCCGGAGGCAAGGGGGCGGGCTCCTGGTTGCCGCTCGCTCGTGAGCGTGTCCATCGAGCAGTGATCACAGCGCCGCCGAGTAGGCACACTCCGCCGATTAAGGCTGCGGCTATCTCGATCATGAAGCCCCCTGAGGTCGGTAAGGTCGCCAAAATCCTACCCAACATGGGTAGTTGGGGGCACCGAAACCACAGTCAGCGACAGCAGCCAGTTCATGGCAGCGAACTTTCGATCATGTGCCATGAGCGCGCCGAGCGCCCGAGGCGACCAATGCTGACAGAGGGCACACCCATGGTTGACCTCTCTGGCCTGGTTGCCCGGAGATGATCTGCGACACTGCGAACGTCAGGTTGGGCTCGGAGAACTGAGCTCCCGCGCTTCGAGACGGCCAAGCACCGCCCCATTCAACGTTCAGCTTGCAACGTGCCACATCCGTGCCCGGTCGGGCGGGGAGTCACGGGGAACGGCGGGCAACGAGCCGCCAGCGCCGAGGCGTGCCGACCCGCTCCCCCGCAGGTCAGAAGCGCAACTACTCGTAGGGCAACCGAGCTTCCCAAGCTGATGGCTCAGGCAGTCGCCCCGACCCGGCCGAGGCGGCTTGCTCTGGTCGACAGCATGGCAGCGTGGCTGAGGCCGGTGGGGATGTCGCTTCCCGTCCACGTCGCCTCGGTGCGGCTCCTGGAACAGTCAGAGTCCCGTGGATGCATCCGGAACTCGTACCCGCGTTGGACTCCCTTGCCGAAGAATCGGCCTGCCCAAGATCTTTCGTAAGACGAGGGGCGGACTCTGGCCGACTCCGGCAACATCGATCCATCGATACCCGGGGGGGGACGTCTTGAGCTTGGTGCACACGGCTACGGAACAGATAGGTTCCTACATCTCACAGGCATGGTCAGGACTTTCGGCCTGGCGCCGCCGGGTTAACCAGCGGGTCGTCAGGGGTCGCCTGTGCAAGTTTGCAGCGTCGCTTCAAACTCTTCGGGTAGAGGGCCAGCCCGTCCAGACCCGAAGGGTGTTACGGGAGACGCGGACAACTTTGGAGACAGTGCCTTACGGGTCGATCATCGCCGCCTACTTCGCCATGTGGATCGGCCTGAGGATCATCACGCTTTCGGCAATCATCCTTCGCGACCTGGCAACAGCCATTGGGGCCGAGGCCGCAGCAAGGGCAACACAGTATTTTTTATGGTCACTTCGCCCTGAAATGGGGAATCAGCCCATCCATGGATGGGACAGCCTCATCTTCGTGATCACTTACTCTGTGATTCTGGTACTACCTATATGGTGGTTGGCTACGCTCCGCTGGGCCCGAGGTGCTATATACCGCAATCGCGCAACTCTGCGGGCTGTAGACGCCGTCCACCTCTGCGCTGAGGCTTACCGGCGGCCGCCCGGAGAGCGCGCCTCGCACCTTCGAGACTTCGACTCCGCCCTCCGCAGGGCTGAAGACGCCGTCCTTCACGCTCATCGGCACCTCGGTACCATTCCGCGCCGCTCACCGAGGTCGGCAGCAGCACGGGCACACGCGGCCCTGGTTGTGGGGGCACTTCGAGCAGAGTCTCTGAAAATTGACGCCGACCCGAACGGCGCGCTGCCTCGCCTGGGGGCCATGCTGGCCGTGATCGGCGAGCGGTGCGCCGCAGGCCGCATCGGAGCGATGTTGCCACAGGAGTTCCTAACGCAGGCCACTCCCATCTCCCTCACCCGTACAGCCATCCGCGAGTCTGTTCACGTGGCAGCCATCATTACCGCCGCCATGGCGGCAGCCGTCGGCGCTGCCTCGGCACTCCGCGCACTCGGTGTGAACGACGATCTTCGCCCGTGGCTCATCGCCGGTTGCTCCGTGTTGGCCGCGATCTTCGTGGGCGGCTGGCACCGGGTAGGCAGGCTTCTGGAACTGTTGCCGGGCAGGTGATTTCACCTAGGCGCGCAGTGCCAACCGTTCTGCGACCCCGTACACGCAGCAACGTCCAGATGGTCCATGTCTCGAGTGAGTGTCTAACTGCGTGACAACGCCGATGAACAGCGGCGAACACGGGCGAACGCCTGCGGACCGTCAGCACAGGTGAGGAGCGCACCAACCCAAGGCATCACCTCCGCCCAAGTTGCTTCGGGACGAAGAGGTCGTGGGTTCAAATCCCGCCACCCCGACAGTGAAGTAACGCATCAGGGCCACCGACTCACGTGAGTCGGTGGCCCTGATGCGTTTTCCGGTGACGGGTCGGAGGAGTCCGGCCGTCGGTGGCTGCGCGGTTGGGGGCGGCTAGTTCGCGGGCTTGGGGGCCGTCGCCGAGCCGTCGTAGATGTTCTTCGGGGTGGCCACCGCCGTGATCGCACGGGCCAGCAGGGTCGAGGGTTCCTGGCCGCCGCTCAGGATGTCCGTGTTCATCATGACGACGAGGGTCGCCTTCTGCGCGGGCAGGTAGACCGTCACCGTCTCGTAGCCGGGGATCGAGCCGTTGTGGCCGATCCAGCCGTTGGTCTTGAGGATGCCCAGGCCGTATGTGGTGCCGGGGATGCCCGTCGGAAGGGTCTTCAGGCGCTGCTTCTGGGTTTTGGGGCTCAGGAGTTGTCCCGTGGCGACGGACGCGGCCCAGTGCCGCAGGTCGTGCAGGTTCGAGATCATCGCCCCCGCCGCCCAGCCCCAGCTGGGGTTCCAGTTCGTCGCGTCCGCGACCTCACCGCTCAGGGTCTGGTCGGTGTAGCCGCGCGGGTGCGGGTCGGGGAACTCGTTGCCCTGTGGGAACAGCGTGTGGCGCAGGTGCGCCGGGCGCAGTACGCGGTGGTGGATGACGTCGGCGAGCGGGCGGCCGGTCACCTTCTCGATCACCAGGCCCAGCAGGACGAGGTTGGAGTTGGAGTACTGGAACGTCTTGCCCGGGGCGGAGGTGTTGCGGTGCTTGTAGCCGTACGCGAGCGACTGGCGCGGCGTGAACGTGCGGTACGGGTCGCTCAGCAGGTCGTGGATGAAGTCCGCGTCCTCGGTGTACGGGAACAGACCGCTGCGCATCTCCGCGAGGTGGCGCAGCGTGATGCGGCGGCCGTTGGGCACGCCCTTGACGTACGTCGAGATCGGGTCGTCGAGCTTGATCCGGCCCTCGTCCACAAGCTGGAGCAGCGCGGTGACGGTGAACGTCTTGGTCTCGCTGCCGATCCGGACGAAGGCGTCCGCGGCCATCGGCTCGCCGGTCCGGGTGTCGGCGACGCCCATGGACCGCACGTAGCAGCCCTTGCCCGGCATCCACAGACCGACGACCGCGCCGGGGATGCCCGCCTTCCTTCCGACGTCGTCCATGCTCTTGTCGAGGCGGGACGTGAGCTTGTGGCCCAGGCTGTTCGGGCAGTCGCCCCGGTCGGGGTGGACGGCGGCCGGCCGCTGGTCGGCCGCGGCGGGGTGGACGGCGGCCGGCGCCCACAGGGACGCGGCGAGCAGGGCCGCGCAGAGGGTGCGGCGGGTGGTGGAACGTCTCGGATGTCTCATCGGGGCGCCTCTTCCGGACATGGGGGCGGACGATGCGAACACCACCACCTCGTCGGGCGAGGCGCGCCCGACCGACCGGCCCCGCGGCACGGAGTCCACTCGTTCGGCGCCATGGCCTCCGCCGGTGGCCTCTGCCGGTGGCCTCCGCGCCGTGGCGCCGGGGGTGATCGGTCCGGGGGGAGATCGTTCGGGTGTCTCACGCGGCGACCATTGCGCGAACGGCCGGGAATGAAATTCTGTGTCCGCGGAGGGAGGGTTTGAGTAAGGGCGCCTGGAGGGATTTCCGGATAATGGGCGGCGTGGAAATATTCCGCGCGCACCGGCCGCCGCGGCGTGCTACTGTCGTCTTAGTTGCAGTTGTGGTTCCCGAAACTTCAAGTGCTCCTGGTCGCATACTGGGCCGGAGCGCTTTTTTATTACCGGTCATTTCCGGGCGGGGTAATCATCGCGGCGACACGGCGTCCGCAGGAAGCGGATCCCGATGTACTGCCCCAGAGGAGATAGACATGGCCAGTGGCACCGTGAAGTGGTTCAATTCGGAAAAGGGCTTCGGCTTCATCGAGCAGGACGGTGGCGGCCCCGACGTGTTCGCCCACTACTCGAACATCGCCGCCCAGGGCTTCCGTGAGCTGCTCGAAGGCCAGAAGGTGAACTTCGACATCGCGCAGGGCCAGAAGGGCCCGACGGCCGAGAACATCGTTCCCGCCTGATCATCACGCGTACGTGCAGCTGGGGCCCGCATCCTTCGGGGTGCGGGCCCCAGCTGCATGCGTTTTCCGCGTCGGGGGACATCTGGTGTTCCCCTGAGGGGTACGACCCCTCGGTTTAGTACTTCTTTTTTCTTCGGCGGCCGAGATCCGTTGAGATCCGTTCTTTTCGTTTTCGGGTCCTCTGATTCGGCCACCGTTTCTCACCATCGGTTCATACTTGTGGTTCTCTGCGCGTTCAGCGTTCATCGGCGAACGGCACGCGGGAATTCCTTGATATGTGCCGCATCAAGGAAGGTTCCCGTATGAACCGCATGCGTACCAATGACCGTTCCCCCCGATCCGGCAAGGGCGGGGGCGGCAACGGCGGCAGCCGTTTCGGCTCGTCGGCTCCGCGCCGCTCCGGCGGCGGGTCCACCCGTTCCGGTGGGGGCTCCCCCCGCTCCGGCGGTTACGGTCGTCGGCCCTCCGGGCCGCAGGGCGAGTTCGCGCTCCCCACCACCATCACCCCCGCGCTCCCCGCCGTGGAGAGCTTCGCCGCGCTCGACATGTCCGCGCCGCTGCTGGCCGAGCTCGGCAGGCAGGGCGTCACCGTGCCGTTCCCGATCCAGGGCGCGACGCTGCCCAACTCGCTCGCCGGGCGGGACGTCCTCGGACGTGGCCGCACCGGGTCCGGCAAGACGCTCGCCTTCGGCCTCGCCCTGCTCTCCCGCCTCGCCGGGCAGCGCGCCGAAGCGCGCAGGCCGCTGGGGCTCGTCCTCGTCCCGACCCGCGAGCTCGCCCAGCAGGTGACGGACGCCCTCACCCCGTACGCCCGGTCCGTCCGGCTGCGGCTGGTCACGGTCGTGGGCGGGATGTCGATCGGACGCCAGGCCGGCGCGCTGCGCAGCGGCGCCGAGATCGTCGTGGCCACCCCGGGACGTCTCAAGGACCTCATCGACCGCGGCGACTGCGGGCTCGACCAGGTCGGCATCACCGTCCTCGACGAGGCCGACCAGATGGCCGACATGGGCTTCATGCCGCAGGTCACCGCCCTCCTCGACCAGGTCAGGCCCGAGGGGCAGCGCATGCTGTTCTCCGCCACGCTGGACCGGAACGTCGACCTCCTGGTGCGCCGTTACCTGTCCGACCCCGTCGTCCACTCCGTCGACCCGTCGGCCGGCGCCGTCACGACGATGGAGCACCACGTGCTGCACGTCCACGGCGCCGACAAGTACGCGACCACCACCGAGATCGCCGCCCGCGACGGCCGCGTGATCATGTTCCTGGACACCAAGCACGCCGTCGACCGGCTGACCCAGGACCTGCTCAACAGCGGAGTCCGCGCGGCGGCGCTGCACGGCGGCAAGTCCCAGCCCCAGCGCACCCGCACGCTGACGCAGTTCAAGACCGGGCACGTCACCGTGCTCGTCGCCACGAACGTCGCCGCCCGCGGCATCCACGTCGACAACCTCGACCTCGTCGTGAACGTCGACCCGCCCACCGACCACAAGGACTACCTGCACCGCGGCGGCCGCACCGCCCGCGCCGGCGAGTCCGGCAGCGTCGTCACCCTGGTCACGCCCCAGCAGCGCCGCGGCATGGTGCGGCTCATGGCGGACGCCGGGATCCAGCCGCAGGTCACCCAGGTCCGCTCCGGCGAATCCGAGCTGCACCGCATCACCGGCGCCCAGGCTCCCTCCGGCGTTCCGGTGGTCATCACCGCGCCGGTGACCGAGCGGCCCAAGCGCGCCGGCACCTCCCGCGGCCGTCGCCGTCCCGCCTCGGCCGGACGCCGCTCCCCCTCCGCCTCGGCGTCCGCCGGGCAGGGCTCCGCCGCGCAGGGGTCCGCCGCGCGGGCGCGTACCGCACCTGCTCGCGCCGCCTAGTCGACCGGTCAGCCGCTCAGCCGATCCATCTCTGCAGGAGGTTCCTTTGACGCTGGTTCAGACGGTCGCCGTGGAGGACTCCGCCGAGGAGACCGCGCCGCAGGTATGGGACGACATGACGGTCGAGGTGGCGCTGACCGTCATGGCCGGCGCCCGCGTCGGGCATCTGCTCGTCTGCGACGCGGACAGCCGGCGCACCGGCTTCGTCACCCGTGCCCGGCTCACCGCCGTCCGCGACGGATCCGGGTACACGGACCGGATCCGGCTGCGGGACATAGGCGCCCGCAGCGGGGTGTACGACGACGCCCCGGCCGCCCCGGCCCCGGCGACAGCACCCGCCCCGGCCACGTACACCGCTCGCCCGTGACACCCGTCGGCCCCACCCCCCGGCTCCACCGCCCCTTCCTCTGCGAGGTCCCATGCGTTGTGTCATCGCCCGCTTCCCGTTCGACCTGACCAAGAGCGGCGTGCTGGAGAGCATGAAGGGCGTCAGGCCCGAGCCGGTCACCGGTGAGTCCGTCATCATCGGGCGCCGCCACTACCCCGTGAAGCAGGTCGGCCAGGTCATCACCCGACAGGACCGTCGCGACTTCAGCGCCGGTGAGGTCGTCCGCGCCATGACCCAGCTCGGCTTCACCTGCCGTACCGTCCCCGCGGACTCGACCACGGGGACGGGCACGGCTACGGGTACGGGTACGGCCCGCCTCAGCCCCCTGCAGCACGCCTCCGCCCTGCTGGGCGAGCCGCCCATGGTCGCGCCCGTCCCCGCCTGACCGACCCGAGGCCGGCGCACGCAGGCCGACGCAACGCAGGCCGACGAACCAACAGCGAGGGCCCGACCGGTACGCGCCGGTCGGGCCCTCGCCGCTGTTCGGATGTTCCGGGAGTCCGGATCCGGGAATCCGGACGTCCCGGGAAGGTGCGTCGTATCGGTGCCGGTCCCTCCCCTCGTGGGGACCGGCACCGATCGACGCGTACAACGCCGACCGCCGTCCGACGGCGTATCGGCGCGGATCAGGGAAAATCGGGATCCGCGTGCTCCGCGACGCGTCCGTCGTGCCTCAGAGGCAAGCCGGGCTCAGAACGATCGGTGGCGCGCGCCGCCGCTGTGAGTCCTGAGCCGATGACCTGCCCGGACGCTGCGTGGTTGGTTCGCTACTGCGACGAAATCCTGCCAGTTACGGCTCTCCGAGAGGAGGTTCCGGTCCCGTCCGGACCCCTTAGCCGCAGGTCAGCCGTATAAAGTGAGTTTTCCGGTCCGGATGTCCAGGCGCGGCGGAAGTAAGGGGTGGAGGCCTTGAGTTCCGACTCAGGGGCACGCACGAGCTTCGCGGAGCGTCTCGCGCTGCTGTACAAGGAGGCCGGCAACCCGCCCCTCAAGCGCGTGGCCGAAGCGGTCGTACGGCTTCAGCGCGTCGACGAACGCGGGCGTCCCGTACGGGTGTCCGCCCAGCGGATCAGCGACTGGCGGCGGGCCAAGAACGTGCCGGCCCAGTTCCCCGCCCTCGCCGCGGTGCTGCACGTCCTGATCCCCGAGGCCCGGCGCGAGCGGCCCACGCCCGTCTCGACCGGTCTGTACGACATGACCCAGTGGCACCGGCTGTGGGAGAGCGCGGTGGCCGACCCGGTCGGCGACCGCGCGCCGGGCAGCGAGGAGGACGAGCCGGGCGCCACGGCCGACGCGGCGGCCGTCCCCAGCGTGTGCCCGTACCGGGGGCTCGCCTCGTACCGGGAGCAGGACGCCCAGTGGTTCTTCGGCCGGGAGCGGAGCACGGAGGCCCTGGTGGCCCAGCTCCGCGCCGCGGAGGAGTCGGGCGGCCTGGTCATGCTCGTGGGCGCGTCGGGCGCGGGGAAGTCCTCCCTCCTCAACGCCGGGCTCGTCCCCACCCTGCAGAACGGCGTGCTGGACGAGGAGGGTGTACGGGGCACCGGGCCGGTGCTGCAGCTCGTGCCGGGCAGCGACCCGCTCGGCGAGCTGATCCGTCAGATACCCGAGCTCGCGCCCGCGGTGGCCGCGGCGTCGGCGGACGGCGGCTCCGGCTCCCCCCGTCTCGCGGAAGCCGTACGCGACGCCCTCGCCGCCTGGGCCGCCCGGTCGGGGGACGGCCGCACCCGCCCCGTGGTCATCGTCGACCAGTTCGAGGAGACGTTCACCCTTTGTCCGGATGAGGTGGACCGGCACGTCTTCGTCCAACTCCTCCACGCCGCCTGCTCCCCCGCACCCCTCACCGCCACCGCCCCCGCCATCCCCCAGCCCGCCCTCGTCGTCCTCGGCATCCGCGCCGACTTCTACGAGGAGTGCCTCGGCTACCCCGAGCTCGCCGACGCCCTGCAGCACCGGCACATGGTGCTCGGACCGCTGACCAGCGCCGAGCTGCGCAAGGCGGTGACCGGTCCCGCCAAGGCCGTCGGGCTCGAACTGGAACCGGGCCTCGCCGAGCTGATCGTCCGTGAGGTGAGTACGGACGGGCCCCGCGGCGCCCACGACGCGGGCGTCCTGCCGCTCCTCTCGCACGCCCTGCTCGCCACCTGGCAGCGGCGCAAGACGGGCCGGCTCACGCTGGCCGGCTACCGCGCGGCCGGCGGCATCCAGGGCGCCGTCGCGGCCACCGCCGAGCGGGCCTGGTCCGGCCTCGACCCGGCCGCCCGTACCGCCGCGCGGCTGCTGCTCCTGCGCCTGGTGCGGCTCGGCGAGGACACCCAGGCCACCCGCAGGCGCGGCACGCGGCGCCAGTTGGCGGAGGAGTCGACCGACCCGCACAAGACCGAGGAGTCCCTGGAGGCGCTGGTGCGCGCCCGGCTCGTGACCCTCGACGCGGAGACCGTGGAGATCACCCACGAGGCGCTGCTGCACGCCTGGCCGCGCCTGCGCGACTGGATCGACGAGGACCGCAACGACCACCTCCTGCGCCAGCGCCTGGAGGAGGACGGCAAGTCCTGGGAGGAGTCCGACCGCGACTCGTCGCTGCTCTACCGGGGCTCCCGCCTCGAACAGGCCCGCGCCTGGGCGCGGAGCGCCGGGGACACCTTCCTGACCCGGAGCGCGATGGAGTTCCTCGCCGCGTCCGCACGGCTGCGCCGGCGCACGGTCTGGATCGCCCGCGGCGCGGTCGCGGCCCTGGTCGTCCTCGCGATGGTCGCCGTCGTCTCGGCGGTGGTGGCCCGCCAGCAGCGCGACGACGCGGTGTTCCAGCAGGTGGTCGCGGAGGCCGACCGCGCGCAGCACACCGACTCCTCGCTGTCGGCCCAGCTCGACCTGGTGGCGCACCGGTTGCGGCCGGGCGACGAGGCGACGCGCAACCGGCTGATCTCCATCGTCAACGCGCCCCTCGCCACCCCGCTCCTCGGCCACAAGGGCGCCGTCTACCTGACGTCGTTCAGCAAGAACGGCAAGGTCCTGGCCACCGCGAGCTACGACAGGACCGTCCGGCTCTGGGACGTGTCGGACCGTACCCGCCCCCGACAGCTCGGCAAGCCCCTGACCGGCCACACGAGCTGGGTGAGCACGGCGGTGTTCAGCCCGGACGGCACGATGCTGGCCAGTGCGAGCGACGACGGCACGGTCCGGCTCTGGGACGTGCGCGACCCGCGCCGTCCGCGGCTGATCGGCGACCCGGTGCCCGGCCACGGCGGCACGATCTACCTGCTCGCCTTCAGCCCGGACGGCCGCTACCTCGCCTCCGCCAACGAGGACCACGCCGTACGCCTGTGGGACGTGGGCCGCCCCGCCGCGCCGAAGTCCGTCGCCACGCTGCCCGGGCACACCGCCGCCGTGCGGTCCGTGGCGTTCGCGCCGGACGGGCGCACGCTCGCGGCCGGCGGGGACGACGGCACGATCCGGCTGTGGGACACGGCCGATCCGCGCCGCCCGAAGCCGGTCCACAAGGTGCTGCGGGGCCACGCGGGCACGGTGCACTCGGTGGCCTTCAGCCCCGACGGCGCCACCCTCGCCAGCGGCGGCGTCGACAACACGATCCGGCTCTGGGGCGTCGCGGAACCGCGCCGGGCGCACGCGCTCGGCACCCCGCTCACCGGCCACACGGGACCGATGTGGTCGGTCGCCTTCAACGCGGACGGGAGCATGCTCGCGGCCGCCAGCGCGGACAGCACGGCCAGCCTGTGGAACGTCCGCGACCCGGCGCATCCGTCGCAGGTGGGCGAGCCGCTCGCGGGCAGCAGCGGCGAGATGTACTCCCTCGGCTTCAGCCCCGACGGCCGGACGCTCGCGACCGGGAGCGGCGACAACAAGGTGCGGCTGTGGTCGATCCCGCCGTCGGACATGCTCGGCCGGGTCGGGGCGTTCCGTCCCGACGGCAAGGTGCTCGCCACGGCGGCGAGCGACGAGAAGATCCGGCTGTGGGACGTCGCGCGGCCCGACCGGGTCGAGCCGCTGGGCAAGCCGTTCCGGCCCGGCAAGGGCGAGCTGCGCTCCCCCGTGTTCTCCCCCGACGGCCGCGTCCTCGCGGTGCTCGCCGGGAACCGCGCGGTGCAGCTGTGGAACGTCGCCGATCCGCGGCATCCGGTGCCGTTCGGGCCGCCCGTCGCCCTGCGCACGAGGTTCGCGGCCGCGCTGGCCTTCAGTCCGGACGGGCGCACCCTCGCGTCCGCCGACACCGACCGCACCATCCAGCTGTGGGACGTCACCTCTCCGGAGCGCCTGCGCCGGCTCGGCCGGCCGCTCACCGGTCATCAGGGGTACGTCAACTCGCTC
Organism: Streptomyces sp. NPDC041122; assembly: GCF_055592445.1. Lineage (NCBI taxonomy): Bacteria > Bacillati > Actinomycetota > Actinomycetes > Kitasatosporales > Streptomycetaceae > Streptomyces > Streptomyces sp. NPDC041122. Next base: position 592,167 of record NZ_JBVIYQ010000003.1, on the reverse strand, counting down.
GCCTTCGGCAAGGACGGGCAGACGCTCGCCAGCGGCAGCGCGGACGGCACCGTACGGCTGTGGAACGTGACCGACCCGCGCCGCGTGACCCGCCGCGGCGCGCCCCTCACCGGACACCAGGGCCCGGTCAACCGGGTCGCGTACAGCCCCGACGGCCGCGCGCTGGCCAGCGCGAGCGACGACGGCACGGTCCGGCTCTGGGACGTGTCCGATCCGGGGGCGCCGCGGCGGGCCGCCTCCCTGACGGGGCACACCGACGCGGTCGTGTCGCTGACGTTCAGCCAGGACGGCCGCACCCTGGCGACCGGCGGCAACGACAACACCGTCCGGCTCTGGGACGTCGCCGACCCCTTCGACGCCTCCGCGATCGGCCAGTCGATGAGCCCCAACGCCAAGACGGGCAGCTTCCTCACGTTCAACCCGGTGAGCCACATGCTGGGGGTGTCGAGCGGCACGGACACCGTCCGGCTCTGGGACCTGGACACCGACGACGCGGTCGACCGCATTTGTTCGACCACGCGCGGTGTTCTGACGCGGGATAAGTGGGACGAGTATCTTCCGCGTCTCTCCTACGATCCGCCGTGCGACACCTGACGTGCCTCGGCCGATGCGCTGTACGGCGCGTAACCCGCCCGCGACCGGCCCCGCTTTTCGCGTGATCCCGATCACAACTCCATAACTCGGTCCCGGAGTTGACTCCCACTCCGCATTGAGCCTTGTTACTCTTGCTTATAGAGCCCGATCGCTGGTGCATCCCCCGTCGCCAGCGATCGGGCCCTTTCATGTGCGCACACTGCTTTTCGGCGATTTTTCGGTGATCGGGCCCGGCCGGTTTCGGCGCACGAGATGGGTGTGTAGGGAAACTTTCGGCCATTGCGTATGCGCCATGGTCGCTCTCCCGAAGAGCCGGCACACCCGCTCGTCAACTCCTCTTGAGGAGTCGTAGGGTGAGTTCCGCCGGCCCCGCCGCACGGGCGGAAAGGCACCGACGACGGATGGTGAGCGCGATCCCCAAGGCCTACGAGCAGATCGCGGACGACATCCGCCGGTCCATCCGCGCCGGCCGCCTCCGCCCCGGCGAGCGGCTGCCCGCCGAGACGGCGCTCGCCGAACGGTACGGACGCAGCGTGCCGACGCTCCGCGACGCCCTCCGGCTGCTGCGCGAGGAGGGGCTGATCGAGAAGGAGCACGGCCGCGGCAACTTCGTCCGCAGGCCCCGCACCAAGGTGGTCCGCGACAACTCCCGGCACCAGTGGGAGAAGAACCGGGTGCACCAGCCGGTACGGAACAGGGCGCGCACGGGCGCCACCGAGCGCGACACCGGGCTCGGACTCCAGGACCTCGTCTTCCACGCCGCGTACCGCGAGGTCCCCGCGGACGAGAACCTCGCGGCGGCCTTCGGTCTCCCGCGGGGCACGCCCCTGATCGCCCGCTCCTACCGGACCCGCCACACCACGGAGAGCGCCCCCTTCAACCTGGCCACCTCCTATCTGGTCCGCGAGCTGGTGGCGGGCAACCCCGACCTCCTCGACGAGACCAGGGAGCCGTGGCCGGGCGGCACCCAGAACCAGCTCAGCACCGTCGGCATCGAGCTGGACCGCGTCGAGGAGCGCCTCACCGCCCGCCCGCCGACCCCGGAGGAGGCCGCGGAGCTCGAACTGCCGCCGGGCACCTCCGTCCTGCTGCTCCGCAAGACGTCGTACGACACCGCGGGGCGCGTCGTCGAGATCTCCGACGTCACCCTGCCCGGCGACCGCACGGAAGCCGTCTTCGTCACTCCACTGGAAAGGTGGTGAGTGCCGTGCGCCGGCGCATCATCATCGTCACCGCCGTCCACGCCCCCTCGGCCGCCTTCCTGCCGGACGCGTACACGTCGCTGTGCGAGCAGGAGCTCCCCGGGGGCTGGGAGTGGCACTGGCTGATCCAGGAGGACGGCCGGACCGACCGGGTCGCGCCGTATGTGCCGGACGACCCGCGGGTGACCTTCCGGCAGGGCAGGCCCGGCGGCCCCGGCGTCGCCCGCACCATCGCCCTCGCGCACGCCGACGGCGCGTACGTGAAGATCCTGGACGCCGACGACCAGCTCGCCCCGGGCGCGCTCGCCCGCGACCTCGCGGCGCTGGAGGAGAACCCGGACGTCGGCTGGGCCACCTCGCGCGTGCTCGACCTGCTGCCCGACGGCTCCACGGCCGGTTTCCCCGGCGACCCGGAGCACGGTCCGCTGGAGCGGGGCACGGTGCTCGCCTGGTGGGCGGCGCACGACTACCGCGCGCCGGTCCACCCGGCCACGCTCTTCGTCCGCCGCGACCTGCTCGTCGCCCTGGGCGGCTGGATGGCGCTGCCGGCCTCGGAGGACACCGGGCTCCTGCTGGCGCTGGACGCCGTGTCCCGCGGCTGGTTCTCGTCCGAGGTGGGGCTGCTCTACCGCAAGTGGGAGGGCCAGGCGACCGGCCAGAGCGCCCACGTCGACGCGGGCGAGCGGGAGGCGCGCATGGCGGTCGTGGAGGCGCGGGCCAGGGCGCTGGCGGGGTTCGCGTGGCGCTTTCCGGCGGGGAGCGACTGAGGCGGGGGTGGGCCCGCCTCAGTCACTCCCGCCGCACACCCTCCGTCGGCCGGTCAGTCCAAGGTCTCCGCGTCGATCCGCGAGAACACCAACTCCGTCTCCCCGACCACCGGTTCACGCCAGCGCACCGGAGGCAGGGGCCGCCGGATCGCCCCCGGGTAGCTGTCGGCGGCGTACTCGTTGACCAGCCGGTACGGATGGAACCCCGCCTCCCGCATGGTCTTCATCAACTCGTCCGCCAAGTCGCCGAGTTGGGCCATCCGGTCGGGCGTCACCTCGACCGCGATCTCGACGTCCGGCCGGAGGCGGTCGAGGGCCGGCGCGAGTCCCCTGATGACGCCGCCCTCCGCACCCTCCACGTCGATCTTGATCACCCGGGCCCCGGCGAGCTCGTCGGGCCGCAGCAGTTCGGGCAGCGGGGCGGCCTCGGCGTCGAAGGTGGACTCGGCGGGCCCGTCGTACGGGACGATGCTGTTGGCGCCCATGTTGTTCGAGCTGGCGAGGATGAACGTGAGCGTCCTGTGCGCGTCCGACACGGCGGCGTTGACCGCGCGGATGTTGTCGCACCCGTTCAACTCCGCGTGCTGGAGGACCCGTCGGTGGAAGACGGGCGAGGCCTCGATCGCCACGACCCGCCCCCCGGCACCGACGAGCCGGGAGCCGAGCACGGCGAAGTACCCGACGTTCGAGCCGACGTCGACGAACACGTCCCCGGCGCCGAGCCGCCCGCGCAGCCACCGCGTCATGTGCGGCTCCCAGGCGCCGAAGAGGTAGACGTAGCGCTGGATGAGGTCCTGGGTGTCGACGGCGAACCGCAGGCCGTGCCGGTCGGTGACGACGCGGCGGCGCGGGTTCTCCCGCAGCCGCGGGTTCAGGAACCGGGCGGCCAGCGCGGCCTTGCCGGGACCGCCGGGCGCGTCACGCACGTACCGGCGGCCGAGCGTGACCAGCGTCTCCGAAAGGGGGCTGCTCATCCGATCTCCTCTTTCGTGGGGGTCGGATGAACCGTATCGGCCGGACGGCGGGCGCCCGCCGCCGGGCGGTCACCTGCCGTCGCGGTCGAAGGGCAGGTCCAGCATGCGGATCGCGTTGCCGCGCAGCAGCTTGTACGCGATCTCCGCGGGGAGGTGCCCGACGTGTTCCTCGGCCACCTTCTTGGTGTGCGGCCAGGTCGAGTCGACGTGCGGGTAGTCGGTCTCGAACGTGGCGTTGTCGACGCCGACGGTCTCGATGGCCTCGATGCCGTGCTTGTCGCGGAAGAAGCAGCAGAAGATCTGCCGGTAGTAGTACGTGGAGGGGGGCTCGGGGATCAGGTCCTTCACGCCGCCCCAGGCGCGGTGCTCCTCCCACACGTCGTCGGCGCGCTCCAGGGCGTACGGGATCCAGCCCATCTGCCCCTCGCTGTAGGCGAGTTTGAGCCGGGGGAACTTCACCAGGACGCCGCTGAAGAGGAAGTCCATCATCGAGGCCATCGCGTTGTTGAAGGAGAGCGAGGCCTGCACGGCGGGCGGCGCGTCCGGGGACGCGGCCGGCATCTGCGAGGAGGAGCCGATGTGCATGTTCACCACGGTCCCGGTCTCCTCGCACGCCGCGAAGAACGGGTCCCAGTAGCCGGAGTGGATGGACGGCAGCCCCAGATAGGTGGGGATCTCGCTGAAGGTGACGGCGCGCACCCCGCGGGCGGCGTTCCGCTTGATCTCGGCGACGGCGAGGTCCACGTCCCAGAGCGGGATCAGGCAGAGCGGGATCAGCCGGCCGCCGCTGTCGCCGCACCACTCCTCGACCATCCAATCGTTGTACGCCCGGACGCAGGCGAGGCCGACCTCCTTGTCGTCGGCCTCGGAGAAGGTCTGCCCGCAGAACCGGGGAAAGGTCGGGAAGCACAGCGACGCCTCGACGTGGTTGACGTCCATATCGGCGAGCCGCGCCTTCGGGTCCCAGCAGCCGCGCCGCATCTGCTCGCGGGTGATGCCGTCCAGCGTCATCTCGTCCCGCGAGAAGCCGACGGCGGCGATGATGCGCTTGTACGGGAAGATGCTGCCCTCGTACTCCCACCAGTCGGTGATCTGGCCGGCCGGGTCCGTCGTGAACCGGTACTTGCCGCCGATGTACTCCAGCTCGCCGATGCCCGCGGTGAAGGGCTTAGGTCCCCGGTCGCGGTACTTGGCGGGGAGCCACGTCTCGAAGAGGTGCGCGGGCTCGATCACGTGGTCGTCCACGCTGATGACCCGGGGGAGTTCCTTGCTGCCGACCTCGCTGCTGACCACTGCTGTGCCCCCTACTGCCTGCCGGTTTCCTCGACCCAAATCTGACGATCCATCAGATGGAGGTTATGACGTCCCTACGGCGACGGCAAGCGCACGCCCGCAACTGGGCCCCTTGCGCGTTGCCGCCCGATCCGCTGAACTGACGCTCCGTCAGTTGACCGCACCGGGAGGGCGCTCGATGCAGACGATCTGGCTCAGCGGAGCCGAGTGGCTGGCCGTGCTCCGGATCGGGCTCGGCCTGTGGTGGCTGGAGAGCTGGCGCCACAAGGACAAGAAGGAGTGGTTCAAGGGCGGCGGCATCGGCTGGGCGGCGGGCATCGCCGAGAAGCACCGGTGGTCCTTCGTGCGCTCGGGGTTCGACACCGTGGTGAAGCCCAGGCCGCGCCTGATGGCGTACGTCGTCGCCTACGCCGAACTGGCCCTGGGACTCGGCCTGATCGCCGGCTTCCTCACCCCGGCCGCCCTGATCGCCGGGCTCCTCCTCAACCTGATCTACCTGGTCCTGATGATCCACGACTGGGCCGAGCAGGGACAGAACTTCACGATGGCGCTGGTCTCCCTGGTCGGCTTCTTCGCCATGAGCTGGCAGACGTGGTCGGTGGACGAGGCGTTGGGGCTCTTCCTCTGACCTCACCGAGCCACGGACTCACGGACTCACGGACTCACGACCTCGTAGGATCGTCCGGTCATCGTGGGCGCTACGGCGGGGGGCGGGCGGCAGGTTGGGCATCGGGGAGCAACTGGTCACGGTCAGCGCGGTGTTGCTCGGCGCGCTGACCACGCACGCCACCAACCACCTGATGGAACGCAGCCGGAACCGGCACCAGTTGCTGACCCGTTGGGACGGCAAGAAGGTCGACGCGTACGGCGACTACGTGGACGCGACGAAGACCCGGATCGCCCTGGCCGTCCGCGTCTACGAGGTCCGGGAGGGCCTGCGCGAGAGCGAGTGCGCGGAGCACGAACTCCGCGAGGACCTGTCCGGCGCCGGACGGGCCTGGGGCAGCGCCTTCGAGCGGGTCATGCTGCTCGGCGGCGACGACGCGATCGAGGCGGGCCACGACCTGAACGCCCTGGTCGCCGAGATCGACTGGCAGGCGACCGGCCGGATCACCGGCACCCTCGGCGAGTGGCGGGAGCGCAACCGCGCCGCGTTCCGGGCCATCAACGCCTTCCACGAGGCGGCCCGGCAGGACCTCGGGATCCAGGGCAGCGTGCGGGGCGAGAAGCACCCCGAGCGGGACCTGCTGCTGCCGCCCCGGGAACGGACGCCGGCGGCCGGGGACACCCGGAGCGCGGACGAGGACGAGGGCGCGGGCCCCCGTCCCTGACGCGGGGCCGCCTCCTGCCGGGCCCGAAGTCCCTTCGTACGTGAAGTCCCCTCGTACATCTGGTCTGTTGGCGCCGCACATGGCACCCTGCCCGACGTCCGAGACCCGGCGTCCCGCAGACGAGGAGACGGCCATGAGCGAGCACACGCCCGGCACGGCGGAACCCGAACCCCACGCCGGGGAAGTCCTGCGGGCCGGCCACGCCGCGCGCGCCACCAGCGCCGCCGCCCGCGCGGCGGCCGTCTTCCACCACATCGAGCGGCACCCGCACCCGCAGCCGCCCGAGGCCGGCACCGACCGGCCCCAGGGCGAGCCGGCCCGCGACAACATCCGGTGGAAGGCCGAACACGCGGCCCGCGTCTGTGTCCAGGCCCTCGCCGTGCTGGCCGAGTCCGCCCCCGACCCGGCGGCGGACTCCCGCTGCGCGCGCAACGCGGCGGCCTCCGCCGCGCAGGCCGCCCAGATGGGACAGGCGCACGACGCGGACGGCGAGGGCGCCGTCGCCGCCTGCCGGTCCGCGCTCAGGGCCTCGCAGGCCGCGGCGGCCGCGGCGGGCCGCGGCGCCCTCGGCACGGACACCGCACTGAACGCCGCCGCGGACGAGGCCGAGGCGGCCGCCGTCACCGCGGCCGAGCGGGCCGGCTGGATGCGCCCCGGACAGCGGCTGCCGGAGGTGCGGGCCGGGATGCGCAGCCCCGAACTGCTGTCGATGATGCACTTCTGACCGCCGCCGGCCGCACCGGCCCCGGCCGCGCACGCACGCCCGCCCGCTCGCCTCAGTGATGGAACCCCGACGTCTCCGGCGCCCCCGTCGACCCGCCGGACAGCCGCTCCACCGCCGCCCGCAGGTCCGCGGCGAGGAGCATGATCTTGTCGTGGCCGATGCCGTGCCGGACCAGGACCCGCTGGATCACGGTCTCGTGGCGCTCCGGCGGCAGCGGGTAGGCCGGGACCTGCCAGCCCCGCGTGCGCAGCTGCTCGGTGAGGTCGTAGAGCGTGAACCCGGAGGGCGAGGCGCCGCCGGTGAGCGTCCAGGAGACGGCGGGCAGCGCCCCGCGGCCGTCGTAGAGCAGCGTGAACGGGCCCATGTCCGCGACCTCGTCGGCCAGCGCCCGCGCGCTGGCCGCGCACGCCTCGTACACCTTGCGGTAGCCCTCGCGGCCGAGGCGCAGCAGCGTGTAGTACTGCGCGACGATCTCGCCGCCGGGCCGGGAGAAGTTGAGGGCGAAGGTCGGCATGTCGCCGCCCAGGTAGTCGACGCGGAAGACCAGGTCCTCGGGGAGGTGGCCGGCCGTGCGCCAGACGATCCAGCCGACCCCGAGCGGCGCCATCCCGTACTTGTGGCCCGAGGAGTTGATGGAGACGACCCGCGCCACCCGGAAGTCCCAGACCAGCTCCGGCTGGAGGAAGGGCGCGACGAAGCCGCCGCTGGCCGCGTCCACGTGGATCGGCACGTCGAGGCCGGTCTCCGCCTGGATCGCGTCGAGCTCGGCGGCGATCTCCGCGACGGGTTCGTAGTCGCAGGTGAACGTCACGCCGAGGATCGCCACCACGCCGATGGTGTTCTCGTCGACGTACTCCCGCAGCTGGTGCGGGCGCAGTCCGGTGGCGTCGGGCTCCAGCGGGATCTGGCGCAGCTCCACGTCGAAGTAGCGGGCGAACTTCTCCCAGCAGACCTGCACCGGGCCGCAGACGAGGTTGGGCCGGTCGGCCGGCTTGCCCGCCGCCCTGCGCGCCTCGCGCCAGCGCCACTTGAGGGCGAGCCCGCCGAGCATGCCCGCCTCGCTGGATCCCGTGGTGGAGCAGCCCATGGTGGTCCCGCCGTCCGGGACGTTCCACAGGTCGGCGAGCATGTGCACGCACCGGGACTCGATCTCGGCGGTCTGCGGGTACTCGTCCTTGTCGACCATGTTCTTGTCCAGGCACAGGTCCATGAGGTGGTGCACCTCGGGCTCCGCCCAGGTCGTGCAGAACGTGGCGAGGTTCTGCGACGAGTTGCCGTCGAGGGCCAGCTCGTCGCCGACCATCGCGGCGACCGCGCGCGGGTCGGAGCTGTGCTCGGGGATCCGGTGGGCGGGCAGCCGCCGCGCGCTGATCGGCGTGCTGTAGACGTCGTCGTACGCCTGACGGGTCCCCGAGGACACCTGGTGCAGCCCCACGATGGTGTTCCTTTCACCTCAAAACGGACGTGCTCGGATCCCCACCCTCACAGACCGCGGCGGAGAACGGGGGAACGGCACAGATCGCTCGGACGGTGGAATTGCCCGGATTCCTGACGGCGGCGGCGCACCCTCACGGACCGTTCCACCGTTTGAGAGACCATGAACAACTCCACGCGCATGCTCGCCTCCCTGTCCTTCGTCGCCGCCGCTGCCGCCGCCGTCGCCACCGCCGCCCCCGCCCAGGCCGCCGTGGCCGACGAGGGCAACCGCCACATGGGCCGGGTCGTCGGCGAGGCCCTGACCGACCCGACCGGGACGGGCAAGGAGGTCCTGGACGCGGGCAAGACCGGGCTCACGGTCGCCGAGATGGGCCTGAAGTCCGTGAAGACCAGCTCGCAGTCCTTCCAGTCGCGCTGACCCCGCGCCCGGCGCCCCGGCCCGCCCGCGGCACCCCTCGGTGGCCCCGTCGCTCAGGACACGGCCGGGGCCCCGGGGCAGGATGGGGACGTGCTTACCGTGCTGGTCCTGGTCGGGCGACAACAGGCGCAGGACCTGATCGCCCGGATCGAGAGCGTCCCGGACGTCTGCGTCCTGTCCCACACCCATGACAGCGGCCTGGCCCTGGCCCGCGCCCGGGTGCTGCTGCCGGACGTGCTGATCCTCGACCTCAGCGCCTGCTTCTCCGGCGACGCCGCCTCGGTCGTCCACCGGGCGCGCCTGCTCGGCCTGCCGAGCGAACTGATCGTCCACGCGGGAGACGCCGTCATCGGATCCGTCTCCCCCGGCGGCGGCGCCGACCCCGCCGCGGAGAGCGCGCCGGGCGGCCTGATCCGTACGCTCACCCGGCTGGCCCGCGCCCAGCGGTGACCGTCACTCCCCCGGACGTGCCCGGTCCGTGCCGTGCCGGCTCTGCAGGGTGCGGGCGAGGCGCGGCCCCAGGCGCTGCTTGAGCCAGCGCAGGGCCTGCAGCCGTCCGACGGCCTGGTCCAGGTGGAAGTAGAGCTGCGGCGGCACATAGGGCAGCAGCGGCGAGTGGCGCTGGCCGAGCAGGGCGAACATCTGGTGCGGCTCCAGGCCCATGTAGCGGGGCAGGTTCTCGTACCACTGGGCGCTGTGCCGGGCGGCGCTCTGCATCGAGAGCAGGGCCTGCTTGCGCTCCCTCTCGTACGCGGCGAGGGCGGCGGGGAGTTCCGCGGGCCCGGCGATCCTCCCCAGCGCGCCGGCCAGGCTCATCGCGTCGCGCAGCGCGAGGGAGGTGCCGGCCCCGATGGAGTAGTGGGTGGTGTGCGCGGCGTCGCCGATCAGGACGAGGTTGCCGTGCGACCAGGCCGCGTTGGTGACCGTCGGGAAGATCTGCCACCGGGCGTGGCTCTCGCCGTCCCTGCCGCCGAGCAGCGGGTGGCCGTCGAGCGGGGCCGCGAAGAGCTTCTCCAGGAGCCGCAGGGACTCGGCGTGGTCGAGCCGGTCGAACCCCAGCCCTCGCCAGGTGGCGTCCGAGCACTCCACGACACAGGTGCTGTGCTCGTCGCTGTAGCCGTACGCGTACGCCCAGATCCAGCCCTCGTCGGTCTCGACGAAGGCGAAGGTGAACTCGGTGAACACCCGGGTGGTGCCGAGCCAGACGAAACGGTTGGCGCCCCTGGTGACCCGGGTGCCGAACGCGTCGGCGTGGGCGGTGCGCAGCCTGCTGTGCGCGCCGTCCCCGGCGACGACGAGGTCCGCGCCGGCCAGCTCGCCGACGTCCGTGATCTCCCGGCCGAACTCCAGCCGCACCCCCAGGGCCCGCGCCCGGTCGGCGAGGACGGACCGCATCCGGTGGCGGCCGACGGCGTGGCCGGGGTCGGAGTCGTGGGCGGTGGTCCGGTCGCCGACGTGGGCGAAGCCGCCCCGCCAGCGCACGGACCGCTCCTCGATCAGGCGGGCCGACTCGGGGTCGTGGGCGTACAGGTCCGCCAGGAGGTCGGGCCAGTAGGTCACGCCCCAGCCGTACCCGTCGCCGGCCGCGTGCCGCTCATGGACGGTGATCTCGTGGGCCGGGTCCCGGAGTTTGGCGAGCACGGCCAGGTAGAGGGAGGCGGGGCCGCCGCCCACGCAATCGATCTTCACGCACGCTCCTGCGTTCGTTCGGGAGGAGGGGCAACGCGGAGGACCAACGTATGCGGGGGGCGGCCGGTCACGGCCGAAGGCGGACACGGTGTCGCCGTTCTGCCGGACGGACGGGTGAATTGCCGCCCCGATTCGCCGACAGGGGCCCGTACGTCACGGGCGGCGCATTGATCGTCAGATACGACTGGCCTTTCGCACGCGACCGGCCCTTCGAGCCGCCTCCGTAAGGAACACCCCACATGCACCGCACCCACCGGCGCCACGTCTCCTTGTCCCTGCTGGCGAGCGCCGTCTCCGCGCTCGGCGCCCTGGCCGCCCCGCCCGCGTCGGCCCAGGCCGTCCCCCCGCCCGCCGCCACGGCGGTCGCACCCCCGGCCGACCGGGTCGTCCACACCGACGGCCACGGCCAGGAGTCCCCCGCCACCCACCCCTCTCCGGCCCCCGATCCGGCCCTCGGCTCCACCCCGCGGGCGCCCCACCTCGCGGAGACCGGGAGCACCTCGCGCCTCGTCGCCCTGGGCGGCGCCGCGATCGTCCTCGTGGTGCTCGGCGCGTGGCTCAGGCACCGGGCCCGCCATATGCGCCGCGACTGAACGGGCGCCGTGCCCGGCCCGGCGGAGCCCCGCGATGATGGCCGGAGTGGCAGGGGTGTCAGCTGTGACTTGTCCGTAGTGGCTGACGTCTCCCTGCCGATCCTGTATACCCGCAGAGAGCAGATCGTCCGCGCCGCTTTGGACCCGACGCCGCGACGGCACCCTTCGAGGGCCCCTGGAGGTGTGATGGGTACGCCGCCCCACCGCTTGGCCATGTCGCGCATCGCGCACTCCGACGTCTGCGCCGTCCTGCGGCTCAGCGGCGAACTCGACCAGGCCTCCGAGAAGTTCTTCATGGACACGGTGGCGGGCACGGTCGACGCGGGCCACCGCCACATCGTCCTCGACGTGACCGCGCTGACGTTCTGCGACTCCCGCGGCCTGAACTGCCTGCTCGCCCTGCACTGGCTGCTGCGCCGCCGGGCCGGCGACCTGATGCTCGCCGGGGTGGGGCGCCGGCTGGCCACGCTGCTCGAACACAGCGGGAGCACCTCCCTGTTCTCCTCCCACACCTCGGTCGGCCAGGCCCTGCGCTCCCTGCCGGAGGCCGCCCGCCCGCACTGGCCGCCGCCCGCCGAACGCAGCACGGACGAGGGCGTCGCCCCGCCCGCGTGACCTTCGGCGCACCCGGGCGGCCGTACGCCAGGCGGCTCACCCGGGATGCGGGCCGGGCCGCGCGCCAGTGTGCTGGCGGACATGAAACATGACATAGCGAGCGTGCCGGAGACGGTCCTCACCCGGCGCCGGGCGCTGGGTGCCGCTGCGGGGCTGCTGGCCGGCGGGGCGATGTGGCCGGCCCCCGCGCGCGCCGCCGCCCGGCCGGACCACGACTGCACCGACGAGTACGACGCCGGGTTCGAGGACGCCCTGGCCGCCGCCGACGAGGAGTTCGGCGAGGAGGGCGTCCGCGGGCCGGCGCAGGGCCCGCCGCAGAAGTACGCGATGCCGCTGCGCCGCAGCTTCCGGGTCAGCGCCGCCTACGGGGTCCGCGGCGACTGGCTCGCCGGGCACCACACCGGCATCGACCTGGCCGTCCCGCAGGGCACGCCGGTGTACGCGGTGGGCGCCGGCGTCGTCCTCGTCGCCGGCTGGTCGGGCGCGTACGGCAACGCCGTGACGGTCCGGATGCCCGACGACCACTACTCCCTCGTCGCCCACCTCTCGCGCGTCTCGGTCCGCGTGGGCGCGGAGGTACGGGCCGGGACGCTGCTGGGCAGGAGCGGGGCGACCGGACGCGCGACGGGCCCGCACCTCCATCTGGAGATACGGGCCCGTCGCGGATACGGGTCGGACATCGATCCGGTGAAGTACCTCGCCGGACGCGGGGTTCAGCTGCTGTGACCGGCGTCGGTCACTGAACGGCGGGCAGCGCGTTCGTGACGGGCGCCACCAGGTCGGTGAGCTGGTGCAGCTGGTTGAGCTGCTGGATACCGCCGAGCTGGCTCTCCACGGTCGGCACCTTGGCGCGCTGCTCCTCGGGCATGCCGGACGTGCCCAGCGCGTCGAGGGCGCCCACCACCGAGGGCGAGGCCGTGTCCTGGGCGGGCGTGGCCGCGTGGGCCGCCGGGGTGGCAAGGGCCGCTGCTCCCGCGGCCAGCGAGACGGCGGCGATGAGTCGTCGTGCTGATGTCATGTTTTCAGAACCGGCGGAACCCGCCGAAGGACACGGCTTTCACCGAGCCCTCACTCAGGAAGCGCATTCGCCGCGCGCCCGGCGAAATCTTGTCGCATTCCGGGAATCGAAACCGCACGCCTTCATTCGAACCGCCGGACGCCGTGACCTCGGCTCGACGGGCGCCGTTAGAAAATATGCGGCTGCGTGTCGGCAGCCGCTCTTTCCCGAACTTAAGGAGAACGTGATGTCTCGCATCGCGAAGGCTGCCGTCGCCACGCTCGGCACCGGTGTCGTCGTCCTCGCCGGCGCGGGTGTGGCCGCCGCGGACGCCGATGCGTCCGGTGCCGCCGCCAACTCCCCCGGTGTGCTCTCGGGCAACCTGCTCCAGGTCCCGGTCAACGTCCCGGTGAACGTGTGCGGCAACACCGTCGACGTCATCGGCCTGCTGAACCCGACGTTCGGCAACACGTGCGCCAACCCGGGCGGCGACCACCACGGCCCCGGCTACGGCGGCTGAGCCGTCCCCGACCGGCCCCCGGCACGCTTGTCCGCCGGGGGCTTCGTCATGTTCCGGCCCACGGGGCAGGACTGGCGGCGGGACCAACTGCGACTAACTGCCGTAGGTGTACTGCCCCTTGTGCGAGAGCAGCGCGTCCGGGGCGACGTCCCACGGCGGCATCGGTTCGTGGCGGGCGACGATGCGCTGGTACTGGGCCGAGCCGAGCTCCGGCGGGCGGGCCGGCAGATAGGGCGCGGAGCGGGGGTGGCGGCGCTGCCAGCGGTCCCAGAGCAGGTCCACGAAGGCGTGGTTGAGCCAGAACACCGGGTCGTTCACCGAGGCACCGCCCAGCATGTGCCCGCCGACCCAGCGGTGGACGCGGTTGTGGTTGCGCCAGCGCTCCTTGCCCCGCGCCGACGTCCAGCCCTCCAGCTTGTTGCGGAACCCCTCGGGAGAGGTGGAGTCCCAGGGCTCGACGTCGTAGCGGCCGTCGGACATGGCCCACTCCACGTCCTGGGCGGTGGGCAGGTCGACGGGGTCCTGGGAGCGGCCGAGGTCGCGGGTGAGGAACGCGCCGTCGGTGACGTCCTCCTTGATGGTCCAGTGCCCGTTCCTGTGGGCGAACGGCCCGGTCATGACCTGGCGGTCGGAGCTCCGCCCGTTGCCGCCCATCAGGTCGGCGCCCCACAGCGAGCCGCCGGTGGTCCGGTTCCTGGTCCAGTCCCAGTACGGGACGGTGACACCGGGGTCGATCTTCTGCAGGGCCCGCTCGAACTCGAGCAGGAAGCGCCGGTGCCAGGGGAAGAACGAGGGCGTCATGTGGGCCACGCGGAGTTCCCGGTCGCCGTCCGACACGTAGAAGTCGATGTGCATGCGGACGAACTCGTCGTACTGACCGCGCCGTTTGAGCCCCAGGACCGCGTCCACGAAGCGGCGCCGCTCCGCGCGGCTGAGGCTGCTCTGGTTCCTGCGCGTGGCGGCCATGGCCGTCCCTTCTGCGGTCGGGGCAGGGGTCCTGCGGCTCAGTGGCCGCGGCCGGTCAGGGCCCGCAGGGGCCCGAGGGCGTCGACGGCTCCGCGCGCGGCGGCGAGCGGGGTGGCGTGCGACTCGTAGTGGTCGACCATGCTGAGGTAGCTGCCGTCCGCGCGGCGCATCAGTCCGAGCGGGCGCCCGTCGACGGTGACCTGCCAGCCGCCCGCTGCGGCCGCCTCCTGAGCGGCCGCCGGCCCGCCCTGGATGCGCCGGCCCCGGTACAGCTCGTCGAACGGCGTGCCGTCCGCCGGGCCCGGCGCGCCCGCCGGTGCCGGGTCCGGCACGGGCGGTTCCGGTTCGGGCGGGTCGGGCAGCGAGCGGACGACGCCGGCGGCGCCGAGGAGCGCCGCGGCCGCGGTCCCGATGAGGTGGCGGCGGGTGATCGTCTGCTTCATGGGGGAGGGAATCGTCCTTTCGCCGCGCGAATTCAGCTGGTCCAGAAATCCCACCAGCGCGTCAGAATGAGCATGCCGATGACGCCCATGTGCAGCACGGGAAGGGGCCAGGTGAATTCGGCCAGGAATACGCGCAGGCCCTCGGGGGCGGGCAGGAATCCGCACCGCACGTTGTGGGACGTCACGTACCAGAACATGAGGAGGGTGGCGGCCCAGGCCAGACAGCACCACAGGCACAGCGAGTGGATGCGGTAGAGGGACTGGAACTGCAGCCAGGAGCAGAACGCGACGCCGAACAGCGTGCCGGCGTTGAAGGTCAGCCAGTACCAGCGGGGAAAGCGCGCGCCGCCGATCAGCCCGGCACCGACGCCCATCACCACGGCGTACGCGGCGAGGCCCAGCATCGGGTTGGGGAAGCCGAAGGCGGAGGCCTGCGCGCTCTTCATGATGTTCCCGCAGGCGACCACGGGGTTGAGGCTGCACCCCGGGACGAAGTCCGGGTCCTCCAGCAGCTTGTTCTTGTCGAGGGTGATGACCCAGGCCGCCAGCAGCCCCGCCGCACCGGTGACCACCAGGAGCAGGCCGAACATCCGGCCCGCCGACTGCTCCGGGCTGGCGTCCGCGGCGGGCGGGGCGGCGGACGCGCCGGGTCCGCCGACCGCCTGGAGCGGTACCCGGTGCGAGGGCGCGGTGGTGTGCCGCATCAGCGCAGGCTGCGCGCGGGGAGCAGGCAGTGCGCGGCGTTGAGCATGGTCTCCTCGTCACCGGCGAAGGCGGCGAGGACCTCTTCCGGCACCGGCTCGCCCGGGACGGCCTCGGGCCACGCGCGCGTGGTGGCCATGAAGTAGGCGTGGCCGCGCTGCTTGACGGCGGCGAGCCACTCCGGCGGCACCCCGCACTGGGCGTTCAGGTGGGGCATGTTGACGACGGCGTGGTCGCCCTGGACGAGCAGGCTCACCGGCAGGGACGGGGTGCGCGCGCCGTCGATGACGGGGCCGCCGACGGGCAGTCCCGCCTCGTCGAGCAGGGCCCGCATCGCCTCGGCCGTGGCCTCCGGGCCGCCTTCGGCGTCACCGAGGCAGTAGGCCAGGAGGAAGGGCATGTCCTTCTCGTCCTCGGGGTGTTCGCCGCTCCAGGCGAGAACAGCCAGGGTTCCCAGATCAGTTGCTTGGAAGGCGCGCTGTTCGCTGGAAGTAGAGGTCATGGACGGAACCGTATAGACGGGGACGGGACGGTCCGGTGCCGTTGTCACCCGGGTGGCCCAACCGGGGGCCACCATCACACGATGGGGTCAACGGAACGGCGGCCACGTGTGCGCGCGGCCGAACTGCCTTTCCCCCGACGCGGTGCGCGGGCCCGGCACGCCGAAGGGCCGGTCCGTGGAAGAGGTGACCGGCCCTTGCGTGTCTCGGACGGCGCCCGGCGGGCCGGGTACTGCGGGGGCTACTTGGCGAGGGGGAGGCCGCCCAGGAGCTCGGTGGGGCCACCGGCGGAGTTCAGGCCGTCCACGACGTCCGCGACCGTGTTGACCACGGAGTCCTTGTTCTCGGTGTCGAGCATGTTCGTGCTGACCGGCTTGGCGTCGAGCAGGGCCTTGCCGGCGATGGTGTCGAGACCGCCGTTCAGGCTGGTGGGCGTCAGGTCGTCGGCGAACGCGGGCGCGGCGGAGCCGGCGAGGGCGAGTGAACCGGCAAGGACAGCGACAGCCTTCAGGGCCTTCATCATGTTCCTTTCTTTGGCAACGCGTGTCGCCTTGGGGAGCACCGTCCAGGCATCGTCTGCCTGTTGTCTCTCTTCTCCGGTGCTAACGAGCGCAGACCGGTACGGAAACTCTCCGGTTCAGAACTTCCCGCGCCCCACTCGCATGACGATCGGCTCTCCTCTTCATCACAACCCGCCTGTTCGGAGCGGTAATCGAAGAGCCCGCCGGGCCGAGGAAATCGGCACGGCGGGCTGCGGCGTGCGGCCACCGGCGAGGGCCGTCCACCGTGGCGTCAGACGCCGGGCGCCTGCGGCAGGGCGGCGGCCGGCGGCTCCGCCTTGGGGAGCGCGGGCAGCTTGGGCAGGCCCGGCAGGTTCGGCGCGGGCAGCCCGCCGCCGAGGACGGTGGCGACGACGGTGTTGACCAGACCGGTGAGGACCGGCGGGACCGCGGCGAGCAGCGCCTTCGGGTCACCGGCCGTGGCGGCCTTGAGCAGGGCGTCGACCGCCTTCTGCAGCCCGGTGACGGCGTCGGCCTTGGGGTCCATCGGGGCGCGGGCGTCGCGCTGGGCGCCCATGGCCGGCAACTGCGGCGCGGCGGGCGGCTGCGGCAGCGCCGCCGCGGGGTCACCGGCCGCCTTGGCCGGCGGTTTGGCGACCGCCTCGAGCGCCTTCTTCACCGCGTCCGCGTGCTTCTTGACGTCCTGCGGGGGGAGCTTGCCGTCCTTCGCCTTGAGCACCGCGGTGAGCAGGTCCGAGACGGGGGTCAGCACACCACCGAGAGCGCCCAGCTGCTGGGCCTGCCCGAGCAGGGCCTTCGGGTCGGGGGCCGGGGCGCTCTGTGCGGCCCGGATCTCGTCGCGGGAGCCGTCACCGTGCGTGGCGAAGGCCGGGCCGGCCGCGCCGATGAGCAGCGTCGTGCACAGGGCGGTGGCTGCGATACGCCGTACGGGCAGAGCGCGCATAGGTGGTTCCCTTTCGGTGATGCGTCGGATCTTGTGATCACCGTGGGATCGGGCCGGGCCCCCCGCAACCGAGCGACCGCGCATCGTCGCTGCCGTTCTTCTGACGCGTCGGCATCCGCGCAGGTGGGAAGTGGATGTGACGGATGGTCGGCTGCAGGCGGCGCGGCCCCCATTCGGGGCACGGCCGGTTGCCCCCGGTGGGCGGGCAGAAAGCGGAACGGCCGCCCCCGCGGTGCGGGGACGGCCGTTCCGTTCGGACGGTGCGTCAGTCGTTGGCGCACTGGTTGCCGAACGCCGGGTTCAGCAGACCGATGACGTTGACGCTGTTGCCGCAGACGTTCACGGGAACGTGGACCGGAACCTGGGCCGCGTTGCCCGAGATCACACCGGGGGAGTTGGTGGCGGCACCCTGCGCGCCGCTGTCGGCGGCGGCGACGCCCGCGGATCCGGCCACGGCGGCGGCGGCGACGGCGGACAGGGCAAGAGCCTTGGTGGTACGCGACATGGAGTGCTGCTCCTTGGTGATGTATCGAAGGACGGGAGGGATCCCCGTCCGGAGGGATCAACTGCCAACCGGTGCGGCGAGTTGTGCGCCCAGACGGGTGATGCTGCACGGCGTTCGGGCTGACGCGGCCGGATCGGATCCCAGTGCAGGTGGGGGCGCACGCGCGGTTCGCGAGGGCGCGTTTCATGCCTGCTGTCGCCCGTCTGCCACGCCCTTCACCGTTCCGACACACGGCATGAGGTTGACGGAGGGGCCCGTGGGAGGAGCTACAGTTGCGCTTCCCTTGAGGGCATTCCACTCATAAGCGTTCAGATTCGTTCAATTCATACGAATCACTCCACTCCGCTGTGGTTCAGACACTCCACACCTCGGAAGGCCAACGCCGTCATGCGTCACTCCCTGGGCCTGCGTCGCGTGTTCGTCGTCTCCCTCGCACTCGCCGCCTGCCTCGCGACGACCGGGACCGGCTCGGCCGCCCCGCCCGGCGGCGAGAGGGCGCGCATCGATTTCGCGCAGCGGTACCGAGCGCTCCAGCACGGCGGGGTGGTCCGGGCCGCCAACGCGTCGATCACCTGCGGCGCCGCGGTGACCCGCACGGCGGCCTCCTGCGACGGGGTGCGGGCCGGCCTCGCGGGCGTGAACGGCGACTTCGACATGGCCTACGTCGACGTCGACGACGACCCGAACACCTACAACTCCAGTACGGCGGAGGTCCGTCTGCCCCCGCGCTCGCGCGTGTCGTACGCGCGGCTGTACTGGGGCGGCAACCTCAGGGTCGGCGAGCAGAAACCGCCCAAGGACAACGGCCGGGTGCTGATCGCCGAGCCGGGCGGCCGTTACAAGGCCGTCGTCGCCGACACCCCGGTCGGCCACCGCGTCACCGACGGCAGCGACGCCTTCCAGGCCTCGGCCGACGTCACCCGCCTGGTGCGCGCCTCGGGCGCGGGGGCGTACACCGTGGCCCAGGTCAACGTCGCCAAGGGGCACTCCAAGGCCGGTGCCTGGGGCGGCTGGACGCTGGTGGTGGCCTACGAGAACGCCGCGCAGCCGCTGCGCCACCTGGCCCTGTGGGACGGCTTCGAGCGGACCGGCGCGGGCGGGCACCGGCAGGCGGTGCGGCTGCGCGGGGTGCCCGCCCGGGCGGCGGGCGGGGTCGTCGGCGTGGTGGCCTACGACGGCGACCGGGGGCGGCGCGGTGACACCGTCGGCGTGTCGGCCGGCCGGGGTCCGGTCGTCCCGCTGACGGACGACGCCAACCCCGTCGGCGACGCGCTCAACTCGACCATCAGCGAGCCCGGAAGGCCGATCAGCAGAACCCCCGCGTATCCCACCACCCTGGGCTACGACTCCGACGTCTATCCGCTGGCCACGGGGCCGGGCGCGCGGCGTGGCGATCTGACGGTCCACCTCGCGTCGCAGGATCCGGCGTGGGCCGGCGTGGTCTTCGCCGCCGTCGACGCGCGGCGATAGCGCGTGTTACTCCGCCCCCGCACCCGGCTCCGCGTTGCCACTGACTCAAGGGAGTCGCGCATGCCTCTGCCTTCAGCACCCACTCCCCCGCGGATCCTGCACGTCAGCCAGCCCGTCGAGGGCGGCGTGGCGCGGGTCGTCGTCGACCTGGTCGCCGCCCAGGCCGCGGCCGGCACCGAGGTGCACGTCGCCTGCCCCGCGACGGGGTTCCTGCCCCGGGCGCTGGCCGACCTGGACGCCGGCGTACACGTCCACCCCTGGACGGCGTCCCGCTCCCCCGGCCCCGGCCTGCGGGCCGAGACGCGGGCGCTGCGGCGCGTCGTCGACGCGGTCGGTCCGGCGCTCGTCCACGCGCACAGCGCCAAGGCCGGGCTCGCCGCGCGGCTCGCGCTGCGCGGCGACGTCCCCACCGTCTTCCAGCCGCACGCCTGGTCGTTCGAGGCGGTGGGCGGCGTCACCGCGCTCCTCGCCCGGCTCTGGGAGCGGCTCGCGGCGCGGTGGACGACGCGGATCGTCTGCGTCAGCGAGGCCGAGTGGGTCACCGGGCGGCGGGCCGGCGTCGACGGCTCGTACACGGTGATCCCCAACGGCGTGGACACCGCGCGGTTCACCCCGGCGGGCCCGGGCGAGACGCCCGGCGCGCGGGTGCCGCTGGTGGTGTGCGTCGGACGACTCTGCCGCCAGAAGGGGCAGGACGTGCTGCTGAACGCGTGGCCGACGGTGGCCGCGCAGGTGCCCGAGGCGCGTCTGGTGCTGGTCGGCGACGGCCCCGAGGCGGACCGGCTGCGGGAGCGGGCCGGGCCACGGGTGGCGTTCGCCGGAGAGGCGGCCGACGCCGCCCCCTGGTACCGGGCGGCCGACGTCGTCGTCCTGCCGTCCCGCTGGGAGGGCATGGCGCTCGCCCCGCTGGAGGCCATGGCCTGCGCCCGCCCGGTCGTGATCACCGACGTCGACGGGGCGCGGGAGAGTCTGCCCGCCGCCCACCGCGCGCACGCCCTCGTGCCGCCGGAGGACCCCGCGGCACTCTCCCGCGCCCTGATCGCTCTGTTGCGGGACGAAAAGCTCCGTGACTCGTTGGGGCAGCGAGGCCGTCAGCACGTACTGGACCACCACGACGCGCGGCGCACCGCCGCCGCCACCGACGCGGTGTACGGCGAGCTACTGGGCACGGCGCCCACCGGACAGAGGGAGTGCACCACCTCGTGAGTGCGGAACGGACCGTCGCCTCCTCATCGGGTCAGCCACGGCAGGACATCCAGGCTCCGCCCGGCACCTTCGTCGTCGCGCCACGCGAGGCCATGGGCCCGCGGGCCGGCACCTCCGCGCGCCGCCCCGCGCGGCGCCGGCGTTCGGCCGCCGCCCTGGTGGCCGTCGACTGCGCCGCCGCGCTGGCCGGCCTGCCACTGCTCGACGAGCCGCGCCACCAGGCCGTCCTCGCACCGCTGCTGGTGGCCTGTGTGCTGTTCCTGAACGGGCAGGGCCGGCTGTACGCGTACGCGGCGCTGCCCGCCGACACCCTCGCCCAGGTGCCCGCGCTCGCCGGGCGGATCGCGCTCGGCTGGTGCGTCACGCTGGTCCTCGCCTCCGCCCTGCCCCTGCCCGCGCCGCCCGCGCCGGGCACCCTGGCCGCCGCGGCCGCCGTGCAGTGCCTGCTCGCCTACTGCGGGCGCGCGCTGGTCCACCGCCACCGGCGGACCGCCACCGTGCGCAGACCCCGGCCCGCCCTGGTGGTCGGGCCCGCCGGCCCGGCGCGCGCGGTCGCCGCGGCGCTGCTGCGCCGGCCCGGCTGCGGCGTGCGGCCCGTCGGCATCGTGAGCGAGACCCCCGAACTCCCGCGCGAGGACGGCCCCGACGCCGACGCGGGGCCCGGGTCCGGCCCCGAACTGCCGGTGCTCGGCACCGAGGACGAGCTGCACCGCGCCGTGATCCAGAACGACGTGCGCGCCGTCTTCCTCCTCACCGACCGCGGCCCCGGATCCGGCGGGCTGCTGCCCGCGCTGAGCGGCCTCGGCTGCGACCTGTGGGAACTCGAACCGCGCTGCCCCGACCTCGCGCCCGCGCCGGGCGGGCCCCTGCGGTACGTGGCCGGGTTCGCCTGCCGCCCCCTGACGCCCACCCGGACCCGCCCGACCGGCCTCGGCAAGCGGCTCCTCGACATCGCGGTGTCGGGCGTGCTGCTGCTGGCCGCCGCACCGGTCCTCGCGGTCTGCGCGCTGGTGCTGCGGACCGTGGAGGGGCCCGGAGTGATCTTCCGGCAGGAACGCGTGGGCAAGGACGGGAAGTTGTTCACCCTGCTGAAGTTCCGCACCCACCGGCCCGCCGACCCGCAGGAGGCCGCGACCCGGTGGAGCGTCGCCGACGAGCACCGCATCAGCCCCTTCTGCCGGTTCCTGCGGGGCACCTCGCTCGACGAGCTGCCGCAGCTGTGGAACGTGCTGCGCGGTGACATGAGCCTCGTCGGTCCGCGGCCCGAACGGCCCTTCTTCGTCGCCCAGTTCAGCCAGACCTATCCGCACTACGCCCAGCGGCACCGGATGCCGACCGGTATCACCGGGCTCGCCCAGATCCACGGACTGCGCGGCGACACCTCCATCGAGGACCGGTGCCGTTTCGACAACGCCTACATCGACAGCTGGTCGTTCTGGCAGGACCTGTGCATCCTGCTGCGCACCCTCGGCTGCCTCGTACGCCGCACGGGGAGCTGAGCAGTGGCCCACGTCCCGTCCCCCGCCCTGCCCGAGCCCCGGCCGCTGCCCGCGGCCGGTCCCGGCGCCCGCCCGTACGAGGCGGCGCTGCCCTGGCTGCGGCGGTACGCCCCGGTCCTTCCCGTGGTCCTCGTCGTCGCGCTGCTCGCGCTGCCGGTGCCGGCCGAGGGCGGCTCCGCCGACGGCGGCGGCACCGGGACCGTGGCCGACGCGGTGTCCGCCCTCGTCGTCGGGTTCTGCGTCGTACGCGCCGTGCGGGCCCGGCAGCGGCCGCTGACCCGGACCGCCGCGATCCTGCTCGGGATGCCGGTCGTCGGCATCACCGTGGCCGCGTTCGGCGCCTCGTCGGGGTCGACCGGAGTCGCCGGGGCCGCCCGCTATCTGCAGATCTTCGTGCTGGTGCCCGCGGCGGTCCTGATGCTGATCCGCGACGCCGACCACTTCCGGCTGCTGGCCTGGTCGTTCGTCGGACTGGGGCTGTATCAGGGCGTCATCGGGGTGCACCAGAACCTCACCGGCACCGGCGCCTCGTACATGGGCGAGGACATCCGCGCCGTCGGCACCTTCGGCTCCACCGACGTCATGGGCATGGCCACGGTCGTCTCGTACGGTCTCGTCTGCGCGCTGGCGCTGGCCTTCCGCCCCCGCTCGCCGCGCCAGCGGTCGGCGGCCGTGGGGTGCGCGGCGCTGCTGTTCGTGCCGCTCGCCCTGTCGTTCAGCCGCGGGGCGTGGATCGCCACCGCGGCCGCCGGCACGGCGGTGCTGCTGCTCGCCGGGGTGCGCCGGGCGGGGCAGGTGCTGCTGGCCGCGGGCGCGGCGGCGGTGGTCCTGGTGGCGGGGCTCGGGTTCGGCTCGGCGATGCTGCAGGAGCGCCTGAGCAGCATCACCCAGGTCACCGACGCCCCCGACCAGTCGGTCATCGACCGCTACACGATGTGGGCGGCCTCGGCCGACATGTGGCGCGAGCACCCGGTGACCGGGGTGGGGCTGAAGGGCTTTCCCGAATACCGCGACAGCCACGCCTCGTTGGCCCTGTCCTCCGGCAGCGACACGGCGGGCGCCGGCAGCGGCTTCGTGCGCCAGCCGCTGCTCTCCCCGCACAACATGTACCTGCTCGTCCTCGGCGAACAGGGCCTGCTCGGGCTGACCGCGCTGGTCGGCGGCTGGGCGGGCCTCGTGGTGTGCGCGGTGCGGCGGTGGAGCCGGCAGCGGGTCCGGCGGGGCGGTCCGGGGAGGCCGGGCGGTCCGGGCGGGCCCGAGCTGGACTGCGCGCTGGTGGCCTGCGGCCTGCTGGTCTGGCAGCTGATCGACTTCATGTACGCGGACATCGGCGGCCCCTCCACGGTACTGACCGCGGTGGCCCTCGGCGCGGTGGCGTGGTGGGCGGTGGGCGCACGCACGCGCACCCGGCCGGGAGGGGCGGGCACGCGATGACGACAACACGTCCGGAGCCCGGGCCGACGGGGGCGGCGGGGCCGGAGCCGCAGGCCGCGGGATCGCCGGTCGTGGTGGTCGCGGAGGGGGCGGAGGTCGCGGGATCTCCGGTTGAGGTGGTCGCGGAGGTTGCGCGGGGAACGGCTCCGCGTACGCCGGTCCTCGGGAAGCCCGCCGGCACGACCACCGACCCGTCCGGCGACGGCACCGACGCGACCACCCGACCGCCCGGCGCCGAAGCCTCCCACGAGGCCACCGCCGAGCCCTCCGCCGGGCGCATCGCCAAGCCCTCCGCCAAGCCCGGCGGCTCGTTCCTCGCCAAGGCCGCGCTCGTCACCGCCGTGCTGTCCGTCGCCGGGTCGCTGCTCGGGCTCGTGCGCGACCAGGCGCTCGCGCACTTCTTCGGCGCCGGGACCGACACCGACGCCTTCCTCGTGGCGTGGACCCTTCCCGAGCTCGCGGCGACGCTGCTCATCGAGGACGGCCTGGCCTTCTTCCTCGTACCCGCGTTCAGCCTGGCGCTCGCGCGGCGCGCCGACGCGGTGCCCGGGGCCGCCGACCCGGTCCACGCGCTCGTACGCGCCTCGCTGCCGCGCATGACGCTGTGGTTCACCGGCGCGGGCGCCCTGCTCGTCGTCGCGGCCCCCGCCCTCGTCGCGGTGCTGGCCCCCGGCCTGCCCGACCCGCAACTGGCCGTCGACTGCACCCGGTTGACGGCCACCTGCGCCCTGTCCTTCGGCCTCGCCGGCTACTGCAGCGCGGCCCTGCGGGCCCACCAGCGGTTCGCCGCGCCCGCGGCCGTCTACGTCGCCTACAACACGGCCATCATCGCCGCCCTGTTCGCGCTCGCCGCGCCCCTGGGCGTACGGGCCGCGGCGGCGGGTGTCGCCGTGGGCGGCGGGCTCATGGTGGCGGTCCAGGCCCCGTCGCTGTGGCGGCAGCTGCGGACGGCGCGGGGCGACGTGACGCGGCCCGCACCGGATACCGCCCCCGCACCGGCCCCCGCCCCCACCGCACCGGCCCCCACCCTCCAGACCGCCATCATCTGGACCGTCCTGACCTTCGCGCTGTGCCGCCAGTCCCAGGTCCTCATCGAGCGGTTCCTCGCCTCCTCGCTGCCCGCCGGGGCCATCTCGCACCTGAACTACGCGCAGAAGGTCGCGCAGATGCCGATGACCCTCTCGCTCATGCTCTGCACCGTCACCTTCCCCGTGGTCGCCCGCGCCCTGGCCGACGGCGAGACCGAGCGCGCCCGCGAGCGGGTGCAGCGCGACGTCGTCCTGGCCGGCGGCATCGTGCTCCTCGGCGCCGCCGCGGTCATCGCCGCCGCCCATCCGCTCATCGAACTCCTCTTCCAGCGCGGCGCGTTCACCGCCAGGGACACCGCCGCGACCGCCTCCGTCATGCGCGTCTACGCGCTGGGCCTGCTCGGACACACCCTGGTCGGCGCGCTCGCCCGCGCGCACTTCTCCGTCGCGAGAACCACCTGGATCCCGCTCTACGCGATGTTCATCGGCATCGTCGCCACCGCGGGCATCGGCTTCCTCACCGTCGGCACCTGGGGCGTGCGCGGGATCGCCGCCGCGAACGCCACCGGCATCTGCGTCACCGCGCTGCTCCTGCTGCGCGGCATGGGCCCGCGCACCGTCCCGATCCGGATCCGCGCCGTCGTCGGGCAGCTGGCCCGGCTCGTGCTCGCCGCCGCGGGCGCGGCGGCCCTCGGCGCCGCGTGCGCCGCGCGGGTGGCCGAGCCCGCCCCCGCCGTCCTCGCGAGCTGCACGGCCGTGACCGTCTCCTTCGTGCTCCTGGGTCTGCTCCTGGGGGCGCAGCCCTGGGCTTCCGCCCTCCGCTCCGTGACCGGAAAGCTGCGTCATGTCCGTTGACCTCACCCCGCCCACCCCGCCGACCCCGCCGACGCCGTCCACCTCCTCCGGTACCGAGCCGTTCCTGCGGTTCCGGCCGCCCCGCACCCCGGCATGGGTGGCGATGTACCACTCCGTCGCGGACCCCGCCGAGGACCCGTACAAGATCACCGTCGGGCCCGAGCGCCTCGCCGAGCAGCTGCGGTGGATGCGGCGCCAGGGGCTGCGGGGCGTGTCGATGAAGTACCTGTTCGAGGCGTGCGCGCAGGGCCAGGAGCACAACCTCGTCGGGCTCACCTTCGACGACGGCTACCGCGACTTCGTCGACCAGGCCCTCCCCCTGCTCCGGCAACACGACTGCACCGCCACCCTGTTCGTGCTCCCCGGCCGGCTCGGCGGCGACAACGCCTGGGACCCCGAGGGCCCGCGCAAGCCGCTGCTCGACGCCGACGGCATCCGGCAGGTGGCCGAGAGCGGCATGGAGGTCGCCTCGCACGGGCTGACCCACGTCGACCTGACACAGGCCGACGACCGGCAGCTGCGCCGCGAGGTCGGCGGCAGCCGTGCGGCGCTGTACGAGCTGACCGGCCGCGAGGTGCAGGGGTTCTGCTACCCGTACGGGCACGTCGACGAGCGGGTGATCGGCGCCGTCCGCGAGGCCGGTTACCGCTACGGATGCGCCATCGCGCCCGGCCCGCTCGCCGGCCCCCTCGCCCTGCCCCGCGTCCACATCGGCCACGACGACACGGCCTGGCGGCTGCGCCTCAAACTCCGCACCAACCGGCTCAGGCGCCGCGTCCTCGACCGCCGCTCGGCGGTGTCGGGGTGAAGGTCCTGCACATCATCACCGGGCTCGGCGTGGGCGGGGCCGAGCAGCAACTACGGCTGCTGCTGCGCCACTTGCCCACCCCCTGCGACGTCGTCACGCTGACCAACCCCGGCGCCGTGGCCGAGGGGATCACCGCCGACGGCGTCCGCGTGACCGACCTCGCCATGGCCGGCAACCGCGACGTGACGGCGCTGCCGCGGCTGGTCCGGCTGATCAGGGACGGCCGGTACGACGTGGTCCACACCCACCTCTACCGGGCCTGTCTATACGGGCGGATCGCGGCGCGGCTGGCCGGGGTGCGGGCGGTGGTGGCCACCGAACACTCCCTGGGCGACTCGCAGATGGAGGGCCGGCCGCTGGGTCCGGGGGTACGCGCCCTCTATCTGGCCGGGGAGCGGCTCGGCCGGATGACGGTCGCGGTCTCCCCGGCGGTCGGGGCGCGGCTGCACCGGTGGGGCGTGCCCCGGCAGCGCATCCGGGTGGTGCCGAACGGCATCGAGGTGGAGCGCTTCCGCTTCGACCAGGCCGCCCGGGACCGGACGCGCAAGCAACTTGACCTGCCCGACGGGGCGTTCGTGGTCGGCGGGGTGGGACGGCTGGCCGCGGGCAAGCGGTTCGACGTACTGCTGCGCGCGGCCGCGGCGCTGCCCGAGGACGTGGTCGTCCTGCTGGTCGGCAGCGGCCCCGAGGAGACGGCCCTGCGGCGGCTCGCGGTCCGGCTCGGCCTCGCGAACCGGGTGCGGTTCGCCGGCGAGTCCACCCATGAGGCGGCGACGCGGGAGGCCGGGCCCGGATCCGCGCCCGGTCCGGCCGACGGGGGCGGGACCACCGACGCCGTACCCGACCTGCCCTCGCTGCTGTCCGCCATGGACGCGCTCGCGTCGCCCTCCCCCGAGGAGGCCTTCGGCCTGGCGCTGGTGGAGGGCCTGGCCAGTGGCCTTCCCGTGCTGTACGCGTCCTGCCCCGCCCTGGAGAGCCTCACCCCCGGCGAGCGGCCCGGCGCCGCGTACTGCCCGAGCGACCCCGCCTCCTTCGCGCGGGCCCTGCACGGCCTGCGCGGCGACGTCCCGCCGCACCGCTCGGCCCCGGCCGCGGTACGGCACTACAGCATCACCCGAAGCGCCGAGCAGCTGATGGGCGTCTACGCGTCCCTCGTGCCCGGCCCGACCCCGGAGGTGAACCCCCGATGAGCGACTCCGTGAACGAGCGCCCACGCACTGCCCTTCTGCGCGCCCGTCTCGCGCGGCTGCCCCGCTGGTGGGTGCTGCCGGCGTGCGCGGCGCTCGGGACGGTGGCCGGTGCGGGGTACGGCCTGTCGCAGACGCCGCAGTACACGGCGACGAGTTACGTCATCGCCGTGCCGCAGGAGAGGGCGGACCCGGCGACCGCGCTGGCGTTCGCCCAGGCGTACGGCCGGGTGGCCACCCAGCTCGCGGTGCTGGCCGACGCTCAGGTGGCCGCGGGCATGTCGCCCGCGCAGCTCCAGGACAGCGTGAAGGTGGCCACCTCGCCCGACGCCCCGATGATCGCGGTCTCGGCCACCACCGCCGCCCCGGACACCGCCGCCGTCACCGCCAACGCGGTCGCCCGCTCGCTGGCCGACAGCGCCAACCACTCCAAGGACAGCACCCAGGTCAAACTCCTCGCGTTCTCCCGCGCCCTGGAGCCGAACGCCCCCTCCTCGCTGTCCGCCGGGGTGACGTCCCTGGTCGGCGGCTGCGCCGGCGGGCTGCTCGGCGGCCTCGCCCTGCTGGTCCGCCCGCGCGCCCGGACGGAGGCGGTGCCGGGCGCCTCCGTTCCCGGTCCCGCGTCGGCCCTGGTGAGGAGCGCCCCGTGAGCGACGTGACGCCGGACGCGTACCCCCGGGCCGAACTGTGCGTGGACGAGGACGAGTTCGAGGCGCTGGCCGAACCGTGGAGCCGGCTGTACCGCTCGTGCCCGGCGGCGACGCCGTTCCAGAGCCATGCCTGGCTGTCGTCCTGGTGGCGCTCGTACGGCGTCCCCGGGCGGCTGCGCGTGCTCCTGGTCCGCGACGGCGGGCGGCTGATCGCCGCGGCGCCGCTGATGCGGGTGGACCGGCCCGTGCCCGCGCTGAAGCCGCTGGGCGGCGCGATCTCCGACTTCACGGACGTCCTGCTCGACGGCTCCTGCTCCGAGGAGGGCGTGGACGCGCTCCTGTCGGGCCTGTACGCGCTGGCCCGTACCGCGGTGATCGACTTCGGTGAGGTGCGGCCGGGGGCCTGTGTGGAGCGGCTGTACGAGCGGTGGCCGGGCCCGCGCAGGACGCTCTCCGACTCCGCCTGCCTCGAGCTGCCGGGGCTGCCGATGGACGATCTGCTCAAGCGGCTGCCGACGCCGCGCGCGCAGCGCACCCGGGCCAAGATGCGCAAGCTGGCGGCGCTCGGCGTGGAGAGCCGGGTCGTCCCCGTCGAGGAGGTGGAGACGTCGGTACGCCGGCTGCTGCACCTGCACCAGTTGCAGTGGCAGGGGCGCAAGGTGACCACCGAGCACCTCCAGCCGCGCTTCCACGAGCACCTGCTCCGCTCCATGCGCCCGATGGTCGCGGCCGGCGAGGCGGTGGTGACCGAGTTCCGGCTGGACGGCGAGGTGATGGCCGCGGACCTGACGCTGCTCTCCGGCACGCTGGCGGGCGGCTATCTGTACGGCGCCCACCCCCGGCTCAGGGAGCGCAAGGTGGACGTCGCCACGATGCTCCTGGACGCGTGCACCCGCCACACCGGCGGCGAACACCCGCGCGCGCTGAGCCTGCTGCGCGGCAACGAGCCGTACAAGCACCACTGGCGGCCCGAGCCGGTCACCAACCGGCGCTATCTGCTGGCCCGCAGGCGCACCGCCGCGCTGGTGTCGGCGGTGACCTGGGGCGTCTCGGGCCGCGAGTGGGCGAAGCGGCGCCTGCGCGACCGCAGGGCGCGCCGCGACGGCGGAGCCTCGTCGTGACGGCTCACGCCACCGCGGCGGCCCGGCGCCTCAGGAGCGCCGCGGCGCCTTCCACCAGTCGAACCGCAGACACAGCTTGCCGCCCATCCACTGCTCGACCCACGCGCCGAGGTCCACCGGCGAACAGCCCGGCGGCTTCCCCGGCGGCGTCGGACCGGTCGGATCGGCCGGTCCGGTCGGATCGGTCGGCAGCACCTCACGGCCGGAGAGCAGATCGCGGTAGACCTTCGACGCGCCGGGGTTGCTCTTGCACTGCCACACGCCGTGCGGGCAGTAGTCGGTGACGGTGTTGTACAGCGGCTTCTTCTCGTCGATCCACTGCAGCATGCGGCGCATGTACTGCTCGTTGTCGCCGTTGCGGAAGAGCCCCCACTCCGGGTACGAGATGGGCTTCTTGTGGGCCGCCGCGAAGTCGACGTGCTCCTGAAGTCCGTACGGCTCCTTGATCTGCTCGTCGAACGACATGCCGCGCGGCTGGTCGTACGAGTCCATGCCGATGATGTCGACGACGTCGTCGCCGGGATAGCACTGGGTCCAGGGCACGGCGTCCCGCCCCCGGCTCGGCGTGAAGTCGAACCGGAACTTCTGCCCCGGTACCGAACGCATCGCGGTGACCGCCCTGTTCCAGTACTTCTTCCAGGACTCCGGGTCCGGGCCGCAGCGATGGGTGTAGGTCGTGCCGTTCATCTCCCAGCCCAGCACGATCACCGTGTCGGGCACGCCCAGGTCCACCAGACGCTTGCCGAGGGTGCGGAAGTGGTCGTCGAAGTCGCCGGCCGCCCCTTGCCGCAGCAACCGGGTGACCTCGCCGTCACCGACGCCTTCCTCGTTGCGTTCGAGCATCGGGACGTTGAGGACGAAGAGCCGGTCGTTCTTGCCCTTGCGCCACTCGGCCCACTTCTCCAGGAAGTTCGGGGCGCCCTCGATGTTGCTCCAGCGATCACCCGGGAGATAGGTGTGACCGACCCGCAGTTCGGCCCCGCCCAGCCAGCGGCTGAGCGCCTTCATGCGCTCGACGCCGCGCGGGCCGTAGTCGAGATACGCGCCGAAGGCGGGCCCCTTCTGCCCGGCCGCCGGGCTCTCGGCGGGCGCGGTGGGGACGGCCGGAGCCGCCGGGACCGTGGGGGCCGCCGGGACCGTGGGGCCCCCTGATGCCGCCGGGAGCGGCGGCTCGGCCGGCGGTGCCGGGGCGGTCGGAGTGGCGGGCGCCGCGGGCGCCGGGCCCGGAGGGTCGGCGTCACGCACGACACCCACCGTGTGTCCGGGCACGGATGCCAGGGCCACCGACGAGACGATCCCGGCAGCGATGAAGGCGACACGTTTACCGCGCTGACGACGCCGTGGGGACATATCTGCACCTCGTTTTCCGACCGCACTTCACTGACACCTCGTCATATGTATTTCTATTGCGCCAATCGAGTTTCTAATCCTGCCTTTCCCCACATCGCCCGCATGGGTGACCGACAAGCGAGAGTGACGTTGCAGCCTCCTCTGGACACCCGCATTCCTGCGGTCCTGTTGCGGATCGACAGGAATCCCTTTCACCACGGAACCCTCGGCGCCGTGCGCTCCCTCGGCCGCGCCGGCATCGAGGTCCACCTGGTGGCCGACGACCGCGAGAGCCCCGTACGCCGCTCCCGGTACCTGCACCGGATGCACGCGCCGCCCGCCCCGGGCGCCTCCCTCGCCGAGGTGGCCGCCGTGCTGCGCCGGGTCGCGCACCGCCTCACCGGACCCGCCGTCCTGATCCCCCTGGACGACGCCGGCGCCCTCGCGGTCGGCGCCCTGTACGCGGAGCTCACCGACCGGTTCCTGCTGCCCCGGATGCCCGCCGGGGTGGCCGAACGCGTGGCGGACAAGGCGTCCCTCGCCGAGGTCTGCGCGCTGGCCGGCGTGGCCCATCCCACGACGCTGGCCCCCGAGTCCGCGGCGGAGGCCGCCGGCGCCGTGCACCGGCTCGGCTCGCCCGCGGTGGCGAAGTGGAGCCGCCCCTGGCTGCTGCCCCGCGACACCGGCCTGCGCAGCACGACCGTGATCGGCTCCCCGCACGAGGCGGCCGCCCTGTTCGAACGCCGGGCCGAGGCCGGCAGCCCGCTGCTGCTCCAGGCGTTCGTGCCCGGGGCCCGCGGGGCCGACTGGTTCGTGCACGGCTGCGCCGGCCGGGACGGCGTCGTGCGCGGCGGCGGTACGGGCCGCAAGCACCGCTCCTGGCCGCGCGCGGCGGGCCTGACGGTGAGCGGCGAGTGGTCCGCCGACCCCGCGCTGCGGGCTGCCGCCGCACAGGTGGTGTCGGCCCTGGAGTACCGCGGGATCTTCGACCTCGACTTCCGCAGGGACGCCGCCACCGGCGCCTACCACCTCATCGACTTCAACCCGCGCCCCGGCGCCCAGTTCCGCCTCTTCACCGACGGCGCGGACACCGACGTCGTCCGCGCCCTGCACCTCGACCTGACGCACCGCCCCGTACCGGCCCCGGTGCCGCTGCCCGGCCGGGCCTTCGTGGTCGAGAACTACGCCCCGCTGGCCGCGCTGCGCCTGGTCTCCCGGCCCGTGCGACTGCCGGGTCAGCGCACGCCCTCCCCCGCCGGCGAACTCGCCTGGCACGCCGGCGACGACCCCGGGCCCGGCGCGGCCCTGCGCCGGCAGTGGCGCCGCCACCTGGCGCGACGGCTGCGCGAGGGCCTCGGCCGCCGCGCCCGCACGATCCTGACGTCCCTGTCGAGCCGGGCGCGGGAACACGCGCCCGCCGTCCTGCCCGGCCAGGCCGGCAGAGAGCGAGCGGTCACCGATGCATGACCTGCTGATCGTCGGCGCGGGCCCCTACGGCCTGTCGATCGCCTCGCACGCCGCCGCGGCCGGCCTGGACGTACGGATCTTCGGCCGGACCATGGCGTCCTGGCGGGACCACATGCCGCGCGGCATGTTCCTCAAGTCCGAGCCGTGGGCCTCCGACCTGTCGGACCCCGCGGGCCGCTACGGCCTCGCCGCCTTCTGCGCCCGCGAGGGCCTGCCCGCCGAACACGGCCGTCCGCTGCCCATCGAGCACTTCGCGTCCTACGGCCTGTGGTTCGCCGAGCGGGCCGCGCCCCCGGTCGACGAGCGCCTCATCGGCAGCGTCCGTCCCGCCCCCGACGGCGGCTACGAGGCGCGGACCGAGGACGGCGAGGTCCGCCGCGCGCGTGCCGTGGCCCTCGCGGTGGGCGTGCTGCCCTTCACCGAGATCCCCGCGGCCGTACGGGACCTGGGCCCCGCCCACGTCTCGCACAGCAGCCACCACGCCGACCTGCGGCGCTTCGCGGGACAGGACGTGACGGTGCTCGGCGCCGGACAGGCGGCCCTGGAGACCGCGGCCCTGCTCGCCGAACAGGGCACCCGGGTCCGCGTCCTCGCCCGCTCCCCGCGCGTGAACTGGAACACCCTGCCGCCGCCCCTGCGCCGGCCCTGGCGGGAGTCGCTGCGCGCCCCGCACACCGGCCTCGGCTGCGGCTGGCGCAACACCTTCTACGCCCGCACCCCCGGCCTCTTCCGACTCCTCCCGGAGCCGTCCCGCGCCCGGGTCGCCGCCGACGCGCTGGGCCCGGCCGGGGCGTGGTGGGTCAGGGAACGCGTGGAAGGCGCCGTCGACGTGCGCGTCGGCCACCGCGTCGAGTCCGCCGCACCCGCTGGCGGCCGCGTCCGGATCCGCACCTCCGCCCGCACCGGCGAGAGCCTGAGCTTCACGACGGACCACGTCATCGCCGCCACCGGGTTCCGCGCGAGCACCGACCGCCTCACCGTCCTCGCCCCGGACCTGCACGCCCGCCTGCGCTCCCTCACCGACGGCACGCCGTACGTCGGCGACCGCTTCGAGACCTCGGTCCCCGGCCTCTTCCTGGCCGGCCTGACGACCGCGTCGAGCTTCGGCCCGGCCATGCGCTTCGTATACGGGGCGGCGTTCACCGCGGAGCGTCTGGTGCGGGGTGTGGAACGGCACGTACGCAGCGGACGGCACGCCGCCCTTCCGGCGCGGCCCCACCCGGGCGCCGAGCCGGTGGGTTCCGGCCGCACTTCTGAGTGACAGGGCGGGCGAACGGGTGAACCTCGGTTCCGCGGCGGGTCATTCGGTGGTGCACTGAACGGGCTTCACTGGGACAGCCTCGAATCGCTCCCCGACAGCCGCCGGCATCCATGCCGTGAGGGCGCGACACTACCGACGGGCTGATCACCACCTCCTTTTGCGCCGGCAGGAAATCCGCTCCTCGGAGCATTCCTGCCGGCGCACTGCTGTGCCCCGGAACGACGAATTCCCCGTAACCCACTGCGGGTTACGGGGAATACGGGGGGACGGATTCACGGCATCACGGGGTCACCGCTATCGCCGGGAACCGGTGAGCCCGCGGCGGTAGAGGATCGCTCCGCCGAGCAGCAGGCCCATGCTGGCGGCCGCCCCACCGATCAGCGAGGAGTCCGCGCCGGTCTCGGCCAGCTGCTCCTGCGCACCGGCCACCTGGACCGGCCGGTCGGCACGCGTGCCGTGCTGCGCGTGGTGAGGCGCCGGTGCCGGATGGGTGACGATCCGGTCGTCGCCCGGCGTCACGGGACGGGGCACGGAGGGCATCGCCCGGGGCCGCGGGCCGGGGGACTCCGGCGTGTGGGCGACGGGCGGCGCCGTGGTGTGGTGGTGCGGGGCGTCGTGGTGCCGCGGGGTGTCGTGGTGGCGGGGCTCCTCGTGGCGGGGGTGGTCCTGGTCCCCGCCCGGGCACGTGTTGCCCATGGTGGGCGACAGGAGCCCGATGACACCGACGGTGTTGCCGCAGGCCTGGACCGGCACGTCCGCCGGGGCCTTGGCGTTGTTGCCGCCCAGCACGCCGGGCGAGTTGGCGGAGTCGCCGTGGGCGGCCGAGCCGCTCCCGGTGTGATCGCCCCCGCTGTGCTCGCTCCGGGTGTCGTCACTGCCGTAGCCCTCGTGCCGCGTCCGCTCCGGCGCCTTGTGGGGCGCGGTCCTGGCCTCGTGCTGCGGCTTCGGCGCGGCGTGCTTCGGCTCGTGCTTGCGCACGGGGTGGGCCGGCTCGTGCTTCGGCGCGGGCGCGGCATGGCTCGCCGTGTGCTCCGGCTCGTGCTTGGGCTTCGGCGCGGCGTGCTTCGGCTCGTGCTTCTGCGCCGGGTGGGCCGGCTCGTGACGCGGCGCGTGGTGCTGCGCCGCGGGACGGTGCTCGTGGTGATGCGCGGCAGGAGCGGGCGCGGGGTGGCTCGCCTCGTGCTTCGGCTTCGGCTTGGGCTTCGGCGCGGCGTGGCTCGGCTCGTGCTTCTGCACCGGGTGGGCCGGCTCGTGACGCGGCGCGTGGTGCTGCGCCGCGGGACGGTGCTCGTGGTGATGCGCGGCAGGAGCGGGCGCGGGGTGGCTCTGCGGGGCGCGGGCCTGCGGGGCCGGGGCCGGCGGGACGGGGCTCGGCATGGCCGGGGCGGAGTAAGCGGAGTGGGCGTAGGAGGTGGCGCACGCGTTGCCGAACGCCGGGTTGAGTCCCGCGGCGGCGTCGACCGAGTTGCCGCACGCGTTCACCGGCACCTCGACCGGGGCCTGCACGCTGTTGCCCGACAAGAAGCCTGGCGAGTCCAACGCCTGCCCGTTCGCTTCGGAAGCGGCGAACGCGTGGGTGCCGGACAGGGACAGGATGCTCGTGGCGGCCGCGGCGGAGAGCATTCCTTTGCTGAGGGCCTGTCGCAATCTAGTGGTCTTTCTCTGTCCGATGGGGAGCCGGCCCTGGCCCCGGGAGGGATGCCAGGGCCGGCTGGGCACAGCAGAAGCAGCTGGGCCGTTACGTCAGTCGTTGGCGCACTTGTTGCCGAACGCCGGGTTCAGCAGACCGATGACGTCGACGGTGTTGCCGCACACGTTGACGGGAACGTGGACGGGAACCTGCACGGCGTTGCCGGAGAGAACGCCCGGGGACCCGACGGCCGCACCCTCGGCACCGGCGTCGGCGAACGCCGGGGCGCCCATGCCCAGCGCCATGACGGCACCGGCGATGATCGTTGCGCTCTTCTTGAGCTTCACAGCTTTTCCCTTCTTTCGGGTCACGTCTAAACGCCGGCCGAGACCGGGCGGGCAGTTCCTGTTCCCGCACCGTGACCTGAGCTCTACTTAACGAGCGATAGGGGCGGAAGAAACCGTGAAGTTGACACCCCTCGGAAGTTCACTCGAATGCGACCCCTACCGAATTACCCCCGCATCAAGGCACGTTGTGCCCCGGCATGAGAAAGCCCGGGCCGCCCGCGGAGGAAGGAGAACGGGCGGCCCGAGCCGACTCGGCAGTGCGGCAGATCAGCCGTTGTTCACGCCGTTGCCGGACAGCGCCGGGATGTCGCTCAGGATGTGCGACAGCGGCTCGTCGCCCTTCGCCTGGGTCGAGTTCTCGGTGCACTGCTGGTTCTGCGGCGCCGACAGGATCGGGATGTCCTGGACGGCGATCGGCACGAGGCCGACGAGGGAGCCCACGTTGGCCTTGACCGGGAGGCCGATGCAAGGCTTGTTGAGCGAGCCCTGAACCGCCGTCAGCTGCGGGCTCATGTTGCCCTTGATGGCGGAGTTGCCGAACGACTGCTTGGCGCCGTTGCCGCTCAGCGACTGGGTGCCGCCGTCGTCACCGATGGCCATCGCGGCAGGCGAAGCGGCAGCAGAAATACCAACGACGGAGACGGCGACCGCGGCCGCTGCCATTGCCTTCTTGAGCATTTGATGTTCCTTTTCTGGCGGACGCTCAGGTTACTGCGAGCTGTTCAACTCGCCCTGCCACGTTTGGTTCCGGTCGTTCACTCCATCGGATCTTTCCCGTATCGCCGTGCTGCCGGGCGGTACGCCGCGCGTCCCACCCCCGTTCGGCATGAAGGTCGGATTATCCTCAGATCATCCGGCCGGTCCTGGAAGGAATTCATGAAACGTGTGAAATGCAAGCCCGCCGATTCCCGATCCCTTTCCGCGGCGCCGTGGAGCGAACGGGAACTGCGGTTGGTGGAGCGGCTGGCGACGGTGCACCAGGAGCTCGCGCGGGTGCGCCGGGAGCGCGCGGCACTCGTCTCCTACGTATGGCGTCTGCACGGCGGGAGCCTCGGTGTCCCGGACCGGGCCGGCGGGCGCGCGGTCCAGGTCGACACGGCGGCCGGCAGCCTGTCGTGGCGCATCGACGCCGAGGACACGGACCTCCTCGCCGAGACCGGCGGCCGGGCGCCGGGGCCCGCCGCCACGCCGGCCGAGACGCTGACCCGGCTGTCCTTCCTTCATCTGCACCGCAGGCCCAACCGCCCGACCCGGCACAAGCGGACAGCGGGCGCCGCGCTTGGCAATGGGCCATCGGAGTGAATTCCAGGAACTACTCACTGCCGCGGCAGTTGCTCAGGTTGCTCCTTGGACGGGGCTCACTCAGAAGGGAAAACCTGTGCTGAAGAAGGTTATGTCCGCCGCTGCGGTCACGGCTTCCGTCGTCGGCATGTCGGCTGCTGCGGCCCCCACGGCGCTCGCCATCGGCAACGACGGTGGCACCGAGACCATGAGCGGCAACAACGCCATGCAGTCGTTCGGCAACTCCGCCACGTACGGAAACATGAGCCCGCAGATGGCGCTCATCCAGGGTTCGCTCAACAAGCCCTGTATCGGCCTGCCCGCGAAGGCGAATGTCGGTTCCCTCGTCGGCCTGGTGCCGATCGCCGTCCAGGACATCCCGATCCTGTCGGCGCCGCAGAACCAGCAGTGCACCGAGAACTCGACCCAGGCGAAGGGCGACGAGCCGCTGTCGCACATCCTGAGCGACCTGCCGGTCCTTTCCGGCAACGGTGTGAACAACCACTGACCCGCAACACCGTTCAGCGGGCCGCCATGGTGTCGATGGCGGCCCGCTGCGCTGTTTCCGCCGTGCCGTTCTCCGCGGAGCCGAACGGCCGGTCAGTAACGCGGCCACGGATCGCGGTCGACCAGGCGCGTCCACTCGGGATCGGGGCGTCCGGGAAGAGTCTTTCCCTGCTCCCGCCAGTTCCTGATCAGGGATTCGTAGATGGGATCCGTACGGTGGTCCGGGGATTGCCTGCTCACCGGAATGACACCTTGCCGCTTCCAGGGTCCTGCGCGGTCAGCCATATGTCCTCGTCACGAGTGGGGGCGTCTGGCGATGTCGTTCCTGGCGACGTCGGAAACGAAACAGCACCGTCGCGGCGAACGAGTCGTTCGCCCGCGTCGGACACCTCTTTCCGTTCAACGCCCCGAAGGTCCCGGCGGCATGGAGAATCGTCCGAACGACGGACCCGGCGCGTTCCGCCGTCTGCACCGCCGTGCGGGACGGGCCATATTCCGTGTCACGTACGGGAGTTCGCGGGAACTCGAAACCGGAGATCATCCGCCCTGGCGTTCAGCACATTAATGCTCTGAACGGGTCACTGGCCGCAACCGCTGCCCCCTCAGTCAGTTGATCGTCATGCGGCTCCGATGCGGAGCCTCTCTTCGAAGGGAACCTCACCATCATGAAGAAGCTGTTCGCGACGGCCGCCCTCGCCGCTTCCGTCGCCGGTATGTCCGCCGCCACCGCCCCGCAGGCCCTCGCCATCGGCGACGACCAGGGCACCACCTCGGTCAGCGGCAACGGCGCCGAGCAGACCTTTGGCAACTCCTCCACGCACGGCAACATGAGCCCGCAGATGTCCCTGGTCCAGGGCTCGCTGAACAAGCCCTGCATCGGCCTCCCGGCCAAGGTCAACGCCGGTTCCCTCGTCGGCCTGGTGCCGATCGCGGTCCAGGACATCAACGTCCTCTCCGCCCCGCAGAACCAGCAGTGCACCGAGAACTCCACCCAGGCCAAGGGCGACGAGCCGCTGTCGCACATCCTGGAGGACATCCCGCTGCTCTCGGGCAACGGCACCGCCAACCACTGATCCGAACGCACCCCGCCGTGGCCGGGGGGCATTGCCGGGGAAGGCCCGCAGCACATCGCTGACGGCGCCTTCCCCGTCCCTTTTCTGGTCCGATTTCTGGTCAGAGCGGAAGCGCACGACCTTCTGGGCCCGGGCCTCCATTTCCTCCCTAAACGGGCGAAAGGCCCGAACGATGCGTGTGGTCACACCGACCCGGGGCAAGCGAACGGAAACAGCCCCCACGCGATCGGTGGAAGTGATGCGCTGTGACCACTGTCAGCAGGCCGGAACCCACCCTCCCCACCTGTCCCCAGAGCCCGTCCGCGGCCCGGGAAGCCGTACGTGACCTGCTGCGCGAGCACCGGCCGGTCGGTGAGACGGCCTTCACCGACGCCGTTCTGGTCACCTCGGAGCTGGTCACCAACGCGATCCGGCACGCGGGCGGCGTACGCGGATTCGAGTGCCGGGTGCGGTCGGGGCGCGTCGAGATCGCCGTCGAGGACGGCAGCGACGAGGTGCCGGTGACCCGCCCGCGTCCGAGCCTCCTGATGAGCGGCGGCCACGGCTGGCCCACCGTCCGCCGCCTCTGCGACGACGTGACCGTGACGCGCCTGCCCGGCGGCGGCAAACGCATCGTCGCCCGCGTCCCGCTGGCCGCCTAGGCCCCGGTCCCCCGCCCCCGTCCGGCTCCCGGCCCGCCACCCTGCCGGCCCAGCACACCCGCACGTCACCGTGTGGCTACCGGGAAGCCCGGCGCGGGCGGGGTTCCATGGGGAGGCCATGTCTCCCCTCCCGGAAGGGCCGGTTCCCGCGGTGCAGCGAAGCGTGAAGACAATCCTCGTGACGACGGTGGCCGCGCTGACGGCTCTGGCGCCCGGCGCGGCGAGCGCCGCCGAACGGCATGCGCTCACCCTCGACACCACGGCCCGCACCAGCGCGGACGGCTCGCGCGCGGTGCTCTCCGGCACGTACACCTGCGAGGGCTTCACCGGCCCCGTACGGCTGCGGGTCGCGCTGCGGACGCAGCAGACGCGGCCGCTCACCGCGGCCGAGACCGAGACGGTCAAGAACCTCTACCAGTGGCTGGGCGTCCCCGGCACGCCCGTCCCGAAGACGTCCACGTCGAACACCGCCATCCAGCACACGTTCACCGCGTCCTGCGACGGCAGCGCCACCGCCCACCGGTGGGAGCGCGGTCTCTCCGGGGCAGGACCGAAGGGCACCAAGGCGTCGGTCACCGTGACGATGCTGGACGAGAACGCCCGTACGCCCGAACGGAACCCGCTCGCCCGCACCTCCGCCGAAGTCACCTTCGCCTAGCCCGTACCGTCACACGCGGCCGGTCACCGTCACCGAGACCCGCGGGGGCTGCGCGTCGCCGGTCAGCCCCAGGAGTGCCTCGGTCACCGCGGCGCGCACCGCGCGGGTGACGTCCAGGGCGCGGTGGCCCCGGCGCAGGACCACGCGGATGTCGGCGTTCCAGGGTTCGCCGCCGCCGCCGGTGACCCGTACCCCCGAGGAGCGGGACGAGGTGCCGAGGGCGGCCGCCGCTCCCGCGGTCCTGGTCAGCGGGTTGGACGCGCGCAGGAGTTCGGCCACGCCCGGCCGGAGGAAGGCGACGCCCGGGGTGCCGAGCACCGCTTCCCGTACGGCCTCGGCGAGCGCGCCGGAGGTGGGTCGTTCGGTCACGGCTGCCGCCTCTCCACGCCGTCGCGCGGGGTGTCGGGGTCGTCGGTGTCGTCCATGAGGTCGGCGATCGTCACGTCGACGGTCGCGACACGCATCCCCAGCTCCTCGTCCACCGCGCTCAGGACCCGGTCACGGACCTGCTCGCCGACCTCCTGGAGGTTCCAGGTGAGGGCCACGGCCACCGAGATCCGGATGCGCACCGGCTCGCGCGAGCGGCGCGCCGGCGCGAGGAGCGCGCGGTCCTCGCCGTCCAGCGGCTCGATGCGGCAGCTGCCCGCCCGTACGCCCGGCAGGGTCTCCGCGGCGGCGCGGACGGTACGGGCCGCCGCCGCCTCCACGATCCACGCGTCCTCCGCCCGCTCGCCGAGCGGCAGGGTGCGGCCCGGCCGCAGTTCGAGGCGCACCACGTCCATGACGCGGCCGACCAGGGCGGCGGCGTCGGGTTCCGGCTCCCGCGGGTCGCTCTCGCGGGCCGCCGACACGACGTCCTCCAGGCGGCGCAGCGTGTTCAGCGCCTCGGCGCAGTGCGGGCAGGTCTCGGCGTGCGGATCGGGCTCGCCGTTCTCCGCGCGCTCCCAGACGCTCCACACGTCCCGGCCGCACGGCAGCAGTTCGTTCGGTTCGTCCGTCATCCCGTGGTCCGGCCCGTACTCCTCGTTCACCGCCATGCGGCCATCGCCTCCGTGAGATAGCGCCGCGCCCTGAAGACGCGGCCCCGTACCGCCTCCGGACTGATGCCGACCGTCTCGGCGATGGTTTCGTAGGCGAGGCCGTTCAGCTCGCGCAGCACCCAGCACACGCGCTGCTCGGGAGAGAGGCCCTCCATCGCCCGGCCGAGGTCCGCCACGGCCGCGTGCGACTCGGCCACCCGGGAGGGCGACGCCTCGTGCTCGGGCGCCTGCGGCTCGGGCACCTCGCCCAGGTCCACGGAGGGCCGGCGGGCCCGCAGCACGTTGAGGCACCGGTTGGTGACGATGCGGTGCATCCACGTGCCGAACTGCGCGTCCTTGCGGAACTCGGGCAGCTTGCGCCAGGCGCTCACGAAGGACTCCTGCACGGCGTCCTCCGCCTCCGTCCGGCTGCCGAGCAGCCGCGTCGCGAGCCGCAGCAGGGACGGCACGTGATGGCGCACGAGCGCCTCGAAGGCCTCTTCGTCGCCCTCCGCTGCCCGTACGGCCAGCAGTCTGTCCTCGCGGCGGGAGGAATCGTCCACTTCCTCCCGCGCACCGTCCCGGTCCCCCGGCACACGCGGCTCCTCTCACTCGGGTCGTACTCCTACGACACTGCGGCGTCCGGCCGCGTTACGCGAGGCGGGCGGGTGACCCGGGCGGAGAAGAGATTCGGCCGACCCGCGTAACGAATCGCGTACCCGGGTGTCAGACGAGCAAGGGAAGGGGCACCCGGCTTCCGAGCGATCGGACAGCAGGCGGTCAGCGACAGGTTCCGACGACGAGGAGATGGCTCATGACAACTCAAGAGACCGGTTCGAAGACGTTCACGTCCGGCACCCCCGGCACCTCCGGCACGCCCGGCACCTCCGGCGGCGAAGGGCGGGGCGCCGTCACCGGCACCACGCACCAGACCGTGCCGGGCAGCACCACCGTGACGGGGCGCACCGGCGCCGCCGAACCGGCCGCGACCCGCGGGAAGACCTCCATCGCCGACGTCGTGGTGGTGAAGATAGCCGGGACGGCCGCACGCGAGATCCCCGGCGTGTTCGACATGGGCGGCGGCCTCTCCCGCACCCTCGGGGCCGTCCGCGACCGCGTCCCCGGCGGCCGCCCCAACGTCGGACGCGGCGTGAAGGTCGAGGTCGGCGAGCGGCAGACGGCCATCGACCTGGACATCGTCGTCGAGTACGGCGTGCCCATCACCGACGTCGCCCACGACGTGCGCGAGAACGTCATCGCCGCGGTGGAGCGCATCACCGGCCTGGAGGTCGTCGAGGTCAACGTCGCGGTCAACGACGTGCGCCTGCCCGAGGACGACAGCGTGGACTCCACCGGCGAGACGCGCGTGGAGTAGGCATTCCACGTCCGGCCCGGGGTACGGCAGCGATGTCTTCTTCTGCGGTGAGGGGTGAGTGGTGAGCACAGCTCTGGTGGGCATGGTGGCCGGGATGGCGCTGGGATTCGCCGGGTGGTTCGGCGGCTTCGGGGCCTTCCTCCTGGTCGCCGCGCTGGGCGCGGTCGGCTTCCTGGTGGGGCGCCTCGTGGACGACGGCACGGACATACGGGGCTTCCTCGGCGGCCGTGACCGGAGGCGACGATGAGCACCCCGGCCGGGGAGCGCGGCTCGACGACCGTCGCCGACCGCGCGGTGCGCCGCATCGCGGAGCGGGCCGCCACGGAGGCGCTCGCCCCCGAGGAGGTGCGGGCCACCCGCGGTTCGGCGTCGGTGCGCGGGCGCCGGGCGCGGGTCGCCGTCACCGTGACGCTGCCGTACCCCGAGGTCCTCGACGACGCGGGGGAACGCGTGCGCTCACACGTCGCCGACCGCACGCGCCGGCTCACCGGGCTCGTGGTGCCCTCGCCGCGGATACGGGTGGGCGGGCTGCGGGTGCGGGGCGCCGGGCAGGCCGTCGAGGAGGCGGCGGCCGGCCGCGGGGCCCGCGAGACCGGGCGCCGGGTGCGGCGGCCGTGGGGGCAACGGCGGCTCCCCGTCGGGGTTCTGGCGCTGCTCGCCGCCCTGGCCTGCGGGGTTCTGCTGTACGACGTGCTCGCCGTGCACGCGGCGGGACGGCCGCCCGCGTGGTGGCGGACGGACCTGCTGCGGTGGCTCACCACACACGGCCCGGACAGCAGCGCCTGGCCGGGCCTCGTGGCCGCGCTCGCCGTGCTCGTGCTCGGCGTGTGGCTGCTCGTGCTCGCCGTCACGCCGGGCCTGCGCGGCCGGCTCCCGATGCGCGAGCCCCTGCCGGACCTCCGCGCGACCCTCGACCGGGGCGCGGCGGCCACGCTGTTGCGGGACGCGGTGTCGGACCTGCCCGGGGTCGCCCGGGTCCGGGTGTCGGTCGGCCGCCGGGCCGTCCGGGTGCGCGCCGGGCTCACTTTCGGCCAACTGGACGCGGCGCGGCAGGCGTTGCGGGATGTGGCGGAACGCACGGTGGCGTCCTGGGGAACGGCACGACGGCCACGGCTCCACGTACGGCTGACCCCGGAGCCGACGTGGCGCGACGCGGCGGGGGCGGACACGGCTTCGGGGGTGGCCGCGACGGGCGGTGCGACCGCCGGCGCGGGCGCGATCCCGGTGACGGAAGGCGCGGCGCCCATGACCGGCGGTGGCACCCCCGTGGCGACCGCGCCCGATGACCTTCCGGGGCAGGGCGGCGGGGTCCGGTGAGCCGGATGCGGGGCCCCCTCAACCGGACCGTCCTGCTCTGCTCGGCGGCGGCGCTGCTCGCCGCGGGGGCCGCCCTCGCGTCCGCGACCGACCCCGTACGGGACCGGCTGCCGACCGGTTCGCCGCGGCTCGGCGCCGGCCGGGTGTGGCTCGACGCGGACGACCTGAGCCGGTGGCGCGGCCACGACGGGTGGACGGCGCTGGTCGTCGCCGCGCTCTCCGTCGGCGTCCTCCTGTTCCTCCTCTTGGTCCTCGCCCAGCTCCGCGGCGGCCGGCTGCGCGAACTGCCCCTCGGCAGCCCCGGCATCACCCTCTCCGGGCCCGCGCTCGCCGCGGCGATGACCGAACGGACCCGCGCCGTCCAGGGCGTCGCCCACGCGCGTGTACGCCTCCGGGGAAGCCGCAGGAGCGGTCGGCGCGGCAGCCGTCGGGCCCGCCGGCGAGGGCTGCGCGCCCGCATCACGGTCGTCCTGCGGCCGGACAGCGCCCCGGAGGACGTCCTGCGCCGTCTGGCCCGGGAGACGGTGGCCGAGGCGCGCGCCGCGGTCGCTCCCCGGCCGCTGCGCGTCGACGTACGGCTCGTCACCCGGTCCCACACCAAGGGCCCGGCCCGGGGCGCGCGGCGGCTGCGCTGAACGGGTCACCCGGCGCCCCGGGCGCCCGCCCCGCCGTCACCCGCGCGTGCCACCCCGCCTCACCCGGCGGGATCGCATTGTAAGAACGATTCTGCACCGTCAGGGGTCGGTTGAGCGGTCTTCCATCTCAGCGGACCGTATGGCCGTAGGGCCGGAGAACAGACCCGAACGGCGGGCGCCTCACCCGCTCGGCCGCCCCGGACGGCGCAACCGTCCGACCAGCAGCCAGACGGTAAGAATGACTCGCCTGCTGATCGTAGGAGTAGGGCCGACCGGAGTACTCGACGGCAACCGCCATTTCCTTCAAAGACGTTGATCCGTTCAGCCGGTCATGGAACTCAGGGACCGGCTTGAGCGACATGCCGTGCTCGCAGACATGTACTGCGAGGCCAACGAACGTGTCGTGGACGCGCAGTTGACACTCGAGGAGCTGAGAAAGAACAGAAACCGTGTGCTGGCGGCGCTCGCCGTGACCCTCGGCAGCGACACCGGAGCCGCGCACGTGCTCGGCCTGCCGGAGCGCGACGTCCGTACGGCACGCAAGTCCGTGAACCGCGAGGAGGCCCTCGACCTGGCGACCAACGCGCTGGAGCTGCTGGCCGCCGAGTCGGCCGCCGCCCCCGCGTATCCGGCGTACGCGGAACGGCATTCCGTCGCACCCGACCCGCCCGAGGCACCGGACACCGGCCCCGCGCCCGAACCGGCCGCCCCCGCGCCGGAACCCGCGGTGGTGCACGCCCCCGCCCGGGAGGCCGTCGCACCCGCGCCTGCGCCGGTGGCG
Source organism: Streptomyces sp. NPDC041122 (assembly GCF_055592445.1). Taxonomy (NCBI): domain Bacteria; kingdom Bacillati; phylum Actinomycetota; class Actinomycetes; order Kitasatosporales; family Streptomycetaceae; genus Streptomyces; species Streptomyces sp. NPDC041122. The sequence goes on along the minus strand of NZ_JBVIYQ010000003.1, from coordinate 547,854 downwards.
GCGCCTGCCCCGGTGGCCGCGCCCGCTGCCCCGCACGTGCAGGTCGCGGCCCCCACGGCGGTACCCGACACCGTCTCGTGGACCGCGCCGATGGACCAGCTGCTGGTCCAGGGCTGGCACGAGGGGGTGAACCCCAGCGTGCTCGCCACTCAGCTGGGCTGCGATCTGTCGGCACTGGCGCTCAGGGTGCAGGAGCTCTCGTACGCGGAGAGCGCACCCGCCCAGGCCGTCTCGGCGCAGGCCGACGTCCGGACGGGAGGTGACACTTGGGAGCCCGCGCAGGCTCCCTCGCGACAACCCGGGCGCCACCGGCGCCACCGAGCCAACGGGTCTGCTCATGGCCTTTTCCCGCAAGAGACGATGAGCCACCAGAGCCATCAGGGACACCAGAGTCACCAGGGCCACCAGCAGGAGCTGCGCCAGCCGCCGGACCACCTGGCCTATCACCCCTCGTACGCCCCCCAGGGGCAACCGGCCGGCTACCACCTGCCCTACGGGGACCACGCGTACTCGGTCGGCATGTGAGCGGCGCCGGAGCGGGGCCGGCGCCGCGCCGCCGGAGCGGGTGGGTCAGGCGGTTCAGGTGGGTCAGGTGGATCAGATCTCGGTGAGCATGCCCGAGCGCAGCTTGGCGAGGGTGCGCGTGAGCAGGCGCGAGACGTGCATCTGGGAGATGCCGAGCACCTCGCCGATCTGCGCCTGGGTCATCTCGCGGCCGAAGCGCATCTCGATGATGTGGCGCTCGCGGTCGTCCAGTTGCTCGATGAGGGGCGCCAGGGTGTGCAGCTCCTCGAAGAGGTCGAGCGCGGGGTCGTCCTCGCCGAGGACGTCGGCGTAGTCCCGTCCCTGGGTGCCGTCGTCCTGGCCGACGGGCACGTCGATGGAGCCCGCCGTATAGCCGTTCGAGGCGACGAGGCCGTCGTTGACCTCGCGCTCGGTGAGGTCGAGGTACTCGGCGAGCTCGCGCACGGTGGGCTCGCGGTCCAGCTCGCCGCCGAGCTGCTCCTTGGCCTTCACCAGGTCGACCCGGAGCTCCTGGAGGCGGCGCGGCACGTGCACGGCCCAGGTGGTGTCGCGGAAGAACCGCTTGATCTCGCCGGTGATGTAGGGCAGCGCGAAGGTGCTGAACGCGACGTCACGGGAGAGCTCGAAGCGGTCGATGGCCTTTATCAGGCCGATCGTGCCGACCTGCACGATGTCGTCGGAATCCGTGCTGCCGCCGCGGAACCGCGCGGCAGCGAACTGCACGAGCGACAGGTTCATCTCGATCAGGGTGTTGCGCGCGTACTGGTACTCGTGGGTGCCCTCTTCGAGGGTCTGGAGCCGGTCGAAGAAGATCTTCGACAGGGCGCGCGCGTCCTGCGGCGCGACGCTGCCCGCGTCTTCGACCCACGGCAGTTCGCTGCCGGACATCTCTTCCCGGGGGCCCGCGGGGCGCGCCGCCTCATGCGTGGACGCGGCAGTCAACTGTGTAGGCGGCCTCACAAGTTCACCTTCGGTCGGGGACATCGAACGGGGACGACAACAGCCGCCTGCCCGTTTCCGCCCAGGTTAAGCTCCCGACCGGAAAAGGGAGTTCACCGACCCGGCTTCCACGAGAGCTTCCGACCCGGCTTCCGCGACCGCTTCCCGCCCGGCTTACGGCCCGTCGCCCCCGTTCCGCTGGCCGTTCCGTGCTGACACCATGCGGAGTCCAGGGTGTCAGGGTGTGGGGGTACGCCCTCGGCAGGGCGGACGGGGAGGCGCACATGCCAGAGGTGTTCCTGCGACGGCTGAGCCGTTGGCAGGCGGAGCAGCAGCGCGAGGCCGTGGCCGACCTCTACGTAGAGGCCTTCCGAGGGTCGGCCGGGGCCGGGCAGCGCAGTCGGCAGGACTTCCTGCGGCGGTTCGAACACGACGTGCAGCAGACCGACTTCGACATGGTGGTGGCCGACGCGGCGGGTCTCGTCGGCTGCCTCTACGGGTACCGCGCCGAGCGCAGCGGCGAATGGTGGGAGGGGTTCCGGGGCGTCCTGCCCGCGGAGGTCGCGGAACAGACCGCGTCGGGACGGGTCTTCCGGCTCGGCGAGCTGATGGTGGCGCCCGCCGGGCGCAGGGCGGGCGTGGCCGCCCGGCTGCGGACGCTGCTCCTGACCCGGCACACGTCCGAGGTCGTCGTCACCGTCATCAAACGGGACGACGACCTGGGGCGGGAGGTGCTGCGGGCGTGGGACTGGCGGGAGCTCGGCGAGTTCGCGCCCGAGCGGGAGGGCTGGCTGCGGCCGCCGTCGCCGCTGCCGTGAGGGCGGGGACAGGGGCAGGGGCATCGGCGAACGGAGAGTTATCCACAGGCTGGGGACTCCTGCCAGCGGTTTGTCGCCGGTGGCGTGCACTATGGGGGGCATGAGCGATACGGGTGCCGAGAAGGCGACAGGGTCGACGTCCATGCCGGACTGGGAGAAGCGGTTCAGGGCGCCCCGGGTGTCGCTGCCGGACTGGGCGGAGGACGCCCCGCAGCGCTCCCTGTTCGTGTCGAACGCGACGGGGACGTACGAGTTGTACGCGTGGGACCGGGCCACCGGCGCCCAGCGCCAGGTGACCGACCGGACGAACGGCACGACGGACGGCGTCCTCTCGCCGGACGGCGAGTGGATCTGGTGGTTCAACGACAAGGACGGCGACGAGTTCGGCGTGTGGATGCGCCAGCCCTTCGGCGGCGGCCCCGACGAGCCCGCGGTGCCGGGCCTCGACGCCTCGTACCCCGCGGGGCTCGCCCTCGGCAGGGACGGCGGGACGGTGATCGTCGGCCGCTCGACGGACGAGGAGGGCTCGACGATCCATGTCGTACGCCCCGGTGCCCCCGCCCCGGCGGAGGTGTACCGCCACCGCGAGTCGGCCGGCGTCGGGGACCTGTCGCACGACGGCACCCTGATCGCCGTCGAGCACACGGAGCACGGCGACGCGATGCACTCCGCCCTGCGGGTGATCCGGGCGGACGGCTCGACCGTCGCCGAGCTGGACGACACCAAGGGCGGCACGGTCGAGCTGGGCCTCGAGGTCCTCGGCTTCGCGCCGGTGGACGGCGACACGCGCCTGCTGATCGGGCACCAGCGGCGGGGCCGCTGGGAGCCGATGGTGTGGGACGTGGCGAGCGGCGAGGAGAGCGACCTCGCGCTCGGCCTGCCGGGCGACGTGAGCGCCGAGTGGTACCCGGACGGCTCGGCGCTGCTGATCGCGCACGGCTTCGAGGCGCGCGGCGAGCTGTTCCGCTACGACCTCGCCTCGCGCGACCTGGTCCGCATCGAGACGCCCGCGGGATCGGTGTCGGGCGCGACGGCCCGCCCCGACGGCACCGTGGAGTACATGTGGTCCTCGGCCGCCGAGCCGCCGGTGGTCCGCTCCACGTCGGGCGACGTGGTCCTGGACCCGCCCGGCATGAAGGCGCCGAAGTCCGTCCCCGTGGAGGACGTGTGGGTGGACGGACCCGGCGGCCGCATCCACGCGCTCGTGCAGCGGCCCGCGGGCTCCTCGGGGCCGCTCCCCACCGTCTTCGAGGTGCACGGCGGCCCCACCTGGCACGACAGCGACTCCTTCGCGGCGGGCCCCGCGGCCTGGATCGACCACGGGTACGCGGTGGTCCGGGTGAACTACCGCGGCTCGACGGGGTACGGCCGTGAGTGGACGGACGCGCTCAAGCACCGCGTCGGCCTCATCGAGCTGGAGGACATCGCGGCGGTCCGGGAGTGGGCGGTGACGTCGGGCCTCGCGGACCCCGACCGCCTGATCCTCTCGGGCGGCTCCTGGGGCGGCTACCTCACCCTGCTCGGCCTCGGCACGCAGCCGGACGCCTGGGCGGTGGGCCTGGCGGCGGTGCCCGTCGCGGACTACGTGACGGCGTACCACGACGAGATGGAGGCGCTGAAGGCGATGGACCGCACGTTGCTCGGCGGCACGCCGGAGGAGGTCCCGGAGCGGTTCCGGGCGTCGTCCCCGCTGACGTACGTGGACGAGGTGAAGGCCCCGGTCTACATCTCGGCGGGCGTCAACGACCCCCGGTGCCCGATCCGCCAGATCGACAACTACGTGGACCGCCTCGCGGCGCGGGGCGCGGTCCACGAGGTCTACCGCTACGAAGCGGGCCACGGGTCACTGGTCGTGGACGAGCGGATCAAGCAGGTGGGGTTGGAGCTGGACTTCGCGGGGCGGCATGTGCGGCGGGCTTGAACGGTGCTTCGCCTGGCGGCGGGCTTGAACGGGGCTTCGCCTGGCGGCGGGCTGGTCGCCTGCGGCGGGCTTCGGCTTCGCCGGTGGGGGTGCCGGCCGGGGTGGCCCGCTGAGGCCGGGGGTGGGTTTGCCGCCTGCGGCGGCCTGGCCCGCCGCTGTGCGGCGGATTGATCCCACCCACCCACCCGTTCACCCGGCACCGCTCTGTGCGGGGAGGGCGGGTGGGTGGGGGTTCACCTGGTGGTGCGGCTTTCGGCGCGTGGGGGGGACGAGCGGGCTCCTACCCGCGCCGGACGGTGCGGGGTAAACGGGCGGGTGGGTGGGACGCATCCGCCGCGCAGCGGCGGGGCAGGCCGCCGCAGGCGGCGAACCCACCGCCCGGCCTCAGCGGGCCCCTGGCGGCAAACCTCCCGGGGGGCCCGCGCACGGAGGCGCCCCCACCCGCAGGGTGACCCAGGACCCCACGGCTCAGCCCCCCGCAGGGGCCCCGTACCGTGGGAGGTGTGTACCGGTTTCTGCTGACGCCCCGCTGGTGGGGGATCAACGTCTTCGTCGTGCTGGCCATCCCCTTCTGCATCTTCATGGGTTCCTGGCAGCTCGGCCGCTTCGAGGACCGCGTACAGGACCACGAGTCCGCCAAGGACCAGGTCGCCGCGCAGGACCGGGAGCGGAACACCGAGGGCAGGCCCCTCGACTCGCTGCTCCCCGTCGACAAGGAGACCTCCGGCGAGCAGGCCACGGCCACCGGCCGTTACGGCAAGCAACTCCTCGTACCCGACCGCGAGTTGGACGACAAGCGCGGTTTCTACGTGCTGACGCTGCTCCGTACGGACGGCGGAAAGTCGCTGCCCGTCGTCCGCGGCTGGCTCCCCGGCGACGCGAGCGCCGCGAAGGCCCCGGCCGCCCCCAAGGGCGAGGTCACCGTCACCGGCGCGCTGCAGGCCTCGGAGAGCCCCGGTTCCAACGGGGTCAGCGCCGCGGGCGGTCTGCCCCAGGGCCAGCTGGGCGCGATCAGCTCGGCGTCACTGGTCAACCTCGTCCGTGACGACATGTACGACGCGTGGATCACCCTCGGCAAGGCCGACTCCGGCATGAAGGCCGTCCCGGCCGCCGCGCCGAGCAACACCGGCCTCGACCTGAAGGCCTTCCAGAATCTCGGCTACACCGGTGAGTGGTTCGTCTTCGCCGGGTTCGTCGTCTTCATGTGGTTCCGCCTCTTCCGCCGCGAGGCCGAGTTCGCCCGCGACGCCCGCCTGGGCCTGCTTCCCGACCCGGAGACGAACGAGGAGACGGGCGAGGGGACGAACGAGGGGACAGGCGAGGAGAAGGGCGACGGCAACCGGGAACGGGCCGTCGACGCCTGAGCAAGCCCCACGCGGTCCCGCGGTCCCCGCGCAGGCCCCCCCGCCGGCCCCGCCACTCACCCACGCCCTACGAAGCCGGCAGGATTCCCGTCCGGTACACCGTCCCGGCGCACGCGTTCGGAATCGTCGTCCCCGCCGAGGGCGAGCCGGGCTCCGCGGTCAGGGAGACCACGACGCTGCCGTCGACCACGCCACCGTCATCCCGCCCCAGCTGCGGTTCGACGCCCTCGGGCGTGCCACCGTCCGGCGTGCCGCTGGTGCCCTCCGACGGGGACGGGTCGGGCGTCGGCTCCCCGCCGTCCGAGGGACACGAGTCCGACGGCACCCAGACGAACCGCACCTCGTACGCCGCGCCGGGACGCAGTACGAACGGGGTGGCCTCCTGCGAGGGGTCCGGCAGCCGGGTCGCCGCGTCGCCCGCCGTGTGGTCGACCACGGTGATCTTCGCGGGGTCGGCCCCGCCCTGCGCCACCGTACCGACGGCGCCGGCGGCCTCGACCGTACAGCTGCTGCCGGAGACGTTGGAGACGCGGAAGGAGCCGTACACCTTGTTGTCGGCCTCTGCCGTGCCCGCGCTGCCCGTGGCGCCGAGCTGGGTCGCGGCGCAGGCCGGTGAGCTGGCGGCCTCGGAGGTGGAGGGGTCCGGCGATCCCGTGCCACCGCCGCCCGTGCCGCCCTTCTCCTTGCCGTCCCTCTTGTCCTTCTTGTCTTTCTTGTCCTTGCTCTTGGACTTGCCGGGCTTCTGGCCCGCGCCCTTCTCGGCGCCGTCGGGGCCCTTGCCCTGGCTCGAACCGCCCTGGGCGTCCTGGCTGTTGCCGGCGATGGAGGTGCGGTCGTCCGAGTCGCCGCCCGAGTTGGTGACGTGCACCAGAGCGGGGACGGCGGTGCCGATGAAGAGCGCGGCGGCGGCGAGGCCGACGACGGCCTGGCGCTTGCGGGCCCGACGGGCGGGGACGGCCTGCCGCAGGTGTTCGAGGGTGCGGTCGCTCGGCTCGATCTCCTCCACGGCCTGCCGCATCATCCGCCGCAGCGCGAGCTCGTCGGCGCCGAACCCGTCGGAGCCGGACTCGCCGGAGCCGGATTCGCCGGCGTCGTCACGAGCCGATCCGGGACCGGAGGCATCCGTGGAGCGCGCGGAGCCCGTGGCTCCGGCGGACCCGGTGGCGTCCGGCTCCGCGGCATCCGGCTCCCTGGCATCCGGCTCCCGCTCGGGCCCGTCGCCTTCGGGGCCGTGGTTCACGTCTGCGTTCCTGCCATGCCGATCAAATCCGCCCTGCTCATCACGCTTGCGCTCACTCATGCCGGCGCCTCCATGGCGACCCTCAGGGCCGCGATGCCGCGCGAGCCGTACGCCTTCACCGAGCCCAGCGATATGCCCAGGGTCTCGGCGACCTGCGCCTCGGTCATGTCGGCGAAGTAGCGCAGCACGAGGACCTCGCGCTGGCGCCGCTGCAGACCGCGCATGGCCTTGATCAGCTCGTCGCGCTCCAGCTGGTCGTACGCCCCCTCCTCCGCGCTCGCCATGTCGGGCATCGGCTTCGACAGAAGCTTCAGCCCGAGGATGCGGCGGCGCAGTGCGGACCGGGAGAGATTGACCACGGTCTGGCGCAGGTACGCGAGCGTCTTCTCCGGGTCCCGCACGCGCTTGCGCGCCGAGTGCACCCGGATGAACGCCTCCTGGACCACGTCCTCGCAGGACGCCGTGTCGTCCAGGAGCAGCGCGGCGAGACCGAGGAGCGACCTGTAGTGGGCGCGATAGGTCTCGGTGAGATGGTCGACTGTGGTGCCCGCGGTGACGTGCAAGTCATCGCCCTCGCGCTGCGCCGGAATGCGGGCGGGCCGCGCTGCGGGCATGGGAGCGATCACCGGCATGCCGCCGGTCGTGCGGGGTCGACGAGGCGGACGCAGCGCCGCTGCGCCTCTCGCCTGTACCGCTGTGAAGTCGAGTACCTCTGCCACGCTTGTTGGACACGCTTCCCCCCATCAGGGTTGTACGCATCCGGGATCGCGTTTGCTGCATGCTGCGTGCGCACCGCTCGTGACGATGCATCAAATGCCCCCATGCGTACCAGCTCTTCCCCTATGCCCCATTTTCCGACAGCGCTCGGGCCACCCCTGAGGGCGACCGCTAAAGACGCCCCCCGCCCCGCCGTCGGTTGCATTGATCAGACGCGAATCTTCGAACGCGGAGCTGGTCCAGTTCAAGCGATCGCCGTGACCAAGTTGGACACAGAACTTACACAGATCCCTCAAAGAGATCCGCTTCAGGGTGGTCCATACCAATCGGTCGGCGCAACCACGAACGGGGCGCCGCAGCCGGTCAGCCGCCGGACGTCAGCTCCGCCGCCACCAGCTCCGCGATCTGCACGGTGTTCAGCGCGGCGCCCTTGCGCAGGTTGTCCCCGCACACGAAGAGCTCCAGAGCGGTCGGGTCGTCGAGCGACCTCCGCACCCGGCCCACCCAGGTCGGGTCGGTGCCCACCACGTCGGCGGGGGTGGGGAACTCCCCCGCGGCCGGGTCGTCGAACAGCACGACGCCGGGGGCGGTGGCGAGGATCTCGCGCGCCTTGTCCACCGTGACCTCGTCCTCGAAGCGGGCGTGCACGGTCGCGGAGTGGGTGGTCACGACGGGCACCCGGACACACGTGGCGGCGACGCGGAGGCCGGGAAGGCCGAGGATCTTGCGGGACTCGTCCCGCACCTTCATCTCCTCGGAGGACCAGCCGTCGTCCCTCAGGGTCCCCGCCCACGGCACCACGTTCAGCGCGACCGGCTCGGGGAAGGGGCCCGTGTCGTCACCCACCGCGCGGCGTACGTCGCCGGGGCTGGTGCCCAGTTCGGTGCCCGCGACGAGGCGCAGCTGGCGGCGGAGCGTGTCGACGCCCTCGCGGCCCGCGCCGCTCACGGCCTGGTACGAGGAGACGATCAGCTCGCGCAGGCCGAACTCGGCGTGCAGAGCGCCGACGGCCACGATCATCGAGAGGGTGGTGCAGTTGGGGTTGGCGACGATGCCGCGCGGCCGCACGCGCGCGGCGTGCGGGTTGACCTCGGGGACCACGAGCGGGACATCCGGGTCCATCCGGAAGGCGGCGGAGTTGTCGATGACGACGACGCCCTTGGCGGCGGCGACGGGCGCCCACTGCGCGGCGACCTCGTCGGGCACGTCGAACATGGCGACGTCGGCCCCGTCGAAGACATCCTCCGACAGGGCCAGTACCTCGGTCTCCGCACCGCGCACGGCCAGCTTCTTGCCGGCCGAGCGCGGTGAGGCGACGAGTCTGATCTCGCCCCAGATGTCGGCGTGCTGCGACAGGATCTGGAGCATGACCGTGCCGACGGCCCCGGTCGCTCCGACGACCGCGAGCGTCGGCTTCCGGTTCATCGCCCGGTGCCTCCATAGACCACGGCCTCGTCCGTGTCGGAGTCGAGACCGAAGGCGGTGTGCACGGCCCGTACGGACTCGTTCACGTCGTCGGCGCGCGTGACGACCGAGATGCGGATCTCGGAGGTCGAGATGAGCTCGATGTTCACTCCGGCGTCGCTGAGCGCCTCGAAGAAGGTCGCGGTGACGCCCGGGTTGGTCTTCATGCCCGCGCCGACGAGGGAGATCTTCGCGATCTGGTCGTCGTAGCGCAGCGAGTCGAAGCCGACCGACTGGCGGGTCTTCTCCAGGGCGTCGATGGCGCGGCGACCCTCGGCCTTGGGCAGGGTGAACGAGATGTCGGTCAGACCCGTCGAGGCGGCCGACACGTTCTGCACGACCATGTCGATGTTGACCTCGGCGTCCGCGATGGCGCGGAAGATCGAGGCGGCCTCGCCCGGCTTGTCCGGCACGCCGACGACCGTGATCTTGGCCTCGGAGGTGTCGTGCGCGACACCGGAGATGATGGCCTGCTCCACCTTGCGGTCCCCTTGCGGTTCGTTGCTGACCCACGTGCCCTGCAGCCCGGAGAACGAGCTCCGTACGTGGATCGGGATGTTGTAACGACGTGCGTACTCCACGCAGCGGTGGAGGAGCACCTTGGACCCGGAGCTCGCGAGCTCCAGCATGTCCTCGAACGAGATCCAGTCGATCTTCCGCGCCTTCTTCACCACACGGGGGTCGGCGGTGAAGACGCCGTCCACGTCCGTGTAGATCTCGCAGACCTCTGCGTCGAGGGCCGCGGCGAGGGCGACGGCGGTCGTGTCCGACCCGCCGCGGCCCAGCGTGGTGATGTTCTTGCCCTCCTGGCTGACGCCCTGGAACCCGGCGACGATGGCGATGTTGCCCTCGTCGATCGAGGTCCGGATGCGGCCGGGGGTGACGTCGATGATCCGCGCTTTGTTGTGGACGGAGTCGGTGATGACGCCGGCCTGGCTGCCCGTGAACGACTGGGCCTCGTGGCCCAGGTTCTTGATCGCCATGGCCAGCAGGGCCATGGAGATGCGCTCACCAGCGGTCAGCAGCATGTCGAATTCGCGTCCGGCAGGAATCGGGGATACCTGTCCGGCGAGATCGATCAACTCATCCGTCGTGTCGCCCATCGCCGACACCACGACAACGACCTGGTGGCCGTTCTTCTTGGCGTCGACAATTCTCTTGGCGACCCGCTTGATGCCCTCGGCATCGGCTACGGAGGAGCCTCCGTACTTCTGCACGACAAGGCCCACGTGCGCTCCTCGCTCAATCCGTTGTGCGGTCGGCTCAGTTTAACGAGCGGCCGAAATTCGCCTCGGCTATATCACATCGTGAGATGTCCCGCTCACAACCTGATCACCACGGGCGTACGGCCCCGTTCTTCGGGGAGTACGTTCCGACCGCTCGGCTTGGCACATGCCCGCTCCGGAGCGGGGCACTCCGAAAGTGGGGCGGGTCACAGGGTCTGGCGGGCTCGGGCGGGGCTCTGGCCGAGGGCCTCAGACGGCGTGGTTCTTCAGCTGCTCGGTGTTCAGGGTGACGGCGACGGGGGCGGGGAGCGTGACGGTGGCGCCGTACGCATGGGAAGAGGCCTGCCGGTAGTCACCGTCTAGGGGATCGCTGAACACGGTCAGGGAGTCGTCGCCCCTGTCGACGCGGAGGTGGACGGGGATGCCCGCGCGGGCATACGCGCGGCGATGACGATGACTGCCGTCGCACGAAGTGACCTCGACCGTCATGACGACACCGCCGGGGTCGGCCCACTCCCCCTGTCCCGCGAAGGTTCCGATCGGAGCGAGCACCCCGTCGGGTCTGGCCCTGCCCGCCAGGCGGCCCGCGATCGCCATTCCCCGCCCGTGGTACAGGCCCAGCTCAGGTCGCTGCTGCATGCACTGCCTCGTCAGCCACATGACGATCTCACCGTGGTTACCGTCCTGCATGGGCCGCACCTCCAGCTTCCCGTCGATGAGTTCGAGCGTCACGGTCTCCGGTGCCTCGCGGGCGAGCTCCTCGAAGTCATCGGGGGTCATCTGTGGCCGCTCTTCAGCACCGGACGTCATGCCTTGGCACCCTTGAGGCCCGCCGCGCGACGCAGCGCATCGACCCGTTCGGCGACGTCGACCTGCGGCGCATGCCGGGAGGCGGGGAGGAACGTCGCCGGAAGGGTCCCGGGGGCCTTCCCCGCCGCTTCCGGCACGAGCTCCGCGTAGCAGTCGACGCAGAGACCTCTGATGAGCCGCGCGCCGGGCAGGTACTCCTCGCACATCGTGCACATCATCACGGCACGGTCGATGCGGGCCCGGAGGGCAGGCGGCGCCGAGGGCTTCGGGGGCATCTTGCTCTCCAACCGCGTACGAGCGATCCCGCCCGGGTTGTGGACAGTGTCAGGAAGTCCGCAGGTCAGGGCCCTGACGATCTCGGTTACGGTGGCCCCTCGCGCCAACCACTCGGCCGCGAGTGCCTCCAGTGCCCGGCAGTCGGCGTCGGAGAGGGACATACGGGGGTCCGTGGCACGCAGACTCGCCAGAGCGCGGTACGCGGGGCTCTCCTCCGGCGCGACGCCCGACTGGTCCGGGTTCCGCGGCGCGGCTTCAGCGGCCGAGGGATCCGCCTCCGGATCCGAGTCAGGGCCCCTGAGGTGAGCAAGTCCGCCTTGGTAGGAAGGAGTTACGTCACGCCCGTGCCTGGCCTCCACGAACTCGGTCCACCACTCCACCGACCTGGGCTTTCCCGACCAGTACGTCCTGGTCACCCAGCGCTTGGTGTTGTCCTCGGCGGTGATGTGCTCCTTGACCCAGCGGATGTGCCCGGCGAGGGACAGGCGACCCATTGATGTCCGCACCGCCTGCTGGCCGTAGTTGGGGTGCTCGGACGCGACGGCTTTGTGTCCCATGGCGGCACCTTCCTGAAGGTGGTGAAGGAACGTCCCGATCTCGCCGTCCCGTTGGCACACGCGACCGAAATCGGCTTCGGTGTGCGGGGATTCGTCATCCACGGAGCGCTTCCCGTACCCCGTTTTGGCCATCGGGTGGGACGGGGAGGGCAGGACGGGATTAGGCTGTGAGCAAGTCACGGTCGATCCTCGTTCGACTCGTAGGACTAGGCCTCGGAACTGGTGTTGGCGCACCGTCCGGGGCCGTTCTATTGCCGCGAACCTAGGGCGGCTTTACGTTCCGACGCAAGCTGACCACGGAACGTCACCCTTGAGGGTGACGTGCTCCCCAACTTCCGCTCTGGGTTAGCTGGTTGGGCTTTTCCCAGCGGTTGCCCAACCCAAGGAAAGAGCTCGGGACCCGAGGCTCAAGCCCCGGGCTGAACTGCGGCGACGAACGCGGACCACGCGGGGGCGGTGACGGTTATCTCGGGGCTCGCGGGGAGTTTCGAGTCGCGGAGCCGTATGAACTCGCTCCGGTCCAGGGCGACTTCGACGCAGTTGCCGCCTTCGTCGTCGCTGTAGCTCGACTTGAACCACTTCAGCGCGTCACTCACTGGCCATCCACCATCCGCTCGATGAAAGGAGCTGACTTAGCGGGGCTGAGAGCCTCCGTGCGGATCATGCTAAGCCGCTCCGTCGTCGTGCAGACCACTTCCGGGTCATCGCTGAGTTCGCTCATCAGCGGCCCTTCCGCGAAGGCGAGCCTCTCGTGGCTGCGGGTCTCCAGCAGGACCATCGGCCCGAGCAGCGCCGCAGGGATGGCGCACGCGAAGGGGAGCACCTGGAGGGTGATGTTCCGCCGCTGCCCCATGTCCAGCAGGTGGAGCAGCTGCTCCCTGTCCACCTGCGGAGTTCGGAGCACGGCCTCGTACAGCACGTAACTGAAGGCCACGGGAGGGTTGCTGGCCAGCAGACTCTGGCGCTCCAGTCGCGCGGCGATCCTGCTCTCGACCGTGTCGTCATCCAAGGGCGGATGGCGATTACCGATCAGCGCGGTCGCGTAGCCCTTCGTCTGCAACAGCCCCGGGATCAGGGTCGCTTCGTACGACCAGAGGCTGATCGCCTCCCGCTCGCGCTCCATGAAGTCCTGGGCCCGGGCCGGGAACTTCTGGCCCCTCACGTACTCCTTCGCGGCGCTGAGCATCCCCTGCGCCCCGCACAACTCGTCCGCCGCGTCCAGCACGCGCGGCGTCGGCATGCGGACACCCTGCTCCATCGCCTTGATGGTGTCGGGCGCGTAATGGGCGGCAGCCCCCAGCTCCTCTCGCGTGACGTTCGCCTTCATCCGCCACCGCTTCAGCTGGTTCCCCCCGTACCGCCACGTCGGGTTGTACTGAACGGACACAGAGCCCACCTCCGACCGGTACACCCCGGCGTGTACCACCTGAGTCACTACCGAGCGTAACCCGCCACCCCCACGCTGTAGTCATGACGAACGCAATTCACTGGCCCGAGTGGGTCCCGGTGGCCGGGCACCAACTCCGCGTGTCCGGCGTCCACTTCGACGCCCTCCGCATCCAGGGCGTACGCGGGGAACAGGTCGCCGCCGGTCTGGTCGAGGCGACGGGCGGGGACGCCGGGCCCGTCGTCTGCGAGGCCGTCGGCTTCCGGTGGATGTACTTCCTCGTGGCGCCCGGCGCCTCGAAGGACCACCCCTGGCCGCTCGGCGTGCAGCGGTTCGGCGGCGCGGGGTGCCGCACGGTGACGTACGTCGGCGTCCCCGCCCTCAACGGCAACACCTGGCCGCTCCAGTGGTACTCGGAACCGACGCCTACGGCGCCCTACGTGGCGGCGGACCAGCTGCTCGCGGTGATCGGCGGGGCGAAGGGGACATAAGATCATCCGGAACGGTTCGGGGGGTCCGTCGACCGCCCCGTGCCGCCAGCACGTGAGCAGTTGACCATGGAGAGAACATGAAGCGCGTCATACGCGGCCTCGGTGCCGCCGCGGCCACCACCCTCATCGCCGGCGGAATGCTCGTCGCCCTGCCCGGCGCGGCGAGCGCCAACGACTACGGCTACAGCTGCAAGAACTGGAAGACCGGCAGCTCGACCTGGTCCGCCGACTGCCACGTGACGCGCGGCAAGGCGCGGACCGTGACGGTGTGCTCGAACAAGACGCACTACGGCGACTGGGTCGGCAAGGGCTACTGGAAGTTCGAGGGCGACTGCGGCAAGTACGCGCTCAGGGCCACCGACATCAACTGGAAGGCCTGACGCTCACAGACACGCGCGGCGGGCCGGGCCGGTGAGATGAACCGCCCGCCGCGCGGCCCTACTTGACCGTCCTGAGGCCCAGCGGGCCCGCGATCTCCTCCGCCATGACCCGGCCCGCCGCCTCCTCCAGCGCGTCCTCCGTCAGGTCCTCGTCCGTGTCCAGGCCGTCCAGGTCCTCCAGGGGCTGGTTCAGGCGGACGTGGGCCACCAGGGACTGGAGGGCGCGCAGGGCGCCCGAGGCGGTGGAGCCCCAGTTCGAGAAGTAGGAGAACTGCCACCACCACAGGGCCTCCGTGGTGCGGCCCGCGCGGTAGTGGGCCAGGCCGTGGCAGAGGTCGGCGACGACGTCCGCCAGGTCGTCCGAGATGCGGCAGGCCACCGGCGCCTTGCGGGGCTCGTACGGGTCGAAGACCTCGGAGTAGACGTCGATCGGGTTCAGGAGGGCGGCGAGGCGCTCGCGCAGGTCGTCGACGTCCTGTTCCGGGCCGAGGTCCGGCTCATAGCGCTCCTCGGGGACGATGTCCTCGTGCGCGCCCAGGCGGCCGCCGGCGAGCAGGAGCTGGGAGACCTCCAGGAGGAGGAAGGGGACGGCCGAATCCGGTTCGTCGCCCTTCGCGACCTCGCGGACCGAGACGATGAAGCTCTCGATCTGGTCGGAGATCTGGACCGCGAAGTCGTCCGGATTGTTGGTCACGGTGTTCAGCGTGGCGTCAGACATCTAGGAGTCGTCTCCCCTCGAAGGCGCGGCCCAGGGTGACCTCGTCCGCGTATTCCAGATCTCCCCCGACAGGGAGTCCGCTGGCCAGGCGGGTGACCTTCAGGCCCATGGGCTTGATCATGCGCGCGAGGTACGTGGCCGTGGCCTCGCCCTCCAGGTTCGGGTCGGTGGCCAGGATCAGCTCCGTGACCGTGCCGTCCGCGAGACGCGCGAGCAGTTCCCGTATGCGCAGGTCGTCCGGGCCCACGCCCTCGATCGGGCTGATCGCGCCGCCCAGGACGTGGTACTTCCCCCGGAACTCGCGCGTACGCTCGATCGCCACGAC
Source organism: Streptomyces sp. NPDC041122 (assembly GCF_055592445.1). Taxonomy (NCBI): domain Bacteria; kingdom Bacillati; phylum Actinomycetota; class Actinomycetes; order Kitasatosporales; family Streptomycetaceae; genus Streptomyces; species Streptomyces sp. NPDC041122. The sequence goes on along the minus strand of NZ_JBVIYQ010000003.1, from coordinate 532,696 downwards.
GTCCTTCGGCTCCTCGACGACGCAGATGACGGACGGGTCGCGGCGCGGGTCGCGGCAGATGTTGCAGAGCTCTTCCTGCGCCACGTTCCCGCAGGTCGCGCAGAAGCGGACCTTGTCCTTCACCTCGATCAGGGCGTGCGCGAGGCGGCGGACGTCGGTCGGCTCCGCCTGGAGGATGTGGAAGGCGATCCGCTGCGCGCTCTTGGGACCGACGCCGGGCAGCCTGCCCAACTCGTCGATGAGGTCCTGAACCACGCCTTCGTACAACGGAACGCCTTTCCTGAGGTCCTCTGGAGGGTGTCGGCTCTCTACGTACGGTAGTTGGCCGGGGGGTTTCTTAGAAGGGAAGCCCCGGGATGCCGCCGCCGCCCAGGCCCTGCGCCAGCGGGCCCAGCTTCTCCTGCTGGAGCGCCTGCGCGTTCTCGTTCGCCGCCTGGACCGCCGCGACCACCAGGTCCGCCAGCGTCTCGGTGTCCTCCGGGTCGACCGCCTTCGGGTCGATCACCAGGCCGCGCAGCTCGCCCGAGCCGTTGACCGTCGCCGTGACGAGGCCGCCGCCGGCCTGGCCCTCCACCTCCGTGCGCGCCAGTTCCTCCTGCGCGGCCGCGAGGTCCTGCTGCATCTTCTGGGCCTGCTGCAGCAGCTGCTGCATGTTGGGCTGGCCACCACCGGGGATCACGATCAGCTCCGTTTCGTACGGGTCCGTCTGGCGGGGTTCTCCGCCTGGAACGAGCCTACGTGGTCGGCGGGCGGGTCGCCCCAGCACTCTCGCCGGCACTCTTTCGAGTGAGATCAGCCGTCTTCCTATACCTGATCAAGCACCTCTTCCGGGCGGAAAAGCCGTGAATCCGGTCTCATGGCCACCCATTGGGCGGTAGGACTTAGCGTCGATTACGCGCGATCTCGTAGAGGAGTACCGGGTGAGCCAGCCGGAGATGCAGCCCGAGGGGGTGCCCCCCGAGGGGCAGGGTTCGGGGGCCGGTCCGGGGTCCGGGGGCGCCGGTCCGCATCCGGGGGCGCGGCTCGGCGATCTCACCGGACGGGCCTTCCCCCTCGGCGACTGGGGCGAGCCCGCCGAGCGGCTCGACGAGCTGTACCGCTGGGTGGAGCGGGGCGCCCTGGACACCGCCGAGTGGTACCTCACCGACCGCGGGCGCAAGCGCCTCGCCGCCCGGACGCTGCGGGTGGGCGCCGCGCTGGGCGCCGTGGGCGGCGGGGTGCTGCCGCTGCTGGATCTGGCGGGCGCGGTGGGGCCCGTCGCCACCTGGGGGTTCGTCTCGCTGCTGGCCGGGGTGGCGTGCGTGGGGTGCGACCGGTTCTTCGGGCTGACGTCGGGGTGGATGCGGGACGTGGCGACCGCGCAGGCCGTGCAGCGGCGGCTCCAGGTGCTGCAGTTCGACTGGGCTTCGGAGAGCGTCCGGGAGGTCCTCGGGCCCACGGAGGGCACCGCGGGGGAGGCCGCCGAGCGGTGTCTCGGGGTGCTGCGGAAGTTCTCCGAGGACGTGACGGAGCTGGTCAGGGCGGAGACGTCGGACTGGATGGTGGAGTTCCGGTCGGGGCCCGTGCCGCTGGCCATGCAGGCGCTGGTGCCGGGCGGGGGGCCGCCCCGGGAGGCGCCGGCCTCCCCCGGGCGGTTCCCGATGCCGCCCGGGGCCCGGCCGAACATGCCGCGGCAGCGACCGCCGGAGCCGCGCTGAGCCCCCCCCTTCCGAGGAGGCCCTTCGGGCGCTTTCGTCACTTCCGCCAGAACAGGTGGTGCGTCACGCCGCTCGCGCTCGGCACCACGTCCCGGTGATAGCGGTCGAGCAGCTCGTCGGAGGACTCCCACAGGCGGACCCCCGAGCCGAGCTTCACCGGCGCGACCGCCACGTGCAGGGTGTCCACGAGGCCGGCCGCCAGGAACTCCCGGACCGTCGTCGCGCCGCCGCCCAGCCGTACGTCCTTGCCGCCCGCCGCCTCCTTCGCCCGCTCCAGGACCTCGGCCGGCTCGCCGTCGACGAAGTGGAACGTGGTGTCGGAGAGCGTGAAGGAGGGGCGCGGGTGGTGCGTCAGGACGAACACCGGGGTGTGGAACGGCGGCTCGTCGCCCCACCAGCCCCGCCACTCGTGGTCCTGCCAGGGCCCGCGCTGCGGCCCGAACTTGTTGCGGCCCATGATCTCGGCGCCGATGCCGTGGGCGAAGTCGCGCGTGAAGTAGTCGTCGAGGCCCCGGCTGCCGCCGGGGTCGGTGCGGTTCGGCCAGCTCGCCGTGGCGATCGCCCAGGACATCAGGGCGTACGGATCGGCGTGGCCGAACGGCCGCTCCAGGCTCTGTCCCTCACCGGTGCCGAAGCCGTCCTCCGAGACGGCGAAGTTCTGGACCTTCAGCAGCTGCTGCACTGGTTTCTCCTGTGTCGTCCGGACTCCCTGCCATACAGACCGTCCGGACCGGGCGAACTCATCGCTCGGCCGCGCCCCGGCCCGGCCCCGTCAGCTGTAGACGATCATCGAGCCCTGGGCCAGGCTGCGGGTCGCCGCCGCGTGCAGGCCCAGCCAGACGTGCCGCTCGCGCGCGAAGGGGCTCGCGTCCGCGGGGGGCACCGTCGCCGGCTCCTCCAGGGACGTGGGGGCCCGCGGCGCGGCCGGGGGCGCGGGCGGGTTCGCCGGGTCTATGCCGATGGACGGGGCCACGTACTCCAGCTCGCGCAGGAGCGCGTGCGAGGAGCCCAGCGGGCCGCCGCCGGCGAGCAGCTCGTCGTTGGAGAGCGGGGCGGGGAAGTCCACCGGGACGTAGGCGCCCGCGTGGTCGTAGTGCCAGACCAGGTGCGACTGCTGGGCCGTGGCGTCGAACATCTCCAGGAGCTGTTCGTAGTCACCGCCCAAGGCGTCGACCGGCGTGACCTCCAGGCCGCAGATCTGCAGGAGGTAGGCGCGGCGCAGGAAGTGCAGCGCGTCGTAGTCGAAGCCCGCGACCGGGGCCACGTCGCCGGAGAGGCCCGGCATGTAGGCGAAGACCGGGACGGACGGGAGTCCGGCCTCGTGCAGCGCCTTGTCGTAGACGGCGAGCTCTTCCGCGAAGGGATTGTCGGCGCTGTGGCACAGCACGTCGACGAGGGGGACCAGCCACAGGTCGCAGGCCAAGAAGGACTCCTCGGGTCGGTCGATCGGGTCGGTCGGGGTACTCGGTCGGGGTACTCGGTCGCTGTGCGTCGCCCGGCGTGCAGGCAGCGTAGTCGGGCCCGGGGCGCTTGGCTGCCCTCGTGCGCACCCGGGTCTCCGGCCCGTCGCCGCCCCTCACTTGCCCCGGTGCACGTCCCATACCCATACGCCGCCTACCCACTTTCCGGGGCGCCCAAGGAGCTCGCTCAGGGTGGTGCGCAGCGCGGAGGCGTGCGGTTGCGGCGCGAGGACCAGGACGCCCGCCTTCCAGAACCGCAGATCCTCGCGGAGCGCCGCACGCCAGGCCGGGGTGATCTCGGGGACGCGGCCGGTGTCGCGGACCTCGCGCAGCAGGTTGGAGGTGTTGCGGGGCGGGGGCCCGTAGATGCCGACGCGGTCCGGGCCCCAGGGGCCGTTGAAGTAGCCGCCGGGGATGCGGAAGGCCAGGTGAGCGCTGGTCTGCCAGTGCAGGCCCTCCGCGTTGGCGGGGTCCGGGACCGGCACCGGGACGAGGGTCTCGTCCGCGCCGACGTACCGCCGCCAGGTGCCCTGCGCGACGAACTCCGGCACCTCGGCCCGTTCCACGGCCGTCAGCGGCGCCGGCAGGATCGGCAGCAGCGCGAGGACGGCGGCCGTGAGACCGGCGTACCGGTACGCGGCGCGGCGCGGGGCGGCCGCCAGGCGGGCGAGGGCCAGCGCGAGCAGCATGCCGAGCGCCGGGGCGCACACCATCGCCACGCGCGCCTCGATGACGGACTCGAAGAGCGGGCGGCCGGCGAGCGCCGCCCACGGGCCCGGCAGGACGACGTCCGTCAACGGGAGGCGGATCTCGCGGCCCAGCGAGAGCAGCGCCGCCCCGAGCACGGTGACGGCGAGCGCCTTGACCGCCGCGCGCTCCCAGAGCCGTACGACGATCGCGAAGGCCAGGGCGACGAGCGGCCAGCCGTAGAAGGCGTTCTGCTCGGTGCGGTTGAGCGCGAGGTGGTCGGAGCTCCCGGCGCTGCCCGCGAGGGAGCGCTCGGCGAAGGAGAGGAAGGCGAGCGGGCCGTTGCCCGCGTTCTCGCCGTGCAGCACGCTCTTGTAGCTCTGCGGCCCGAAGAACTGCCAGTACAGCGGGAAGGCGACCAGCGGCACGGTCACGGCGAGCGCGATGCCCACGCCCCGGACGAGCGGGCGCCAGGCGGCCTTCGCCGCCTCCGGGCGCGCGGCGGCGTAGCCGAGGACGAAGAGCAGGATGCCGAGCGCGGCGAGGAGGAGCGGCTCCTCGCCGAGGAAGATCTGGTACGTGGTGAAGAGGCCGAGGAGGACTCCGTCGCGCACGACGCGGGTGCCCTCGCAGAGCCGCAGCGTCCTGTCGATGATCAGCGGGATCATGAACAGGACGACGAAGTTCGGGTGGGCGTTGGCGTGGCTGACCATCGGGGGTGCGAAGGCCGCGAGGGCGGCGCCGACGGCGGCGGCGCCGCGGTGCGGGACGAGGAGCCGGCGGATCAGCCAGTACCAGGAGACGGCGGTGGCGGCGAGGCCGCCGGTCATCGCCACGTTCAGGGCGACCGCGGGGCCGAGCAGCCAGGTCACGGGGGCGAGCGGCACGGAGAGGCCGAGCATGACCGTGTTGGCCATGAGGTTCACGCCGTCCGGGACGTTCTGGAGGGTGGTGAACAGGGGGTTGTGGAGGTGGCGGACGTTGTCCGCCGTCACCGCGAAGAACCACTCCCACTGGTTCTGGTCCTGCATGGAGTCCGGGAAGTAGCGGGAGGCGGGGGCCGCCCAGCGGCCGGAGTAGAGCGTCACGGACAGGGCCAGGAAGAGGAGGCCGGCCAGGACGTCGGCGCGGCGCACCGCGCGGGCCTTCAGCGCGGTCAGCTCGGCGAGGACCCGTACGTAGTCCAGCGGCCGGACCTTCGATCCCTCCTGGTGGGACCAGCGCACGGGCACCTCGGCGACGGGCCAGCCGGCCCGCCGGAAGTACTGCAGTATCTCGACGTCGATGCCCCAGCCGTGCAGCCGGGACGCGGCGAACGCCTCACGGGCCCGGTCGCCGTCGAAGAGCTTGAAGCCGCACTGGGTGTCGCGGATTCCGGGGACGGCGACCGTGCGTATGAGGAAGTTGCCGGTGCGGCCGAGGAGCTCGCGCAGCCGGTGCTGGTGGGCGCCGATGGACGCGCCGGGGCGGGCGCGGGAGCCGATCGCGGCCGCGTGGCCGTCGGTGAGCGCCTTGTCGAGGTGGTCGAGCTCCTCGATGGGCGCGGCGAGGTCGGCGTCGGTGATCAGGACGCGGCGGCCGTAGGAGGCCAGGACGCCCAGGCGCAGGGCGTGGCCCTTGCCGCGGTTGCGGTCGCCGCGCAGCAGCTGGATGCGCGGGTCGGCGGCGGCCGCGTCGGCGGCGATCTCCGCGGTGCGGTCGGTGGAGCCGTCGTCGACGACGATGAGCTCCCACGCGCCGCGGTCGGTGAGCTCCAGGTGCTCGCGCAGGGCGTCCAGGGTGGGGCCGAGGCGGCGCTCCTCGTTGTACGCGGGGACGACGACGGTCAGGTCGACGCTCATGCGCCGGCCAGCCGCTCGATGAGGGCCAGGGAGTGCGCGTTGTACTCCACGACGATGGCGTGGGCGGTCCGCGGCTCGCGGCGGGCCAGGGCGTCGACGAGCTCGGTGTGCCGCGACCACAGCACGCCGCGCAGGTCCTCGCCGCTGCTCTCGCACCAGCGCCGCAGGTGGGTGACGGCGCAGACCCAGGACTTCACGCGCAGCCGGTGCAGGAAGTCGGAGAGGTGGGGGTTGCCGAAGAGGGCGCTGAGCTCGCGCCAGAAACGCAGGTCGTAGCCGATCAGGACGGTCAGGTCGCCGGCGCAGGCGGCGCGGGCGGCCTCCTCGCCGCGGCGGCGTACGGCGATCAGGGCGTCGGAGACGTCCCGGCGGGCACCGTGCTCGGCGAGGTCGCGGAAGATGCCGTCGGCGACCAGGCCGCGGGCCTCCAGCATGGCGCGGTACTCCGCCAGGGTGTGCTCGTGGACGCGGAAGCCGCGGTGCTGGTCGGCGTCGAGCAGGCCCTGCGCGGTGAGGTTCACCAGCGCCTCGCGGACGGGGGTCGCGGAGACGCCGTACTGCTCGGCGATCTCCTTGACGGTGAACTCCTGGCCCGGTTCGAGGCGGCCGGCCAGGACCTCGTCCCGTAGGGCGTCGGCGATCTGCTGGCGCAGAGTGCTGCGGATGACGGCGGGGCCGTCGGTGCCGGGCATCTGGGTTCCCCCGCGGAGTCTGACGTGGTCGTCTCGGTCTGGCTCTTGCTTACGAGCACGTCAGACTACGTGGTCGGGGTTGCGGGGCGGGGAGCCGGAATCCGGCCCCCCGTCCGCTGTCACCGCAGGTGAGGACGTGTCACCCGGTGTGCGGGGGCTCCGGGTCACGCCGTGTGCGTGGGCCCTCGGGTCACACCGTGTGCTCGTCGGCCACCGACAGTGCCTCGTCGAGCGCCGCGAGGCCCTCCTTCGCCTCGGCCTCGGTGATGTTGCAGGGCGGGACGACGTGGGTGCGGTTCATGTTGATGAAGGGCCACAGGCCGTGCTTCTTGGCGGCAGCGCCGAACGCGGCCATGGGGGCGTTGGCCTCGCCGGTGGCGTTGTAGGGCACCAGCGGCTCGCGGGTCTCCCGGTCCTTCACCAGCTCCAGGGCCCAGAACATGCCGACGCCGCGCACCTCGCCGACCGAGGGGTGGCGCTCGGCGAGCGCGCGCAGGCCGGGCTCGATGACCTCGGCGCCGAGCCTCGCGGCGTGCTCGACGACGCCCTCCTCCGCCATCACGTTCAGCGTGGCGACGGCGGCGGCGCAGGCCAGCGGGTGGCCGGAGTAGGTGAGGCCGCCGGGGTAGGGGCGCCTGGCGAAGGTCTCGGCGATCTCGCCGGAGATGGCGACGCCGCCGAGCGGCACGTACCCGGAGTTCACGCCCTTGGCGAAGGTCATGAGGTCCGGCACGACGCCCTCGAAGAGGTCGGCGGCGAACCATTCGCCGGTCCGCCCGAAGCCCGCCATGACCTCGTCGAGGACGAGGACGATGCCGTACTTGTCGCAGAGGGCGCGGACGCCCGCGAGGTAGCCCGGCGGCGGGATCATGATGCCGGCGGTGCCCGGGACGGTCTCCAGGATGATCGCGGCGACGGTCTGCGGGCCCTCGTAGACGATGGTGTCCTCGAGGTGCTGGAGCGCGCGCTCGCACTCCTGCGCTTCCGTCTCGGCGTAGAAGCGGGAGCGGTAGAGGAACGGCGCCCAGAAGTGGACGACGCCCGCGGTGCCGGTGTCGGAGGCCCAGCGGCGCGGGTCGCCGGTGAGGTTGATGGCCTGCTGGGTGCCGCCGTGGTACGAGCGGTAGGCGGCCAGCACCTTGGGGCGGCCCGTGTGCAGACGGGCCATGCGGGTGGCGTGTTCGACGGCGTCGGCGCCGCCGTTGGTGAAGAAGATCTTGTCCAGGTCGCCGGGGGTCCGCTCGGCGATGAGGCGTGCGGCCTCGGAGCGGGCTTCCACGGCGAAGGCGGGGGCGAAGGTCGTCATGGTCGCCGCCTGCTCCTGGATCGCGGCGACGACCTTCGGGTGCTGGTACCCGATGTTGGTGTAGACGAGGCCGCTGCTGAAGTCGAGGTAGCGGTTTCCGTCGAAGTCCCAGAAGTACGAGCCCTCTGCGCCGGCGACGGCCAGGGGGTCGATGAGCTCCTGTGCGGACCAGGAGTGGAACACGTGTGCGCGGTCCGCGGCCTTCACGGCGGCGCCGACCTGGGGATTCGGCTGAGGGGTCATGGGCCGAGGGTAGATGTCCACGGAGTGGACGGGACATGGGCGTCTTGTCGGGCGGCATCGCCGTAACGCGACACACTGTCGTGTGGCCTGGGCGGGCCTGTCTGTACGTCCGCCGTTCGGTGCGGGGAGCCGGGGTGATCGCGCAGTTCCCCGCGCCCCTGGGTGGGCCCCCTGGACGTCCGCCGTCTCGCGCACGGAGCCGGGGTTTCGCGCAGTTCCCCGCGCCCCTGAGTAGGACCCCTGGACGTCCACCGTTGCGCGCGCGAAGCCGGGGCGATTGCGCAGTTCCCCGCGCCCCTGAGTAGCCCTCCCGGACGTCCACCGTTCCGCGCACGGAGCCGGGGTTTCGCGCAGTTCCCCGCGCCCCTGGGACATCCGGGGGGGCTTGGCGGGTGGCGTCGGGGGGCCTACCTAGGGGCGCGGGGAACTGCGCGAGCAACCCCCACCGACCCGCGCGACGACCAACAAGGCCCAGGGGCCAGAGGGGCGCGGGCACCCCCACCCGCCCGCGCCGCGGAACCTCACCCCGCCCCGGAGGGGGCTCAGTCGTCCGGGGCGGGGCGCGCCCCCGGCACCCCCTCCGCGCAGCGGATCTCGTAGTGCAGGTCGTCCCCGTCCACGTCGTCCCCCGGTTCCGCCTCCACCCGCGCCACCCGCGCGGGCCCCCGCTCCACGTCGTCGTCGATGTGGAAGCCGTCCGACGGACTCCACGAGACCAGGTAGACCGTCCCGTCGGCCCGGCACTCCGCCGTGGCCGAACCCCCGGTGAAGCGGACCGTCGAGCGTTCCGGAGTCGGCGCCGTGGAGCCCGCGGAGGGCGGCGCGGGACTCGGCCGTCCAGAGCGAGGCGGGTGCGCCCGCGACGGGGCGCCCGGAGACGACGACGCCGCCGCCAAGGCCTTCCGTACCGCCCCCTCGTCCAGCGGACGACTGTGCGCCGCACCCCCCGAACCGTCGGAACTCGCCAACTGCCAGGCGCCCAGCGCCCCCGCCGCCGTGCCCACGGCCACCCACGCCGCCGTGACGACGGCGTTCCGCCACTTCCTCATGGCGCCACTGTGCCGCATCGTTTCCCAACGTCCGGTCAAGGCCCCGACAAGGGTGCTTCCCTTGCCCCTGACTACGGTGGTTGTATGGCGCATCTTCTCGTCGTCGAGGACGACCCCCAGCTCCGCGGCGCGCTGGTCCGGGCCCTGCGCGACAAGGGCCACGCCGTGGCCACCGCCCCGAGCGGCATGGCGGGCCTCGACGCGGCGATGACCGGCCGCCCCGATCTGGTCGTCCTCGACCTGGGGCTGCCGGACGTGGACGGCGCCCAAGTGCTGCGCATGCTCCGCGCCGTCAGCGACGTCCCCGTCATCGTGGCGACCGCCCGCGACGACGAGACCGGCATGGTCGCCGTCCTGGAGTCGGGCGCCGACGACTACATCGTCAAGCCGTTCGGCGCCGCCCAACTGGACGCCCGCGTCAAGGCGGTGCTGCGGCGGCTCGGCGCCGCCGAGACCGAGGAGCCGCTGCGGGTCGGCGCCCTCGTTGTCGACCCGGCCGCCCGCGAGGTCACCCTGGACGGCGCCGCCCTCGACCTCACGCCCCGCGAGTTCGACCTGCTCGCCTATCTGGCCCGCCGCCCCGGCCAGGTCGTCTCGCGCCGCGAACTCCTCGCCGAGGTCTGGCAACAGCCCCTCGGCGGCGCCGACAAGACCGTCGACGTCCACCTGTCCTGGCTGCGCCGGAAGTTGGGCGAGACCGCCCAGCACCCCCGCTACCTGCACACGGTCCGCACGGTGGGCGTGAAACTCGCGGCACCCGACGGGCCTGCGGGCCGGGCCACCCAGGACGCCGAGCAGGACGCCGACCAGGACGCCGAGCAGGACACGGACTGAGCCATGCGCCGCAGCCTCCTCCTGCTCACCGCGGCGACCACCGCCCTGGTCCTCACCGCCCTCCTCGTCCCGCTCACCCTCCTCACCCGCACCCACGCCGCGGACCGCGCCACCGCCGAGGCCACCGCCCGCGCCCAGTGGGTCGCGCACGCCCTCGGCCCCGCCCTGGCCACCCCCGACGAGCGCGAGACGGCGGAACAGACGGTCGAGAGCGTCAACGGCCCCGATCTGCCCACCACTTCGCTGATCCTCGCCGACGACGACGTCATAGGCCCGCGCGCGCACCGCTCCCCCGCGGGCACCGACCCCATCCGCCTCGCCCGCACCGGCCGCGCCTTCACCTACGAGACGAGCTCCGGCGCCCGCCTGGTCCTCGTCCCCGTCCAGGGCGCGAAGGACGGCACCGCGGTCGTCCAGGTGACGCTGACGGAGAGGCAGTTGTACGCGGGCACGCTCGCGTCCTGGCTCGTCCTCGCCGGCATCGGGGTGGGCCTCGTCCTGCTCGGGCTGCTGCTCGCCGACCGGCTCGGCGCCCGTCTGGTGGGCGCCACCCGCCGCCTCGCCCGCACCGCCGACCGGCTCGCCGCGGGCGATCTGACGGCCCGCGCGGAGCCGGAGGGCCCGCCCGAACTCCGGCTGATCGCGGGCGAGCTGAACCGGCTCGCCGCCCGCATCGACGAACTGCTCACCGCCGAGCGGGAGAACGCCGCCGACCTCGCCCACCGGCTGCGCACCCCGGTCGCCGCCCTGCGGCTGGACGCGGAGACCCTGCGCGACACGGACGAGGCCCGCCGTATCACGGCGGACGTCGCCGCCCTCGAACACAGCGTCGACGAGGTGATCCGCAAGGCGCGGCGCCCCCTGCGCGAGGCGCCGCGCGCGGACCTGGCGGCGGTGACGCGGGAGCGGGCCGCGTTCTGGGAGCCGCTGGCGGAGGACCAGAACCGCGCCACCCGCGTCACGACACCGCCCCACGGGGAGCCGGTCCCGGTGCCGGTCCCCGCGGACGAACTGGCCGCCGCCCTGGACGCGTTGATCGGCAACGTCCTCGATCACACGCCCCAGGGCACGGCGTTCACCATCACGGTCCGCCGCACGCCCGCCGGCGGAGCCGAGCTGGCCGTCACCGACGAGGGCCCCGGCTTCCCCGGCGGCACGGCCCCCGACCGCGGCACGAGCGGCGCGGGCTCCACGGGCCTCGGCCTGGACATCGCCCGCCGCACCGCCGAGGAGGCGAACGGCCGCTTCGAGACGGCGAGCGGCGGCGCCGGGACCCGGGAGGAGACCACCGGCGCCCGCGTCACCCTCACCTTCCCGCCAGCGCCTCCCGGGGAAACGCCGTCCGGACCGCCCTCGCCCACCTGTTGACGCCGAGCTCCGGGCGGACCGCCGCATACCCGCCGCAGTACTTGGTGAAGTCCGCGGCCCGCACGCCGAAGCGGTGCAGCACCCGGTCGGCCTCGGTCAGCCGGCCCCTGGTCTTGGTCTCCACCAGGACCAGGCCGCTGTCGGCGGCGGCGCTGCGGCCGGTCACCGTGTCCCGTACGACGAGACCCGCGTCGCACGTGACGCGCTGCCCGTCGGCGACGAACGTGGCCCGCTGGTAGTCGGTCACGAGGGACGGCGTGAGGCCTTCGGGCGCCTCGATGCCGTACGAGCCGCGGAGCACCCCGGCGAGGAAGCCGAGCCGCACCGCGTCCAGCGCGTGGTCGTCCCCTTCGAGGCGCTGACGGTGCTTGACGGTCTCGCCGCGCCCGCTCTTCAGCTTGATCTCGAACTGCCGCTCGCCGCTGTCCCGGTAGACCCGCTCACGGATCCGGTAGCGCAGCCGCCGGCCCTGCCGGTGGTCGTGGAACGTGCCGAGCCCGGGGGTGTCGTAGTACGTCGAGTGGTAGCGGAACCAGCGCTTTCCGCCGATGCTCAGCGCCCGGAAGGGGCCGCTGGGCCGCCGGGGGTCGGTCAGCAGGGCCGCGAGGTCCTCGAATATCGCGACCGGCACGAGATAGCTGTTGTCGTAGCGGGCGAGCAGCTCCGCCCTGGCGTTCACTTCGTCGAGCGCGATGGGGTGCGCGGCGAGAGCGGCGCGGCCGATGGCGCGTACGGCGGGGTTCACACGGTCTCCTTCGGGTACCTGGGGGCGATCGTGTCGGACCGGGTCGTGCGTCGTCGTCCCGTCAACTCCCGGGACGGCGCCGAAGGTTCCGGCTGACGGAAACGGACTTCCAGCACCATGAGGTCGCGTACGTAGTCCACTTCCCGGACGGTCCATCCGAGCGGCTCGCCGAGGCGCCGGGCCAGCTCGGCCCGCAGGGCCCGCTCGTCGCGGTGCACGGCGTCCAAGGTGACGACGGTCCGCCGGTCGCGCGCGAACAGGCGGGGGTGGTCCGCCCCGTACATCACCGCGAGCAGTACGCCGGCGAGCAGCGCGGCCACCGCGAGGCTCATCCCGGGCAGACCGCACAGCAGCCCGAGCACCAGGGTGATGAAGTAGTACGCGACCTCCTGGTGCTGGAGCGCGTCGGAGCGCAGCCGCACGATCGAGAGCACGCCGAAGAGCCCGAAGCCGAGGGCGAGTCCGCCGTTGCCGCCGACCGTCCCGAGCCCGGCGACCACCGCGAACAGCGCGACGTTCAGGGCGAGATACGCCGGGACCAGCTCGCGCCTGCGGTGCCGCGGATAGAAGACACCGAAGGTCAGCAGGGCGACGGCGGCGAGATCGAGGCCCAGGTGGGCGCCGAGGGTCAGGGTGCTTTCCATGCCGAGGACGCTAGGGAAGCGCGGGTTAAGGCCGCCCCCTGTGGACGTTAACGATGCGGCGGGCCCCTCCACGGCCCATTGACAGCATGCTGTCGATTTGACAGCATGCTTACGTAGCCGCAGCGCCCGAGGAGGCCGTCATGTCCGTCACGTCCCGCAAACCCGTGCACCTGGCCCTCTACGACACGTTCGCGGACTGGGAGACCGGCCACACCACCGCCTGGCTCGCCCGGTCGGGATACGAGGTCCGCACGGTCGCCCCCTCCGCCGTCCCGGTCACCTCCATCGGCGGCCTGCGCGTCCAGTCCGACCTGACCCTCGACGAAGTGCGCCCCGAGGACAGCTCGCTGCTCGTCCTGCCGGGCGCCGACCTGTGGGACACGAGCGACGACCTCGCCCCCTTCGCGCGCACCGCCCGCGCCTTCCTCGACGCGGGCGTGCCGGTCGGCGCCATCTGCGGGGCGACGGCCGGGCTCGCCCGCGAGGGGCTCCTCGACGACCGGGCGCACACCAGCGCCGCGTCGGTGTACCTGGCGGCCACCGGATACCGGGGCGGCGAACGGTACGTCGAGGCGGACGCCGTCACCGACGGCGACCTGATCACGGCAGGCCCGACCGAACCGGTCGCGTTCGCCCGGGAGATCTTCGGCCGGCTCGGCGACGTCCTCGACGGCGAGAAGCTCGACGCCTGGTACCGCCTCTTCCACGACTCCGACCCGGCCGCGTACGAGACCCTCAACTCCTGACCTAAGGACGGCAGATGACCGAACACACGAGCCGGGCGGCACAGGACCTGCTCACCCGCACCGCCCTGACCGTCTTCCGCCTCAACGGCCAGTTCCTCGCGCTCTCCGAGGAGCTGGCCGGTCCCGCGGGCCTGACCGCGGCCCGCTGGCAGGTGCTCGGCGCCGTCCTGCACGAGCCGCTGCCGGTGGCCGGGATCGCCCGCGTCATGGGCATCACCCGGCAGAGCGTGCAGCGCGTCGCCGACCTGCTGGTGCGGGACGGCCTCGCCGCGTACGCCCCGAACCCCGCCCACCGCCGCGCCAAGCTGCTGGGGCCGACCGACGCGGGGCGGGCCGCCGTGGCGAAGATCGCGCCGGGCCACGCCGGGCTCGCGGGCCGGCTCGCGGAGGCGCTCGGCACGGACGGATTCGAGGAGACGGTCCGGGTGTTGGAGCGCCTGGCCGCCGTGCTCGACGGGCCCGGCGCGGGGCCTGGCTCACGTCCCCTCCCCCAACCCGGCATGCGGTGAGGGTGCTACGACTTCGCGCGCCGTGTCGGCCAGCCAACGCGGGCCGTCCCTCTCGAGGACGCGCAAGGTCGTGCGCAGGCGCCTGCGGTTGCGCGACGAGGTCACGTTGCGCAGGATCGCCGGAAGCCGCAACAGTGGCTGCTCGGCCTCGCGCCACGAGTTGCTGCGTACCAAGGCGTCCAGTTCGGCGGTTGCGTAGTACAGCGCTCCACGTCCGACCGGGTTGATCGAGTCGACCAGCGCTCGGGCCCGCTCGAAGCGGGGCACCGCGCGTGCCGGGTCAGCCAGGAGCAGGGCGACTTCCGCCTCGTGACCGGTGACTTCGAGGTCGTTGACCCACCATGACCATCCAGGGTCACGAGGGTTGAGGGAGTCCTCCAGACTGCTGCGCGCCTTTCCGATCGCGTGTCGTGCGCGCGCCTGGTCACCGGCCGCGGCGAGGGCACGACTACGCCGCAGCTCGGTAAGGAGGGCGACTCGGGGTGGCACTCCACGCCCGGTGATCTCCTCGCACAGCGCCAGTGCTTCGCCCAGCCGCCCGCTCTCAACCGCTTCCAAGGACAGAAGATCCATGGCGAACCACTGCATGGGATGGTCGCCCGCGCTGCGTGCCAGGTGGAGGGATTCCAACCAGGCAGCGCGCGCCTCTTCGCGGCGTGCCGCGTCGAACAGTAACCACCCGGCGATCTCCGCGAGTTCGGCGACCACGCGCAGGTGCGCCTTGTCTCCTCCAGTGATCTTCGAGCGCTCGGATCGCCATACCTGGATCGCCGCGTCTGCGACATGGTCGGCGCCGTGGGCATCGTCGTGGGCGAGCAACCATCCCGCCCGCGCCAGAACGATGGCGTGGGGGTGGTCGTCCTGCGGCTGCTCGGCGGCCTCGCCGCGTGCGACCGCGGCCGCGTGCTCCAATTCATCGAACGGCAAGGAGAAGACCGTGCTCAGGGACGCCAGCCAGGCGCCGGGTACGCGCTCTCCGCGTTCCCACCGCGAGATCTCGTTGCGGGTGAGGGTGGCCGTTCCGCTGAGCAGGCAGAGCCGGGAGGCGAGTTGCGCTTGCGAGAGGCCCGCTCGCTTGCGCAGGGCAGCAAGATACGCACCGAACGTGCGGCGTGCCGTCTTCGCGTCGTCCATGCAGGGGCCTCCTCCTCGCCAAGTTACTGGGCGACAGGCCCCTGGCGGGCCCCCCGGTGGGCCCCTCCACCCGTACTGACGACGCACTTCGATGGGAGGACAGCGCCCCGGCGACCGTGCCAACGGCCCCGGGGCATGGCCGACTGACAGGAGTCGACATGGCCGAGTTCACGCACCGAGCCTCCGCTGCGGAAAGCAGCGATGCTCCGCATCTGCTCAGCGCCGCCTTCGACTGGCTGGCGCGCGCCCAGGCGGCGCCGCAACAGGCGCACGCGGACTGGGCGGAAACGGGCATCACGCTGCTGCCGCTCGGCGTCCGCTTCAACTCCGTCTGCCTGTCAGCCCGGACCGTCCACGCGGGAGTGGGCACCGATGACCCGGACATCGTCATCGCGACGCTCGCCGAGCTGCTCGGTGGACCGGTCCTCCACAACCGGGTGCAGCACCGTTACCACGCACTGGTCGAGCCGTACCCGCTCGCCCGGTGGCGCTACCCGGAGGAGGCCCCGATGCTGGGAGCCGGCCACTTCCTGAGTGTCCCCGCATCCGACCTCACCGGACCGACCGGCCTGTACTGGGCAGTGCGTCCCCGGGTCGTCGGCGACCTGTGCGCCATTCCGTCGGTCGCCGCGCTCATCCACCTGGCCCGCGACCCGCAGCGGGCAGGCACACGATGAGCGCGCCGCTGGTCTTCTCGGTGTTCAGCCCGGAGGGGGCCGCGCACCTGCTCACCAACCGCCTGCGCGGGCACACGCCGGGGTGCCCTGGATGCCGCACCGACGAGTGCGAGGAGGGCGCGCGCATGCGCCGTGCCCTGCGGGCCGTGCAATCCGTCCTGAAGGACCCCGAGCCGCCCGGCCCGGCCCCCGTAGGCCAACCCGTTACGCAACCGTAGAGCGAAGCCCGCTCCACCCTGTCGTGCCCGCGCACTATCCTCACTCTGTTGCACACCAGTGGGGGAGGTCGGTGCGGCGATGGAGAAGCTCGTGCCCGGGGATCCGCAGAGAATCGGCGCGTACCGGCTGCTGGCGCGGCTCGGCGCCGGCGGCATGGGACAGGTGTACCTCGCGCGGTCGGACCGCGGACGTACGGTGGCGGTCAAGCTGGTCCGCCAGGAGCTCGCCGAACAGGACGAGTTCAGGAACCGCTTCCGGCAGGAAGTGCAGGCCGCGCGGCGGGTGGGCGGCGCGTGGACGGCGCCCGTCCTGGACGCGGACACGGAGGCGGCGATCCCGTGGGTCGCCACGGGGTACGTGGCGGGGCCCTCGCTGCAGAGCGTCGTCTCGCACGACCACGGACCGCTGCCCGAGCGGTCGGTGAACATCCTGGCGGCCGGGCTCGCCGGCGCGCTGAGGGACATCCACGCGGCGGGCATCGTGCACCGCGACCTCAAGCCGTCGAACGTCCTGGTCACCATCGACGGGCCGCGCGTCATCGACTTCGGCATCGCCCGCGCGCTGGAGACGGTCACCGACGGCGGCCTGACCCGGACGGGCGCGCTGGTCGGCTCGCCGGGGTTCATGGCCCCCGAGCAGGTGCGCGGGGACCGCATCACCCCGGCGTGCGACGTGTTCTGCCTCGGCTCCGTCCTCGCCTACGCGGCCTCCGGGGCGCTGCCCTTCGGCACGGCCAACAGCGGTGTGCACGCGCTGATGTTCCGCATCGCGCAGGAGGAGCCGGACCTGACGGGGCTCCCCGAGAGCCTCACCGAGCTGATCGGCGCGTGCCTGCGCAAGGATCCGGCCGCCCGGCCCTCCCTCGACGAGATCCAGGAGCGCACGGGCGCGGCGGACGCGCTCGGCGACGGCCGCACGCTCGACCCCTGGCTGCCGGGCGCCCTCGTCGCCCAACTCGGTCGGCACGCCGTGCAGTTGCTGGACTCCGAGGATCCCGAGGAGACGTCGTCGGGGGCGCCCGCCGGGAAGGCGGGAGCGGTCGACGGGGTCCCGTCCCCGGCGCGGGCCGCGGCTGCTGGGGCGGTCGGGGCCGTCGGCGCGGGCGCGGGTGCCGGTGCCGGTGACGCGAAGGGGGACGGTGACGCGAAGGGTGAGGGGGACGGCAGCGGCGACGGTCCGGGCGGCGGGCGGCGCGACGGTGAGGTCCCGCCTCCGCCGCCCGGGAGCCCCGGCCCCGCCGCGCCCCTCGACCACCTGCCCACCATGGTGTCCGGACAGGCCCCGCCGCCCACGCCCCCACCCGGCACGCCCCCACCGGGCGCCCCGGGCGCTCCCGGGTACGGCTATCCGCAGCAGTACGCCCAGCCCGCGGGCTACGGCTATCCGCAGTTCCCCCAGCAGGCCCCTCAACTGCCGCCCGGCTACGGGCCGACGCCCCCGTACGGGCCCGGCGCCACGCCCCCCTACGGGCCCGTCCCGCCGCCCGAACCCCCGCGCCGCAGCGGGCGTTCCACGGCGGCGCTGATCGTGGTCGCGCTGATAGTGGCCCTCGGAGCGGGCGGCACGGTCTACGCCGTCATGAACGGCGACGGCACCGACGACAAGGCCGACGACGCCAAGAACAGCGCCAACAGCTCCCCCAAGACCCCGGGCCCCTCGGCGTCGACGCCCGGCCCGAGCAGCGCGAGCCCGTCACCGTCGGCCTCGGACGAGGACGGCGGCACCGTCCCGGAGAAGTTCCTGGGCTCCTGGAGCGGCGGCCTGGACACCAAGAGCGGCCACAGCACCCGCGAACTCACGCTCCGGCAGGGCGAGGAGGGCGACACGGTCCTCACGGTGACGGCGGACGGCCCGCGGGACGACGGCGGCACCTACCACTGCGTCTTCGAGGGCAAGCTGCAGTCCGCGTCCGACGACCGCCTGCACATCGGCCCCACCGTGATCACGGCCGGCGAGCCGATGACGTCCTGCACCCCGGGCGATCCGAGCGTCGTCACGATCCTCGGCAACGGAAAGCTGCGGCGCGCGAACACCGACGGCAGCGGGGAGCTGACGTACGACAAGAACTGAGGTAGGACAAGGGCTGACGAACCGGCGGACACCGCATCCCGCGTCCGACCCCGGCAGCGCTCAGGAGCGGTAGCGGGGGAACGTTCCGGTGTCCACCGACCACGACCCCATCGGCACGGTGTCACCGAACTTGTAGTGGCGCGGGGCGTCGGCGTAACGGGGCTCGCCCGCGGAGGTGTCGGGGCCCGAGTGCACGGTGATCGTGCCGTCACGGGGGTCGATGATCACGTACACCGGGATGCCCATGCGAGGGTACTCACGGAGTTTGGTGACGTAGTCACGGCCCGGATCCGAAGGGGATACGACTTCGACGGCCACGGATACGTCGGGCGCGAACGCTGCGAAGTCCGCGGTCTCCTGCTCGTGCGCTTCCTTCGTCATGGCGAGGAGATCAGCAGTGCGGCTCATGCCGAGCTCAGGGTGGTCGACCCGTGTTTCGGCGAGAACTACCGCCTCCGGGTCCTGGGACCGGATCTGGAATCCGATCTCCATCACGATCTGGCCATGCGGCTTCGACGGGGACATCATGTGGACGGTGATCTCCTGGTTCGTGATGTCTGCCCGTACCACGTGGCCGTGGTCGTCCTCTTTGGCCTCGATGAACTCGACGAGTTCCGTGAGCTGCTCATAGGTGACCTGCCGTACCTCTGGCTCCACCGGCTGCGCGCTCATCGGCCTACTCCTCGCTCGGGCATGACGGAGATGCCCTCCCACGGTAACGCCGGTCGCTGTCATGCCCGCAGTCTCGCCGGGCACGCGGAAGGGGTGGGTCGCACTTTCGCGCGACCCACCCCTTCGAGTGAGCGACCCAGGCCGGGGCCCGGGCTCAGACTCAGGCTCAGACGAACGAGTTGATCTCGATCGTCTCGGTGCGGCCCGGACCCACGCCGATCGCGGAGATCGGCGCGCCGGACATCTCCTCCAGGGCCTTCACATAACCCTGCGCGTTCTTCGGCAGGTCGGAGAAGGTCTGGGCCTTGGTGATGTCCTCGGACCAGCCCGGCAGCATCTCGTAGACCGGCTTCGCGTGGTGGAAGTCGGTCTGGTTGTACGGAAGCTCCTCGACGCGCTTGCCGTCGATCTCGTACGCCACGCAGACCGGGATCTGCTCCCAGCCGGTGAGGACGTCGAGCTTGGTGAGGAAGAAGTCCGTCAGGCCGTTCACGCGGGTCGCGTAGCGGGCGATCGGGGCGTCGAACCAGCCGCAGCGGCGGTCACGGCCGGTGGTGACACCGCGCTCGCCGCCGATGCGGCGCAGGTCCTCGCCGTCCTGGTCGAAGAGCTCGGTCGGGAACGGGCCCGCGCCGACACGCGTGGTGTACGCCTTCAGGATGCCGATGACACGGCTGATCTTCGTCGGGCCGACGCCCGTACCCGTGCAGGCGCCGCCCGCGGTCGGGTTCGAGGAGGTGACGAAGGGGTACGTGCCGTGGTCCACGTCCAGGAGCGTGCCCTGGCCGCCCTCGAACAGGACGACCTTGTCCTCGTCGAGCGCGTTGTTCAGGATCAGCGTGGTGTCGGCGACGTACTGCTTGATGTTCTCGCCGTGCTCCAGGAGCTGCTCGACGATCTGCTCCGCCTCGATCGCGCGGCGGTTGAAGACCTTCGTCAGGAGCTGGTTCTTCTGCTCCAGGGCCGCTTCGACCTTCTGCGTCAGGATCGACTCGTCGTAGAGGTCCTGCACGCGGATGCCGGTGCGGTTGATCTTGTCGGCGTAGGTCGGGCCGATGCCGCGGCCGGTGGTGCCGATCTTGCGCTTGCCGAGGAAGCGCTCGCCCACCTTGTCGACGGTCACGTTGTACGGCGTGATGACGTGCGCGTTGCCGCTGATCAGCAGCTTCGACGTGTCGACGCCGCGCTCGTTCAGACCGCTCAGCTCGGAGAGCAGGACCGACGGGTCGACGACGACTCCATTGCCGATGACAGGCACACAGTCCGGGGAGAGAATCCCGGAAGGGAGGAGGTGCAGCGCGTACTTCTGGTCGCCTACGACGACCGTGTGGCCGGCGTTGTTGCCGCCCTGGTAGCGCACCACATAGTCCACCGAGCCACCGAGCAGGTCGGTGGCCTTTCCCTTGCCTTCGTCACCCCACTGAGCACCGAGCAGCACAAGTGCGGGCACAGGCGTACACCCCTTCCGGGCGGGGCATGTCCAAGGTCAGGGGCCGTAGCCGCCGTATGGGTGTGCCTTGGATGCTGCCCCGGAATAGACGAAGCCCCTGGCGCAATAGCGCAAGGGGCTCTTGCACAAAGATGCTACCCGAGGTCTCAAAGAACGGCTAAAAGAAAGGGCGCACCTTGTCGGCTCGCGACCAGCTCCTAGTCGTCATCGACCCGGTCGCCCGGCGCACGGACGGTGAGTCGGTACGGATCGCGAAGGACGTGCTCGGGGCGGGCGCCGCGGTCCGGATCTGCCTCCCCGACGGGCCGGAGGACTTCACGAAAGCGCTGGCCAGGAGGGGTTCGCGGCGGTTGGTGGTGGTCGGGGACGACCGTGCGCTGCTGCGGGCGGTCGGCTCGCTCCACCGTGAGCGGGAGCTCGCCGGGTGCGGGCTTTCGGTCGTTCCCGTGGGCGCGGCGCAGACGCTGGCGCGGGCGCTGGGGGTGCCGGCGGGGGCGGTGGCGGCGGCGCGGGCGGTCCTGGAGGGCGCGGAGCGCCGTCTGGATCTGCTGGTGGACGACAGTGACGGGGTGGTGCTGGGCGATCTGCGGATTCCGCCGGTGGCGGGGGCGGGTGCGGGGCCGGGGGCCGGGGCGGGTGCGGGTGTGGGTACGGGTAGGGGTGCGGGTCTGTTGGGGCCCGCTGAGGCTCCGGCGGCTGCCGGGGCCGGGGTGTCGGTGTCCCGGGTGGGCGCCGGTGGTGGCGGCGAGGGGCATGCGTGGCTGCGGAGCTGCCAGTCGTTCGTCCGGACGCTGGCGGCGCGGCCGTCGCGGGCCGGGGCGGGGGCGCAGGTGCCCGCGCGGCTGCGGGTCGAGGCGGACGGGGTGACGCTGGTGGATCTGGACGAGCCGGTGGAGGACGTGCGGGTGTCTCAGGTGTACGGGGGGCTGGCGCAGGTGGAGGTGCGGCGGGCGCGGTCGGGGGCGGGGGCGGGGGCCGGTGCGGGGCTGGGGCCGGGGCCGGGGCCTGGTTCGGGGGCCGCGCCGTTGCGGGTGCGGGCGCGGACGGTGACGGTGTCGGGGGCGGACTTCCGGTACCGGGCGGATGCGGCGGTGGCGGGGCCGGTGCGGACGCGGACGTGGACGGTGCGGCCGCTGGCCTGGGGCCTGACGTTGCCTCGCTGAGGTGTGGCTGTGCCTCGGGGGCGGGGGCGGGGGCGGGTGTGCTTTGGGCTGGGGTCTGCGCCTTGGGTCCGTCTGTGGGTGCGGGGCCGCGGGGGTATGTGCGTACTCGCCATCCCTGCGGCGCTGCCTCGCGGACAATGTTGCTAGAGCGCGCTCGGTGCTCCGTGCGCACATACCCCCACGTCCCCTCCCGCGCGTTTGCGGGTGCGGGCCGGTGGGGCGGCTCCGCGCCAGCCACCCGTCGCCGGGTGGACCCGGCCGCTCGCTCCTACTCCGACCCTGCGGTGCGGGGCAAACGGGTGGGTGGGATACATCCGCCGCGGAGCGGTGGGGCTGTTTGCGGTCTGCGGGGGGAGCGGGGGAGGAACCCCCACGCACCCACCCCCCGCCGCGGAGCGGAGCCGGGCGGCCCGGTCTACGGTTCGACCAGTAGTTCCTGGAGGCCGCGGATCACGAAGTTCGGGGTGCGGCGGGGTTCCGCGGCGAGGGTGAGGGCAGGGGCCCGGCGCAGCAGGGCCCGGAGCGAGGCCGCCAGCTCCATGCGGGCCAGCGGCGCGCCCACGCAGTAGTGGATGCCCGCGCTGAAGCTGATGTGCGGGTTGTCCCGGCGGGCCACGTCCAGCTCGGCGGGGCGCGCGAAGACCGCCGGGTCGTGGTTGGCGGAGCCGAAGAGCAGCGCCAGCTCCGCGCCGCGCGGGACCGTCACCCCGTCGATCTCGATGTCGTCGAGGACCCACCGCTCGAAGAGCTGGAGCGGGGTGTCGTAGCGCATCAGCTCCTCGACGGCGCCCGGCACCAGGCCGGCCGGGTCCGCGCGCAGGGCGGCCAGCTGCGCCGGGTTGCGGAACAGCGCGTACCAGCCGTTGACCGTGGCGTTCACCGTCGCCTCGTGCCCCGCATTCAGCAGCAGCACGCACGTCGAGATCAGCTCCTGCTCGCTGAGCGACTCCCCGTCCTCGTACGCCGCGATGAGGCCGGAGATCAGGTCCTCGCCCGGCTCCTCGCGGCGGGCGGCGATCAGCTCGCGCAGGTACGCGGAGAATTCGAGCGAGGCGCGGACCGCCCCGGCCGCCGTCTCCTCGGACGGCTTCAGCTCGTACATGCCGCAGATCGCCGCCGACCAGGGCCGCAGCAGCGGCCGGTCGGACTCCGGGACGCCGAGCATCTCGGCGATGACCGCCACCGGCAGGGGTTCGGCGACCCGCGCCGCGAGGTCCCCGCCGCCGTCCGCCACCAGGTCGCGCACGAGGCGGTCCGCCAACTCCTCGATGTACAGCCTGAGTCGCTCGACCGTGCGGGGCGTGAACGCCTTCGACACCAGGCGGCGGATGCGGGTGTGCGTGGGCGCCTCCAGGTCGAGCATGCCGTTGTCGTTGAGGACGTGGAACGGCTCGTGCGCGGCCGGCGGTGGCGTACGGCCGAACTCCTCGTGGGTGAAGCGGTGCAGGTAGGTGCGGCCGAGGCGGCGGTCGCGCAGCAGCGCCGCGACGTCCGCGTGGTGCGGGACCAGCCACTGGCCGGTCGGCGCGTAGTGGTGGACGCGGCCCGCCGCCCTGAGGCGCGCGTACGCCGGGTAGGGGTCGGCGACGAACCCCGGCGAGGCCGGGGCGAAGACCTCGGTGACGTCGAAGGCCGGCTCCATGGCGCGACGCTAGTCCGCCCGCCCCGCCGTGAACAGCCCCCGTCTCACCCCGGCGTGACCAGCCGCGCCTCGTACGCGAACACCGCCGCCTGCGTGCGGTCCCGCAGACCCAGCTTCACCAGGACCCGGCTCACATGCGTCTTGATCGTGGACTCGGCGACCACCAGCCGGGAGGCGATCTCCGCGTTCGACAGGCCCTGCGCGATGAGGACGAGGACCTCCGTCTCGCGCTCGGTGAGCTCCCCGTACTGCTGGGCCTGGACCGCCGCCGAGAGCCGCGGCGTCTCCGCCAGCCTCGAGAACTCCGTGATCAGGCGGCGCGTCACGGTGGGCGCGAGCAGGGCCTCGCCGGATGCCACCACCCGTACGCCGTCCGCCAGTTGGCGTGCCGACGCGTCCTTCAGGAGGAAGCCCGAGGCGCCGGCGCGCAGCGCCTGATAGACGTACTCGTCGAGGTCGAACGTGGTCAGGACCAGGACCTTGGCCTCGCCCTCGGACGCGATGATCTCGCGGGTCGCCTCGATGCCGTTCAGCTCGGGCATGCGGATGTCCATCAGGACCACGTCGGGGGCGAGCTCCCGCACCCGCCGGACCGCCTCGCGGCCGTTGACCGCCTCGCCGATCACCTCGATGTCGGGCATGGCGTTCAGCAGCACGGAGAAGCCCTCGCGGACCATCATCTGGTCGTCCGCGATCAGCACACGGATGGTCATGCCAGGTCCTCTCCGGCCGGGTCGATCCGGTCCGCGTGCGGGACCGGCAGGAAGACGGTGACCTCGTAGCCGCCGTCGGCCGTCGGCTCCGCCGTCATCTCGCCGTTCAGCATCGTGACACGCTCGCGCATGCCCGTGATGCCGTGGCCGGCCCCCGGGGACGGCTTGACGAGGCCCGTCGCCGGACCGTTGACGACACGCAGGCCGAGGCCGCCGAGCACGTAGCCGACCTCGACGCGGGCGTCCGCGCCGGGCGCGTGGCGCAGGCTGTTGCTGAGCGCCTCCTGCACGATGCGGTACGCCGACAGCTCCACGCCCTGCGGCAGCTCGCGGACCGCCCCGGTGATCACCTTGTCGACGGTCAGGCCGGCGTCGCGGACGTTGTCCAGGAGCCGGTCGAGGTCGGCGAGCGTGGGCTGCGGGGCGTCCGGCGCCTCGTAGTCCTCCGCCCGGACGACACCGAGGACGCGGCGCAGCTCGGTGAGGGCGGACACCGCGTTCTCGCGGATCGTCACGAACGCCTGCTCCAGCTCGGGCGGCGGGTTCTCCACCCGGTAGGGCGCGGCCTCCGCCTGGATGGCGACCACCGACATGTGGTGGGCGACGACGTCGTGCAGCTCGCGGGCGATGTTGGTGCGCTCCTCCAGGAGCGTGCGCTTGTCCCGCTCGATGGCGGTGACGGTGCGCTGCACGGTGACCTCGCGCTGCGCCTCGCGGCGTACGTGCACCATGGTGGTGATCAGCAGCGCGACGGCGGAGAAGAACAGCATCTCCGGGCTGTCGTTGACGGGGGTGCCGCCGAGGAACACCTGCGTCGCCAGCGCGTACGCCGCCGTCCCGAGCCACATCCACACGGCGGTGCGCGGGCCGGTCCGTGCCGCCACCACGACCATCACCACGAGGTGCGCGAAGAAGGCGGCGGGCGCCCACGGCCAGCCGTCCCAGGTGTTGCCGAGCACCCCGGTGAACGGGGTGGAGAGCAGCGCCACCCAGTAGGCGCCGACCGGCCTGGCCAGCGTCATCAGGACCGCGACGGCGGGGATCAGCCCGGTCAGCGCGTACGCGAGGGTGTTGCCGAACCCGCCCCCGCCGAGGCCGATGAACAGGGTGATCAGGGCGGCGGACCCCACCAGGGCGTGCGGGAGCCAGGCCGCGTACCGGCGTATCCGCCGGGGCAGCCGGCCGATGAGCGGCCCGTCGGTGGCCCGGGGCGGCAGCGGGCGGTAGGCGAAGGCGTCGTGGAACAGCGTCTGGCGCAGGCCGCCGAAGACGCCCACGACCAGGCGGTACTCGGGACTCTGCTGGCCTCTGGCCGCGAGCGGCTCGGTCTTCTCGGTCACCTCTACGACGGTACGGGGGCGGCCGCGCGAGGTCGTCCGCAGCAAGACGGGTTCCGCGGCATCCGTCCCAGGTACTACAGGGGTCAGTACGCCAGCTGCGCGATCTCCTCGGCCACCACCGCGCACGCGTCCGCCGCCGGGTCGATCAGCGGGAAGTGGCCGACGTCCTCCAGGAGCGTCAGGCCCACCACCTCGCCGGCCTTCGCCGCCGCGTCCGCGTACGCCTCGGCGACCGCCTCGGGGACCGTGATGTCGGCGCGGCCCTGCACCACGGTCGTGGCGATGCCGGTGGGCAGCAGCGCGGCCGGGTCGGCGTACGGGAGCCGCTCGTCGAAGCGGTCGGCGCCGCCCAGGAGCTGCGCGCAGGCGCCGCCGCAGACCTCCAGCTCCTCGGCGGCCCGGAAGTCCGCGATGGGCGCGAGCGCGACGACGCCGCGCAAGGGCGCCGGGCGTGCGGTGCGCCAGGGGGCGTCCGCGGGCAGCAGGTGCCGCGCCGCCGCCCACAGGGCGAGGTGGCCGCCCGCGGAGTGCCCGGTGAGCACCGTGCGGCGCGGGTCGGCGGCCGGGAGCGCGTCCCGTACGAGGGCGGGCAGCGCGTCCAGGGCGGCCGCCACGTCGTCGAAGGTCTCCGGCCAGCGCCCGGCGACCGGGTCGGTGCCGCCCTGCGCGGGGATCGGGCTGCCTCTGCGGTACTCGACGCTGGCCACCGCGAAGCCGCGGCGGGCCAGGAAGTCCGCGAAGGGGGTGAGGTGGTGCCGGTCGTACGGGGCCCGCCACGCGCCGCCGTGCAGCACGACGACGAGCGGGGCGGAGGCCTCCGCGTCGCCCCGCGGGGCGTAGAAGTCGACGACCTGGTCGGGGTGGTCCCCGTACGCGGCGGTGGTGTCCGGCTCCACGGCGGGATGCGCGAAGGCGGCCTCGGCCTCGGCGGCATCGCGGGCCACGGCGGCGTCGTCCGGCATGCGGCAACCTCTCAACAGCAGTGCGGCTGACGGGCCCCCGCCCTCCCGGCGCCAAGGAGCGGGAGAACGGGAGCAAGATCCGCCGGACGTTATCAGCCCAGCGTCTCCGCCAGCACCCGGGCGGCCCGCTCGGCGTCGCCGAACGAGACGTAGAGCGGCGTGAAACCGAACCGCAGCACGTCCGGCGCGCGGAAGTCGCCGACCACGCCCCGCTCGATCAGGCGCCGCATCACGTCACCGGCGTCCGCGCAGCGCAGGGCGACCTGGCTGCCGCGTTCGGCGTGCGCGGCGGGCGTGAGGGAGTGCACGCGCCCCTGCGGCACGTACGCGCCGACACAGCGCAGGAAGAAGTCGGTCAGCGCCAGGGACTTGGCGCGCACCTCCTCGACCGACACGCCGTCCCAGACGTCGAGCGCCGCCTCCAGAGCGAGCGTCGACAGGATGTCCGGCGTGCCGACGCGACCGCGCAGCGCCCCGTCGGCCGCCTCGAACTCCGGCCGCATCCCGAAGGGTTCGGCGTGCGAGTTCCAGCCGGGCAGCGGCGAGTCGAAGCGGTCCTGGAGCTCCGCCCGTACGTAGAGGTAGGCGGGCGAACCCGGGCCGCCGTTCAGGTACTTGTACGTGCAGCCCACCGCGAGGTCCACGCCGTGCTCGTCCAGGCCGACCGGCAGGGCGCCCGCCGTGTGGCAGAGGTCCCAGACGGCGAGGGCGCCCACCGCGTGGACCGCCGCCGTCAGACCGGGCAGGTCGTGCAGCCGGCCGGTGCGGTAGTCGGCGTGGTTGAGCAGGACGGCGGCGGTGCGCTCGCCGAGGACGCCGGGCACGTCGGCGGGGGCGGCCGGGATCAGCCGGCAGCCGGTGAGGCGGGCCGCCGACTCGGCGATGTACCCGTCGGTGGGGAAGGTGGTGGCGTCGACGACGATCTCGTCGCGCCCGGCGTCCGGGCCCTCGGCCGTCCGGGCCATACGGACGGCGGCCACCAGCGCCTTGAAGACGTTCACGCTGGTCGAGTCGCCGACCACGATCCGGCCGGGTCCGGCGCCGACCAGCGGCGCGATGCGGTCGCCGATCCGCTCGGGCGCGGTCCACCAGCCGCTCTCGCCCCAGGAGCGGATGCGCAGCTCGCCCCACTGCCGTGTGATGACGTCGGCGACGCGGTCCGGGACGTGCGCGGGCAGCGCGCCCAGCGAGTTGCCGTCCAGGTAGACCGTGTCGTCGAGGACGAACTCCTTGCGCTTGGCGCGCAGTTCGTCCCGGGCGTCGAGCGCCTCGGCCTCGGCCCGCAGATCGTCCGTGCGGGGTTCAGACATGGCTCCTCGCAGTCCACAGCTCGGGGAAGACGTTCTTCTGCGCGCGCTTCTCCAGCCACGCGACGCCGGCCGAGCCGCCCGTGCCGGTCTTGGAGCCCATCGCGCGGCGGGTGGCGACCAGGTGGTCGTTGCGCCAGCGCCACACCAGCTCGGCGACGTCCGTCAACGTCTCGCCGAGGCGGGCCAGTTCGCCGCTCTCGTCGCCGGCGTAGAGCTCCGTCCAGACGGCCTCGACCTCGGGCGACGGCTCGTACTTCCTGGTCAGGTCGCGCTGCAGGACGGACTGCGGTATCGCGTGGCCGCGCCGGGCGAGGAGCGCGAGCACCTCGTCGTACAGGCTCGGCTCCTGCAGCGCCTTCTCCAGCTCGGCGTGGACGCGCGGCGCGCCCCGGTGCGGGACGAGCATGGACGCCGACTTGTCGCCGAGCAGGAACTCCATGCGGCGGTACATCGCCGACTGGAAACCGGAGCCCTCGCCGAGCGAACCGCGGTAGGAGTTGAACTGGGCCGGGGTGAGCTGGGCGAGCGGGTGCCAGGAGGCGTTCAGCGCCTCCAGCTCGCGCAGGCTGCGCTTGAGCGCGTTCTGCG
This sequence comes from Streptomyces sp. NPDC041122, assembly GCF_055592445.1. Classification (NCBI taxonomy): domain Bacteria; kingdom Bacillati; phylum Actinomycetota; class Actinomycetes; order Kitasatosporales; family Streptomycetaceae; genus Streptomyces; species Streptomyces sp. NPDC041122. Next base: position 504,935 of record NZ_JBVIYQ010000003.1, on the reverse strand, counting down.
CCACGGGGATGTCGTCGCGCCGCAGGGCGTGCGCCGCGGTCTCCCACTCGTGGACGATCACCGTGAACCACAGCTCCATGACCTGGGTGGTGACCAGGAAGACCATCTCGCCGGGGTCGTCCGAGCGCAGGTGCTGGAGGTGGGTGAGGACGTCCGCCTGGACGTAGTCCTCGTACGGGGTGGTGCCTGCGAAGTCGAGGTTCGGGCTCTCGGCCTCGGGGACCTCGGTGGACGCCGCGCGCTCCTCGGGGGATGCCTCATGCGTCTCTGGGGACATCGCTGTCTCCTCGATACGTGCTCCGGGTAGCGGTCCGCCCCTGCCGTTACCGGCACGGGGGCCCCGGTCCCCACCGGAATCTTCTGCAACTTTCCCGCAATCGGCAAGGGAGCCAGAAACCCGCACAGCACCGAAACGCATACGGGACTGTCTGCCCGGATGACGTCCCGCTCAGTCCCGCACGCGGCGGCGCTCCCGGCAGGCCCGCAGATGGGCGGCGTTCCCACAGCCGCGCACCGAGTGCCAGACGCCGCTGTTGTTGCGGGAACGGTCGTAGAAGGCGGCCGCGCAGTCGGCGTTGCGACAGATCTTCAGCCGCCGCCACACCCCCGTGGCCTGGGCGAGCAGCCCCTCGGCGAGCACGGCGGAGACCAGCCAGCGGGCGCCCGCGCCCTCCGGCTCCACGGCCAGCGCGCCGTCCCCGGACAGCGCGACCACGACCGGCGCGGAGGTGAAGCGCACCGCGCCGCCGCCCTCGTCGCAGGCGGCGAGCGCGCGGCGCAGCTGGTCCCGCAGGCAGCGCAGATTCGGCAGGTCCTCCGCGGTCAGCACGAGCCGTACGTCACCGCGGCCCGTCTCGTCCCCCCAGGACCGCACGGCCCGGTCGGCCCACTCCTGGGCGGCGTCCAGCGCCCCGTCGGCGAGCAGGTCGGCGGGGTCGGCGGGGGCGGCGGACGCGGTGTTCAGGAGCTCCTGGACGAGGGCGAGGCCGCCGGGCGCGGGGGCCAGGGAGAGACGCTCGGTCGCGGGCCAGTTCATGCCGTTCACGGTACCCGCCTTGGCCAGACAGGGGCAAAGTGCTTACAGTGCTGTCAGGCGTGAATGACCCCCGTTCGCACCGGACACCCTCGCAGCACCCCAGGAGAGCGCATGGACGCCACGGCCCCCACCGATCCGACCACCTCGCGCGCCGCGCGGATACTCGGCCGCCCCTTCGACATCAACGGCCTCACCCTCCGCAACCGGATCGCCATGGCGCCCATGACCCGCCAGTTCTCCCCGGACGGCGTACCGGGCGAGGACGTGGCCGCCTACTACGCGCGCCGTGCCGCGGGCGGCGTCGGCCTGATCGTCACCGAGGGCACCTACGTCGACCACGCGTCCGCGGGCAGCAGCCACCGCGTCCCGCGCTTCCACGGCGAGGCCGCCCTCGCGGGCTGGCGGCGGGTCGCCGAGGCCGTGCACGCCGAGGGCGGCGCCGTCGTCCCGCAGCTGTGGCACGTGGGCGCGACCCGCAACGCGGGCGACGGCCCCTTCCCCGACGCGCCCCCGGCAGGGCCCTCGGGCCTGGACCTGGACGGCGCGGCGAAGGGCCACGCGCTGACGTCCGCCGACATCGACGAGATCGTCGCGGCCTTCGCGCGCGCGGCGGCCGACGCCGAGCGGACCGGCTTCGACGGCATCGAACTGCACGGCGCGCACGGCTACCTGATCGACCAGTTCTTCTGGGGCCGCACCAACCGCCGCACCGACGGCTACGGCGGCGGGCTCGCCTCCCGCGCCCGCTTCGCCCGGGAGATCGTCGAGGCGGTGCGCGCGGCGGTCTCGCCGGACTTCCCCGTGATCCTCCGGCTCTCCCAGTGGAAGGCGAACGCCTACGAGGAGAAGCTGGCCGCCGACCCGGCCGAACTCGACGCGCTGCTCGCGCCGTTGGCGGCCGCGGGCGTCGACGCCTTCCACGCCTCCACGCGCCGCTACTGGCTCCCCGAGTTCGCCGGCGCCGACCTGAACCTCGCGGGCTGGGTCAAGAAGCTGACCGGCAAGGCCGCGCTGTCCGTGGGCTCGGTGGGCCTCGACAAGGAGTTCACGGCCGCGGAGTCCTTCTCCACGGAGACCACCACCACGACCGGCATCGACCTGCTCCTGGACCGGATGGAACGCGACGAGTTCGACGTCATCGCGGTGGGCCGCAGCCTGATCGCGGACCCGGAATGGGCGAACAAGGCGCTGACGGACTGCCTGGCGGAAGCGGCACCGTACGAGGCGGGCCTGCTGCGCACGCTGGTCTGAGTTCGAGTTCGAGTTCGAGTTCGAGTTCGAGTTCGAGTTCGAGTTCGCCTGCGGGTCCGTCGTGGCCGGTCGCGCAGTTCCCCGCGCCCCTAAACCCACCCCGGCGCCGGGGCCCAGCCCGTCCGGCGGGCGCGGCACGGGGTTTCAGCCCGTCCGGCGTTTGAGGACGAGGCCGTCCAGGCCGATACGGGGGGTCCGGGGGCGGAGCCCCCGGGGCCGACCTCACCCCGGGGGCACCGCCGACGTCAGCCGAGCGTCTCCGCCGCGGTCTCCGAGGAGTCCCGGAGGAAGCCCGCGCAGCGCTCGTACTCCTCCTGCTCCCCGATCGCCTGCGCGGCCCGCGCCAACGCGTGCAGGGCGCGCAGGAAGCCCCGGTTGGGCTCGTGCTCCCACGGCACCGGGCCGTGGCCCTTCCAGCCCGCGCGGCGCAGGGAGTCCAGGCCCCGGTGGTAGCCCGTACGGGCATACGCGTACGACTCGACGACGCTGCCGCGCTCGTACGCCTCGTCGGCGAGACGGGCCCAGGCGAGCGAGGACGTGGGGTACTTCGCGGCGACGTCGGCAGCCGCGGTGCCGTTCGCGAGCAGCTCGCGCGGCTCCGGGTCGTCGGGCAGGTGGGTCGGGGGCGGTCCCCCGAGCAGATCCTTGTGAATGGCCATGGGTTCCAGTCTGCTGCATACGCGGACGGGCCCGGCACCCAGGGAAGGGTGCCGGGCCCGTACGGACGCCGTGGGCGTTACTTCAGCTTCGTGCCCGTGGAGCGCAGGTTCGCGCAGGCCTCGGTGACGCGCTTGGCCATGCCGGCCTCGGCGGCCTTGCCCCAGGTGCGCGGGTCGTACGTCTTCTTCGAGCCGACCTCGCCGTCGACCTTCAGGACGCCGTCGTAGTTCTTGAACATGTGGTCCGCGACGGGACGCGTGAACGCGTACTGCGTGTCCGTGTCGAGGTTCATCTTCACGACGCCGTTCTCCAGGGCGGTCGCGATCTCCTCGGCGGTCGAGCCGGAGCCGCCGTGGAAGACGAAGTCGAACGGCTGCGCACCGGCGGGCTTGCCGTACTTGCCGGCGACGCCCTCCTGGAGGTCCTTGAGGAGCTCGGGGCGCAGGACGACGTTGCCCGGCTTGTAGACGCCGTGCACGTTGCCGAAGGACGCGGCCAGGAGGTAGCGGCCCTTCTCGCCCAGGCCCAGGGCCTCGGCGGTGCGCAGCGCGTCGTCGACGGTCGTGTACAGCTCGTCGTTGATCTCGTGGGTGACGCCGTCCTCCTCGCCGCCCGTCGGGGTGATCTCCACCTCGAGGATGATCTTCGCGGCGGCGGCCTTCGCGAGCAGCTCCTGGCCGATGGCCAGGTTGTCGGCGAGGGTCTCGGCGGAGCCGTCCCACATGTGCGACTGGAACAGCGGATCACGGCCGGCCTTGACGCGCTCCGCGGAGACGTCGATCAGCGGACGGACGTAGGTGTCCAGCTTGTCCTTGGGGCAGTGGTCGGTGTGCAGCGCGACGGTGACGTCGTACTTCGCGGCGACGATGTGCGCGAACTCGGCGAGCGCGACCGCGCCGGTCACCATGTCCTTGTTGTGCTGGCCACCCAGGAACTCCGCACCACCGGTGGAGATCTGGATGATGCCGTCGCTCTCGGCCTCCGCGAAGCCGCGCAGGGCCGCGTGCAGGGTCTGCGAGGAGGTCACGTTGATCGCCGGGTAGGCGAACTTGCCTGCCTTCGCCCGGTCGAGCATCTCGGCGTAGACCTCGGGGGTTGCGATGGGCATGTGTCCGCTCCTTGTGATGTGCGGGTGTGTGCTTGGCCCTGACCTAAGGGGGCGACGTCATCGTCGCCCCCATCTTTCCAGACTCGCCGGGCGGCTCCGGCCCGTCCGGATCCCGGACGCGGCCGGGTCAGTCGGTGAGGCCGAGGTCGTCCTTGGAGTACGCGAAGAGGTACGGCACGCCCGCGCCCTCGGTGATCTTCTCGCCGGCGCCGGTCGCCCGGTCCACGATCGTGGCGACGCCGACGACCTCGGCGCCCGCCTCGCGGACCGCCTCGACGGCGGTCAGCGGCGAGCCGCCGGTGGTGGAGGTGTCCTCGACGACCAGGACCCGGCGGCCCTTGATGTCCGGGCCCTCGACGCGGCGCTGCATGCCGTGCGCCTTGGCGGCCTTGCGCACCACGAAGGCGTCCAGGCGCCTGCCGCGGGCGGCCGAGGCGTGCAGCATCGCGCCCGCGACCGGGTCGGCGCCCATGGTCAGGCCGCCGACGGCGTCGAAGTCGAGGTCGGCGGTAAGGTCCAGGAGGACCTGGCCGACCAGCGGGGCGGCCGCGCCGTCGAGGGTGATCCGGCGGAGGTCGATGTAGTAGTCGGCCTCCAGGCCGGAGGAGAGCGTCACCTTGCCGTGCACGACGGCCTTGTCCTTGATCTGCTGCAGCAGCTCGCCGCGTACGTCAGTCATGCCCAAGAGCTTAAAGCCGCCGCACGGACCCCCGGCACACCGCTCGGCACGCCGCTCGACGCACCGCTCGACGCCGGGCTCGGCACGCCACCCGGCGCACCGCTCAGAGCCGTCGCCAGGTCCAGGTCGTCGCCGTCTCCAGCGGCTCGATGGGGGTGACCAGGCGCGGTTCGGTGTTGAGCCCGTTCGGCGGCCCGGTCTGGGGCTCCACGCAGACCGCGGCCTCCTGCTCGTCGTAGACGACGGCCCACTGCTCGCGGCTCGTGACGTTCACCTGGAGCTGTCCGGGCCAGGTCAGCGTGACGTCCACCCCGTCGGGCATGCCGAAGCAGTCGTCCCAGGGGCCCGGCCGCGGGTCGACGCGGCGCCCGGTGGGCAGGTGGTCCTCACCGCGCTCCTCCTGCCAGGCGGCCGTGAAGTCGAGCAGGACGTCCTCGCCGCCGAGGTTCCGGTTGAACCACGGGTGCCAGCCGGCCTGCGCGGGGAAGGAGCCGCCGCGCGTCTCGATGCCGAGGCGCAGCGTCAGCGCCTCCTCGGTGAGCTCCACGATCTGGGTGACCCGGCCCGGGTAGGGCCAGGGGTCGGTCAGGTCGTACGTGAAGACCGCCTCGCCCGCGCCGGTGCGGGCGGTGCGCCACTCGGCGTCGCGGCCGAAGCCGTGGATGGCGTGCGGCGGTGAGTTCAGCGGCATCTGGTGGACGGTCGCGCCGTCGTGGAACCGCCCCTCCCGGATGCGTCCGCACCACGGCACCATCGGGAAGCAGCCGTACTTCTCGCCCTGGCGCAGCAGCTCGACACCGCCGATGCGCAGGCCGGTGATGCGGCAGCCGTTGCCCGGCTGCACCGTCAGTTCCGCGTCGCCCGCGGTCAGGATCACGTTGTCGGTACTCACGGGGCCGACCCTACGGCGTGCGGGGTCAGCGGCGGCGGCGCAGGGCCCGGCCCACCACGATGGCCGAGGCGATCGCGACGGCGGCGGCGGGCGCGGCCCAGCGCAGGGTGGCGCCGGCGGTGAGGGCCTCGGGGGCGGGCGCCGGCGCGTACCGGCCGCGGGGCGGGGCGTGGTCGACCTCTTCGGCGCTGCGGCCGATCATGGTGCGGCGCGCGTGGGCGGCCTCGGCGGGCGGTACGTCGAGGTCCTCGATGTTCCCGAGGTTCTCGATGTCCTCCGCGTCGATGGCCTCGGCCTCGGCGATGACGTCGTCGGCGTCGCCCACGTCGGGCAGGCCGTCGAGGTCGTCGTCGTCCTCGTCGTCCTCGTCGAGCTCGCCGGCCTCGTCCAGGTCGTCGCTGAGCGGGTCGAGGGCGGGCGGCGGCACCGCGGTGTCGAAGACGGTGGCCTGCCGGGTCCCGGACGCGTCGTCCGGCGCCGTGTCGGGCGGCGCCGCGGCCGCGAGCCCCTCGCCGAAACGTTCGAGCAGCCGGTGCATCGCGGCCTCGACGATCTCGGGGGCGCCCTCGGTGATCCGGCCGTCGGCCGTCGCGCTCCCGTCGAAGACGAGGGTCGTCCCGTCCGTGCCCTGCACCAGCCGCAGCGCGAGGGAGAGCCGCACGGATCCGGACCCGCGCACCTCGGCGCCCTCGGCCCGCAGCGTGTACGCCCCGTCGGAGCCGGACTCGACCTCGCCGGTGCCGCGGTAGGTGATGGAGTGCCCGCCGACGCGCACCTTGAGGCGCCCGGAGAGCGGCTTCGCCGCCTCCTCCGCGTCGCGCTGAAGCCCGGGTACCGCCCCGGCGACCCGCTCGGGGTCGGCCAGGACCTGCCGGAGCCGCTCTGCCGAAACCGGAACGAACACCTCATGCTCCATGTCAACCGAGCCTACCCACGAGTCAGCCACTTGCACGCCAGTTCGTCGGAGCTTGTACTTCAGTTCGCGTAACGCGGGTGTACGAGCGTGGAGGGCGCGAGCCCGGGCTGTCTGCTCCGCTCGGCCGACAGCACCCCGGCGCGCACCACCTCGGATCCGGCCGCGCGCAGCAGGACGGGCCGGGTCCGCGAGGCGAGCACGAAGCCCCAGTCCCTCGGCGCCCGGCCGCCCCGGGCCGTGCGGTCGGGCCCGGCGGCGAAGCCGGTCTGCCGGCCGCCGACGCGGTAGGGCACGGTCCGCAGGCCCGCCGCGCGCAGCGTCGCCTCCACCGTCCAGAAGGTGCGCGGGCGGGACGCGAGCGGCCCGGCGTGCACGGCGAGCCGGCCGGTGCCGGCGAGGACGTGGGTGGCGAGGCCGTAGAACTCCTGGGAGTACAGCTTCGTACTGGCGGTGATGCCGGGGTCCGGCAGGTCGCAGATGACGACGTCGTACCTCGCGCGCGCGGAGCGCAGCCAGCGGAAGGCGTCGGCGTTCACCACGTGGACCCGCGGGTCGCGGAAGGCGTGGCCGTTCAGCTGGCTCAGCGCGGGGTCGTGCCGGGCGAGGTCGAGCACGCCCGCGTCCATCTCGACGATGTCGAGGCGGCGCACGCCGGGGTGGCGGAGGATCTCGCGCGCCGCGAGGCCGTCACCGCCGCCGAGGACCAGCACGCGCGCGTGCGGCCCGCGCATCGCGGGAGAGACCAGGCCCTGGTGGTAGCGCTTCTCGTCGCGGCCGCTGATGCGCAGCCGCCCGTCGAGGAAGAGGTTGAGGGAGCGCCGCCTGCCGCCGGTGAGGACGACCTCCTGGACGTCGGTCTGCACGGCGACGCGGATGTCCCCGCCGTACACCGCGCGCCGGGCGGCCCGCTCGAAGTCGTCGACGAGCACGGCGGCGGAGGCGAGCAGGGAGAGGACGAGGACGTTCGCGGTGAGGAGCGCCCAGCGCCCGCGCACGCTGAGGTCGCGCCGGAACAGGCCGAACACGAGCGCGCCGCCCACCAGGGCGTTGACCGCGCCGGTGAACAGGGCGCCGGTCAGCTGGCCGAAGAACGGCAGCAGCAGGAAGGGAAAGGCGAGCCCGCCGACGAGGGCGCCCACGTAGTCGGCGGCGAAGAGGTCGGCGACGGCGCCGCTGGCGTCCTGGCGCCGGATGCGCTGGATCAGCACCATCAGCAACGGCACCTCGGCGCCGATCAGGACGCCGATGGCGAGGGAGAACCCGACGAGCAGGTACCGCGATCCGCCGGCCCACATCTCGCCGCGCTCGCCGGTCCACGCGAACGCCGCGTACAGCGCCATGGCGCTGCAGCCGCCGGTCAGGGCCAGCGCCGACTCCACGAGGCCGAACCAGACGGAGGCGCGGCACCGCAGCCGCTTGGCGAGGAGCGAGCCGACGCCCATGGCGAAGACCATCACGGAGAGCACGACGGAGGCCTGGGTGACGGAGTCGCCGATCAGGTAGGAGGCGAGGGCGACCAGTTCCAGTTCGTAGACGAGGCCGCAGGCAGCGCAGACGAACACGCCCGCCAGGACGAAGAACCGTCCTGTCTGGGGCGAGACCGGCAACCGCACCGACGACTCGATCACGCCAGGAACGCTACGTCACGGCATGCTCACTCCGGGTCCCCCACATGGGTGTAACTCCGGCTCCATGCCGGGCACATGTGCGCGATTCCCGCCCCCGCGCCGTCACAGCGCCGCGGACATCGGCATGCGCACGCCCACCCGGGTCCGGGTCGCCACCAGCTGGCCCTCCTGCGGATACGCGTGCCACGTACGCCACATGAGCGCGTCCTCGTCCCGCTGCGCCAGCATCGCGGTGAAGGCGTACGGACTGCCGGGGAACTTTCCGGCGAGGCCGTGCGGGTGTTCGGCGACCAGGGCGAGCAACTCCTGTGCTCTGCCGACGAACTGACCATGCGACAACGTTTCTACGCGCGCCGCGAATTCGTAGTCCCATTCGCCCATGCGCTTGGAGACGCCGAGCGGGAGCGGGGTGCTGCTGCCGGGGATACAGGCCACCGTCTCCGAGCAGCCGCCCTGCTCCTCCTCGAGGAGGACCTGGTGGGAGGCCCCGAGCAGTCTCAACTGCATCTTCGCGCCGCCCAGTTCGAGGTCCAGGGTGGCGAGGGCGGGCAGGGGCTCGCGGCCCAGGGCCCAGGCGAGGTCCTCGGCGCGCGTGTCGGTGTACGCGGTGTTCAGGGTCGTGAGCATGGGTCGGCTCCGCTAACACTCAATGGAGGTGGGGCCGGCGCACCCGGTGCGGCCACCGGGAGGTCGGAATGCCGGCTCGTGCCCACGAGAACGTCATCTGACGGGTTTCCAGAACACGGTCCGCGAAACCTGCGACGTACGAGGGCGGTGCTGACGGACAAGAGGGAATCATGGTCGGCGACGCTGCCACAGCGTTTTTACCCAACTTCGTAGGGTTTCCATCCCCATGAGGGCTGCACAGTTCAACTGTTCAGTACAGCAATCACAGCACGGCTTGCGAGCACGCCCCCGTCGCACTCCGCGCCCGACGCCGAAGCGCCCGGCGGGAAACATCCGCCCCCGCCGGGCACTTCGTCGAACCGGTGGACCAGCTGCCCCGTGTCAGCTGCCTCCGCCGCATCCGCCCCCGCCGCCTCCGCACGAGGAACCGCCCCCGCACGAAGACCCGCTGCTCCCGCAGGACGAACCGCCTCCGCAGGAGTGACCGCCGTGGTGGCCCCCGTGGTGACCGCCGCCGCCGTCACTGCTCCCGGCCCACCAGCTGCCCCCACCCACCGAGCCGCTCGTCGCGCCGCCACCACCCCATCCGCCGCGCGCCTTGCCGCTCTTCTTGCGGCCGAACACCACGGCCAGGACGACGACGACCACCCCGATGAGGATGAAGAACCCGATCACGGCCACCACACTCCTTCTGCGTCCCCCGAAGCAGGTCCCCCGTGGGCCGTGCTCCGTCGTGCCAGGGGGATGCCCCTGCCCGTCCCACCGCAAAGCCGAGTTGAGGAACTCCAGAGGTTCACGGCCCGGCGCTCGCGGCGGCCGGCTGTTCCCTCAGCCACTCACCGCGCGCTGATCAGCTGGTCCACCGCGGTGCGCAGGGACTGCTCCCGCTTGCAGAGCGAGAAGCGGACGAGCCAGGACGGGGCGTCCGGAGACAGGTAGAACGCCGAGGTGGGGATGGCGACGACGCCCGCTCGTGCGGGGAGGTCGCGGCAGAACCGCACGCCGTCCTCGTACCCCCACGGCCGCACGTCCGCCTGGACGAAGTAGCCGGCGTCGGCGCGGAAGGGGCGCAGGCCCGCCCGTGTCAGGCCGTCGCTCAGGAGGTCGCGGTTGCGGCGCAGGGTGCCGCGCAGTTCCGCCGCCCAGCCCTCCACCGAGCCCAGCGCCCGGGCCAGCGCCTCCTGGTACGGGGTGCCCGAGGCGTACGTCAGGAACTGCTTCGCCGCCCCCACCGCGGCGACGAGCGGCGCGGGACCGCAGACCCAGCCCACCTTCCACCCGGTCGTGTTGAAGGTCTTGCCGGCCGAGGAGACGATCAGCGTCCGCTCCCGCATGCCCGGCAGCGACGCGATGGGCAGGTGCCGCGCCCCCTCGTCGTACACGAGGTGCTCGTACACCTCGTCCGTGACCACCGTGAGCGAGTGCTCCCGCGCGATGCCGGCGACGACGGCCAGCTCGTCCGGCGTGAACACCTTGCCCGTGGGGTTGTGCGGGGTGTTCAGGACGAGCACCCGCGTGCGCGCGGAGACCGCGGCGCGCAGCGCGTCGGCGTCCAGGGCGAAGCCGTCGCCGTCGAGGGCGAGGGGGACACCCACGAGCCGGGCGCCGGCCAGCCGGGCGTCGGCGGCGTACGCGTCGTAGCAGGGGTCGAAGGCGACGATCTCGTCCCCCGGGTCGCAGAGCGCGAGCAGCGCCGCGGCCAGGGCCTCCGTCGCGCCGGTGGTGACCAGCACCTCGCCCGCGGGCGAGTAGTCGAGCCCGTACCGGCGCAGTTGGTGCGCGGCGATCGCCTCGCGCAGGGCGGGGAAGCCGACGGCGGGCGGGTACTGGTTGGCGCCGGACAGCACGGCGTCCGCGACGTCCTTGAGGAGCTCGGGCGGACTGGGCAGCTCCGGGACGCCCTGGCCGAGGTTCACCGCCCCGGTGCGGCGGGCCAGCTCCGTCATCTCCGTGAAGATCGACGTTCCCATGCCCCGCACCCGCGCGGCCGGTGCCCATTCCTTCGAGCCCACGGCGCCGCGTGCGCCGGCGGTCCCCACCGATTCCATGCCACCCTGCTTCCCGAGTCGGTTGTAGCCGAGTTGTAGCCGAGGGGACCAGGCTACGGACAACCCCGCGCGGCGCCGCGCGCTCGCCCCGGGCAGGACGAGAGCCCGGCCGGGGAGCGCCCACCTGGTGGTGTGCGCCCCGGCCGGGCTCTCGCACGCGTACGGGACCGTGTCCGGTGACGACGGCCCGTATGTATCCCGCCGCGGGGCCGCTCAGGCCTCGTCGTCGCCCGGCTTCTCCTCGCCGTCGGCGGCGTCGACGTCGGCCTCCAGGCCGAGCTGCTCGACGAGCCAGCGGTCGAACTCGATCGCGGCGCGCACCCAGCTGACCGTCGACGACACGAAGTGCTCCAGGGAGACACCGGTGCCGATCAGCATCTGGGCCTCGCCGATGAGGCGGACCGTGCCTTCGTCGTGCGTGTGGCTGTAGACCTTCGGCCACAGCGTGCGGCGGTTCCAGTCGTCGATCGACTCGAGAAGCTGTTGCTTCTCCTCGATCTGGTGCGGCCGGTCGTAGAACGTCCGTACGGAGAAGACCTGCTGGTCCCCTTCGCCGCGGAACATGAAGTACGTACGGAACTCCTCCCACGGCGCCGCGAGGTCACCCTCGTCGTCGACGACGTGCTTGAGCTCCATCTGGTCCAGGAGCTGCTTGACCAGGTCCTGGTCGGGGACGACGGGGCCCGCCGGTCCTGCGCCCTGCTGCGGGTCGGGCTGGCCCCCGAAATTCGGAATGGAGGACGGGTCGATGCTCACGTACTTTGTCCCTTCGTATGGATGGGCCCATCCTCTCTCAGGATGGGGCCCCCGGGGCAAGCCCGGCCCCTCGACTGCCGGGTTCCGCCGTTCGCCGACTGCGGACAGGCCTGGGCCGGTCGCGCAGTTCCCGCGCCCCTGAGGGGCGCGCAGCGCCCTCCCAGGGGCGCGGGGAACTGCGCGAGGACGGACCACCGCCCGCTGACGGGCACCGAGCGCCCCCGGCAGACGGGATGCCGCTTACAGCGACTTACCCGCAGGGGAACCCTGCGCCGGGCCCACGATCAGTCCGTCCCCGGCGTGGTCCACGCGGACCACGTCGCCGTCCTTCACCTCGCCCGCCAGGATCTCCTTGGCGAGCCGGTCGCCGATCGACGTCTGGATGAGGCGCCGCAGCGGCCGCGCCCCGTACGCCGGGTCGTTGCCCTCGTCCGCCAGCCAGGCCAGCGCCTCGGGCGTGACCTCCAGGATGAGCCGGCGGTCGGCGAGCCGCTTGGCGAGCCGGTTGATCTGCAGCTCGGCGATGTGCGCCAACTCGTCCCTGCTGAGCGCGGAGAAGACCACGAGGTCGTCGAGCCGGTTGAGGAACTCCGGCTTGAAGGAGGCCCGCACGACCTCCAGGACCTGCTGCTTCTTCTCCTCCTCGCTGGTCAGCGGCTCCACCAGGTACTGGCTGCCGAGGTTGGACGTGAGCACCAGGATGGTGTTGCGGAAGTCCACCGTCCGCCCCTGCCCGTCGGTCAGCCGCCCGTCGTCGAGCACCTGGAGCAGCACGTCGAAGACTTCGGGGTGCGCCTTCTCGACCTCGTCGAGGAGCACGACGCTGTACGGGCGCCGCCGCACGGCCTCCGTGAGCTGGCCGCCCTCCTCGTACCCGACGTAGCCGGGCGGGGCGCCGACGAGCCGGGCCACGCTGTGCTTCTCGCCGTACTCGCTCATGTCGATGCGGACCATGGCCCGCTCGTCGTCGAAGAGGAAGTCCGCGAGCGCCTTGGCGAGTTCGGTCTTGCCGACACCGGTCGGGCCGAGGAACAGGAACGAGCCGGTCGGCCGGTCGGGGTCGGCGATGCCGGCGCGGGTGCGCCGCACCGCGTCGGAGACGGCCCGCACGGCCTCGGTCTGCCCGATGAGCCGCTTGCCGAGCTCGTCCTCCATGCGCAGCAGCTTCTGCGTCTCGCCCTCCAGGAGGCGGCCTGCGGGGATGCCGGTCCACGCGCCGACGACATCGGCGATGTCGTCCGGACCGACCTCCTCCTTCACCATGAGGTCCTTGGCCGATACGGCCTCCTCCTCGGCCTCCGACGCGACCTCCAGGTCGTGCTCCAGGGTCGGGATCTCGCCGTAGAGCAGCTTGGACGCGGTGTCGAAGTCGCCGTCGCGCTGGGCGCGTTCGGCCTGGCCGCGCAGCTCGTCGAGCTTCTCCTTCAGCTCACCGACGCGGTTGAGGGACTGCTTCTCCTTCTCCCAGCGTGCGGTGAGGCCGCGCAGCTCCTCCTCCTTGTCGGCGAGGTCGCGCCGCAGCTTCTCCAGGCGCTGCTTGCTGGCCGGGTCCGTCTCCTTGCCGATCGCCAGCTCCTCCATCTTCAGCCGGTCGACGGCGCGCTGGAGCTCGTCGATCTCGACGGGCGAGGAGTCGATCTCCATGCGCAGCCGGGACGCGGCCTCGTCGACGAGGTCGATGGCCTTGTCCGGCAGGAAGCGGGAGGTGATGTAGCGGTCGGAGAGGGCGGCGGCGGCGACCAGCGCGCTGTCGGCGATCTGGACCTTGTGGTGCGCCTCGTACCGCCCCTTGAGCCCGCGCAGGATCGCGATGGAGTCCTCGACGGACGGCTCGGCGACGAGGACCTGCTGGAAGCGCCGCTCCAGGGCGGGGTCCTTCTCGATCCGCTCGCGGTACTCGTCGAGGGTGGTCGCGCCGACCATCCGCAGCTCACCGCGGGCGAGCATCGGCTTGAGCATGTTCCCGGCGTCCATGGCGGAGTCCCCGCCCGCGCCGGCCCCGACGACGGTGTGCAGCTCGTCGATGAAGGTGATGATCTGCCCGTCGCTCTCCTTGATCTCGGAGAGGACGGTCTTCAGGCGCTCCTCGAACTCACCGCGGTACTTCGCGCCCGCGACCATCGCGCCGAGGTCCAGGGAGACGAGCCGCTTGTTCTTCAGCGACTCGGGGACGTCCCCCTTCACGATGCGCTGGGCGAGCCCCTCGACGACGGCGGTCTTGCCGACCCCGGGCTCACCGATGAGGACGGGGTTGTTCTTGGTCCGCCGCGAGAGCACCTGCACCACGCGCCGGATCTCCTGGTCCCGCCCGATGACGGGGTCGAGGCGCCCTTCGCGGGCGGCGGCGGTGAAATCGGTGCCGAACTTCTCCAGGGCCTTGTACTGGCCCTCGGGGTCGGGTGTGGTCACCCGGCGCCCTCCCCTGCTCTTCTCGAATGCGGCCAGCAGCTTCTTGCTGCCGGCTCCGTGCTGTGCGAGGACGTCCCCCGCCTTGCCGCCCTCGGCCGCGACGCCGATGAGCAGGTGCTCGGTGGAGAGGTAGTCGTCGCCGAGCTCCTTCGCGCGCTTGGCGGCGTCGGCGACGACGGCCAGCATCTCGCGGTCGGGCTGCGGCGGCGAGACGGTCGATCCGGTGACGCTGGGCAGCGCCGCGAGGGCCCGCTCGGTGTCCGCGCGCACGGCCGCCTGGTCGGCGTCGACCGCGGCGAGCAGGTCGGTGATGTTCTCGTTGTCCTGCCCCTCCAGCAGCGCGAGCAGCAGGTGCGCGGGGGTCAGATCCGGGTGCCCGTCCTGCACGGCACGGCTGGTGGCCGCGTTGATCGCGTCCCGGCTCCTGTTGGTCAGCTCGGCGTCCACGTGCGCTTCTCCTCCTTACGGGGTCCGACCATGTCGTGTGTCGTACGGTCGCGGGTTCACTCTCACTGTCGTACGGCTACGGGTTCCACGGACCCGCGTCCGTAACACTGACTTGGTCAACGTACACAAAGTTGAGTCTATTCCACTCAAGGCGAATGCGGGAAGCCCGGGCGGCTATGTTCCGGGCCATGACTGCGCCTGCGTACATCGACCCCCGGAACCCGCCCGAGCCCTACCTCAGCTTCTGGCGGGAACGGCGCGTGTGCACCCTGACGACCCTGCGCCCCGACGGCACGCCGCACGTGGTGCCGGTGGGCGTGACGTACGACCCCGGGGCGGGCGTCGCCCGGGTCATCGCGCGCAGGACGAGCCGGAAGATCGCGCACGTCCTCGCGGCGACGGACACGGACGGCGCCGGGGCGCGGGTGGCGGTGTGCCAGTTCGAGGGCCGGCGCTGGGCGACGCTGGAGGGCCGGGCGAGGATCGTGACGGAGCCGGCGGCGATCGCGGAGGCGGAGGAGCGCTACGAGGAGCGCTACGGCCGCAGGCCGTCGCCGAACCCGGAGCGGGTGCTGATGGAGATCACGGTGACGCGGGCGATGGGGAAGGCGTGAGGCGCGGGGCGCCGTGAGAGGCGGGGCCCCTTCCCGGCGGGGGGAGCCGCACACACCACAGCGGCGCCACCGTGTTCAGGTCCACGGTGGCGCCGCTGCTGGGGGAAGCGCCTGCGCGATTTACAACGACGGGGGAATCGCGTCAGGCACTGCGGGGGGTGGCTGTGATGTTGTCCTGGGCACTCGCGGCGTCCCGGCCCTGCCGGTCCTGACCACCGCCGACCACCTGGTGGTCACGCCGGTCGAGATTGACGAAGACCATCCCGTACCGGATGGCGCACCGCACGGGCTGCGGCGCCCCGCGGGGCCGGCGCAGGCACCGGTAGGCCCTTATCTCTTCCTCGTCGTCACGCGTGACGACGATCGGCTCGCCGAGCAGGGTCACCATCAACGAGTCGCCGCGGTGGGGGATCGCGGTCACCAGATCGATGAAGTGCCATCCGGAACGGTAGGCGGTGGCCATTTCTCGGCGGAAGGTGCGGTCGTCGGGAGGGGTGCTCATGCGTTGCCGCCCCCCTTCGGGGTGGAGCCCCAGATGACGTCTTCCTTGGACACGGAGTTCCAGATCACGTCATTGTGCGGACCGCTCCCCCAGATCACGTCGGGCGGGGCCACGGCCACCCCCGACACGGTGCGTTCAGTGGCATCGGCATCCGGGAGCGCGCCCACCACACTGAAGGCGCTGACAGCCAACCCAACGGAGAAGGCACAGACAAGTACCGAGCGAAGCTTTCCCTGGCGCATAGCGGGCTTCGTCCTCACTTCCATCGCGACTCTCCCCCGGCCTTCCATGACGATGGCTCATTCAGCCATGCGAACACCACAGGACCGATGCATCATGTTCCTGCACGTTCAGGACCCTGGGGGGTGGAGCTATGCCAACAAACAGCCCAATTAGGGCGCATTCACACGCCATGGCCGAACTATGCGATGAAGGCAAGCGGCTCTACGCCGGCGCTCTACGTACCGGACGTATCCGGCGCACCGAAGCGGAAGCCGCTCCTTGCCTCATGGATTTCGCGCTTCTGGTCCCCGATCCGGACGATGCGGAGTGGCTGCGCCCTGTTCCGCCCACTTCGGCCCTCGCCCAACGGCTCCGCCCCATCGAGCGTGAGATTCAGCAGCGGAGGACGCTCGCCAACGACCTCGCCGACGCTTTCGAGCCATTCATGGCCATTACCGCCCAGGACCGGCCGACCGCCCACTCGATCACCGTTCTGGAAGGCGCAAGCCGCATCAACGCGGCCATACAAGTCGCCATAGCCGAATGCCAGTCGGAGGCCATCACCGTCCAACCCGGCGGCGGCCGCAGCGAGGCGATCGTCACGGAAGCGGTGAAGCAGAGCCAGAGCATCCTCGACCGAGGCATCAGGATGCGTACGCTCTACCAGCACACGGCACGCCACAGTCAGACCACCATCGCCTACGCCGAGCACATGCGGCAAGGCAAGGTGGAGGTACGCACCCTCGAGGAACTCATCGAACGCCTGATGATCTTCGACAGGACCGTCGCCTTCATCCCGGCCCGCGAGGATCGCCAGACGGCCCTGGAGCTCCGCCATCCCGGGCTCGTCCAGTACCTGGCCAACGTCTTCGAGCAGCTCTGGCAGCGGGCCGCGCCGCTGCTCGACGAGGCGCCCTACGCACCCTCCACCGACGGCATCACGGGAGTCCAGCGCTCCATCGCCAAACTCCTCATCGAGGGCCACGTCGACGAGGCCATCGCCCGCCGCCTCGGCATGAACGTCCGCACGTGCCGCGCCCACATCGCGAAGATCGCCGCGGCCCTGGGCAGCGGCAGCCGGGCGCAACTGGGCTACCTGATAGCGCAGTCGGGAATGCTCGACCAGGGAAGCTGAAGGTCAACGGCAATACTCGTCCAGAAGCAGACACTTCAACTATCGCGTCCCGCCCGCCCCGCCCGCGCCTGCATAGAATCGCGACGCTTCAACCAGGCAGGAGGGGGCCGGCATGGGTACGAAGCACGCGAGGCACGGCACGAAGCACGTGGCGCACGCCGTCGGTGAGATCTGTGCGGAAGGGCTGAACGTCTACCGGCACGCCCTGCGCGTGGGGCGGATTCCGTGCGGCGAGGCCGCTGCGGTGCCCTGCCTGATGGAGTCGGGGCTGCTCGAGGCCGTGGACGGGCACGAGGCCGGCCGGACCTGGTTGCGGCCCGCCACCGCGGTCGGCCCCGCCGTACGCGACATTCCGCCCGGCCCCGGCGCCATCACCGTCCTCGACGGCCTCGACCGCATCAACTCGGCCATCGACCGCGCCATGAACGAGGTCACCGAGGAGTTCCTCGCCGTCCAGCCCGGTGGCACGCGGCCGGCCGAGACGCTGGCCGAAGTCTTTCCCCGGGACCAGGCGATCCTGACCCGCGGGTGCCGGATGCGCACCCTCTACCAGCACACAACGCGCCATTCTCTGCCCGTGCTCGCCTACTTCGAGCAGCTCGACGGCGACACCGAGGCCCGCACCCTCGACGAGGTCACCGACCGGCTCTTCGTCTTCGACCGGACCGTCGCGTTCATCCCGGCGAGCAAGGACCGCAGCATCGCCCTGGAGCTGCGCCACCCCGCCCTCGTCGAGTACTTCGCGACCACCTTCTGGCGGCTCTGGCGGCTGGCCACCCCCATGTGGCCGCAGGCCGCGCCCGAACCCTCCGAGAACGGCGTCACGACCCGTCAGCACGCCATCGCCGGCCTCCTCGTCGAAGGGCTGACCGACGCCGAGATCGCCGACCGGCTCGGCATGAACGTCCGCACCGCCCGCGTCCACATCGCCAAACTCGCCGCCACCCTCGGCAGCAACAGCCGCGCCCAACTCGGGTACCTGATCGGTCGGTCCGGGATCCTCGACCGGGTCGGGTGACGGCGGCCGACCACTCCTCCCCCGTAGCCGACCGGGGCGCTCCCCGCCTAAGCCCGCGTCCACTCCCGCAGCAACCCCTCCCGCTCCGCCGCCCGCGGCGTCCCGCCCTCGTGGCGGCGGCCCCAGTCCGCCATCGCCGTCAGCGTGGTCAGGAGCGTGCCCGCGCCCTCCGTGAGGCGGGCCAGGAGGTCGCGGGAGAGGTCGTACTCCGTGCGGGAGTAGCCGACTGCCGGGGCCGTGTACGCCGTCAGGTCCGTCGTCGTGTCCGCCGCGTCCGTGAGCCGTACGGTCATCATCGGCGCCTCGTCGCCGCCGCCGAGGCCGAGCGTGAGCGCCATGTCGAACGCCGCGCCCACGTGCCGGCCCAGGGACTTCACCGGTACGTCTTCGACGGCCAGCGCGTGCACGTCCTCCCACGGCCACATCCCCGACTGGCGGTCGCCCAGGGCCAGGACGCCCTCCGGGGTGAGGCGCACGCCGGGGGCGAGCCCGGCCGGCTTCGCGCCCACGTACACGTCGCCCTCGGCGATCCAGAACAGCCCCACCATGGCCATGGTCAGCCCCACTCCCCGTAACCCGGATACAACGATGCGGGGCCGGGAGGTTGCCACCTCCCGGCCCCGCACAAGACTACGAAACCTACTGCTCGGTCGCCCGCTTGGGACGCCACACCACCAGCGCGCTCGCCTGCTGCACGTCCTGGTAGGGGACGAGGTCGCGGCGGTACGAGGCGTGCACCGCCGCCTCACGCTGCTGCATGGCGGCGGCGGCTCCCTCCACGGCCGCGGAGAGCTCCGCGATCCGCGACTGGAGCGCCGTGACCTGGTTCTCCAGCTCGATGATCCGCTTGATGCCGGCGAGGTTGATGCCCTCTTCCTGCGACAACTGCTGCACCGTGCGCAGCAGTTCGATGTCGCGGGCGGAGTAGCGTCGGCCGCGCCCCGCGGTCCGGTCCGGCGAGACCAGACCGAGGCGGTCGTACTGCCGCAGGGTCTGCGGGTGCAGACCGCTCAGCTGGGCGGCCACCGAGATGACGTACACCGGTGTCTCGTCGGTGAGTTGGTACGGATTGCGACGGCCGACCCTGTCCATGGGGTCACGCTCCCTTCGCGGCCTGGAACAGTTCTGCCCGCGGGTCGTCACCCGCAGTCGCCTTGCGGTAGGACTCCAGTGCTTCCTTCGCCTCGTCGCTCAACGACGTCGGAACGAAGACCTCCACCGTCACGAGCAGATCTCCCCTGCTGCCGTCCTTGCGGACCGCGCCCTTGCCGCGGGCCCGCATCGTACGGCCGTTGGGGGTGCCCGCGGGGAGCTTCAGGGTGACCGGCGGGCCGCCCAGGGTGGGCACCTTCACCTCGCCGCCCAGCGCCGCCTCGGGATACGTCACCGGCACCGTGACCGTGAGGTTGTCGCCCTTGCGGCCGAAGACCGGGTGGCTGTCGACGTGCACCACCACGTACAGGTCGCCGGCCGGGCCGCCGCGCTCGCCGGGCGCTCCCTTGCCGCGCAGCCGGATGCGCTGCCCGTCCGAGACTCCGGCCGGGATGCGCACCTGCATCGTCCGCGAGGACTTGGCGCGGCCGCTGCCGCCACAGGTGTCGCAGGGGTCCTGGGCGATCAGCCCACGGCCCTTGCAGTCCATGCACGGGTCGGTGAGGGAGAACCCTCCGCCGCCGCCCCGCGAGACCTGGCCGGTGCCGACGCAGGTCGGGCACACGCGCGGCGTGCCGTTCTTGTCGCCGGTGCCGGAGCACGCCTTGCAGGCCGCCTGGGAGGACATCCGCAACGGCACCGTCGCGCCGTCCACCGCCTCCGTGAAGCTCAGCGTGACTTCGGACTCGATGTCCTGGCCGCGCCTCGGCTGCGTCCGCGCGCCGGCACCGGCGGCGCCGCCGCCACGGTTGAACAGGCCCCCGAAGACGTCACCGAGGCCGCCCCCGAAGCCGCCGCCGGCCGCTCCACCGCCACCCGGGGCGCCGCCTCCGAAGAGGTCGCCCAGGTCGAAGTTGAACGAGCCGCCGCCGCCTCCGGGGCCCTGCCGGAATCCGCCGTTGCCGAAGAGAGCACGCGCTTCGTCGTACTCCTTGCGCTTCTTGGGGTCGCCGAGGATGTCGTTCGCCTCGGAGATCTCCTTGAAGCGCTCCTCCGCCTTGGTGTTGCCCTTGTTGGCGTCCGGGTGGTTCTCGCGGGCGAGCTTCCGGTACGCCTTCTTGATCTCGGCCTCGGTGGCGTCCTTGGGGACGCCGAGGACCTTGTAGTAGTCCTTCTCGATGAAGTCCTTGGTGCTCATCCTCGACGCACCCCCTTCCGGTTGTCCCTCGTCAGTACAACGTCAGCCCTCGTCCGGGCCACCGCTGTCCTTCTCCGTCGGCTCGGCCGACTCGGCGTCGGCCTCGGCCGTCTCGCCCTTGACCGTCTGCGCGCCGGGCTGCGGCTCGGCGACGGCCACCCGCGCGGGGCGGATGGTGCGCTCGCCGATGCGATACCCCGGCTGCAGGATCGCGACGCACGTCGTCTCGGTGACGTCCGGTGCGTAGCTGTGCATCAGGGCCTCGTGGATCGTCGGGTCGAAGGGCTCGCCCTCCTTGCCGAACTGCTGCAGCCCCATCTTGGCGACGACGGTCTCCAGGGACTCCGCCACCGACTTGAAGCCGCCCACCAGCTCGCCGTGCTCACGGGCGCGGCCGATGTCGTCGAGGGTGGGGAGGAGCTCGGAGAGGAGGTTCGCCGCGGCGATCTCCTTCACCGTCACCTTGTCCCGCTCCACCCGACGGCGGTAGTTCTGGTACTCGGCCTGCAGCCGCTGGAGGTCCGCGGTGCGCTCGCCGAGCGCGGTGCGCACCTGGTCCAGCTGGGCGGTCAGGCCCACGTCCTGTGCGGACGTCTTGCTCTCTGCGTCCCCGGCCGGGGCCGCCGCGCCCTCCTCGGTGGAGGGCTCGGCGGCCTTCGGCGTCGCGTCATCAGGGGTGGCGCCGGAGGGGACGTCGGGCTTCTCGGCGTTCTCGCCGAAACCCGGGGTCTCCTCGGTCATCAGGCAGCGCCGCCCTTCGCGTCACCGGGCTTCTCGTCGTCGACGATCTCGGCGTCGACGACGTCGTCGTCGGCCTTGGCGTCGGCGTCCGGACCCGGGGCGGCGCCCTCGGCGCCCGCGCCGGCGGCCTGGGCGTCGGCGTACATGGCCTGGCCCAGCTTCTGCGAGACGGCGGCGACCTTCTCGGTGGCGGTGCGGATCTCGGCCGTGTCGTCGCCCTTGAGCTTCTCCTTCAGCTCGCCGACGGCGGTCTCGACCTCGGTCTTCACGTCACCGGGGACCTTGTCCTCGTTGTCCTTGAGGAACTTCTCGGTCTGGTAGACGAGCTGCTCGCCCTGGTTGCGGGACTCGGCGGCCTCGCGGCGGGCGTGGTCCTCGTCCGCGTACTTCTCGGCCTCCTGGCGCATCCGGTCGACCTCGTCCTTCGGCAGCGAGGAGCCGCCGGTGACGGTCATCTTCTGCTCCTTGCCCGTGCCCAGGTCCTTCGCGGTCACGTGCATGATGCCGTTGGCGTCGATGTCGAAGGAGACCTCGATCTGCGGGACGCCGCGGGGCGCCGGGGGCAGACCGGTCAGCTCGAACATCCCGAGCTTCTTGTTGTACGCCGCGATCTCGCGCTCGCCCTGGTAGACCTGGATCTGCACGGACGGCTGGTTGTCCTCGGCCGTCGTGAAGATCTCGGAGCGCTTCGTCGGAATCGTGGTGTTCCGCTCGATGAGCTTGGTCATGATGCCGCCCTTGGTCTCGATGCCGAGGGACAGCGGGGTGACGTCGAGGAGCAGGACGTCCTTGACCTCGCCCTTGAGGACACCGGCCTGGAGCGAGGCGCCGATGGCGACGACCTCGTCCGGGTTCACACCCTTGTTGGCGTCCTTGCCGCCGGTGAGCTCCTTGACGAGCTCGGCGACGGCGGGCATGCGGGTGGAGCCACCGACGAGAACGACGTGGTCGATCTCGGAGAGCTGGATGCCCGCGTCCTTGATGACGTTGTGGAACGGCGTCTTGCAGCGCTCCAGGAGGTCGGACGTGAGCTGCTGGAACTGGGCGCGCGTGAGCTTCTCGTCCAGGTGCAGCGGGCCCTCGGCGGAGGCCGTGATGTAGGGCAGGTTGATCGTGGTCTCCGTGGAGGAGGACAGCTCGATCTTGGCCTTCTCGGCCGCCTCGCGCAGGCGCTGGAGCGCCATCTTGTCCTTGGAGAGGTCCACGCCGTGGCCGTTGTTGAACTGCTTGACCAGGTAGTCGACGACGCGCTGGTCCCAGTCGTCACCACCGAGGTGGTTGTCGCCGTTCGTGGCCTTCACCTCGACGACGCCGTCGCCGATCTCGAGCAGCGAGACGTCGAAGGTGCCGCCACCGAGGTCGAAGACCAGGATGGTCTGGTCGTCCTTGTCGAGGCCGTAGGCCAGCGCGGCGGCGGTGGGCTCGTTGACGATGCGCAGGACGTTCAGACCCGCGATCTCACCGGCCTCCTTGGTGGCCTGGCGCTCGGAGTCGTTGAAGTACGCCGGGACGGTGATGACCGCGTCGGCCACCTTCTCGCCCAGGTACGACTCGGCGTCGCGCTTCAGCTTCTGCAGGATGAACGCGGAGATCTGCTGGGGGTTGAACCCCTTGTCGTCGATGTCCACCTTCCAGTCGGTGCCCATGTGGCGCTTGACCGACCGGATGGTCCTGTCGACGTTGGTGACCGCCTGGCGCTTGGCGACCTCGCCGACCAGCACTTCACCGTTCTTCGCGAAGGCGACGACGGACGGCGTGGTCCTGGCACCCTCGGCGTTGGTGATGACGGTGGGCTCGCCGCCTTCGAGAACGCTGACGACGGAGTTAGTCGTGCCCAGGTCGATGCCGACCGCACGTGCCATTTCGATGCCTCCAGTGACTTCTTGAGTGGAACTGACTCAAGGATGCATGAGCGCTGCGCTTGCGTCAACAGAAGTGAGTCGAGGGGGCTCAACTCTTATCCCGCCCTTACGCGCAGGTAGGGGCTTCCGGCCTTGTGGGGCGGGGTCTCGGCTGCGGGCCGGTCGGGGCCGGTCGCGCCGTTCCCCGCGCCCCTTACGGGGCGCTCCCGGCGCGGATCCGCTGTCGCTGGCTACAGTGCGGCGGAGTGAGCGGGCGGTTTCCGCTCCGTCGTCGTCGTTCGTCCCACAGGCCCGTGGAGCCCCCCATGCAACTCGCCGCGATCATCGTGTCGCTGGTCCTCATCGCGGTCGGTGTCGCGCTGTTCTGCCGTGCCATCGTGCAGATCTACCGGTTCGTACGGCTCGGTCAGCCGGTGCCCGCCGGGCTGCGGACCGACGCACCCGGCCGCCGCACCCTCACCGTGGCCAAGGAGTTCCTCGGCCACACACGCATGAACAAGTGGGGCGTGATCGGCCTCGCGCACTGGTTCGTGGCCGTGGGCTTCTTCACCCTGCTCCTGACCATCGTCAACGCCGTCGGCCAGCTCTTCCGGGCCGACTGGATCCTGCCGGTCATCGGCGACTGGACGCCGTACAACGTCTTCGTCGAGTTCATCGGCACGATGACGGTCCTCGGCATCCTCACGCTGATCGCCGTCCGGCAGCTGAACCGGCCCGACAAGGCGGGCCGCAGGTCCCGCTTCGCGGGGTCCAAGACCGGCCAGGCGTACTTCGTCGAGGCCGTCATCCTCGTCGTCGGCGTCTGCATCGTCACGCTGCACGCCCTGGAGGGCGCCCAGCACCACGTCGACGGCTACGAGGCCTCGTTCTTCCTCTCGTACCCGTTCGTCTCCTGGTTCTCCGGGATGGACCTCTCCACCCTGCAGAACCTCACGTACTTCTTCGCCGGCCTGAAGATCGCGACCTCCTTCATCTGGATGATCGTGGTCGGCCTCAACACCAACATGGGTGTGGCCTGGCACCGCTTCCTGGCCTTCCCGAACATCTGGTTCAAGCGCGAGGCGGACGGCGGCACGACGCTCGGCGAGCTGCAGCCGATGACGTCCGGCGGCAAGCCGATCGACTGGGAGGACCCGGCCGAGGACGCGGTCTTCGGCGTCTCGCAGGTGGAGCAGTTCTCCTGGAAGGGTCTGCTGGACTTCTCCACGTGTACGGAGTGCGGGCGGTGCCAGTCGCAGTGCCCGGCCTGGAACACCGGCAAGCCGCTCTCGCCGAAGCTGCTGATCATGTCGCTGCGCGACCACGCGTATGCGAAGGCTCCGTATCTCCTCGCCGGTGGCGGCAAGACGATGGAGGGCGAGGAGAAGGCGAGCGCCGAGCAGCTCGCCGACGTGCCCGCCGCCGCGCTGGCGGAGGCGGAGCGCCCGCTGATCGGGACGGTCGAGGCCGTATCCACTGATGGCTCCGCCATGGGCGGGGTCATCGACCCCGACGTCCTGTGGTCCTGCACGACGTGTGGCGCGTGTGTGGAGCAGTGCCCGGTCGACATCGAGCACGTCGACCACATCGTCGACATGCGCCGCTACCAGGTCATGATCGAGAGCGCGTTCCCCTCCGAGGCCGGGACGATGCTCAAGAACCTGGAGAAGAAGGGCAATCCCTGGGGCCTGGCCAAGAAGCAGCGTCTGGAGTGGACGAAGGAAGTCGACTTCGAGGTGCCGGTCGTCGGCAAGGACATCGAGGACCTCACCGAGGTCGAGTACCTGTACTGGGTCGGCTGCGCCGGCGCCCTGGAGGACCGCGCGAAGAAGACCACCAAGGCCTTCGCCGAACTCCTGCACATCGCCGGCGTGAAGTTCGCCATCATGGGCGGCGACGAGAAGTGCACCGGTGACTCCGCCCGCCGCCTGGGCAACGAGCCGCTCTTCCAGCAGCTCGGCCAGGAGAACGTCCTGACGCTGAACGCCGCGTTCGGTGAGGACGAGGAGTACGAGTCGACCAAGAAGCCGAAGTCGGCCAAGAAGATCGTGTCGACCTGCCCGCACTGCTTCAACACCATCGCCAACGAGTACCCGCAGCTCGGCGGCGACTACGAGGTCATCCACCACACGCAGTTGCTCCAGCACCTCATCGACGCCGGGAAGCTGGTGCCGGTGACCCCGGTCGACGGCCTGATCACCTACCACGACCCCTGCTACCTGGGCCGCCACAACAAGATCTACACACCGCCGCGCGAGATCATGGACAAGGTGCCGGGCCTGCGCCAGCAGGAAATGCACCGCCACAAGGAGCGCGGCTTCTGCTGCGGCGCCGGCGGTGCCCGCATGTGGATGGAAGAGCGCATCGGCAAGCGCATCAACAACGAACGCGTCGACGAGGCACTCAGCCTCAACCCGGACATCGTGTCCACGGCCTGCCCCTTCTGCCTCGTCATGCTCACCGACTCCGTCAACGGCAAGAAGAACGACGGCCAGGCCAAGGAGAGCATCAACGTCGTCGACGTCGCCCAGCTCCTCCTGGACTCCGTGAAGACACCGGCCGAGACGCCCGCCGAAGCACCGGCCGAAGCACCGGCCGAGACACCCGCCGAGTAGGCACGAACGCACATCAGGCCGGTTCCGCCTTCGGGCGGGACCGGCCTGTCGCTTTTCGTTCCGGGTCGTGCTCACTGCCATCCGGCTTACCGGGGGTCGCGGTTGAACTTCGACGTCGACCAGAAGTAGCCGAGCACCGCGAGCCCGACGCACCAGCCGATGGCGAGCCAGCCGTTGTCGCCGATCTCGCTGCCGAGCAGCAGCCCGCGCAGGGTCTCGATGGCGGGGGTGAACGGCTGGTACTCGGCGATCGGCCGGAACCAGCCCGGCATCGCGTCGACCGGCGTGAACGCGCTGGAGAGCAGGGGCAGCAGGATCAGCGGCATCGCGTTGTTGCCGGCGGCCTCGGCGTTCGGGCTGACCAGGCCCATGCCGACCGCGATCCAGGTGAGCGCCAGGGAGAAGAGCACCAGCAGCCCGAACGCGGCCAGCCACTCCAGGGCGGTGGCGTCCGTGGACCGGAAGCCGATGGCGAGGGCGATGGCGCCGACGAGCACCACGCTCATGACCGACTGCAGCACGCTGCCGACGACGTGTCCGATGAGCACCGACGGGCGGTGGATCGCCATGGTGCGGAGGCGGGCGATGATCCCCTCGGTCATGTCGTTGGAGACGGAGACCGCGGTGCCGATCAGCGTGCTGCCGACGGTCATCAGCAGCAGGCCCGGGACGACGTACGCGATGTACGCGGCGCGGTCGACGTGTCCGTCGCCGATCCCCGAGCTCATCGCGTCGCCGAAGATGTAGACGAAGAGCAGCAACAGCATGACCGGGGTGAGCAGCAGGTTCAGGGTGAGGGAGGGGTAGCGGCGGGCGTGCAGGAGGTTGCGGCGGAGCATGGTGGAGGAGTCGCGTACGGCGAGGGAGAAGGTGCTCATCGAAGGGCCTCCATGGGCTGCTGGACGTCGCCGGTCAGGGCGAAGAAGACGTCGTCGAGGTCGGGGGTGTGGACGGTGAGTTCGTCGGCCTGGATGCCGGTGGCGTCGAGGCGGTCGAGGGTGGTGCGCAGGGCGTGCTGGCTGCCGTCGCTGGGGAGGTGCAGGGCGAGGGCCTCTTCGTGGTGGGTGGCGTCGTGGAGGGTGGCGGCGGCGGTGCGGTAGGCGGCGGGGTCGGTGAAGCGCAGGCGGACGTGGCCGCCGGGGATGAGGCGCTTGAGTTCTTCGGCGGTGCCGTGGGCGGCGATCCTTCCGTCGTTCAGGACGGCGATGCGGTCGGCGAGTTCGTCGGCTTCCTCGAGGTATTGGGTGGTGAGGAAGACGGTGACGCCGTCGGCGACGAGGGCGCGGATGATCTGCCACATGGTGTGGCGGGAGCGGGGGTCCAGGCCGGTGGTGGGTTCGTCGAGGAAGATGATGCGGGGGCCGCCGACGAGGGTCATGGCGATGTCGAGGCGGCGTTTCATGCCGCCGGAGTAGGTGGCGGCGGGCTTCTTGGCGGCGTCGGTGAGGTCGAAGCGTTCGAGGAGTTCGGCGGCGGTGCGGCGGCCTTCCCGCTTGGACAGGTGGTGCAGGTCGGCCATGAGGAGCATGTTCTCCTCGCCGGTGATCAGGCCGTCGACGGCGGAGAACTGTCCGGTGACGCCGATGGTGGCGCGCACCGCCTGGGGGTGGGTGGCCAGGTCGTGGCCGCCGACGTGCAGGTCGCCGGAGTCGGCGCGGATGAGGGTGGAGAGGATCTTCACGGCGGTGGTCTTGCCGGCGCCGTTCGGGCCGAGCAGCGAGAAGACCGTGCCTTCGGGGACGGCCAGATCGATGCCGTCGAGGACGGTCTTGTCCCCGTAGGACTTGCGCAACCCGTGCGCCGCGATGGCCAGGTTCGTCATGGTGGGTGTTCCCTTTCGAGGCTGCGAGGGGGCTTCGGCGGCGGCTCAGAGGCTGCGGGCGGAGATGTCGCCGTAGGCGGTGGTCGCGTGGATGTTCAGGCCGGCGTCGGCGCCCTCGGCGTTGCGGAGCGTGTTGTGGATCCGGCCGTACGTGGTGCCGGCGTCCAGCGAGGCGGAGACGCCGCGGGCGGCGCCGACCGAGATCTCGCCCGCGTCGGTACGGAGTTCGACGGTGCCGCGGACGGCCTCGGCGATCCGGAGGTCGCCCTTCATGGTGCTGATCTCCGCGGATCCGGTGAGGCGGCCCACCGAGACGTCGCCGTCCATCAGGGCGAGCCGGGCGCCGGCGGCCTCGTCGAGCTTGACGGTGGCCTGCGCGCTCTCGAAGTCGACGTCGCCGAGCCGGCCGACGCCGCGCAGTTCGGCGGTGGCCGCCTTCGCCTCGACCCGGGATCCGGCGGGCAGTTGGACGGTGACCTCCACGGAGCCGGAGCTGCCGAGGAGGCGGTTCTTGGGTGCGGCGGCCGCGATCCGCAGCACGCCGTCGGCGTACTCGACCGCGACCCGCTCCGCCGCCTTGACGTCCTTGCCGTTCGAGGCGTCCGCGGGCCGGACCTCGACCGCGGTGTCGGACCGGTCGGCGGCGATGAACTGGAGGCGGCCCGCGGGGATGTCGAGGACGGCGGAGATGGCGGCGGGGGTGTCGAACTTCTGCACGGTGTGCTCCTTGGCTGTGTGCGCTTCCCGGCTGGGCTGTGCGCTTCTTGGCTGTGTCCGCTTCGGCGGTGTGTGTGCGCCTCGGCGTTTCCGATGAGGGAAAAGCTACGTTGCCTTTCCATTCTCGGCAACGACTTCGTTGCACCCGGATCGCGAACTAGCAGCTCAGCACCACCATTTCATTGCAACGGAAGTAAATCTAACGCAACGCACAGGAGCCGTTGCGTTGCAATGGCTAGGAATCGAACGCTATGCTGCCCCTATCGCAGACGACCGAGGAGGCCGTGATGCCGGGAGGCAGACTCACTCAGCAGGAACGCCGGCAGATCGCGCTGGGCCTGGCCGACGACCTCGCCTACGCGGAGATCGCCCGCCGCCTGGAGCGCCCCACCTCGACGGTCACCCGCGAGGTGATGCGCAACGGCGGCCCCGCCGGCTACCGCGCCGACCTGGCCCACCGCGCCACGGAACACCGCGCCCACCGGCGCAGGCAGGCCCCGGCCCGGAGCGCGCAGGCGTCCGCGCCGTCCTCACGGGGGCGCGACGAGGAGGCGGTACGCGAGTACGAGGAGGTGCTCGCCACCGTCTTCATGCAGTCGGGCCTGCCCAAGATGACCGCCCGGGTCCTCGTCGCCCTCTTCACCACGGACGAGGGCAGCCTGACCGCGTCCGAACTCGTCCAGCGGCTGCAGATCAGCCCGGCGTCCGTCTCGAAGGCGATCGCCTTCCTGGACAGCCAGGGCCTGGTCCGCCGGGAGCGCGACGAGCGCCGCCGCGAGCGGTACGTGGTCGACAACGACGTCTGGTACCAGTCGATGATGGCCAGCGCACGGGCCCACGCCACGCTCGTCGAGACGGCGCGCCAGGGGGTGACGGTCCTGGGCCCGGACACCCCCGCCGCAGCGCGCCTGGAGAACGTCGCCCGCTTCGTCGACTTCGTCTCGGAGAGTCTTGTGCGGGCGGCGGAGCAGGCTCGGGGGATCCTCAGTGCGAAGCCGGAGCCGGAGCCGGGGGCGGGAGCGGAGCCGGGGTCGGAGCCGAGCGCTCCGTAGCGGGGGGGGTGTCGTGAGGCGCGGGTGCCGGGGACTTCGGTGGGCCGGTGTCTTCGATGGGTACCGGGGCCGCCCGGGTGTTTGCGGAGTGTGGCGCCTCCGGGCCGGGAGTAAAGGGCGCTCCTTCGTCGCGTCGGCTTCGCCGATTCCGCTGCGCTCCACCCTTGACTCCCGTCCCTCCAGCGCACGTTGACGTTCGACCCGGACGGCCAGGGGTGAGGCGGCGGACCTAGCCGGTCGGGTCATCAGCTTTCGCGGCCGGGTGCGGACCGGCCCATCGCGGGCGGACGCCACGGTGCGCGCTCGGCCAGCCACGCGGCCCGGCTGGTCGGGTCATCAGCTCGCGTCGCCGGGTGCCGACCGGCCCATCGTGAGCCGACGCCACGGTGCGAGCTCGGCCCACGGCCCGGCTGGTCGGGTCATCGGCTCACGCTGCCGGGTGCGGACCGGCCCATCGTCGGCGGATGCCACCCTCGCTGCAACGCCCGGGGGGTCTGGCACCTACTTCGGCAAAGTTGCGAATGAGGACGCCGCGCGCCCCCTGCCACCACGGCGAATGCGCCCCAACTCGCCGACTCGGGCACCTACTTTGGGAAAGTTGCGAAGCAGGTACCCGCGCGCCCCCTTTCCGCGCTCCATGCGCCGCCGCCACGGTCGCGGCTCGGCCAGCCACCCCCAATCGCGCCTCAGCCCTTCAGCCTTCGCCGCCGACGCAGACCGGATCATCGTGGGCACGGCCCACGGGGGGCGGTCAGCCCGGGGGCATCTCTGCTCGGGTCGGGCACCTACTTTGGGAAAGTTGCGAATTGGGGTGCCGCGCGCCCCGGCGACGCGACCCGTGCGCCGCCACGCATCGGGGCCTGGGGGCGGTCACGTGCAGTGGGGGCGCGCGGGCGGGAGCAGAGGGGGCGCGCGACGATCCGATTCGCAACTTTCCCAAAGTTGGTGCCGCCGGGGTCCCGGATTATTCCCCCTGCGGCCCTTACCGTCGCGGGGCCCCGGCCCCATAGCTGGGGCGTGCTGCAAGAAGTCTGCTGGGAGTCCCATTCTCTCTGCGAGTTGCCTGCAATCCCCCAACCCGACACCCACATGCCAACGTTGACCGAGCCGGAGATGCCCCCGCCTCCCGGCGCCAGGCCCGAAGACCGGGCGGCGCACAGAGCGCGGGAAGGGGGCGCGCGGGAATCTGCTTCGCAACTTTCCCCAAGTAGGTGCCAGACCCCCCGGCGGGACATCGGGACATCGGGACATCGAGGGTGACGTCCCCCGACGATGGGCCGGTCCGCACCCGGCAGCGTGAGCCGATGACCCGACCAGTTGGGCCGTGGGCCGAGCTCGCATCGTGGCGTCGGCTCACGATGGGCCGGTCCGCACCCGGCCGCGCGAGCTGATGACCCGACCAGCCGGGCCGCGCGGCTGGCCGAGCTCGCACCGGGGCGTCGGCCCACGATGGGCCGGGCCGCACCCGGCAGCGAAAGCCGATGACCCGACCGGCTAGGTCCGCCGCCATCCCCTGGCCGGCCGGGTCGGACGTTTCGCTGCGGTGGAGGGACGGGAGTCAAGGGTGGAGCGCAGCGGAATCGGCGAAGCCGACGCGACGAAGGAGCGCCCTTTACTGCCGGCCCGGAACCGCCACACTCCGCAAACACCCGGGCGGCCCCGGTACCCATCGAAGACACCGGCCCACCGAAGGCGCAGAGCAGGACCGAGCCCCGCCCCCCCCGGCGTAATGGAAACGGGACCCCGCCGTCCTTATGCCGGGAGAGGGAGGGGAGCATCATGGGCTGGTTGTTGTCTGGCGAGGTCGTCGGGGCGGGTGAGGGGCATGCGGAGTGCCGGGATACGGGGCACGCGGGGTGCGCTAGGCACGAGGGGTATGTGGAGTACGCGAGGCGCGGGCCTCGGCTCACGACGCCACGCCCTGGCCGGCGCCCTCGCCTGCGCATTGGTCCTCGCGGGCTGCGGCAGCGGAAGCGACGACGGCGACGGCGCGAAGGACCACCGCGGCCATCCCGTCGGCATGGCGGGCAAGGACCCCGCCCAGCGCCCCATCCCGCCCGGCAAGGGCAGCAAAGCCGGCGACGACTTCAACGGCGACGGCGCCCGCGACCTCGTACTCGACGACCTCGTGCACCGCGACCACGGCGACGACGCGGGGATCGGCATCGTCTACGGAGGCAAGGACGGGCTCGTCCCGGGAGCCCGGCAGTTGCTCAGCGCCCACGCCAACGGCGCCCGCATCAAGGGCGAGCTGCCCGCCGCCTTCGAGTCCGAGGCCTCCTGCGACCTGGACGAGGACGGCTTCACCGATCTGATCGTCTCCACCGACCCCCCGTACGACGGCCGGGGCCGCCCGCCCGTGCCGCTGCAGATCCTCTTCGGCTCGCCCAAGGGCCTGACCGGCAAGGCGGTGCGGCTGCGCGTGCCCGACCAGGCACGCTTCGGCAACGACTGGCCGGACCAGCCCGTCTGCGGCGACTTCGACGGCGACGGCGCCCACGACCTCGTCCTGCACGCGAGCGAGGCCCGACTGACGTTCCTGCGGGGGCCGTTCAAGCGGACCGGCGCGCCGCGGGCCGCGGGCAAGCCCGTCACCGGCCCCGGCAACAACCTCGTGTCGGGCCGCGCCACGGACGTGGACGGCGACGGCTACGACGACGTACTCGTCCGCAAGGCCGCGAACGCCTCCGGCGCCGCCGTCAGCGCCCTCGTCCTGGGCGGCCCGAAGGGGCCCGGCGAGACCGGCGTGCTCTTCCCGGCGGGTACGGACGTCGCGTTCGGGCGGTTCGGCAGGGGCAAGGGCATGGACGCCGCCGTCGCGTCGCCGAAGGGCATCGCGCTGCGGTACGAGGTGCCGGGCACCCTGCGCGGTTCCCTGGAGGCCAAGAACGTGTCGGTCGACGCGGGCGACCTCGACGGAGACGGCCTGAGCGAGCTGATCATCAGCGGCGAGGGCAGCGGCAGCGGGGGCGGCGCGGGCGACGTGCGGATCCTGAGGGGACGTACCGCGGGGCTCGCCCCCAACGCCACGGCGATCACCCGGCCCGCCGCCAAGGGCACGACCCAGGTGCTCCAGGTCGCGGACTTCGACGGGGACGAGCGGGCGGACCTGGTGGTGCGCACGTATCGCGGGGACAGCGCGGACACCGTGGCCGTGCACCCCGGCCGGGAGAGCGGCGAGCTGATCGCGCGCGACCCGCAACTGACCTTCTCTACGGCGGAGTTCCTGTCGTTGAGCGACGACTGACGGCGACTCGCCCCGCCACCCCCGACGCACAACCCTTCCCGCACCCCACGCGTCACACTCCCGGAAGACATGTCCTGCCCACGGCCTCACCCAGAGTCCGCGGACGCCCAGCCAGCCCCACCCCTTCCGGGAGTCACCGTGCGCGTACGAAATCTGGCCGTCACCACCACCGTCGCGGCCCTCGCCGCCACGGGCCTGACGCTGCCCCTGGCCGGTACGGCGGGCGCCGCGCCCTCGAAGATCCGCGCCGACTACAACGGCGACGGCTTCGTGGACCTCGCCGTCGGCGTGCCGGACGCGACGGTGGACGGCAAGGCCAAGGCCGGTTACGTCAACGTCGTCTGGGGCGGTGCGGGCGGCCTCGGCAAGCACGGCTCCACCACCGTCAGCCAGGCCACCGCCGGCGTGCCCGGCACCGTGGAGGCGGGTGACGGCTTCGGGTCCGCCGTCGCCTCCGACGACATGAACGGCGACGGATACAGCGACCTCGTCGTCGGCGCGCCCAAGGAGGACACCGACATCGGCCTGAGCACCGGCACCGTCGCGGTCGTCTGGGGCGCCGCCACCGGGTTCAAGGGCGGCTTCACGGCCGCCAACGGCAGCTTCGGCGACGCGTCGTTCGGCGCGCTGCTCGCCACCGGCGACTTCGACAAGGACGGCGACAAGGACATCGCCCTCAACTCCCACTTCGACGAGTCCAGTTCGGTCGTCGTGCGCCCCGGCCCCTTCACCGCGGGCTCGTCCCCCGCACTCTCCCGGGTCGACGGCTGGCACTTCGCGGGGCCCGCCGCCCTCGCGAGCGGTGACTTCGACGGGGACGGCGGCGACGACCTGGCGATCTCGTACCACGGCATGGAGACGAACGGCACGACCGTGCTGAGCCGCGCCTCCGGCCAGTGGAAGGAGACGTGGGGCACGTCCGACCGCAGCGACAGCGCCCTCGTCGCCGGCGACTTCGACGGTGACGGCACCACCGACCTCGCCGTCGGCGACGTCCGGCCCAACCCCGAGTCCGAGGAGACCCTCTGCGCCGACCGGCTCGGCGGCGCGGTCCTCACCGTCTACGGCAAGCGGGGCGGCGCACTCGGTGACGGCGGCACCTCCTGCACCACCCAGGCCTCCCCCGAGGTCGGCGGCACCGCGGAGGCCGGTGACAACTTCGGCGCGCACCTCGCGGCCGGCAACCTCGACCGCGACGGCATCGACGAGCTGATCGTCGGCGCGGACGCGGAGGCCGTCGGCGACGCGGGGAACGCGGGCACGTACTGGGTCCTCGCCGCCACCGGCCCGGGCCGGCCCCTGGCGGGGCCCGCCTTCAGCCAGAACTCCGCGGGCGTCGCGGGCACGGCGGAGGCGGACGACCGCTTCGGCGCGGACGTCTCGGCGGGCGACTACAACGGTGACGGGTACCCGGACGTGGCGGTGGGCGCGCCCGGCGAGGACGCGCGCAAGGGCGGTGTCTGGTACGCGCCGACCCCGAAGGACGGGCCGAAGCCGCCGGTCACGTCGGTGACGCCCGGCAAGCTCGGTCTCGCGGGGGCGCGGGAGTACGGGATGGTTCTCGGTCGATGAGTCGATGAGTCGATGAGTCGGCGGGGCGGTGAGCCAGTGGGGGTGAGCCGGTGAGCCGGTGGCCGTCCTGCCAACTCACGCGCCCCATACAACCCTTGCCCCCCTCCAGCGGTCTCCCCTTCGCCGCCCCCACATCCCATTGACCGCGGATGCCCGCCAGGCATCCCCGCCCGCCGCAGGAGAACCCGCATGGCCAAGCACAAGCGCACCTCCACCGCCGCCCGCTCCAGACGCGGCCGCCTCGCCGCGTCGACGGCCGTCGCCGCCGCCCTCACCGGGGGGCTGCTCACCGTCACGGCCGC
Organism: Streptomyces sp. NPDC041122; assembly: GCF_055592445.1. Lineage (NCBI taxonomy): Bacteria > Bacillati > Actinomycetota > Actinomycetes > Kitasatosporales > Streptomycetaceae > Streptomyces > Streptomyces sp. NPDC041122. The sequence goes on along the minus strand of NZ_JBVIYQ010000003.1, from coordinate 470,788 downwards.
CTCGGCGTCCGCCGCGCCCGCCGAGCCGCTGCCCTCGCACGAGGCGGACTTCAACGGCGACGGCGTCGCCGACCTCGCCACCTCCGCGTCCGGCGCCCACGTCGCCGGCAAGGACTCCGCGGGCCAGGTCTCCGTCACGTACGGCGGCAGGACCCTGCGCCACAAGACGTTCAGCCAGAACAGCGCGGGCGTCCCCGGCTCCGCCGAGAAGGGCGACGGCTTCGGCGCGGAGACCGCGTACGGCGACTTCGACCGCGACGGCTACGACGACCTCGCGGTCGGCGTGCCCGGCGAGGACGTCGGCAGCGACACCAACGGCGGCACCGTGCAGATCCTGTGGGGCTCCGCGAACGGCCTCACCGGCGGCACGACCGTGCAGGACCCCCGGCCCTCCGGCCACGACTTCTTCGGCTCGCCCATGCAGGCCGGCGACTTCGACGGCGACGGCACCACCGACCTCGCCATCGGCGCCCGGTCCGGCGCGGCCACCATCGACGTCATCAACGGCGGCATCTCCCGCGACAACGACACCAGCGCGAGCCACTACACGATCAAGCCCGCCATCATCGGCGGCGAGGGCGCGGGCCCGTTCAACCTGCACTCCGGCGACGTGAACGGCGACGGCCGGGACGACCTGATCGTCGACGGCTACTCCACGGCCGACGACTACAACGCCAACCTGTGGGTGCCCGGCACCCCGGACGGCCTCAAGACCGCCCGGCAGCAGCGGCTGCCCGGCGGTCTCATCACCGACGTCGGCGACACCGACGGCGACGGGTACGGCGACATCGTCATCGGCCTCCAGTGGGACGACGAGATCGCGGGCGCGCACAAGGGCGGTTCGGTGCACGTCGTGCACGGCAACGCGAACGGCCCGTACGGCGACACGCAGGTCTTCACGCAGGACAGCGCGGGCGTGCCGGGCACGGGCGAGAAGGGCGACTCGTTCGGCACCGAGCTGGACCTCGGCGACATCAACGGCGACGGCCACCTCGACCTGGTGGTGGGCGCGGCGGGCGAGGACCTCGACGGCGTCGTGGACGCGGGCTCGGTCACCGTCATCTACGGCGCGGCGGACGGCTCGGGCCTGTCCACGCGGGGCGCGGCCTTCCTCGACCAGAACACGCCGGGCGTCCCCAACTCCAACGAGAAGTACGACTTCTTCGGCTCGGACGTCCATGTGGACGACCTGAACGGGGACGGGCGGGGCGACGTCACGGTCGGCGCGTCCGGCGAGAACGCGGAGAACGGCGCGTTCTACCCGCTGACCAGCAAGGCGGACGGCACCTTCGCGGGTGCGTCGGGTGTCTACACGTCGACGCTGGGCATCTCGGCGACGGGCCGGGCCCGCCTCGGCTCGAACTTCGCGGACTGACCCAACCCGTCCCCACCACCTGGCAGTTACGCCATGTGACCGGCCGGTCCCGCATCCTTCCACCGCGGGCCCGGCCCCTCCTCCCTCCCCCCCAGAGAACCGAAGAGTCGGAGCCCCCATGCGACCACGCACCCTCGCCCTCGCCGTCGCCACCGCGCTGGCCGCCACCGGCCTCGCTCTGCCCCTCACGGCCACCACCGCGACCGCGACCCCCGCCGCCCCCTCCGCCCCCTCCGCCCCCACGAACCGCGTCGAGAGCGACTTCGACGGCGACGGACGTGCCGACCTCGCCGTCGGCGTGCCCTCCGGCACCGTCGACGGCAAGGCGCGCGCCGGATACGTGAGCGTCCTCTTCGGCGGCGACGACGGCACCAACCCGCACAACGTGCGCCGCATCACCCAGGCCACCGTCGAGGTGCCCGGCACCCCGGAGGCCGGCGACCGGTTCGGCTCCGCGCTCACCACCGCGTACATCGACGACGACCAGTACGCCGACCTCGTCATCGGGGCGGCCGGCGAGGACATCGACGCCAAGAAGGACGCCGGCTCCGTCACCGTCCTGTACGGCACCGGCGACGGCTTCGCCCTGGCCAACACCGCGGCCCGCGGCGCCAAGGCCGGCGACGCGTACGGAAACGCCCTGACCGCCGCCGACTTCACCGGCGACACCGACGTCGACCTCGCGATCGGCGGCACGGACCAGATCGTCTTCAACGCCAACCCGTACACCGCCCGCACCACACCCGTCATCACCCGCCCCATGGGCGGCCGCGCCCCCGTCATGACGACCGGCGACTTCGACTCCGACGGCCACCCCGAGCTCGCCGTCGCCTACTACAAGCAGAGCCCGCAGTACACGCAGTCCCACGTCCAGCTCTACCGCTACGACCGGGACGACGAGTACGACGGCGACTTCGGCCTCACCTGGAGCAGCGACAACAGCGCGGCCAACGCGCTCGCCGTCGGCGACTTCAACGGCGACGGCCACGACGACCTCGCCCTCGGCAACTGCCGCGAGATCGCCGACGAGAACATCGACGACCCGTGCGGCCCCGAGGAGACCGCCGAGGGCGGCGGCATCCACATCCACTACGGGGACGGCGACGGCCTCGTCTGGAAGGGCCAGACCCTCAACCAGGACACCCCGGGGGTCCCCGGCGTCGCCGAGAAGGGTGACGACTTCGGCAACGCCCTCGCCGTCGCCGACCTCGACGGCGACGGCCGCGACGACCTGATGGCCGGCGCCCCCGGCGAGGCCATCGGCAGCGCCGCCCGCGCGGGCGCCGTCACCGTCCTCAAGGGCGGCGCGCACGGCATCCTCGACGCGGACGGCACGGCGGCGGGCGCGGTCGCGTACCAGCAGAACTCCCCCGGCGTCCCGGGCGCCGCCGAGGCCGGCGACACCTTCGGCGCGGCGCTCGCCACCGCCGACCACGACGGCGACGGCCGCCCGGACCTCTCGATCGGCTCGCCCGGCGAGAACGCCGCGACGGGCGGCGTCTGGGAGTTCCCCTCCGGCGCGCCCGGCGGCCTCGCGATCACCCCGAACTCCATTGACCTTCCGGCGTCTTCGGACCCCGAGGCGTACGGGGCGGTGCTCGGCCGCTGATGCGGGTGGGGCGGAGGGACGGGCGAGAGGCTGAGGGGTCCCACCCGTACCCCTCAGGGTCCCCCTAGGGGTTGTCACAGGTCGGCCGCAAAGCCGGTCTCCTCCGGAGGAGGGACGCCCCCACCCTCCGAGACCAGGTACGTTCGATTCGTGGCTGGATTCAGGATCGGACGCGGCCGGGACAACCGCGCCCCGCAACCGCAACAACAATCGCGGCAGCAGCCGTACGGACAGCAGGCCCCCCAGGGCAGGCGGCAGGCCCCCCAGGGCCGGCCGCAGGCCCCGCAGGGCAGGCAGCAGCCGTACGGCTACCCGCCCGCGCCGTCGCATCCGCAGCAGCAGTACGGCGGAGGCGGCCCCCAGTACGGCGGGGGCGGCCCGCAATACGGCGGAGGCGGTGGAGGCGGCGGTCAGCAGCAGTGGCCGCAGGCCGGCGGGCACCAGGGCGGCCACCACGGCAACCACGGTGAGCCGGAGTACTTCGGCGGCCCCGACGACCAGGGCCACGGCCAGGGCCCGGGCGGCCAGGGCGGGTACGACCCGTACGCGGCCAACAACCCCGGACACACCCAGGCCTTCTCCATCGGCGAGGACCCCTACACCCAGGGCGACACCTACCGCGCAGGCCAGGCGGCCACGCCCCCCGTCGGCCCCCGCCTGCACTGGAAGGACCTGCTGCGCGGCATCGTGCTGCGCCCCGGACCCACCTTCCTCCAGATGCGGGACTACGCGATGTGGGGCCCCGCCCTCATCGTCACGTTCCTCTACGGCGCGCTCGCGATCTTCGGCTTCGACGACGCCCGCGAGGACGCGATCAACGCGACGCTGTCCTCGGCGGTCCCGTACGTCCTGACCACCGGCGTCGCGATCACCATCAGCGCCTTCATCCTGGGCGTGGTCACGCACACCCTCGCCCGCCAGCTCGGCGGCGACGGCGCGTGGCAGCCGACGGTCGGCCTCTCGATGCTGATCATGTCGCTGACGGACGCGCCGCGTGTGGTCGTGGCGATGTTCCTGGGCGGCGGCGAGACGTTCGTCCAGCTGCTCGGCTGGCTGACCTGGATCGCGGCGGGCGCGCTGCTGACGACGATGGTCGCGAAGTCCCACGACCTGCCGCTGCCGAAGGCGCTGGGCGCGTCGGCGATCCAGCTGCTCGCGATCCTGTCGATCATCAAGCTGGGCACGTTCTAGCGACCCGGGACGGACGACGGACACAGGAAGGGCCCCGGCGGACTACGGTCCGCCGGGGCCCTTCTCCGTACCACGCTCCGGGTACCGCGCCCTGGGCTCAGGCGTCGAGAACCTGACCCTCACGCCGCACGACGGGCGGCTCGACGCTCCACGGGAAGTTGATCCACTCGTCGGTGCGCTTCCACACGTACTCGCACTTCACCAGCGAGTGCGACTTCTCATAGATGACGGCGGACCGCACCTCGGCGACGTGGTCGAGGCAGAAGTCGTGCACGAGCTTCAGCGTCTTCCCGGTGTCGGCGACGTCATCGGCGATGAGCACCTTCTTGTCGGTGAAGTCGATGACGTTGGGGACGGGCGCGAGCATGACGGGCATTTCCAGGGTGGTGCCCACGCCGGTGTAGAACTCCACGTTCACGAGGTGGATGTTCTTGCAGTCGAGCGCGTAGGCGAGCCCGCCCGCGACGAAGACGCCACCGCGGGCGATGGAGATGATCACGTCGGGCCGGTACCCGTCGTCGGCGATGGTCTGCGCGAGCTCGCGCACCGCGCCGCCGAACTTCTCGTAGTCAAGGTTCTCGCGCACGTCACTCATACCGCTGCTCACACCTGCGTCCGATGGAAATTGAGGAAGGAACGGGAGGCGGTCGGCCCGCGCTGCCCTTGGTAACGCGACCCGTACCGCTCCGAGCCGTACGGCTCCTCGGCGGGCGAGGTGAGCCGGAACATGCACAGCTGCCCGATCTTCATGCCCGGCCAGAGCTTGATCGGCAGCGTGGCGAGGTTCGACAGCTCCAGGGTCACGTGCCCGCTGAACCCCGGGTCGATGAACCCGGCGGTGGAGTGCGTGACCAGCCCGAGCCGCCCGAGGCTGGACTTGCCCTCCAGCCGGCTGGCGAGGTCGTCCGGCAGGGAGATGACCTCGTACGTCGAGGCGAGCACGAACTCCCCGGGGTGCAGGATGAACGGCTCGTCGCCCTCGGGCTCCACGAGCCGCGTCAGGTCGGCCTGCTCGACGGAAGGGTCGATGTGGGGGTAGCGGTGATTCTCGAACACCCGGAAGTAGCGGTCCAGCCGCACGTCGATGCTCGAGGGCTGCACCATGGATTCGTCGTACGGGTCGATCCGCACCCGTCCGGAGTCGATCTCGGCCCGGATGTCCTTGTCTGAGAGAAGCACGCACCGAGGATACGCAGAGCGCGCGGGCCCGCCCCAATCGGACGGGCCCGCGCGCGCTGTGCGGTTCGCTGCTGCCGCTCCCCGGTCGGCCCGAAGGCCGCCGCTGTCGCTACTGCTTCTGCTTCAGCTACTGGGCTACTGAGCTACTGAGCTACTGAGCTACTGAGCTATTGCTTCTGCAGGGACACCGGCACGGCGTGCCGGAGCCGGGCGCAGCGCGGACAGCGGATGAGCCGGCCAGGACCGAGCCGGTCCGCCTGCTGCATCGGGAACGACGTGGTGCTGAAGACGTGCCCTTCGGCACATCGGACGACGGTGCGGTCCATCAAGTCTTCGAGTCCCTTCCCCGGTCGTGGGTGAGCTCGTACGTACCCGTACTCACTCGTCTCTCGCTCGCCTCCGAGCCGACGACGAAAGCCCACATTACGGTATGAAAGGGACGCCGCTCCAGGCGGCACGACCGCGAGCTACGGTACGCCCCAACTCCCTTCGGCCGCACGGCGCATCCACCCCGCGGACAGCACTCGGGCCCCGCGGCGAGAGCGCCCGGGGCCCGTGATGGGGTAGAGTGTGCGACGGTACGACACCGCTTACGGCGGCGTATTTCGCGGGTGTAGTTTAGTGGTAGAACATCAGCTTCCCAAGCTGAGAGTGCGAGTTCGATTCTCGTCACCCGCTCTTGAATCAAGGCCCAGGTCATCGACCTGGGCCTTCTTCGTACGTCTGGACCGATCAGTGGGCGCGTGCCGTTCGGGGACAAGCGAGCAGGGGCCCGTCGACGCAGCGGAAGACTCCTGGGGAGAGCGTGCGCAGCCGGGCGGATCACAGAGCCTGTCGCGGGCCTTTCCTGGATAATCGGCGTATGGCAACGCAGCCCGGACCCACTGATCTTCGCCGTGCCAGGTTCGCTCGGCGTGCGCCTGCAGCCCTCTCCGAGCTCGCAGGCCCGCGGCACGGAACCGTGACCCTGCCGCTGCACCTGACGTGGTCGGGGCTGACCACGTTCGATCTCGATCAGCCGCGCCTGCGGATGAGTTACTACCGGATCGTCCTGGCCGAGGGCCTGCACGACGACCTGGTCCGGTTCCTCAACCACGACCTTCTGGTCAGCCTATGGCCCGTACTGCGCACGCTGATCAGCCGTGACCTGCGGGAGGTGTGGGAGAGCTCCTTCGAGGAGCTGGCTCACGACGCCCGGGACGCTGCGTGAACCTCACGGATCTGCACCGTCGCCTGCTTGCGGATGTCCTCGACGTGGGCGGTGTCTACCCTCTGGCGCTCACGGGCGGCTACGCGGTCCAAGCACATGGGTTGGTCGACCGTCTCAGCCAGGATCTCGATGTGGCGACCGAGAACCCGGAGCGCATGGAAGACATTGCCACGGCCGTGTGCACCGGCCTGGAAGAGCGTGGATGGCACGTGCGAGCGCTGGAGACAGACCCCCTCTCGGCACGGCTCATCGTCACCGATCCCACCAGCTGTGAGGAGTGCGAGGTCGACGTCCTCAAGGAGACACTCTGGCGGCCTCCGGTACACACCGAGCACGGGCTGGTCCTGTCCCTCGAAGATGTCGTCGGCACCAAGGTTCGCGCCTTGGCCGACCGGGGACTCGCCAGGGATCTGGTCGACGTCAAAGCTGCGGCGAACTCCTGGAGCAACATCGAGCTGGAGGAGCTCGGTCGTCGCCACGCCCGCGACTCCTTCGACCTGGGCGAGCTGCAAGCACGGCTGGGCGGGGCCGACTGGATCGACGACACGGAGTTCGCCGCCTACGGGCTCGACGAGCCGGTGATCGCCGAACTGCGTCGCTGGGCACAATCCTGGGCCGACGACATTGGAGAACGCCTCCACGAACTGCGTGCCCCACACGAAGACTGAGGCCGGGACGAACGTGGGCGTCGTCGCCGATGGGTCGGCGGTGCTTATCGGGTCGCCGGGTGGGCTCCGCGTCCGTATGGTCTGCGGCGGGGGCCGTGAGGTGGGGGCGGCGTGATCTGGGTGGGGGCGGCAGGGCCGTGAGCAAGAGACGTTACGTGGCCAGAGGTGTGCCGGGGGGTTACCGCATCTGGGACCACCGGCGCCGTGGGTGGTGGGGCGATCATTACGAGCTGTGCCCCGACGATCTCTTGGCCGAGCTCAATGGTGAGGCCGACCAGGCGCGGATCATCGCGCTGATGAGGCGGTACCGGGCGCTGAAGCGGTAGCGGGACCCCGCCTCCGCGTACACGGAACGCTCGGCGCGGTGAGGCGTCAGGCGTTGATCGTTCGTAGGAAGTGGTCCGCGTCGGACGGGCCCGTCAGGTGGCCCAGCTCCAGCCACGAGCCGTCCCTGAAGCGGAGCTTGAACGTGGCGAAGCCGCGGGGCTGGTTGGGGTCGCCCTCCGCGTGCGCCTCGCTCAGGGGGAATTCCGCCACCTTCCGGAAGTCGTCCGCCGCGGTCGGGAACAGGCGGCGGCCCGGCGACGCCGTCACGTGGATGCGGTCCTGCGTCAGCAGGATCAGGCGGGTCTTGCTGGGTGAGTCGCTGTACCAGCGCAGCAGCAGACGGCCCGCCGTCAGGGTCCAGTCGCCGTCGAAGACAGGGGGAGGGGGCGGGGTGCCCTCCGGCCCGCCATCGGCGTTAGCGCCGCGCCTGGCCGACTTGTCTTCGCGGCCCCCGCGCTTCGGGAACCTCCACCAACCCGGCTCCCCCCTCAGCGCCGACCCCAGCCTCTCGGCGAACTTGTCGAGCAGGATGTACGGCACCACGAGGAAGAAGAACACCACCGCCCCCGCGTACACCAGCCAGTGGTGCCGCGACTTCAGCCGGCCCTTGCCCGCGGCGCGGTGAACCTCCTTGGGCGGGGCGGGGATCGGCTTGTGCAGCTCGCACCAGACCAGGGCCTTCGGGTCCTCACCCAGGATCTTCCGTGCCCGTCGCCGGACCTTGCGCTTCGCCATGGTGGTGATCTTAGGCGGGACGAGACGGGGCAATGCGGGTGGGCAGGGTCGCATCGGCGACAGCGGTCGGTCCCTTGGCGAGCTGTTTGACCGGTTCGTCCCTACGTGCGTAACGAGCATGTACTAGGGGTGAGGTGCGGGGAACGGTTGTACGGGGACTCCGTGTCCTCGTACTCAGTAACGTTCGCTCCCCCACGAGCAGCGCCGTTCCCGCCCCCTCCCCCCAAGGAAGAACATCATGCGCGCCAAGAAGCTCACGCTCGCCGCCCTCGCCCTCGTCGCAGGCCTCTCCCTCACCGCCTGCCAAGGTGACGACGACTCCACCGCGAGCGGGAGCGCGGGCGCGAACGGAGGCGCGGAGAGCTCCGACTCCAACTCCGGCCCCGGAGCTGGGTCCGAGACCGGCGCCGGGTCCGACGCCGGCTCCGGGGGCAACTCCGGCACCTCCGGCGGCCAGGGCGGCAACGACTCCCCCTCCGCCGGTTCCGCCGACGGCAGCGGTGGCGGGCAGATCACCGCCGGCAGGTGCAAGACGGCCGACCTCGCCTTCGGCACCGCCCACGGCATGGGCGAGGGCACCTTCATGGTGAGCCTCAAGAACACCGGGGGCGACGCCTGTTCGCTCAAGGGGTTCCCCGGCGTCGACCTCAAGGCGGACAGCGGCCCCGGAGCCATCGGTGCCGAGCGCAGCGACCTCGCCGCGCCCGCCGTCGCCCTCAAGTCCGGTGAGACGACCCGCTTCACGCTCCACTACCCGCGCAACGACACCGGCGGCTCGGGTCTGCACATCACCACCCTCGTCGTCACCCCGCCCGACGAGACCCACTCCAAGACCCTGCCGGTCGACATCAACCTCCCCACCACCGACAAGTCCGTCGCGACCGTCACGGTGGACCCGGTCGGCACCGGTAAGCAGTAGCGCGGAGCTACGTCACCTGGCGCCGCCTGCCCCTGCGCGGCATCCGCTCTTCGGTGGCCCGTCCCCGTGCGGCGCTGGGCTGCCAGGGGCCCGAGACGTCGCCGTCCGCGGTCAGGCCGTAGCGCGGCAGGTGGGCCCACCGTGCGTCCGCGTGGCTGTGCAGACGGCCCCAGGGGACCAGCGCCCCGCCGTGGCCCGCGTCCGTGGCGGCTCTGTACAGGCGGTCGGCGGCGCTCACCGCCCCCTGCCGGGCGTACAACTGCGCCAGCTCGGACAGGACCTCCACGTGTCCCGCACGGGCCGCGGCGCGGGCGTGGCCCTCCGCCGCTTCGTGGTCGCCCGCCTGGTGTCTGAGGCGGGCCAGCTCCCCGAGTGCCCGTGTCCGGCCCAGGTCTGCCGCGCGCCGGTAGAGACGCTCCGCTTCCGCCGTCCTGCCGTCCGCCTCCCACATCTCGGCGAGCTGCAGCAGCACCCGCCCGCCCCTCGCCGCGGCCAGCCGTTCGGCTCCGGGGCTGTCACCGCTCTTCTCCCTGCGCAGCACGAACTCGTTGAGCACATGGCTGTCACCGGCCCTCGCCGCGTGGAGCACGAGGGCTTCGGCGCCGCTCCGGTCCCCGGCCTCCTCACGCAGCCGGGCGAGGAGGACGAGGGCCCCCGAGTTGCCGGCCCGGTGCGCCGTGTGCGCCAGCCGCTCCGCGCCCTGGGAGTCGCGGCTCTTCTCGCGCAGCCACGCCAGTTCGAGGAGCGCGAAGGTGCTTCCGCCGTCCGCGGCCCCGCACGCCATGCGTTCGGCCTCCTCCCCGGCTCCCTCCTCCTCCTTCAGGAGGGCGAGGTGCGCCAGCGCGTCCGTGCTTCCGCCCGCGACCGCGCTCCGGTACAGCCGCACCGCCGACCGGCGGTCGCCGGCCTTCTCCCGCAGCCGGGCCAGCTCGGTCATGGCACAGACGCTGCCCCGGCTCACGGCGGTGCGCAGGAAGCTCTCCGCCCCTTCGCTGTCCCCCCACCGCCGCTTGAGCCGGGCCAGCTCCGTCAGGGCGAAGACGCTGCCCGAACCCGCCGCGAGATCGAGGACGCGCGTCGCGCCCTGCCGGTCCCCGTTCTGCCGGCGCAGACCGGCGAGCCTGATGGCGGGGCGCACCTTGCCCCGGTCGACGGCCATCAGCACCAGGCGCTCCGCCGCCTCGGCGGCACCGGACTTCTCCCGCATGCCCGCCAGCTCCGACAGGGCGTACGTACTGCCCGTGTTGGCCAGGGCCAGCAGGGCGAGCGTCTCGGCCTCCTCCCGGTGCCCCGCCTGCTCCCGGGACCGGGCGAGGCCCGCGTACGTCCTGATCATCCCGCCCGCGGCGGCGTTCCTCGTCAGCCGCTGCGCGCCCTCCTCGTCCCCGGCCTCCTGGCGCAGCTGGACCAACCGGGCCAGCGAGGTGCTGTCGCCCTGGGCTGCGGCCTGATGGGCCAGGTTCTCCGCTCCCGCGGGTTCTCCGGTGATCTGGCGCAGGCGTACGAGCTCCCAGCGCGCCCGGTCGTCGTCCCGCCACGCCGCCTCGTGGAGCTCCTTCGCCCGGTCGGTGTCGCCCACGCCTTCCGCCAGGCGGCCCAACTCGATCCGGACGCCGGTGTTTCCGGACGCCAGGGCCCTTCCGAAGAGCGACGCGGCGATCCGCAGCCGTCCCCTCGTCTGCGCGGCCCGCGCGAGCGCGACGCTGTCGTCCGTGTTCAGACCGTGCCGGATCGCCGCCTCCCAGAAGGAGGCCGGCGGGCACACGAGCCGCCGCTCCACCCGGCCGTGCTGTTCGAGGTAGTCGGCGAGCCGGTACGTCCGACCGGCGTCGTACGCCGGGCCGCCGCCGCACGTGCCGCCCCGTCGGGTGACCGGCGTCAGCGGACCGGGGACTCCATGGCAGGGCATGGCGCAGTACGCCAGGGCCTCCTCCAGCCAGTCGTTCCCGCGCAGGACGAGTTCCCGGTCCTTGAGGTAACCCCCGACGGCCTCGGCGAGGAGCTCGTGCGGGAGCACCGGGCCGTGCCCGAGCCTGCGGAAGTCCATGGCGGCGTGGACCAGAGCCTGTTCGACGGGCGACGCACACAGGTAGCGCCGCATGAGCTCCGGGACTCCGGCGAGGAACTGGGTGATCTCGCCGTCGCTGGCTCCCGCCAGAGCGCTGGCGAGGCGTGGGTCGTCGTGCGCCTTGCGCCGCGCCTGGAGCAAGTCGTGCTCGCTGAACGCCTTGGGGACCGCGATGCACCGGCCGAGCCCGGTGAGCAGCTTGCGCTGCTGCTCGAACCGGTCCTCCGCGCCCGTCCTCGACGGAACCGTCAGAGGTTCCCAGAACCGGGGCCAGATCGTGGCGAGGACCAGCACCGGACCGCGGCGCCCGTCGGTCAGGACCGACCGCAGGCTCGCCGCGATCCCCTCGGCCGTCCTCGGCTCGGGGGCCAGGAGGTAGTGCTGCGCCTCGTTCAGCCAGATCACCGTCTGCGGGCCGACGTCCGCAAGGTGCACCGAGGCCGCGTCCGGACGCGTCGGGTCGAAGGGGTGCCACACGCGCCACCCGGGGGGAAGCCGTCGCAGCACCTCCCAGCACGCCCGGGTCTTGCCGGTCGAGGACTCGCCGACCAGCGTGACCATGAGGCTCTCGCCGTCGATCGCCCGGTCCACCAGATCCGCCAGCTCCGCGTCGTGGTCCCTCGGTACGTAGGCGGGCAGTCTCGGAAGCGCGTTCTCGCCGGGCACGCTGATCGCCCGGTGGACCTCCAGGGCGAAGGGGTCGAGGCCGGTGACGAGGGTGCCCGGCGGCCGGGCCAGGAGGGCGGCGCTCCACATGCGCCGTACGCGGGTCGCCACGCGGTCCGGCTCCCGGCCCGCTCCCCGGGCCAGCAGGAGCGCGACGGAGACGACGTCCTCCTGTCCGGTCGGCAGCTCCGGCGAGCCGATGATGCGGTGGATGGTCGCCTTCGACGGGCTGCCCGGGAGAGCGTCGTCCTGGCCGATCTCGTCCGCCATGCACTGGGTCGAGGGCGTCCCGGCATCCACGTAGAGCTCGTAGACGTAGTCCTTCAAGTCGCGCAGCGGCGCGGGGGTCATGCCCGAGGGACGCGGGATCGGTCGCTGGCTCCCCTGCCGCGCACCACCCTTGTGACTGGTCATCGAAGCATCCTTGCCTGTGGGAGTCGCAGCCGTCCGTAAAGTCACGGAATCGGCCACGGGGGACGCGTGTGGCGAGCGGGGCAGTTGTACGGGGCAACCGCGAGGCGTCGTCCGGGGACCGCGGTTCTCCTGCGGCGTCCCCGCCCGTCAGGGAAACAGCGCCCTGAGGGCCCCCTCGGCGGCGGCTCCGATGACGGCGGACACGACGCCGCTCAGGAGGAACCCGACCAAGGTCAGTCGCTCACGACGGCTCAGCGGACGTCGGGGCATGGCGGCTCTCCCGTCTCGGTGCGAGCGGCCGGTCGGACGGCCGGCCACGCACCACTTTCGCGGACGTGAATGCGCTGTGGACGAGTTGAGACGAGAAGGCGACGGCCGACACGGCGGTCGGCCTCGGTTAGCGTGCTGTGTGGGCGTGCTGTGTGCCGCCCGCGCTTCATGTCCGGTTCCGGCGAAGGGCGTTGAGGTGGTGAGCGGGGGGAGCCGGCCGAGGGGGACGAGCAACGTACGAGCGTACGAGGAAGTGGGCAAGCATGATGCGAGCGAGCCTGTCCAGCGAGGCCGTGCCCCCGGCGGAGCGGTTCGACTGGTGGTACGGGAAGAAGTCCGCGTCGCCGATCTCGACGACGCTGCACAGCGACTTCACCGATGACTTTCCCGTCGCGGTGGACCACGTGGACCTCGGGGCGACGACCCTGACCACGATGGCGTACCCGTCGGCCGAGGTGCGGCGCACCGCGCGGCACATCCGTAGGGGTGACCCCGACAGTCTGCAGGTCTCCCTGACGCTTCAGGGGCTCAGCGGGTTCGAACAGGGCGGCCGCAACGTCCGGTTCGGGGCGGGCAACCTGCTCCTCTACGACTCCTCCTCACCCTTCGAGGGGTGGATGCGGCGTCTCGACGGCAGCGGCGCCCCGACCCGCAGCATCGTGGCCACGCTGCCCCGCCATCTGCTGCCCTTCCCGGCGGAACGGCTCGCCACGATCGTCGCCAAGCCGATGTCCGGGGAGGAGGGGTTCGGGGCGTTGCTCGCCCACTTCATGCGGCACGTCGCGGACGACGTGGGGCAGTTCGGGGAAGGGGCCGGCGCCTCCGAACGGCTCTCCCACACCCTCGTCGACCTGGTGGGGCATCTGGCCGCGCAGCATCTCGACCGCGAGCGCGAGCTGCCGCCGGAGAGCCGTCGGCGCACGCTGCTGCTGCGGGTGCAGAGCCACATACGGCGTCACCTACGGGATCCCGCCCTGAACCCCGACAGCATCGCCGCCGCCCACCACATCTCCACCCGCTATCTGCACCTGCTCTTCCAGGAGCAGGGGCTCACCGTCTCCTCCTGGATACGGCAGCTCCGCCTCGAACGGTGCCGGCGCGCGCTCGCCCACCCCGCCCTCGCCGCCGTGCCGGTCGGCGCGATCGCCGCCCGGTGGGGCTTCACCCGGCCCGCCGTCTTCACCCGCGCGTTCCGCGCCGCCTACGGGGTCACGCCCAGCGACGTACGCGCTCGCGCGCTGGCGTCCGGTGTGCCGCCGACCGTGCGCTGACGGTCAACGGGTGTGCGCTCCTGGTCAAGGACACCGGCCGAGGTGGCCGGAAGACTCTTGCCCGGCGGCGAGATCGGGGCCGGGAGCTCAGGGCTCCGGTTTCGGGGGACCGTCGCCCGTGCCCGCCGCCGCGCCCGTGACAACGGGGGAGGGCGCCGGGGCGCGCACGCCAGGTGGGCGGCGTGCCGGGCCACTTCTGCCCGGCACGCCGCCCTGGGGCCGGCCAATCGGCCCGGGCTCCGGGCTCGACCTCGGCTACGCCGCCGTCGGGCTCACAAGCCGCTCTCTTACGGGTCCGCCGGCACGGGAGCCTCCCCGCTCACCGCCTCTTGCCGGCGGACACCTGATCCCAACCAAACTTCATGCAACGCTGCGTGGGGCTCACGGGGTGCGAAAGAATGCCCGCATGGGTGAGGGTGGGGACTTCTTCGAAGGTCTCGCGGCGCGCGTCGCACGCTTCGATCACGATGCGGCCGAACGCGAAGCCGGTCGGGCGGAGCAAGAGCGACGACGGGTGCTGGAGGAGTTCCCGCTGAAGTCCTGGGCCGATCTGCCGCTGGAGCGATACGCGTTGGGGCCCGACTCCTACGGTGGCCCTCTGCACTCGTTCTGCCGTCTGCTGGAGTACGGAACCAACACCATCGGCAGCATCCGTGGCGGCAGTGCGGCGAAGCACATCGTCTTCCAGCACAGGACCGGTGAATGGCGGGTCGTCCCGAGCTCTCTGCGTGGACTCGGCGTGCGTGAGGCCTGGACGGAGGTGCGGGCCGAGTTCGTGAGCGCCTTCGCGGCGGCCGGCGAAGAGGCCTACGAACGCATCGACGAGCTGGAGTCGCTTTCGTACGGACAGGCTCTGACCACGAAAGCCCTGGCGATCTACTTTCCCGGCCAGTTTCTGCCGATCTTCTCCGCCCCGCACGTCCGTCACTTCACCGAGCTCTTGGGCCGCCACCCGAACCAGTACTCCTCAGGCGTACGGACCTGGCGGGCCAACCGTGAACTGCTCGAACTCGTGCGGAGGGTGCCCGAGTTCCATGGATGGAGTCCGCATGCGGTCATGCGGTTCCTGTACACCTTCCACGATCCCCGGCCGCGGGATCGCATGATCTGGAAGGTCGCGCCGGGCGAGCGAGCCATGCTCTGGAACGACTGCCTAGCCAACCGTCGCATCCGGATCGGGTGGGACGAGGTCGACAGCTTCGGACAGTACGAGAGCGACCAAGAGCTCAAGCAGTCCCTGGACGACCACTGGCCGTACAGCGCCGGAGGGAATCTACGGCTCGCCCGGCAACTGCTCGCCTTCCGCGACCTGGAGCCCGGCGATCTGATCGTTGCCAACCGGGGCAAATCCGAAGTCCTGGCGGTGGGCACCGTCACCGACGGCTACTCGTACGACGCGAGCCTGGAGGACCACCGGCACACCGTGGGCGTGGACTGGGACACGTCGTACTACCAGGTCTTCGACTCGCCCCGGCATGCCTGGCAGCAGACGCTCGCCAAGGTGTCGGCCACGCTATGGCGGGAGATCAGGGACGGGCGCAAGGCGGCTCTCGCCGAAGCGGACCATCCCGCACCGGGCGCCGGCAAGAGCACCGGTACGGGCCCCGAAGCCGATCGGGATGCGGAACTCCCCGAGCTGGTACGCACGGTACGGGATCTGCTCGCCCACAAGGGGCAGGTCATCCTGCAAGGGCCGCCGGGTACCGGCAAGACCCGCCTGGCCCTCAGCGTCGCTCTGGCCATGGCGGGTTACGGCGACCGCATCGACGCGCCGCCGGAGGACCGTGGCAAGGCGCTGGCCGAGTTGTCCGAAGTGCCGGAGGGGGCCTCGGCGGCCCGCCTCACTCTGGTGACCTTCCACCCGTCCTACGGGTACGAGGACTTCGTAGAGGGTTTCAAGCCGGACACGGCCGCGGATGGTGCCGGGCTCCATCTGAAAATGACGGACGGGCTGTTTCGACGGGTCTGCGCGGCGGCCACGGCGGCCCCGGACGACACCTTCTTGCTCGTCGTGGACGAGATCAACCGCGGGGACCTGCCCAGGATCCTGGGTGAGCTGGTCACTCTGCTGGAACTCGACAAGCGGGACTCCCTCTCCATCACTCTGCCCACGAGCGGGCGGCAGCAGATGGTGCCGGGGAACGTCCGGATCATCGGAACCATGAACTCCGCCGACCGGAGCGTCGGCCACATCGACTCCGCGATCCGGCGCAGGTTCGCCTTCCTCGACGTACCGCCGGATCTGGACGTGCTGGACGGCGAGGTCGAGGGCCTCGGACTTGCCGACTTCCTGCAGGGCCTGAATGCCAAACTCGATGTCGCCTTCGGGCCCGACCATCTGCTCGGTCAGGCCTATCTGCTCGCCGATGACCGGCCGCTCGTCACCGCGGAACAGCTCTCCAACGCCTTCCACCACGAGATCGTGCCCCTCGTGGCCGACTACTGCCTCGGCCAGCCCGACCTGCTCAGGAGCGTGCTGGGCTCGCTGGTGAACGACCGCACAGGGCGCGTCGTGCAGACCAACCCGCGGGATCTTCCCGGGATCCTCGCCGACGAGTTCGTCGCCAGGGAAGCCCTGGACGAGGTTTTGCACGGATGACACGACGCGAGGTGGTCCTCAAGGAATACGAGTCCGTCACCGTTCCCCGCTCCGAGCTGTACGGGTCCGACCTCGACCGGGTTCGGGCGACCACCGGCGTGGCCGTCACGGAGACCCGGACCGGATACGCACTCAAGGCAACGGCGACCACCGGGGTTCTGCAGCTCGATCGGATACGGCTGGTGCTGCGGCCCAAGTTCCAGATCGACGGCAGACGTCTGATCGACTGGCTCTGTTACGCGAACGATCGGCGCGAGCCGGACGAGACGCTGCGCAACTGGCCCATCGGCCGGGACGGATACGCGGGGCTCGTGCCCGCCGCCCTGCTCCACGAGTGCCGACTGTTGCTCGCGCGAGGACTGCGCCGGGACTACGTTCGACGGACCCGCGTCGACTCCACCCTGCGGGGGCGACTCGATGTGGAGGCCCAGGCGACCCGCTGCTACGGCGCGGTCGACCGTCTCCATCTCCAGACCTTCGAGTACGAGGACGGCGGCTGGGAGAACATGGTGTGCGGAGCCGCCCTGACCGTCGCGGCCCGGCGGTCCACGGACGCGCGGCAGACGAAGTGGCTGCTCGACGCCGCCGCTCACTTCCCGAGCCCGCCGCAGCCGCTCGACGCCCTCTCTTTGCTCGCCCGCGCCCGGTATACGCGCCTGAACACCCACTACCGGGCCGCGCACGCCTGGGCCAGGATGGTGCTGGGCGGGGGTGGCGTCAGCGACCTGCTGGAGCCGCACGGCTTCGCCGCGAGGAGTCTGCTGCTCAATCTGAACGTCCTGTGGGAGAACGTCGTCCGACGGATGGCCGTCGAGGCGGCCGTGCGGGTGGGCGGCAGGAGTGCCCGGCTGCACGAGGGGGCGATCAGGACGTTCGGGGGCCTCAACGACGGCGCTCCGCCGTTCCGGCCGGACGCCTTGCTGGCCTTCCCGCCCCCGGCCGGCGAGAGCACCGCCACCCGGTTCCTGGTCGTCGACGCGAAGTACAAGGGGTACGAGAAGAAGAACGTCTCCTCCACCGACCGACACCAGCTACTCACCTACATCGCCGGATACACCGACCCCGCCACCCCGCTGGCCCTCGTGGTCCATCCTTCGCCGGACGGCCCCGTGCGACGGGTGCTGCGGGTGGAGGGCCCGCGTGGGCGCCTGGGACTCATCGAGGTGCTGGGTCTGGATACCCGCGGCGCGCCGAAGGACGCCTCCGGGCCACTGCGCGAGGCGATCGCCGGGTTCGCGGGCGTGGGCGGCGCGGGACCAGCCGGGGCCGTCGCCCCGTCGGGGCCCACCGGCGCCGTGGCGCGGCGGTAGCACACGTCACGTCGGTAGCGCACGTCACGTCGCCCCCGCGCCACCAACAAGGCACCGGCACGTCCCGTCCGGTTCATGTGGTGCTGGTGAGGTGGCCGGACCGTACCGGGGGAAGCCCCGTACCGAGACATCCCCTAGGAGTTCCGCATGGCCGGACCGCGTCTGTCCCGTCGTCGCCTGACCGTCGCCGCATCCGTGGTCGCCGCCACCGCCGTGGCGGTGACCGTCACCGCCTCCGCCGGGGCCTCCGACACCAGGGACCAGGCCCGGCGGGCCATCCAGGGCGGCAAGGCGAAGAACGTCATCCTGCTCATCGGTGACGGCATGGGCGACTCCGAGATCACCCTCGCCCGGGACTACACGGTGGGCGCGAACGGCCGGCTCAACATGGACAAGTTCCCGCTGACCGGCGCGTACACGACGTACGCCGTGCACAAGGACGGCACGCCCGACTACGTCACCGACTCCGCCGCCTCCGGCTCCGGCTGGGCCACCGGCGTGAAGACCGTCAACGGGCGCATATCGAAGACGCCGGGCAGCGACAAGGCCGTACCGACGATCCTCGAACTCGCGCAGAAGAAGGGGTACGCGACCGGGTCCGTCACCACCGCCGAGCTCACGGACGCCACCCCCGCCGTCCTCGCCTCGCACGCCACCGACCGCAGCTGCCAGGGCCCGGCCGACATGGCCAAGTGCCCGACGGACACCATCGCCAAGGGCGGGCCGGGGTCCATCGCCGAGCAGAGCGTCGACCACAAGGTCGACGTGCTCCTCGGCGGCGGCAAGCAGCGCTTCGACCAGAAGGTCACCGACGGCAAGTACAAGGGCCTCACGGTCACGCAGCAGGCCCAGCGCCTCGGGTACCAAGTCGTCACCAACGAGCGGGAGTTGGGCGCCGTCAAGAGCGTCAACGGCGGCAAGCCCGTCCTCGGGCTCTTCGCGCCCGGCAACGTGCCCGTCGAGTGGACCGGCAAGGCCGCGGCCAAGGGCGGCACCGAGCCGCAGCGCTGCACGACCTCCAACCCGGGCCGCCCGGCCGGCACGCCCGCCCTGCAGGACCAGGCGAGCAAGGCCATCAAGCTGCTCGAGGCCAAGCAGAAGGCGACGAAGAGCAAGCGGGGCTTCTTCCTGCAGATCGAGGGCGCGTCGATCGACAAGCAGGACCACGCCGCCGACCCGTGCGGTCAGATCGGTGAGACGGCGGCGTTCGACCGCGCGGTGAAGGTGGCCCGCGCCTACGCGGCCAAGCACCACGACACGCTGGTCGTGACCACCGCGGACCACGCGCACACCAGCCAGATCGTGCCGCTGGAGGCGCAGCCGCCCGGCCTCTCCTCCACGCTCGTCACCGACGAGGGCCAGCAGCTGAAGGTCAACTACTCGACGAACACGCCGGGCGCCTCGCAGGAGCACACCGGCACGCAGGTCCGGATCGCGGCGCAGGGCCCGCAGGCGTACCGCGTCCTCGGCGTCACCAACCAGACCGACCTGTTCGGGACGGTGCGGGAGGCGCTGGGGCTGCGCCGCTGAGCTGACCGCGGTGGCGGTGGCGGGCGTGAGGTGTCAGGCCCGCCACCGCGGTAGCCGCGCCGGTCAGTTCTGGTGCACCGGCCGGACGGCGGCGGGATCGCAGTGGTCCGGGCCGGCCGGCTCCTTCGTTCACCTCACTCGCTGAGCGCCAGACCGGCATCCGGTGAGGCGCCCTCCGCCCCTTGCCCGACGAGGGCCTGACGCGGCAGCCGCCTCGCCGACCCCGGCCCCGGCGCCGTTCCCCCTCCCGGTGCGGGCGGGCGCGGGATGGACCGTTCCAGCGGTGCCGCCACCGTCGCGTGGAAGCGGTGCACGGCGTCGTCGACGCTGCGGATGAAGCCCGACTCGGCGTTGCCGCGGCTGCTGCCCATGCCCTTGAAGAGGGAGAGCCGGAATCCGGTGATCTCCACGCCTGCCTTCGGCAGCAGGTCCGCGGGCTCCGGACGCAGCCGCTCCAACGTGCCACGGGGTCCGCCCGCTTCGCCCTCCACCAGCGTCTCGATGTGGAGGTCGGCGGGCGCGTCCGCGAGGGTCCGGATGAGGCGCTTGACGCGGGTCAGGGGATAGCCGTTCTCGGGCGCGGGGATGTCGATGGACGTCCGGAGCTTGCCCGTGCGCAGGTCGGCGGTGACGGCAAGGACGCCGGGCGTGCCCTCGACGCGCAGCTCCGCCAGCAGTCTGCCCTCGCGGCAGAGCTGGTCCGCGCGGGCGGACCGGCGGGCGGCGGGGTCGGTGCCGCGCTTGTACCGCTGGACCGGCAACACCTTCTGCCCGAGTTCACCGCCGAGCCGGAGGCAGACCTGGCGGATGAGACGCTCCCAGCTCTTCACCACCTCCAGGGCGCGGGAGTCCCCCTGGCACAGGGTCTCGTCGTCGATACCGTTGCGCACCGGGACCCAGGCGGCCCCCATGTTCTGGAAGCCGTGGCAGCCGGAGTTCTCGTGCTGGAGGTAGTGCAGCAACTCCTGGAGCAGCCAGGCGTGCGCGATGTTGCCGACGCCCTCGTGCCGGATCAACATCTGGGCCTGATACGTCACTTCGGCCCAGGACAGGTGCCACAGGGCGACCGTGTGCTTGCGCCGGCCGTCGACCTTCACGTCGACCAGCGGGGTGCCTTCCAGGGCGACGTCGTTCGAGAGCGTGATCACGGCCTCGTAGCCCCGGCGTGCGGCGATGTCCATGTACGCCTGCACCTGGTCGGCCCGCAGGGCGTTGCCGTTGGTCTTGGTCTCGACGAGCGCCGTCCACAACTTGCCGGCCCGCTCCACACGGATCACGCCGTCGGGCCGGCGCGGGGTGTCGCCGTGCGGCAGCGAGACCTCGGTGTACGTCTCCATGCGGCCCGCCGGTGCCCCGAACGCGGCGGTGAGTCTCCTGCCGAACTCCGGGATCTGCGCCATCACCGACAACAGCACGGAAGTGGCGCGCATTTCGCGGTCGTGGTCGCTCTTGAGGGCGGAGACCGGGAAGAGCCTGGACTCCTTCCAGGCGTCGTTCTCCGCCAGGGACTTCTTGGCCGCCTTCGGCAGGGTGACCTTCCGCTTCGCGGTGCGGGGGCGGGGTGTGGCCTTCTTCGGTGCCTCGGTCGGCACGGCGGTCGAGGCGGGGGGCGGTGCGTCGGTCGGCGCGTTCGTCGGGGCCGGGTTCGGTTCGAGGGCCGGGTTTGGTTCGAGGGCCGGTTCCGGGCGGCTGCCGCCTCCAAGGCCGGCTTCCTGAGCAGCCCGGGGCGGCAGGGTCTGGGGGACGTTCGCCTGGGCCGCGATCGCCTGGGCCGGGGCCGCTTCGGTGGCGGCTTCCTGAGGGAGGGCTTCCGTGGCGACGGCCGCTTGCGGGCCCGGCTCCGCCGGCGGGTCCGCCTCCGCGTCGTCGTCGATGTCCACACCGAAGTCCGTGGCCAGGGCCGCCAGGCCCGCCTCGTACCCCTGGCCGACGGCCCGGAACTTCCACTCCTCGCCGCGCCGGTACAGCTCGCCGAAGATGAACGCGCCGACCGCTCCCGTCTCGTCGATGCCGAAGCGGAGCAGTCCCTCGCCGGCGCTGTCGGCCAGCGTGAGCTGCAGATCGTCCAGTTCCCCGAAGTGGGCACCGTCGTACCGGCTCGCCGCGACCACGATCCGGGCGACGCCCTGCGGGATCGCGGTCAGGTCGAAGCTGATCCGGTCCCTGTCGCCGCTCCCGGTCGGCGTCTTGCCCAGGAGCTGGACGCCGCCGTCGGCGGCCACCGGGTTGTTGTAGAAGCAGAAGTCGGCGTCGCTCCGCACCCTGCCGTCGGCGCCCAGCAGCAGCACCGACACGTCCGCGTCGCCCTCGCCCGTCGGGCTGGTCCAGTCAAGGCTCACGATCACGGCGTCGGAGTTCTCGCTCAGCGTCGCGAGTCCTACGTTGCCGCCCTTGGTCAACTCGTACACACGCCCACCCCCATCAGGCGCGCGTCGCACACTCGTCGCCCACCCCGGACCGCGCGCCGGACACATCTTGCGATGCCTCTTGTGATGTACGGCACACCGCCGTACATCGGAACTGTAGTACCGGATGAGTACGTCCTGTGGGCGTCCACCGGAAATGCCGGGGGCATAAGGGCGGGAGATAGGGCAGGGCGGGGCCACGCACCCCGCCCCGAGCGCCCATGGAGTGACAATCGGACTACCGCTGGCGTGTCCGGCGTCCATACGATACGTAACTTTATAACTTCCGAGCGTGACTGAATTCGCGCACCGCACTTCCGCTCGCTCCGCCTGTCTCTTCAAACGTGTCGTCCTCGGCTGTGCCGCTCTCGCGCTGGGGATCGTCCTGCTCGTGCCCAGCCTCGGGGCTCCCGCGGAAGCGTCCGCCTCCGCGCGGGCGGTGAAGCCGGCCGCCGCGGCCGCTCCCGCGCCGCACGGTTCCCGGGGCGGCGTGCCCGTGCAGCTCATCGCGCTCAATGATCTGCACGGCAATCTCGACCCCGTGGAGGGAGCCGCCGGGCGCGTGCTGCGGGGCGGCGGCGGGGGGAGCGGTGGTGGCGGGGCCAGGGGGAGCGGGGTGCAGGCCGGTGGGGTGCCGCAGCTCGCCACCCTCGTGGAGAAGGCCCGGCGCGGGCAGCCGAACTCGCTCACCGTGGCCGCCGGCGACATGATCGGGGGCAGTCCCCTGCTGTCCGCGCTCTTCCACGACGAACCCACCGTCGAGGCGCTCGAACAGCTCGGGCTCGGCGTCAGCTCCGTCGGGAACCACGAGTTCGACGAGGGGGCCCGGGAGTTGGAGCGCATGGCGGGCGGCGGCTGTCACCCCGAGGACGGGTGTGCGCCCGGCGGCGGGTACAACGGCGCGGACTTCCCGTATCTCGCCGCGAACGTGACCCGTAAGGGCAGCAGTGAGCCGCTGCTGCGGCCGTACGACGTGAAGCGGCTGCCCGGCGGGCAGCGGATCGGGTTCATCGGTCTCGTCACCAAGGACGCGCCCGCGGCGGTCAACGCCTCGCAGATCCGCGACCTGGAGTTCCGGGACGAACTGCCCGTCGTGGAGCGGTACTCGAAGGAACTGACGCGGATGGGTGTCAGGGCGCAGGTGCTGCTCGTCCACGAGGGCGAGGCCGCGCACGGCGTCGCCGGGCGGGGTGACTGCGACACCGGCGGGCCCGCGGCCAAGCTGCGCGGCCGCATCAAGGGGATCGCGCAGCAGGCGCCGGGCGCGGTGGACCTCGTCGTCAGCGGCCACTCGCACGACTCATACGCATGCACGGTCAACGACCCGGAGGGGAAGCCGCGTTCGGTGACGCAGGCCGACTCCTTCGGGCGGTCCTTCACCGACCTCCGCTTCCGGCTCGACGGCAGCGGGGACGTCATCCGCGGGACGGTCGCCGCGAGGAACCGTGTCGTGCCGGTCAGCACCCCGAAGCATCCCGGGATGGCCGACCTCGTCGAGACCTGGCGCAAGCGGTCCGCCACGGTCGCCGACCGGACCGTCGGCTATATCTCCGGCGACCTGCCGGGCCGCGGCTCGCCGAAGAAGGAGACCCCGCTCGGCAGCCTCCTCGCCGACGCCCAGACGGAGGCGACCGGCGACAAGGGCGCCGACCTCGCCCTGCTCAATCCGGGCGGCATGCGCGCCGACCTCACGCGCCGGGGCGACGGCGCGGTGACGTACGCGGACGCGTACCGCACCCAGCCGTTCTCGACCTCGCTGACGACGATGACCCTCACCGGTGCGCAGCTGATCGCCGTTCTGAAGGAGCAGTTCACCGGCGCCAACGCCGACGATCCGCTGTATCTACAGCTGTCCTCGGGGCTCCGGTACTCCGTCGACATGAGCCGTTCCGGTGGCGCCCGGCTGCTGACGGACACGGTCCGGGTGAAGGGGGAGCCGGTCCGGGCCGGGGGGACGTACCGGGTGACCGCGAACGACTTCCTCGCGAGCGGGGGCAACGGCTTCGGCACGTTCAAGAAGGGGACCGAGCGGGAGGGCGGGGGCGTCACCGATCTGGACGTGCTCGTCCGCTACCTGGAGAAGCACTCCGGCCCCGACTCCCCCGCCCGTACGCCGGCCACCGGGCGGATCACCTTCCTCAAGGGGCGGTGAGGGGGGGGCCGTAAGGGGCGGTGCCGGGGCCCGTAAGGGGCGGTGCGGGGGGTCCCGTAAGGGGCAGTGCGGGGTCGGGTCGCCGGCCGCCGCCTGGCTCGCCGCCCAGCCAGCCGCCCGGCTCGCCGCCTAGCTCCCACCACCGCCGTCGCCGCCGCCGTCGCCGAGGCTGCTGCCGCTGCTGTAGCGGCTGTTGCCGCGGCGGCTCGCCTTGCTCATGGCCGCGACCACGTCCGCGGAGGCGATCGTCGCCTTCGCGACGCCGTGCACCCAGCGCGGGCCGCCCCGCGAGGCCCACAGCACCGCGGCCAGGCCCACCGCCGCGAGTGCCGCCACGATGCCGAGCAGCACGATCATCATCGGCCCTGCCCCTTTTCCGTCCCGTTTCCCGTGAGCATGCGTTCCTTCCTCTGACAGAGGGGATCGCGCCGGGCACGGTTCCGCGCGGGACGGCACCGCGCGGGACGGCACCGCGGCCGGCCGGGCCTTTCGGACACGCCCGGGTCCGGGTGCCCGGTTGTCCGTCCATCGGGCGCGCGCGTCCCGCAGAGTACGGGGCATGACCTCACCCATACCGGAACCGGCCGCACCCCAGACCCCCGCCGCCCAGGCCCCCGCCGCCCGGACCCCCGCCTCCCCCGGCCCCTCCCCCGCGCAGTCCCTCCGCGACCTGGCCCGCACCCGGGGCTCGCTCGACGGTGCCGACGTCACCTACTGGTGGACCGGCAGCGTGTACTCATGGGCGCCCGACGAGCCCTACCAGCGGCTGTTCGGGTTCGAGGGGCTCAACGTCTCCCGGCTCGTCCAGCACGCCGAGGACGGGCCCGACGCGTACCGGCTCCTCAGCCGGGAGGCCGCCTTCTATCTCGACCCCGACAGCGGCGGGATCCTGGAGACCTGGCAGGGGCTGCCGGTCGTCCACGTGTGGAACGATCCGGCCAACCAGCGGTGGCGCCCGTTCCCCGTCCCGACGACCGACCTCGGTGACCAGGTCTGCTTCAGCATGGAGATCCCGCTCGCCTACCCGTCGCCGTTGCCGGTGGCCCAATACCCGCTCAACTCCGCCGGCGACACGTACAAGGCCCTGGAGCTCTTCCAGTTCTTCGTCGACCGTGCCGATCTCGCGGGGCCGGCGCCGAGCGTCCCGGCCACCATGTCGTGGACACGCATGTCCCCCTGGCTGCCCTGGATGGAGCGGGGGCAGCGGCCCGGTGGTCTCACGTACCACTGCCGGGGGCGCAAGCTCGGCTCGTACGGCGAGGTGCCCGCCCGCACCCGCGCCCAT
This sequence comes from Streptomyces sp. NPDC041122, assembly GCF_055592445.1. Taxonomy (NCBI): domain Bacteria; kingdom Bacillati; phylum Actinomycetota; class Actinomycetes; order Kitasatosporales; family Streptomycetaceae; genus Streptomyces; species Streptomyces sp. NPDC041122. The sequence continues at coordinate 445,605 of NZ_JBVIYQ010000003.1, read as the reverse complement.
GTCGCCCGTCACCACCCGGAGTTCGCGCGCGCCCCTGAGGAGTGGAGCGAGCCGAACGAGACCAGCTGGACGTACTTCCGCAAGCTCCACCCGCCCCGCGGTTAGGGCGCGCGGCCGTGCCACTCGCACGGGCCTTCGATCTTCTCCGCCCGCCCCGATCGCCCGCCCCGATACAGTGGCAAGATCCCGCACTTCACCGCATCACCCCACTCACCCGTCATACGGGCACCCGTCGTGCGGGGCGGGTCCGGGGTGGCGATCACAGGGGGGCCTGCCATGGCACTGTTCGGAAACGCGCACACCGTCGACCCGATGAAGGCGCAGAGCGAGTACGCGCGTCTGCTCGGGCACGGCGAGCAGGTGCACGCCGCGTACACGCTGATACGCGACACGATGCTCTTCACCGACCGTCGGCTGATCATGGTCGACAAGCAGGGCATCACCGGCAAGAAGGTCGAGTACCACTCGATCCCCTACCGCAGCATCACGCACTTCGCGGTGGAGACGGCCGGGCACTTCGACCTCGACGCGGAGCTGAAGATCTGGATCTCCAGCAACCCGACGCCGATGCAGAAGACCTTCACCAAGGGCGTCGACATCTACGAGGTCCAGGCGATCCTGACCCAGTTCGTGGCCCGATAGCCCACCGCGCCGCGGCGCATGGTGTGACCCACCGCGCCGCGGCACACCTCCCCGGGGGGGGGCGGGTTCCGTGGGTTCAGCAGCCCGACGTCGTACGGGGGCGACCCTCCGCCGAGTCCGAGCCCGAGTCCGAGTCCGAGTCCGAGCCCGAGCCCGACCCCGCTCCCCGCCGCGTCCCCGACTCCGCGCGCCTGCGCCACACCGCCCACGCCCCGGCCCCCAGCGCGAACCCGTACGCCGCCACCAGCCCGTGGCCGTTCTCCTGCGTGAACCACATCGCGAGGCCCAGGACCGGGACCGCCGCCGCGAGGAGCCGGTCCGCCACCGCGCTGCCCGCCCCAGCGCTCTCCGGCGCCGCCCCGCCCTTCGACGACGTGAGCGTCCGGATCAGCAGGGCCGCCGCCAGCGTCGCGCCCAGGAAGTACGTCGCGCCCGAACTGCCCGCGAAATTGCGGGGATCCGTGCTCGTGCCGCCGCCGATGCCCAGCAGGTCGTCGATCCGCTCCGGCAGGAGGATGCCGGCCAGGAAGAACAGCAGCGTCGGGCCGCCGCCCCAGTACCAGTGCGCCAGCGCCGCCACGACCGCGAGCGTCGCGATGTTCCAGAGCGCGCCCCCGACCCCGCCGTTCTGCATGAAGACCGACGTGAACACCCGCCACCAGCCGCTCTCGGACGGGTCGGCGTCCAGCGCCTGCATCGCCCCCGGCCAGCTCAGCTGGAGCAGCACGCCCGCCACGGCAAGACCGCCCAGGACGGCCGCGGCCCACGGGAACGGGCGCCCCCGCAGCACGTCCAGGCCCGACGCACGGGTCCCGGCGCCCGCACCCGCCCCTGCCGCCGCCGGCTCCATCAGCGCGCGCCCGCACTTGGCCATCAGCACCATCAACGCCGCGGTCGTCACGCTGAACAACAGTCCGCCCATGTCCCCCGAACCAGCCTTTCCAACAGTGTTCGAAACCGGTCGATGCCGAGGCTAGCACCGGCGGACGCATTTTCAAACAGTGTTTGAAACGCTGTTACGGTGGAGGCATGAAGCTCACCAAGGAGCGGATCGTCGACGCAGGCATGGCCACGTTCGCCGAGACCGGGTACCACGGGCTTTCGATGCGCCAGGTGGCCGACCGGCTCGGGGCTCACGCGGGCAGCCTCTACTACCACGTGCGCGGCAAGGACGAGCTGCTGGCGCTGATGGCCGACCGCGTCTGCCGGCACGCGTACGACGCCGCCGGCGCCGCCCTCGCCGCCCTCCCGCCCGACGCGGCCTGGCAGGACCGGATCGAGGCGCAGGCCACCGAGTTGCGCCGGAGCCTCCTGCGGCATCCGGGCGGCGCCCTGCTCCTCGCCGACAGCCCCGGCACGCTCAGCACCGGCGCCCTCTCCCTGATGGAGCGGCTCCTGGCGACCCTCGTCGGCGCGGGCGTCCCCGTCGCCGACGCGGGTGTCGCGGCCGACGCCCTCCTCAGCCATGTCACCGGGTTCGTCCTCCAGGAGCGGCCGGAGGAACGGGGCGCGGAGGGCGGGGAGTCCCGGGCCGCCGCGCCACCGCCCGTCACCGCCGAGCTCTACGCCGACCTGTGCGCCCGCTTCCCGCTCGTCATGGAGCAGATGCCCCGGCTCGGCCAGGACGAGAAGTTCCGGCGCAGTGTGCGGCTGCTGTGCACGGCGTTCGAGACGCTCGCGGCGGACGTCCCGTGAGCTGTGGGAGCCGTATCACGCGGGGAGTTCGCCCCACCTCGTTGCGGCGGGGGCCTCTCGCGGACCAGCATGGCGTCATGGAGCGGCCACGGCAGATCATCGACTGCGGAGACTTCGTCCTGCGCCGCTGGCGGGGGCAGAGCGACTTCGCTCCGGCGCTCAAGCTGATCGACGAGTCGGTGGAGCACCTGCGCCCCTGGGAGACATGGGTCACCGGGCACAGCGCGGAGAGCACCCGCGGGTTCCTCGCGGCGTCCGGGGCGAAGTGGACGAGCGGTGATGTGTACAACTACGCCATCGCCGGGGGCGACGCTCTCCTCGGCATGTGCCAGGCCTATCGCGGAGCCGATCCCCGATGCCGCTGCCTGGGGTACTGGTTGCACCCCGCCGCCACCGGCCGGGGCACGGCCACCCGGGCGACGGCGGCCCTGGTCGCCGAGATGTTCACGCTGCCGGACGTCGAGTACCTGGAGATCACGCACGACCTGGCGAACACGTCGAGCGCCGCGATACCGCGCCGGCTGGGCTTCACCGAGGTCCGCCGCGAACAGGGAACACCGCCCGCGGCTCCCTCCGGCAGCGGCGTCGTCGTGGTCTGGCGGCTGCGACGTCCCGCCCCGCCCGAGGACGCCCCCAGCCGTCGGCCTGCCTGACCTAAGTCGCCTTTCCCGTACGGGGTTCAGCCCCTCGGACCCGGACGGGCGACCAAAGGACGATGAACCCGTCCCCCTCCCCTCCCCATGCTGGTCGTCGTACGCGACAGACGACGGACGGGAGACAGCGGCATGCGGCACGACGGCAGCGGCAAGGTCAGCGGCATCAGCAGGGGACGGTTTCTGGCGGGGGCCCTCGGGGTCGCCGGGGCCGCGGGCGGTCTCGGCGCGGCCGGGGCGCTGAGCGGCCTCGGCGCCTCCGAAGCCGCCGCCGCGCCCCGCCCCGGCTCCGGTACCCGCCCCGGGTCCGCGTCCGCCCCCGGCCCCCGGCACCCCGGCCCCCGGCACCCCGGCCCCCGGCACCGCGGCCTCACGCACCGAGGCGTCTGCTACGAAGTCGGTGACGGCGAGTCCACCGCCACCCGCTGGACCGCCCCCCGCATGCGCGCCGACATCCGCGCCATCCGGCACGACCTGCACGCGAACACCGTCTCGGTCTTCGGCACCGGTGTGCGCCGGCTCGCCGCCACCGCGTCCGAGGCCGCCGAACGCGGCCTGCGCGTCTGGCTCCAGCCCCGCCTCGCCGACGCCCCGCACCGCGACATCCTCGACCACATCGCGGAGACCGGCCGGCACGCCGAGCGGCTGCGGCGCCAGGGCGCGGACGTCCACCTCAGCGTCGGCGCGGAGTTCGTGCTGTTCGTCCCCGGGATCGCGCCCGGCGACAACGCCCTGGAGCGCGTCGAGAACCTCCTCAAGGGCAACTTCGACCCCGAGAAGATGGTCCGCCGCCTGCACGACTTCATCGCCCGCGCCGCCCGAACCGGCCGCTCCGTCTTCCACGGACCCCTCACCTACGGCGCCGCGCAGGACGACGACGTCGACTGGTCCCTCTTCGACGTCGTCAGCGTCAACTACTACGGCTACCACCGCAGTCGGGCCGCGTACGTCGAGGAGCTCACGCCGTACCTGCGGTGGGGCAAGCCCGTCGCCGTCACCGAATGCGGCTCCTGCACGTACGAGAACGCGCCCCGCGACGGCGGCATGGGCTGGCACGAAGCCGTCGACTACACCAAGGAACCCCCGGAGATCACCGGCGGCCTCCGGCGCAGCGAGCGGACCCAGGCCGCGTATCTCCTGGACCTCTTCGACGTCTTCGAGTCCATGAACCTGCACGCCGCCCTCGTCTACCAGTTCGTCACGCCGGACGCCCCGCACCGGCCGGACGACCCGCGCCACGACCTCGACCTCGCGAGCTACAGCCTCACCAAGACGCTCTGGAAGCGGCCCGGCGACCCGGCGGCCGGCTGGCACTGGGAGCCCAAGGAGTCCTACCGCGCGCTGTCCCGCCACTTCGAACGCGCCGCCCGGCACTGACCCCACCTGCCCGGACCCCCACTTGGCGGGCGGATGCCTTCCGTCCACCCCGCCCGTGTGTTTGCCTGGGGGCCATTTCGGCTGTCTGGGGCGGGAGTTGCCGTATGCGGGCACGGTATCCGTGGGTCGTGGGCGTGCTGGCCGGTGTGCTGCTGCTCGGCGCGTGCGGGGATCCCGGGGGCGGGGGCGGTGACGGCGGCGGACAGCCCGCCGCGCTGCCGGAGGCCCCGTCCGGCGCGGCCCGGGACGCGGACTCCGCCTCTCCCTCTCCGCGTGCCTCCGCGCCGCCGCCGTCCGCCACGACCCGGCAGCGCGCCGCGCGGAACCCGTCCGCCGAACCCCCCAAGGTGCTGTACCTCGGCGACTCCCTCGCCATGGAGAACCAGGACGTCCTCGGCGACCGCCTCCGCGACCGCCTCGGCGCGCGCTACCGCAGCGCGCCCTACTCGGGCACCACCCTCTGCGACTACCTCGACGGCACCGGCGAGGACTCCCTCGTCCCCGACAAGGACAAGGCCGCCGCGCTCGTCCGCGCGGAACACCCCGACTACGTGGTCCTCCAGTTCTGGGGCAACGCGTGGGGCTACACGCCCTGCATGGACGGCATCACCTACGACAAACAACGCGCCAAGTACTACGACCGGTACGCGGCCGACGCGCGGAGGCTGGTCGCCCAGATCCACGCCGCGGGGAACGCGGGGGGCGCGGGGCGTCCGCGTGTGGTGTGGGTCCTCCAGGGGCCCGATCCCATCACGCCCGACCGCGTACGCGGCGTCAACGACCTCTACGAGGCGCAGGCCGACGCCACCGGCGACCTCGTCGCCGACGCGGGGCGGTCCGTCGCCCCCGCGTCCGGCCGCTACACATGGGTCGAGACGCTCCCCTGCACGGCGTACGAGCGCGCCCACCCCGCGTACTGCGGCTCGGGCCGCGCGGCCCTGCACCGGAGCGGCGACGACTACCTGCACTTCTGTCTGGCGCCCACCACGGCCAAGTCCCGCCCCTGCCCGGTGCGTTCGCCGGGCATCCGGCGGATGGCCTCGGCTATCGCCGCACGGATCAGTGCAGATCTCCGCTGACGGTGGCGGCCACGAAGTGGGTGAAGGCGGCGGCCTTCACGGTGAGGGCGGGACCTTCGGGGTTCTTGCTGTCCCGGATCGCGACGTTTCCGTTGCACTGGGCTTGGGCGAACTCGATGCATTCGCTGCCGGTGTCCCCGCTGTACGACGACTTGCGCCACTTCGTGCCGTTGAGGGGGGCGCACTCGATGCAGTCGCCGCCTGTGTTGCCGCTGTACGACGACTTACGCCACCGCGCGTTGGGCAGATCCTGACTGGTCGCCATAATTCTCCTCCATTACGCGGCTGATCAGCTCCGCCGACTTCCCTTCCGGGAGGGCGGCGGCCTGCAAGTTAGCGTAACGGCGGGCGGCTTCGCGGACTGTTTCGGGGTTAGCGGTCATGTGGCCGGAGATCATGTCTTCCGTATAGACGAGCTCGGGATCTGCCTCGAAGCGCAGCAGGTTGAACGAACCGATGAGGCTGGCGTGTTCACCGGCCTCATAAGGCAGGACCTGAACACTCGTCCAGCGCCTGTCGATGAAGTTCAGCAGATGAGCGAGTTGGTCTCGCATGACATCCCGACCTCCGATCGGACGGTGGAGTACCGCCTCGTCGAGGATCACCAACGACAGTGGCGGGCGATCTCGCTCCAGGAGCCGCTGGCGTTCCATTCGGGCTGCGACCAGGTCGTCGAGCTTGCTCGGCATACCCGTACTCAGCACGGCACGTGCGTACTCCTCGGTCTGCAACAGGCCGTACACCAACTGGGCCTGATACGTGGAGATGTACGTCGCCCGCGCCTCCATCTCCGCGTACGCCTGGAACCAGTGCGGCAACTGGCTCCGCAGCACCAAGCCCGCGAGCCGCGAAAAGTGGCCGTCCGTGCCGAGGGCCGCGTCGACCCGTTCCGAGAAGTCCCGCGTCGGGACCCGTTTCGTCGTCTCGACCTGGCCGACCAGGGACGCCGTCACGAAGACGCAGGAGCCCAACTGGCCCTGGCTGAGGCCCGCCGCCTCGCGCAGGCGGCGCAGTTCGGAGCCGTAGTAGTCCAACGGGGACGCCGTGGGATCGAGGTCGCGCGGTTTGACCATGTAGCTCAGCGTAATCAATTCATCGCGCGCGGGTGACCGGAATCACGTAACCCGTGTAACCCGTTCGGCCCCGCCCCGCTCGCCGCCGTCCGCGGCCCGCCGGACGCTGTGAGTCTCTGACGTCGAGACCGAAGGGGTGGCCATGAGCAGCGCGACCGCACCCGGCACACCGGAGCACGGGAAGCACGAGCGTCACCACCACCACGGGACGCGGGCCGAGAGCCCCTGGGCGGCCGGCGGCACGATGTTCGCCGGTGTCCTGATGCTGGTGAACGGCATCCTCGGCATCTTCGAGGGCATCGCGGGCATCGCCAAGGACGACGTCTACGAGCGCATCGGCGACTACGTCTACAAGTTCAACCTCACCACGTGGGGCTGGATCCACCTGGTGCTCGGCATCCTCGTGGCCGTCGTGGGCTGGGGGATCCTCAAGGGTGCGAGCTGGGCGAAGGGAAGCGGCGTCGCGCTCGCGGCGCTGGCCATCGTGGCGCAGTTCCTGTGGCTGCCGTACACGCCGGTGTGGGCGCTCATCTCGATCGCCATCGGCGTCTTCGTCATCTGGGCGCTGTGCAACGACCGTTCCGACATCGCAGGGCCCTGAGCGCGAGCGCACGCGCGCGGGCCGGGGCAGCTCTGCGGAGGCTGCCCCCGCAGGCCCGCGCGCTGGTTCCGCTGATCGTCCCGGCCCTGCTCGTCGGGGTCGGGGCGAGCCTTTTGCTGCTCGCGCTGAGCTGGGTCGCCGAGCGGATCCAGATCACGTTGTGGGAGCGGCTGCCGGACGCGCTGGGGGTGTCCGGGACGTCGGCGGGGTGGATCTTCGGCACGCTCACCGTGGTGGGCGTCGTCGTCGGGGTCGTGGTGTGGGCGGTGCCGGGACACGCGGGGCCCGACCCCTCGACGACCGGGCTCATCGATCCGCCGTTGCCGGTGCGGGTGCTGCCCGGTCTGGCGCTCGCCGTGGTCATCGGCCTCGCGGGCGGAGTGAGTCTCGGTCCGGAGAACCCGATCACGGCCATCAACATCGCGCTCGCCTACACGCTCGGGATGCGGGCGATGCCCCGTACGAACGCGGTCCTGTGGGTGTCGCTCGCGGCGGCCGGGACGGTGGGCGCGCTCTTCGGCACGCCGGTCGCGGCGGCGCTCATCCTCTCCGAGGTCAGCATGGGCGACGATCCGCGGCCGCTGTGGGACCGGTTGTTCGCGCCGCTGGTGGCGGCGGGGGCGGGGTCGCTGACCACGGTGCTGGTCGCGCATCCGACGTTCCGCATCGACGTGCCGCCCTATCCGGGGGTGCGGATGATCGACGTGGTGTCGGCGCTGGTGATCAGTTCGGGGGCGGCGGCGGTGGGGCTGGCGGCGGTGTACGCCTTCCCGTTCCTCCACCGGGCGTTCCGGCAGCTCGGGCAGCTCGGGGGGCCGGTGGTCATGGTGGGGGTGGGCGGGCTCGTACTGGGGGCGCTGGGGGCGCTCGGGGGGCAACTGACGCTGTTCAAGGGCCTGGACGAGATGAAGGAGCTGACCGAGCACGCGGACGAGCACGGGGCGGGGAACCTGTTGCTGCTGGCGGTGGTGAAGCTCGTCGCGCTGGTCGTCGCGGGGACGTGCGGGTTCCGGGGCGGGCGGATCTTTCCGGCGGTCTTCGTGGGGGTGGCGCTCGGGATGTTCGCGCACGCGGTGGTGGGGGCGGTGCCGGTTTCTCTTGCGATCACTTGTGCGGTGCTGGGGGTGCTGCTCGCCACGACGCGGCAGGGGTGGCTGAGTCTGTTCACGGCGGCGGTGGTGGTGAGCGATCTGGCGTTGCTGCCGGTGCTGTGTGTGGCGGCGTTGCCGGCGTGGCTGGTGGTGACGGGGCGGCGGGAGATGTTGGTACGGGTGGGCTTGGGCCCGGCACCCCTCCGGGGCGAGGATTGATGTGAGCGGCGGGTGTTGTTGTGGTCGCTCGCGCCGTTCCCCGCGCCCCTTAAAGGGCTCGTTGTCGGGTGCGGGTGTCGATGGGGTTGCTCGCGCCGTTCCCCGCGCCCCTTAAAGGGCTCGTTGTCGGGTGCGGGTGTTGATGGGTTGCTCGCGCCGTTCCCCGCGCCCCTTAAGGGGCGCGTTGTCGGGTGGGGGGTTGGGCGTCAAGTCGGTGTCTTGTGGGTGGGGTTGGTGGCTGTGGGATTTGGCTTGATCTTGTCTCCGCGCCGGTGAAAGAGTGGTGCCGTATCTCGCTCCCCGCAGGTTTCGCAGACAGGAACATTTGTCATGAGCACTCTCGGGCTCGCCGGAAAGTCATCCGTCGCCGTCGCACTGGCCTGCGCAGCCACACTGTTGGTGCCGGCCACTCCGGCCGCCGCCTCGGACTGGGACCGGAGCTGTTACAGCATCTCGGCCCCCTACAAGGGCATCAGCGAGATCATCGGCAAGGCCGGCAAGACCCGCAGCGGCTGCACGGATGCCACCATCTCCCTGCAGCGTCACCGCTGGTACGGCTGGGAGGAAGTGAAGTGGACCGCGCTTGAGAGCGGCACCAAGATGGCGTGGTGGACCTGCACGGGTTCCGGCACCTACACCTACAAGACCGTCGTGGGCGTCGACTCCAACCTCGGCACCTACGAAAGCGCCGAACGTCGGCTGACCTGCTAGGACGCTCCTCCCGAGCTGAGCTTCGAGGCGGGGCTGAAGCACCCCGTCAGGCGGGGGTCAGCGGGCGGTGCGGTTCGGGGGTGAGCGGCGTCGGGCGGTGGGGGCGTGCCGTCGGGCGGTGCGGGGGCAGGAGCGCGCCCTCGCGGGGGTCCGTGGTCCGCGCGGTGTCCGTCGGCTCCGTCGGCTCCGTGGCCAGGGACTCCACTCCTATGCCGAACCAGTCCAGGTACGCCAGCGTCCGCTCCGCGTCGGCATAGTGGCGCCACACCCGGTCGCCGCTCACCGTGCCGGACTCGGCCAGCACCCGCGCCGCCGCCGGGGTCATCGACGTCGCCGTCCCCCGTGTCACCAGTTCCTGCACGGCGTGCGCCGCGCGGGCCGGGGTGGTGCCGGCCGTCACCCACAGCGGCTTCGGCTCCGGGACACCGGCGGCGGCCAGCGCTCCCCACCGCGCCGAGGAGAACGTCATCTCGTGCGTACGGTGCGCGAGGCGGGCGCACGCCAGACCGGCCCGGCCCCGGAGCGCCTTCGCCTCGTCGGAGCCGATGAGGTCGAGACGGGCGTCGACGTGCCGTTCCAGGGCGTTGACGTCGAAGGAGATGAGGGACGGCGTGCGGGCGGGAGCGGCGTGCGGCCGGTCGAGGGCCGCGAGCAGGGCGGTCGCCACCTGCCCGTACTGGAGCGGCGAGCGCACCCCCGACACCTCCACGGCGGTGCCCAGCGCGATCAGGGCCCGCAGCGTCGCCGCGTCGGCCGCCCCCGCGGGAACGCGGACGAGAAGGTTGGGGCGCGCGACCTCGTCCCGCAGCGTGCGGGCCCGCGCGGCCCAGGAACCGGCACCGGGTCCCGTCGCCGTCCGTTCGGGCAGCGCGACCGAGACCAGGCCCTTGGCTCCCCCGCTCGCGCGGTGCAGCGGGAGAAGCTGGTCGCAGGCCTGTCTGATCTCGTCCACGGACGCACTGCCCATGCGGGCCCCCGCCGGCACGCCCTGCGCGAGCGCGCGCCGGACCTCGCGCGCGGCGCCCCCGGGGGTCGCCGAGACGTCGATCCACACGTCGACGCCCTCCGCCCGCAGTCGCTTCCAGGCGTGATTCACCGCTGCCTCCCCGTACCCGTACTGCCCGTATCCGTCCTCGTACCGCCGTGCGCCGCCGCGCATCCGTGCCCCCACGTCAGACCCTCTCCAGGACCGCGCAGGTCCAGCTGAAGCCCGCTCCCACCCCGACGAGCAGCACCCGGTCGCCGCCGCGGAGCGTGCCGTCCGCCAGGAGCCTGGCCACTCCGGCCGCCTGGTCACCCGCGCCCAAATGGCCCACCGTCAGGCCGAGTTCCTGCAACGTCACCTCGGGCTCGATGCCGAGCGGGGCCAGGCACTGGAGGCGGGAGAGCCGGGCCCCGAAGAAGGGCACGACGACGGCCGCCATGTCGTGGATGTCGCCGCCGGCCTCCGCGAGGCAGTTCTTGACGGCGGACATCATGCCGCTCTCGTTGCGCGTCGTGATCTCCTCCTGGGAGAGCCCGCGCAGGAAGCCCTTCTTGCGGGCCACCAGGTCGAGCGGGCCCGCCCCGTTCGCGCTGTCGAGGAACGGCTCGTCCCCTCGGTGCAGCCCCTCCAGCATCGGCTGCGAGAAGGACGACGTGGCCACGAGGCGCAGCGGGCCCGGCGTGCGGGAGAGCACGACGGCCGTGCCCGCGTCGCCGAACGCGAGGCCCCGGTCGGTGCTCCAGCGCGGGAAGGCCGGACCGGCGAACCGGTCGCCCGTGGTGACCAGGGCGGCCCCGGTGGCGGGGATCGCCGTGAGGCGCGCCGCCGCGTTCTCCAGGGCGCTCATCCCGCCGTTGGACATCTGGCGCAGCTCGTACGCCACACAGTCGCCGTGGCCGAGCACCTGGTCCTGCACGTACGCCGCCGTGTTCCAGAACTCCAGGCCCTGGTACCAGCAGTCGGCGTGGATCAGCAGTCCCACGTCCCGCGCGTCCCTGCCGCTCGCGGCGAGCGCCGTGCGGCCCGCGGCGACGGCGAGTTCGGGCCCGCTGCGCCCGGCGCTCACCGACACCGAGCGCTGTGCGCTCCGCTCGATCTCCGCCGCGGGCAGCAGGCCCGCGGCCACCGCCTCCCGCGCACTGTGCAGCTCCCCGAACTCGGCGGCCGCGCTCGCCACGTAGATGTCGTCCCAGCGCACTCCCCCACCCCTTCCTGATTCCTTGTCCGCGCTGCCGGTCAGCGGTTGGTCCACCGCGGGCTCGGCCCGAACCTGCGGGCCGCCGTGTACCGCTCGTACGGCATGCCGGGCGGCATGTTGAGCACCTCCAGCTGGAAGCCGCCCACGCCGCGGAAGTACACCCAGCGGTCGCCGTGGATCGGGCCGCCGTCCTCGATCAGCTGGGGGTCGCCGAGCACCTCGGCCCCTTCCGTGCCGTGCAGCCAGGCGGCGGCGCGCTCGACGTCGTCGACGAAGAACGCGAGGTGGTGGCCGCCCACGTCGCTGTTGCGGGGGCGCTCGGTGCGGCGGCCCGCGGCCTCGAAGGCGCTGAGCTCGACCGTGGTGACCGGGCCGAGCCGGATCGCCGCGGTGTCCTTGCGGAACGGTCCGTCCACCGCGTACTGGCCGCGCGCCGTCGCGGCGTCCACCGACTCGCTGGAGCGGTAGGCGAGTTCGCCGCCCATCGGGCCGGTGAAGAAGGCGACGGCCTCGTCGAGGTCGGCCACCGAGTAGCCGACGTGGCCGATGCCGAGGGCGCCGGGCAGGCCGCGCTCCCACTCCCCGTCGGGGCGGTAGACGCGCGCGGCGGTGTCCCGCTCGTAGGGCAACTCGGCGGCGAGCTGGCGCAGTTCGATGCGCATGCCCCAGTTGGTGAGGAGGTGGATCCAGCGGTTGCCGGCCGTCGGGCCGCTCCGGTCCGTGCGGGGCTCGCCCAGGACGCGGACGTGCGGGGAGCGGGCGGCCTTGGCGAGCGCCGCGTCCAGGTCGCGCACGTGGATGCCGATGTGGTGGCCGCCGACGTCGGTGAACTCCGGTGCGTCCCGGCGCTGTTCGGGCGCGGTGTACTGGAAGAGCTCCAGGTTGCTGTCCGGGCCGAGCCGCAGCATCGCGATGTGCGCGCCGGCGCGCGGGTGGACGCCGAGCTGGCGCGCCATCCAGTCGCTGTCCGGCTCCTCGACCGGACCGAGCCGGTAGAGGACGTCGGCGCCGAGCACCGTGGTGCAGAAGTCCACGGCCACGTCCAGGTCCGCGACGGTGTAGGCGTAGTGGTCGACGTTGCGGGCGGTGGGGATGGACGGGGCGGTCGTGGTGTCCGCGGTGGCCGTCGGGGCGGTGGGTGACATGACTCTGCTCCAGGGTTGCGGGGTGCACCCGGGGTGCACGCGGGGAGGGGCGGAGGGGGCCGGGATCAGACCGTGCCGGCGTGGGCCGCGTTGGCGACCGCGGCGGACAGCGCCATGCCGCCGTCGATCAGGGTGGAGGTGCCCGTGGTGTAGGCGGCGGCGGGCGACGCCAGGTAGGCGACCAGGGCGGCGACCTCGTCGGGGCGGCCGGGGCGGCCCGCGGGGATGGCGGGGCGGGCGATCTCGGCGGCGTCCAGGCCGGCCGGGACGTTGTTCATCGGGGTGGCGGTCTCGCCGGGCGCCACCGCGTTGACGGTGATGCCGTGCGCGGCCAGGTCCAGCGCCATCGCCTTGGTCAGCGCGCCCAGACCGCCCTTGGCGGCGCAGTACGTGCTGCCCTCCCCGATCGGGATGTGCTCGTGGATGCTGGTGATGTTGATGATGCGACCGCCGCGGCCCTGCGCGATCATCCGCTCGGCGGCGACCTGGCTCAGCCGGAACGGGCTGGTCAGGTTGACGTCGAGGATGCGCCGCCAGTCCTCCAGGGTCTCCTCGACGACCGTCGCGCGCCGGTTCAGGCCCGCGTTGTTGACCAGCACGTCGATGCCGCCGAAGGCGTCGACGCAGTCCCGCAGGGCCTCGCCCGCGGCGGCCGGATCGGTCAGGTCGAGCCCGAGCGTCCCGGCCCGCACGCCGTGCCGCGCGGCGAGGCCGTCGGCGATCTCCTTGGCGGCGTCGGCCTGCCGCCCGTAGCCGACGACGACGTCGCAGCCGGCCGCGGCGAGCGCCTCGGCCACGGCGGCGCCGATACCCGAACTGGCGCCGGTGACAACGGCGATGGGGCGATTCATGAGGGGGCCCTTTCTGGTGGGACCGGGGAGGTCGGTGGGGTGAACGGGGGGGAGGTGGTGGGCGCCCCTGACGCCGGGGGAGGGGGTGTCAGGGGCGGGGCCGACCACCTCCTTCTCAGGGGCGAGGGGTCAGTGACAGGGCCACCTTGGGTGCGGCCCGACGCCCCCTCTCGAGGAGTTCGAAGGCCTGGTCGACGTCGGAGAGCTCGAAGACGTCGGCGATCATGCCCTTGGCCGACAGGACGCCCTCGGCGAAGAGCCGCAGCGCCCGCTCGTAGTAGTCCAGGCCGTGCCGTACGCCGGTCATCGTCACCCCGCGCAGCACCAGCTCGGAGGCGTCGACGGCGGGCAGCGGGTCGCTCGGCACGCCGACCGCGGCGATGCGGCCGCCGACGTCCGCCACCCGCAGCGCCTCCAGGAGCGCCGGCACCGCGCCGGACGCCTCGATGACGACGTCGTACTCGCCGTCGCGCGCCTCACCCGGCAGGAAGGCGTGTTCCGCCCCCATCCGCAGCGCGGCGCCGATGCCCGCGTCGTCGATCCCGACCACGTCGACCGTGCCGGCGACCCGGCGGGCCATCTGCACGGCGAGCAGGCCCATGGTGCCGGTGCCGAAGACGAGGACGCGCTCGCCGGGGAAGACCCCGACCTTGTCGAGCGCCGCGAGCACCGTGACCGCGGGTTCCGCGAGGGCCGCGGCGAAGTCGTCGACGCCCGGCGGGACCTTGGTCAGGGACTGGGCGGGGAGCCGGATGAACTCCGCCGCCGCGCCCTGCTGTCCGTAGAGGCCGACCTCCTTCAGCTGCGAGCACTCGTTGCGGTGGCCGCGCTGGCAGGCCCGGCAGCCCCCGCAGGACAGCATGGTCTGCCCGACGACCCGGTCGCCGATCTGCAACTGCCGTGAGTACTGGCAGTTCCCGGCGATCGCCACCACACGTCCGACCCACTCGTGGCCGAACACGTGGGGCATCGTGGCCCTGCCGTCCCGCACGTAACTGGCGGTGCCGTGCAGGAGTTCCAGGTCGGTGCCGCAGATGCCGACCGTCGTGGGGGCCACCAGGACGTAGCCGAGCTCGGGGCCCGGTATCTCCACCTCCACGCGGCCGACCTTGTTGGTGTCCATGATCGCCGCGGCGCTCATGGAGCCGTTCGGCCAGCGGCCGCACAGCAGGTCGTCCGTGGGTGGCAGCACCTTTTCGTGGTGTTCAGCCAACGTAACCGCTCCTCGGTCAGCGCCCGTCGTCGGTCGGCGGGCGGAAAATCGGGGTCTGCTCGCGCACGGGCAACTCCGGTACGCGCACCGGGAGCCGGGAGCTGACATCGGCCGGCAGCACGCGTACGGCGAGGAGTTCGAGCCCCTCGTCGCCCGCGGTCACCCGCACCGCGGCACGGGACGCGACGAGCAGCGCGCCGCCCGCGACCAGCGCGTTCCCGTCGGCGGCCCCGGCGGTGTCCGTGTGCACCGACGCGGATCCGGCGACCGCGTAGAGGGCGGCCTCCGTGCCGTGGGCCGGCTCGTGCGTCCAGCCGGCGCCGGGGCCGAGACGGATCTGCTCGAAGGACTCGGTCTCGCCGTGCAACATGCCGCGGCGGGCGAGGCAGCGCCAGGTGCGGCCGTCGTCACCGCTCTCGGGGGCGGTGGAGCGCAGCAGCCGGGAGGGCGCCGAGGGTCCGCTGACGATCACTGCGCCGGCTCCGGCGACGGGACGGCGACCTCCGCGTGGAAGAGCTCCAGGCCGTGCTCGCGGTCTGCGCCGATGCGGGCGCGGGTGCCCAGGGGCAGCGTCACGGCCGTGCCCGGGCGGAGCTCCGCGGTGTCGCTGCCGTTCTCGACCCAGCCGGTGCCGGAGAGCACGAACACCATGTGCTCGCGGCCCTCGGCCGCCAGTTCGACGGTGCCGGAGGCGTCGACCGTCTCCAGGGCCAGCGTGCGCAACGGCCCGGTGAAGACGCCGGCGGGGGAGACGGAGCGCTCGGCTCGTAGGTCGTGAAGGCGTGCGGTGGGCACCGGGGGCTCCTCCTTGGCGGAAGCGGGCGCGGGGACGGGGGCGGGGGTGGAGACGGGGGCGGTCGCGCCGAGCGCCGCGCTGAAGCGGGGCGAGCGCATCTCGATGACCAGCCAGGCCAGATCGCTGTCGCCGGTGTTGCGCAGGCCGTGGACGGTGCCGAGGCCGGTGAGGAGCAGCGTGCCGGGCGCGATCGGGTGGGCGGTGCCGTCCAGGTAGATCTCGCCGGTCCCGGAGAGGATGAAGTAGATCTCCTCGGTCCGGGTGTGCCGGTGCTCGCCGCTGACGCCGCCCGGCGGTACGCACGCCCACTCGACGGCCTCCCAGCCGCCGCGCAGGTCCGCGCCGGAGGCGAGCGCCTTCCAGCGGGTCACGCCGGTGGTGCCGTGCACGCCGTGGATGTGGGCGGGGCCGCTGACGTCGCCGACGATCACCTCACCGCCGAGGGTGCGGACGGCGGGGGCCTGCGCAACGGGAGCCGGGGCGTACGCCGTCTCAGACATGCTGCCCCTCCACGAGGTCACGCCCGCGTCCCGCGATCCGCAACTCGGCCACCGCGTCCAGGAGTTCCTGCTCGGTGACGTCGTTGACGAAGGTGACGTCGCCGATGCCGACGGGGAGCGGGAGGCGCTGTTGGCCGTTGCGGTGGCGGACCGTGTCGAGCAGGGCGGCCGTCAGGAGTTCCGGCCGGTCCAGCAGGTCGTCCCAGACGGGCAGTTCGAGGGCGCGCATCACGTCGTGGACGCGCCGGGCGTCGGCGTCGCCGATCAGTCCGCGGCGCCGGGCGAGGACGGTGGTGAGCGCCATGTCGACGCAGACCGCCTCGCCGTGCAGCAGCGCCGGCAGGGCGCTCATCTCGACGGTCGGGCTGAAGGTGTGCCCGTAGTCGACCGAGCGCTCCAGCTTGGCCTCCCACAGGTTGGGCTGGAGCTCTTCGAGCATGCCCTGGATGGCGCGGCGCACGACCTCGCGGGCGGCGTCCTCGCCCGCCTCGCTCTCGCCCTGGAACTTCTCGTTCAGCAGCTGCGGACCGTACTGCTCCAGGACGTCGAAGAGGCGCGCGTCCTTGATCAGGGCGATCTTGAGGATCTCCGCCATGCCGTTGCCGATGTGGCGCCGGTCGAGCGTGGCGAGGAAGGTGCGGTCGAGGAGGGTGAGGTCGGCGGGGAAGTAGGTGCCGAGCCGGTTCTTGTGCCCGTTGAAGTTGACCCCGGTCTTGGCGCCCACGCCCGCGTCGACCAGGCCGATCAGGGTGGTGGGGACGCGGATGAAGGGGGTGCCGCGGCGGTAGAGGCTGCTCGCCAGGCCGACGATGTCCATGAGGACGCCGCCGCCGATGACGATGAGGGGCTCCCTGCGCCGGTCCACGCCGAAGGCGTCGAGCTCCTCGACGATGCGCGCCGCGGTCTCGAAGCTCTTGACGGTCTCGTCGGCGGGGACGACACAGATGACGTGCTCGACGTCGTGGTAGTCGAAGTAGGCGCGGATACGGTTGCCGTGCAGCAGGTCGACGTCGGAGTCGAGCACCACGAACCGGCGCAGCCGCTTGCCGGGGGCCGCGGCCGGCTCCAGCAGGTCCGTGCGCTCGAAGTCGAACAGGCCGTCGGCGACGCGCACTTCGTAGCTGACGGGCTTGGCGGTACGGACCACCCACGCGTCGACGCGCTCGCTGTAGGCGTACAGCCCCGCGCCGGCCTGAGCCGCCGCTGCGTCACCGACGGAGCCGGCCACCCCGTACTCGGCGGCCTGGGCGCGCTCGCTGGGACGGCCCAGAAGTGCCGAATTGTTCCCGGACACGGATCACCTCAACTGGTTCGGAGAGAGCCTCTCGGTTGTGGAGAGCGACTTAATCTATGCATTCTCAAGCATTCAACTGCAAGGGCGTCCGGCCATTTCCGGGACTTGGCGAAGTAGGAACGCATGGGCCGCGCGGCCGGGAGCTGAGAACCGAACGACTGCTACGTTCTCCCGTATTCACATATCTCCAGGAGGAACCCGCGTGCGTGCCAGCACCCTCCCCCGGTACGGGGACCCCGAACTGCTGACCGTGTCCGACCTGCCCCGCCCCGCGCCCGAGCCCGGACAGATCCTGGTCCGCGTCGCGGCCTCGGCCGTGAACCCGGTCGACCTCGAGGTCCGCTCGGGCGCGGCGGCCGGCAACATCCGCCACGGCTTCCCGATGACCCTCGGCTGGGACCTCTCCGGTGTCGTGGAGGAGTGCGGGCCCGGCGTCGACCGGTTCACCGTGGGCGACCGGGTCGTCGCCATGTCCGCCCAGATGGCCACCGGCGTCGGCACCCACGCGCAGTACGTCGCGCTCGACGCCGGCCTGGCCGCGAAGGCGCCGCGCTCCGCCGACCTCCGGGACGCGGCCGCGCTGCCGCTGGCCGGGCTCACCGCCCACCAGGCGCTCGGACTCCTCGACCCGCCCGCGGGCGGCACCGTGCTCATCACCGGCGCGAGCGGCGCCGTGGGCGGGTTCGCGGTCCAACTGGCCGCGGCCCGCGGCCTGAAGGTGCTCGCCTACGCGCGGCCCGACGACGCCGACCGGCTGCACGCCTTCGGCGCCCACGAGACGTACTCCGCCGAGCGCCCGGTGCCGCCCGGCACCGCCGACGCCCTCCTGGAGACCGCGGGGCTGCCGGCCTCCGTCGCCGGTGTGCGGGACGGCGGTCGCGCCGTCTCCATCGTGCCGAGCGCGCCGCCCGTCGCCGAACGCGGCATCGACGTCCGCATGTCCTTCGTCGAGCAGGACGGACGGCGCCTGGAGGAGCTCTCCGCCCTGGTGGACGAGGGGGTGCTCACCCTGCGGGTGGCGGCCACGTTCCCGCTGGCCGAGGTGGGCGAGGCGCACCGGCGGCTGGCCGCGGGCGGCTCGCGCGGCAAGCTCCTGATCTCGCCGTGGGACTGACCCGGCACCCCTCCTGACGTGCCCCGTGCCCCGACCCGTGACTTGGAACAGCCATGCCGTTTGCCCTCTTCCCCTTGATGCTCTGCGTCTTCAGCGTCGGCAGCGCGGAGCTGGTCGTCGCCGGTGTGCTGCCCGCCATCGCCGGTGACCTGGACGTCTCCCTGTCCGACGCGGGTCTGCTCGTGACGGCGTACGCACTCGGCGTCGTGGTCCTCGGCCCGCTCGTCACCCTGGCCAGCAGCCGGGTGCCCCGCACTCCCCTGCTGCTCGGCCTGATGGGCCTGTTCACCGCGAGCAACGTCCTCGCGGCCCTGGCCCCCGGCTACGCGGTCCTGATGGCCGCCCGCGTCCTCTCGGCGATCACCCACTGCACGCTGTTCGCGGTCTGCATCGTCGTCGCGGGGTCGCTGGCGGAGAAGGGCAAGGAGGCCACGGCCGTGTCGCGGGTCGCCGTCGGCCTCAACCTCGCCACCGTCCTCGGCGTGCCGCTCGGCGTCCTCCTGGAGGAGCACCTGGGCTGGCGGTCGGCCTTCTGGAGCATCGCCGGGCTGAGCCTGCTCGCCCTCGCCCTGGTGGCCTGGCGGCCGCCCGTCGCGCCGGTGCCCGTCGCCGGCGGCGCCGTCGACGAACTGCGGGTGCTGCGCAATCCCCAGGTGCAGATCGCCATCCTCATCACCGCCCTGGCGATGGCGGGCGTCTTCACCGCGTACACCTTCGTGAACCCGATCCTCACCTCGATGGGCGGCTTCGACGACTCGACGGTGAGCTGGCTGCTGCTGCTCGTCGGCTGCGGCTCCCTCATCGGCAACCTCATCGGCGGCAAGCTCGCCGACCGGGCGCTGATGCCCTCCCTCGTCGGCGTCCTCGCGGCGCTCGGCGCCGACCTCGCCCTGATGGCGCTCGGCGGCCGGACGCCCTGGCTGCTGCTCGTCCTCCTCGTCGTCTTCGGCGCCGCCTACTTCGCGGTGATGCCGGGCCTGCAGGCCCGCATCCTGACGGCGGCCGGGGACGGCGCGCCCACCCTCGCCATCGCCATCAACATCGGCGCGTTCAACATCGGCATCGCCTTCGGCGCCTGGTTCGGCGGCCAACTCCTCGGCCTGGACCTGGGGTTGCGGGCCGTCATCGCCGCGTCGGCGCTGCTGTCCTGGCTCGCGACGGCCGTCGCCGCCCGCGAGCTCACCAAGGACCGGCGCGCCGCGGGGGCCTCGACGGCCTCGGCGACCGATCCCACCGCCACCCCGCACCGGGCCGTTCCGGCCGGCGCCCCGAACCGGTCCGTGCCCGCGACCACCCCGCAGGGGGCCGTGCCCGCAACCCCGAATCCGTCGGCACCCGCCACCGCCGACGCCACCACGGACTGACGCCACCACCGGCCGGGGGCACCCCCGCCGCCTCCACCACCGGCCGAGGGCCCCCGACACCACCACCGCCCAACCACGCACCCCCCAACCCCACCCCCGGCCGACCCCCCCACCACCGGCCGGCGGTGTGCGGTCACGGGTCGCCCGACCTGCCGCGGCAACCACCCGCGGCACCCGACTTCTCCTGGAGTAGCACTGATGAGTGAGCTCACCCGGCGCAAGGTCCTGCGGCGCTCCGCCGTGGCGGGCGGTGCGGCCCTGGGCGCGGCCGTGCCCGCCGCCGGCATCGCCCACGCCGCCGCGCCCACCCGCGCCGACGCCGCCCGCACCGCCTCCGCCGCGCCTGCGGCGATCACCGTGCGGCCCGACGACATCCGCTACCCGGAGCTGAGCCGCGGCACCAACCAGCGCTGGGTGGGCAGCCCCGACTACGTGCGGCTCGTCTCCAGCGCCGACCAGGTCGTCGACGCCGTCAAGGAGGCCGTCGCCGCGGGCAAGCGGGTGGCGGTACGCAGCGGCGGCCACTGCTACGAGGACTTCACCACCAGCTCCGACATCAAGGTCCTCATCGACCTGTCGCAGCTGACCTCGGTGACCTACGACGCCGCTCAGCGGGTCTTCGTGGTGGAGCCCGGCGCCTGGCTGTCCGACCTCTACTGCACCCTGTTCAAGCAGTGGGGGGTCACCCTGCCCGGCGGCTCGTGCCCGTCGGTCGCGGCCGGCGGCCACATCGTCGGCGGCGGCTACGGCGCGCTGTCCCGGCTGTTCGGGCTCACCGTCGACCACCTGTACGGCGTCGAGGTCGTGACGGTCGACAAGGACAAGACGGTACGCAAGGTCGTCGCCACCCGGGACTCCGCCGACGCCCGCCTGCGCGACCTGTGGTGGGCGCACACCGGAGGCGGCGGCGGCAACTTCGGCATCGTCACCAAGTACCTGCTGCGCACCCCGGGCGCCACCGGCTCCGACCCCGCCCGCCTGCTGCCCCGGCCGCCGGCGGAGCTGCTGACCAGCACCGTCACCTGGTCCTGGGACGGCCTCACGCAGACCGGCTTCAAGCGCCTGGTGAAGAACTACGCCGACTGGTTCGTCGCCCACGGCGGGCCCGACGCCACGCACCTGGACCTGTTCAGCCAGCTCAAGGCGGCGCACCGGTCGGCGGGCGCGATCACGATGGTGACGCAGCTGGACGCCACCCGCTCCGGCGCGCGGGCCGACCTGGACGCGTTCGTCGCGGCCGTCGGCGCCGGGGTGCCGGTCACCCCCGCGGTCAGCACCCAGCGGCTGCCGTTCCTGCACGCCACCAAGTGGCCGGGGTTCGCGGGCGGCGACCCGACGCTCCGCTTCGAGGACAAGTCCGCGTACATGCGGGCGACCTTCCCGGACGACCAACTCTCCGCCGCGTACCACCACTTGACCCGCACCGACTACACCAACCCGGCGGCGCTGCTGCTGATCGCGGGGTACGGCGGCCGCGTCAACGCCGTCGCGCCGGACGCCACCGCGGTGGCCCAGCGGGACTCGGTGCTCAAGCTCCAGTACCTGGCGTTCTGGCAGGACGCCGCGGAGGACGCGCGCCACCTGGCATGGGTCCGCGAGTTCTACCGGGACGTCTACGGGGCCTCCGGCGGCGTCCCCGCACCCGGCCGGGTCAACGACGGCTGCTTCGTGAACTACGCCGACACCGACCTCGGCGACCCGGCGCTCAACACCTCGAAGACGCCCTGGCACGCGCTCTACTACAAGGACAACTACCCGCGTCTGCAGCGGGTGAAGGCCGACTGGGACCCCCGCGGCATCCTCCGGCACGCGCAGTCCGTCGAGCCCGCCGCCGGCTGACCCGCCCCCTGATCTCCGCGGCCCCGAGCACCGGGCCGCGGCGCCGCGCCGGCACCGCCCGGCGCGGCCTCCCCCTCCCGCACGACAGCGACACGACAGCAAGGAGAAAGCGATGCCTTTCGCTTCGACGCACGGCTCCAAGGTGGAGTACTTCGAGACCGGCACCGGTCCCGGCCTCGTCCTGGTCCACGGCACCGGCGGCGACGCGGGGACGTACGACCACCTGCGCGACACCTTCCAGGACCGCCGCACCGTCGTCGTCCCCAACTACTCCGGCAGCGGCGCCACCGAGGACGAGGGCGGCCCGCTCACCCTGGAGCTGCTCGTCGCCCAGATCGACGCGGCGATCGAGGACAGCGGCGCCGAGGGCCCGGTGGACCTGGTGGGCTGGTCGCAGGGCGCCCTCGCCGTCGCCGCCTACGCCGCCGCGCACCCGGAGAAGGTGCGGCGCCTGGTGCTGCTCACCGGCTGGATCAAGAACGACGCCCGCCAGCAGCTCTACTTCGACCTGTGGCACCGCCTCGACCAGCTCGACCACGAGACCTTCGGCCGGTTCCTCCAGCTCAACGGCTGGACCACGGCGCAGGTGAACTCGTTCGGTGTCGCGGGCGTCGAGGAGATGGTCTCGGGCGGCGTCCCCGCGGGGATCGGCCGGCAGATCGCGCTCAACCTGGAGCTCGACATCACCGAGCACCTGCCGAAGATCACCGCGCCGACCCTGGTGATCGGCGCCACCCACGACAACATGATCCCGGTCGCGCACTCACGGGCGCTGCACGCGGCGATCGAGGGCAGCCGGTACGCCGAGCTCGACGCGGGCCACTTCGCGGTCTTCGAGAAGCCGGCCGAACTGGCCGAGCTGATCGCTGAGTTCATCGAGGAGGACGACGCGAAGGGCGGGACCGAGGCGGCCTGAGCCGACAATCCGTACAGAGCCCGGTGGGGCGGTGAGAACCGACGCCACCGGGCTCTGTCGTGTGCCTCCGCTACCGCGCCTCGGGCGCCGGGGCGTGCCGGAGCCGGTTCACCAGGGACGCCGTCTCGGGCTCGAAGGAGGCCAGGTCGAGGGCGAGCGACAGCTCCTTGGCGAACGTGCCCTGCGCCTGGGCGACCAGCTTCTTGCCCTCGGCGGTGAGGTGGGCGAACATCACCCGCCGGTCCTCCTCACCGACCGTACGGGCGACGAGGTCCTCGTTCTCCAGGCGGGTGACCAGACGGCTCATCGTGGACTGGCTCGACCCCACCGAGTCGGCGAGCTCCTGCATGCGCAGCGCGCCGCGCCCGAGGACCGAGAGGGCCGTGAACTCCGATGCGGTCACGCCGTGTTGGCGCTGGAGCTTCTTGTCGAGGGTCGTGCTCACCCCGTTCACCAGGAGCAGCAGCTGCCTCCACAGTTCGAGTTCGCCGTTGAGCCGTCCGCGCGCGGCAGTCGCCATGCCGTCCTTCACCGTCCTGTTCTCGCCTGCGCCCGGACCCCGGCCCCCTTGGAAGCGGCTCGGCGCCCCACGGTGTCGTCACAGCAGTGAATTACTTGCCTTTGCAAGCATAGGTCAAGGTGCGCGGCGAGGGCCAGCATGTGGACGCACGGAAGAGCCGGCGCGCCCCCGGGCGGGGCGCGCCGGCTCTCGTCGTCGCTACCGGCTCTCGTCGTCGCTATCGGCGCCGCGCCGCGCGGGGCTTGGCGAACCGGCGCATCATCGGCATCTCGACGCCCTTGTGCAGCAGCCACGCGAAGCCCAGGCACACCACGAAGTACAGGGCCATGACGCCCATGCCCCCGGCGAAGCCGAACAGGCGGGTCTCGCCGATCAGCGAACGCACGTACACCAGCAGGACGTTGTGGACGATGTAGAAGGCGAAGGACACCTCGCCCAGCCACACCATGACGCGGCCGCGGAAGGGCGAGCGGTCGCCGCGCAGGTCGGTGGTGGCGACGGCGGGGATGAGCAGGGCGAACGGGATGAGCGCCGCCGCGTTGAGCCCGAAGAGCCAGGGCGTGGCGTTGGCGGCGGCGTAGCCCACGACGACGAGGCCGCAGGCGGGCAGCAGCCCCAGGTTGATCCAGCGGCCGGTCATGAGGATGCGGGCCATGACGATGCCCAGGACGAAGTCGAGGGTGCGCACCGGCGGCAGCATGTAGACGGCCCAGTACTGGACCTCGGAGACCGGGAAGCCGTTGGACATGGTGCCGTCGGGCAGCAGCAGGTAGCCGAGGGCCGGGATCGCGGTGATCGTGACGACCAGGCCGCCGGCCCACGCCCACAGCCGCTCGGGCCGGATCCGCGCGATCCACCGGTGCAGCAGCGGGAAGCAGAGGTAGAAGAAGACCTCGCAGGAGAGCGACCAGCTCGGCGGGTTGATGCTCAGGTAGGTGTGGTAGTCCGGGATCCAGGTCTGCAGCAGGAGCAGGTTGGGCAGCCACTGCTGCCAGGTGGCGGTCGCGGCGGCGAACAGCGCCATCGCGCCGATCCAGCCGGCCACGTGGCTCGGGTAGAGCTTGACCAGGCGGCGCCGCCAGAAGCTGCGCGGGGTGTCGTTCGGGCGCGCGGAGTAGGTCAGCACGAAGCCGCTGAGCAGGAAGAAGAAGGTGACGCCCATCCATCCGGTCTTGCTGGCGGCGGCGTGGAAGAAGTCCGAGACGTCGCCGCTGAAGGGGTTCAGGGGCGGCTCCGTCGTCAGGGACGCGTGGAAGAGGAAGACCATGACCGCGGCGATGAAGCGCAGCCCGGTCAGCGAGGGGAGCCGGGCGAAGCCGACGGGTCTTGCGGGCGCGTCGGGGTTCGTGCCGACCGTACTGGCGGCGCCGGCCGAGTCGGCCGGAGCGGCCGGTCCGGCCGTTCCGAGGGGTGCGACATCCGTCGCCATGGGAGCCTCCGTTGGTGAGTTAGATTGCATCCTGATGCAAGAATCAGTGCCGTGAAGCGGACGCCAGGTCCCGCTGGATCGCCTCGAACGAGCGGTTCTTCGTCTCGGGCACCGCGCGGACCACGAAGACCAGCGCGCCGAGGCAGACCGCCGCGAAGCACCAGAAGACGGCGGCCTCGCCGAACCGGTCGGCCGCGGGCAGGAAGAGCTGGCCCACGACGAAGTTGGCGGACCAGTTGACGAGGACGCACAGCGCCACGCCCTTGGCGCGTACGGCGGGCGGGAAGATCTCCGCGGCGAGGATCCAGAAGACCGGGCCGATGCCGACCGCGAAGGCGGACACGTAGAGCCCCATGGAGACCAGGCTGACCCCGTGCGAGGCCCCGCCGAACGCCCCGTTGAGGGCGCAGCCGAGCGGGATGAGCGCCGCCGCCATGCCCACCAGCGAGAAGACGAGCAGCGGCTTGCGGCCCGCCCGGTCGACCAGCGGGATCGCCGCGACCGTCATGAGCAGGTTGGCCACGCCGATGGCGACGGAGTACATGATCGAGTTGGTGGCGGGCAGGCCCGCCCGCCGCATGATGCTGGGGGCGTAGTAGATGATCGTGTTGATCCCCGCGAACTGCTGCACCGCCCCGATCGTGACGCCGATCAGCAGCGCGCGCCGCACGACGGGCTCGGCCAGCATCGTGCGCAGGGTGCCGCGGTTCCCGTCCGGTTCCCGTGCCGCCGTCAGCTCGCCGCGCTCGCGCCGCCGGAGCCACACGGGGCTCTCGGGCACGAAGAAGAGGCCGGCCAGCATCAGGACGGACGGGACGAGGCCCACGCCGAACATCGCGCGCCAGTCGGCGTCCCCGGCGAACCAGAGGTTGATCAGGTACGAGACGAGGATGCCCGCGGTGAGCAGGATCTGGTTCACCGTGATGAGGCGACCGCGCAGCCGGGGCGGCGCCACCTCGGCCAGGTACAGCGGGACGAGCGAGGACGCCGAGCCCACGGCGAGTCCGAGGATCACCCGCGCGGCCACCAGGGTCCAGAAGCCGGTGGACAGGGTGGCGAGGGCGAGCCCGAGCGTGAAGGTGGCAGCGACGACAATGAGCGTCCCGCGCCGTCCCCAGCGGTCGGCGGGTCCGCCGCTCCAGAGGGCGCCGGCCGCCGCGCCGAGGAGCAGCGACGAGATCACCGCCCCCTCCTGGAAGGACGTCAGGTGGAAGTCCTCCTTGAGGAACAGCAGGGCGCCGGAGATGACGCCCGTGTCGAAGCCGAAGAGCAGCCCGCCCAGGGCGACGACCCCGACGGTGAGCGCCAACCGCCAGGCTGGGATGGCCGGTTCGGGTTCCTGGAGCGGGGCGGGCCCCTGGGGCGGGGTGGGCTCGCGCAGGGGTGGTCGCGTCGCCTGGTCGATTTCCACGGTCACCGAACGGCACTCGCTTTCTTGGGTCGGCTTCTTGGGTCGGCTTCTCGGTCTGCTTCTCGGGTCCGCTGCGTGGAGCTGCTGCCCGGGTCCGGCTCCTCACACCCCGTACCTCGCCCGGTACAGGACGAAGCGGCTGGTCAACTCCCGTCGGGAAAGCCCGAATTCGGCGGGCTGGAAGAAGCGCGCGCGGCGCGCCTCGCGGACCGTTCCCTCGACGAACGTCGACACGACGCGGTCGAACATCGGTGTCGCGGTGACGCCCGCGAAGGCGAGCACGGCACGCACCTGCCCGGCCGGGTCCGCGATCAGGTCGTCGAAGGTGAGGTCGAGCAGGCGCCCCCGCGGCACGTCGAGCCGGGCCCGTTCGGCGGCCGCCAGGTGGCGCTCGACGCGGTCGGCCCACTCCTGTCCGGCGGGCCGCACCTGCCGGGCCGTCCGGCCGCGCAGGGCGGTCGCGATGCCCGCGCACGCCGCGACGGTGTCCGCCGGATCGCGGTGCACCTGGACCACCTTGGCGTCCGGGTAGACCCGCAGCAGCTGCCCCAGGTGGCGGGCGTGGAAGGAGTCGCGCAGCACGAGCCGGGAGGCCGGGATCCGCCAGGTGACGGCCTGGATCTGGGCGCGGTGGAAGGCGTACGCCTCCGTCGTGTCCGCCGACTCCAGCCAGGCGGCCCAACCGGGCACGCGCCAGGAGAGCGCCGCCGTCATGCCGTGGAACGCGTTGCCGAGCAGCCGGTGGCAGCCGCCGGGCCGGGTGGGTCCGATGAGCAGCCCGGAGCCGCGCCCCGCGGTGGCCTGCGCCGGACCCCGTACGGCGCGCGCCGCCCGGTCCAGGGCCGCGCGGCGCCGGCGCAGGGTGGTGGCGCGGTCCGTGGGGTCGTGCAGTTCCGCCAGGGTCGGCGCGTCGAGGCCGGGGTGCTCCGCGAGGGCGTTGTGCAGCAGCGCCGCGCCGCTGCCCGGGAGGCCGGTGACGAAGACCGGGGCCCGGATGTCGTTCAGCGCGATCTCGGGTCTCTCCCGCAGCAGCCGGATCATCGCCTGCTGCTTCTGGAGGGCCGACATCAGCTCGGCGCGGGCGGCCGCGCGGCCCTCCGCGTGCAGGTCGGCCTCGGTGTCCAGGGAGTGCAGGAGCCGGTCGAGGGCCGGCAGGAAGCGCAGTCCGCCGGCGTCCGCCTCGCCGTCCTCCCGTACCCGCTCCAGGAGGTCGTCCACGGCGAGCACGTCGCGGCCGGACCCGCCCGTACGCCCGCGCGGCGCGTCGCCGGGTGTCCGGCACGGCTGTGCGCCGCCTCTCCCCCACGCGGGGCCGCCCCCGGGTCCGCCCCAGGGGACGGCCGACTCGCGTGCGAGGACCGCAGGTTCACTCCGTCTGCTCACCGTCCCACCTTCCCGATACGTGCCGGACCGGCCGCCGCGCGCGTGCGCACGCCGGGTCCTGGCTGTCTGCGTTTCCCCTGCGTTCAGGGGCGGTTGACGGGGCCTTTGGCGAGGCCCGGCAGGGCGAGCGCCCAGAGGCGGGAGAGGTGCCGCTCCACGCTGTCGTCGCCCCCGTCCCCGTCCCCGTCGCCGTCCCCGTCCTCGCCCCCGCCCCGCGGTCCGTGCGCCCGTCCCGAGAGGCGGGACTCCGCGCCCGCCAGGAGGTATTCGGCGAGGAGCACCACGTCGCCCGCGCCGACGGCGGGGCCGAGTCCGCCCCGGTCCGCGCGGGCCAGGGCCTCGGTCACCGTGGGCCGCCAGAGAGCGGACCACGAGCCGTCGCCCTCGGGAAGCTCCCGCCACAGCCGCACCGCCGCCCGCACCACCTCGTCCTCCTCGAGCAGCCGCGCCAGGGCGAGGGTGAGCGCGACCACGGTGTCGAGCGGCGGCGCCGTGCTCCGGCCCGCCAGCGCCGCGCAGTCGCGGACGGCGGCGTCCCCGCGGGTCCGCACCGCGAGGGCCAGCCCCGCCTTGGAGGCGAAGTGGAAGGTCAGCGCGCCGACCGAGATGCCCGCGGAGCGGGCGACGCGGCCCAGGGACGTGCCCTCGTACCCCGTGCGCTCGAACTCGCGGGCCGCCGCGCGGACCAGGGCCTCCCTGGTTCTCGCGGCCCGTTCCTGCTTCACCATCGCGCCCTTCCCTGTTCCCCGGAGCATCGGAATCCGCTCCGGTCCTGCACGCCACAGCCACTGTGGGCACTCGGCGCGCCACCGACAACGCCGACTTCCGAAAGTCGACCCCCGCGCTGTCCCGGGCACGCCGGACTTGGCCAAGTAGCGGTCATCTGCCCCCGGGGCTTCAAAAGAAAACGAACGTTCTCTATTCTTGTCGGTGTCAGGCGCCATCACGGGGAGGGAATGCCATGACAGAGCTCCAGGAACACCGGCTGCCCGAGCTGATCGCCGACACGTCGATCACCTCGTACGCGGAGACCGTCTTCGGCCATCTGCGCCGCGCGGACCAGCGGCGCTGGGCCGCGGCGTACGTACTGGGGCTGCTCACCACGCCCGGCCGCAAGTCGGTGCGGCGGCTGGCGGCACAGCTGCACGCGGGACCGACGGCCGCCCAGTCGCTGCACCAGTTCGCCAACGCCAGCCCCTGGGACTGGGACCCGGCCCGCCACGAGCTGCTGCGGCTGGCCGAGCGCCGCACCCGGGTGCGCGCCTGGACCGTCGGTGTCGCGGTGCTGCCCAAGCGCGGCAGCCACTCCTGCGGGGTGCACCAGCGCTTCGAGCGCAGCACCGGCCGTACCGTCAACTGCCAGGTCGGAATCGGCCTGTTCCTGTCGTCGGACTCCGCGCACGTGCCCGTCGACTGGCGGCTGCGGCTCCCCAAGGAGTGGCACGAGGACGAGGAGCTGCGGGCGCGGACGCGCGTCCCCGAGGACGTGCGGCACTGCTCCCCCACGGAGCACGTCCTGCACCTCGTCGACTCGCTCGCCCCGCTGTCCCGGCGGGAACCGGTGCCGGTGGTCGCCGACACGAGCCACCACCCCACGTCCGGGGCCCACTTGGCCACGGAGCTGTCCGCGCGCGGGCGGGACTGCCTGATCGCCGTGCCGCACGGCCTGCGGGTCGTGGCGGAGGGCGGGCGGGCGGCCGCGCCCGGCTCACCCGACGGGACCCTCACCGCGGGCCGGCTCCTCCAGCTGCTCTCCCCGAAGGGGGCGGCGGCCACGGCGGGCGGGCTCCGGCACCTGCCGCCGCAGGCCGACCGGCTGGTCTCCGCCCTGGTGCGGCTGCCCGGGCGGCGCGGTGTCTCGCCCGGCGTCTACCGCCTCTTCGCCCGGCGGCGCCCCGGGGCGCACGGCGTCGGACGCGTCTGGCTCACGAGTCTGCTCCACCCGCCGCTGCACGACCTGCTGCCCCTGGTGCGGGCTCAGTCCGGCACCGTCGCCGCCCTCGCCGACCTCACGGAGAACTACGGTCTGCGCGACTTCGAGGGGCGCTCGTACCCCGGCTGGCACCACCACATGACGCTGGCGTCCGCCGCGTACGCGTACCGCCGGCTCGTGGCGGAAGGGCCGGCGGGACCGTCGCCGCGGCGGCACGTCGCCTGAGCACGTACATCGCCCTGCGCATACGGGACATGACGGCGCCTCAGTTGGCGCGGTCGAAGTCGATCGCGCTGTAGGCGCGCAGCTTCGACAGCCGGTGCGTGGAGTCGATGCGGCGGACCGTGCGGGAGCGCGAGCGCATGACCAGGGACTCCGTGGTGGCGCTCTCGGCGCCGTAGCGCACGCCCCGCAGGAGCTCTCCGTCGGTGATGCCGGTGGCGACGAAGAAGACGTTGTCGCCCTTGACCAGGTCGTCGGTGAAGAGCGTGCGGTCCAGGTCGTGGCCCGCGTCGACCGCCCGCCGGCGCTCCGCCTCGTCCCTCGGCCACAGCTTGCCCTGGATGGTGCCGCCCAGGCACTTGACCGCGCAGGCCGAGATGATGCCCTCCGGGGTGCCGCCGACACCCAGGAGCAGGTCGACGCCGCTGCCCTCGCGGACCGCCAGGACCGAGCCCGCGACGTCGCCGTCCGAGATGAGCTTGATGCGGGCGCCGGTCGCGCGCACCTCGTCGATGACGCCCCGGTGCCGGGGCCGGTCGAGCACGACGACGGTGACGTCCTCGGGCGAGGAGTTCTTGGCCTTGGCGACGCGGCGGATGTTGACGGAGGCGGGGGCGTTGATGTCGACGTGGTCGGCGGCTTCGGGGCCGGTGACGAGCTTGTCCATGTAGAAGACGGCGGAGGGGTCGAACATGGCGCCGCGGTCGGCGGCGGCCAGGACGGCGATGGCGTTCGGCTGGCCCTTGGCGGTCAGGGTGGTGCCGTCGATGGGGTCGACGGCGATGTCGACCTCGGCGCCGGTGCCGTCGCCGATGCGTTCTCCGTTGAAGAGCATCGGGGCTTCGTCCTTCTCGCCCTCGCCGATGACGACGACGCCGTTCATCGAGACGGTGGAGACGAGGGTGCGCATGGCGCGCACGGCGGCGCCGTCCGCGCCGTTCTTGTCGCCGCGGCCCACCCAGCGGCCGGCGGCCATGGCGGCGGCCTCGGTGACCCGGACGAGCTCCAGGGCCAGGTTGCGGTCGGGAGCCGCCGCGGCCACCGTCAGCGGGGAGGACGAGGAGGACGAGGAGGTCGGCAGGGCAGACGTCGGGACGGGAGAGGTGAGCAGGGGCACCGGTGAGACCTTCCGGATCCGGGGGGGGGCGGGCAGCTTCGGACCGGACGTTACTGGCGCCGTGCCGCCCCGCCACGCCCCTCGCCCGAACCGCCTCCGCCTTTGGCAACTCGCCCACAAAGCACCCGTATCGGCCGCGGACCACGCGTCCCGCGCGACGCCGTGCGCCGGCCGGCCGGGGCACCCCCCTCGTGCGCCCCGGCCGGCCCGCGCCGTGACCGGCCTCCCGGGACCGGACCCCCGAGGACCGGCTGTCAGGAGCCGAGTGAAAGGCTCAACTCGGCGTCGTGGCGGGCCAGATGGCGCCCGCGGCGGCCTCCGCGTCGAGCGTGCGCAGCAGCTCCTCGTCGATCGCGTCGAGCGAGTCGACGATGTGGCGCACCGCGAGCTCCTCCATGAACGTGCGCTGGAAGCTGCAGGGGTGACCGACGAACGGCGCACCGAGCCCCTTGGCCGCCTCGGCGACCCGGGCCACGTCGTCCACGAACAGCACCTGGTCGGGGCGGAGGCCGAAGACGTCCCCGGCGATCTCCTTGATGCCCGGCCGGAACGAGTCGGTGCAGACGTAGCCGGGGCCGTCGAAGAGGTGGGCCCAGGTGCCCAGGTGGGTGTCGAAGTGGGACTTGCTCAGGCCGCCGTAGCAGACCACCCGGAGTCCCAGGCCGCGTATCCGCTCGATCAGCTCGGCGGCGCCGGGGTTGGGCCGCACCGGGTGCTCGGCGACATAGCGGTCGCGCTCCTCGAAGTAGAGCTCCAGGGCCTGTTCGCCCGACACGTCGAGGCCGGCCGCGCGGGCCATCTCGCCGCCCGCGACGCGGCGCGGCTGGGAGAGGATGCGGCGCTCGGTCTCCGCGTCGTACACCCCTCCGCGGCTGGTGATGAAGTTGCCGATGACGGGGCTGAAGGTGTCGTTGAGCAGCACGCCGTCGATGTTGAGCGCCACGAGACGCAGGTGGTTGCTGGGCTGGGGCATGGATACGTCCTTGGCTGCGGTTCGGTCGGACAGGGAAATCGGACGGAGAAATGAGGCGGAGAAGGCGGTCGAGGAGGGTGCGGCCGGCGGCCGGAGGCGCGCGTCAGGCGTTGACGGCGGCCTCCCTGGCCTCGCTCACGTCGATGCTCTCGACGGCGCTGTCCGTGGCGATGGCGGGCATGAGCAGCCGCCACATCGCGCGGGTCCGCTCGGGCAGGTCCTCACGGCCGCTGGTCAGCAGTGAGTACGCCTGGAGGCCGGTACACGCGGACACGATGAACTCGGCCAGCGTGCGGACGTCGACGTCCGCGCGGACCTCGCCCGCCGTGCGCCCGTCGGCCAGGCACTCCTCCATGATCCGCGCCCACTCCCGGTACGGAGTGGCGTCGTCGAGACCAAAACCCGTCTGCTCGCTGGTGAGCCGGACGCCCGCGCGCAGGGTCGGGTCCGACTGCAGCTTGTGCGACCACACGAACGTGATGTCCACCAGGCGCTGCAGGCCCTCCGACTTCAGGGCGGGCACGATGCTCGCCGGCTGGGCCCGCATGACGGCGAGAGCCAGCGCCTCCTTGTTGGGGAAGTGGAAGTAGACGGCTCCGAGCGTCACACCGGCGCGGTGCATGATCTCGCGCATGCTGGCGCCGCTGTACCCGCGCTCGTCGAAGACCTCAGCAGCGGCGCGAAGGATTTCCTCACGCGTTTTCTGGGCCCGCTCCTGCTTCGGTTCCGGCATCCGGACGGCCTCTCTCGACAAACAAAAAGAACGCACGTTACTTTACGCGTCATGGTTCTGGGACACCAGAGCCCGCACTCTTCGTTCGGGCATCGACGTCATTCATCCCAGGGGGGACCCATGACTCTCGTTTCGCATGCGCACAGCATCTCTCAGGCTCAACTCCGGCCGGTGCCACAGGAGTTCACACACAAGCGGGTGGGGACCGAAGTACTGCTCACGGGCTGGGCACCCGTGGGCGAGGACCGCGTGACGGTCACCGCCCGGTGGCCGCGCACGCACTCCTTCTACGCGCCCGTCGCCGGCCGGCACGACCCGATGCTGCTCGCCGAGACGCTCCGCCAGAGCATTCCGCTCATCTCGCACGCCCTGTACGAGGTGCCGCTCGGCCACCACCTGATCTGGCAGCACTTCACCTACGAGGTCACGCCCGGCGCGATGTGGGCCGACGGCGGACCGATGGACGTCGAACTCCGCATCACCTGCGGCGACATCGCCCGGCGCGGGGGCCGGCTCGCGGCCCTCACCATAGACATCGAGATCCTGCGGGACGGCCTGCCGCTCGGCACCGCGCGCACCCGGTTCAGCAGCCACGCGCCCGCCATCTACCGCAGGCTGCGCGGCGAGCGGTGCACGGTGTCGAGCGAGGTCGCCCCGATGCCGCTCAGCGGCGCCGTCCCGGTGCTCCCGCCCGCGTCGGTCAACCGGGAGCACGCCGACGACGTGGTGCTCTGCCCCACCGCGGCGCCGGACCGGTGGCTGCTGCACGTCGACTACGCGCACCCCATCCTGTTCGACCACCCCGTCGACCACGCCCCGGGCATGCTGCTCCTGGAGGCCGCCCGGCAGGCGGCCCACGCGGTGCACGGGCCCCGGGCCGGCGCCGTACTGCCGGTCCGCTTCGAGTCGGCGTTCTTCCGCTACGTCGAGTTCGACGCCCCCTGCCTGATCACCGCGACCGTCGAGCCCCCCACTCACCCGGGCGAGCGCCCCTGCGTGTCGGTCACCGCCCGGCAGGAGGACATCGAGGCCTTCTCCTGCCGCGTGACCATGGCGGACGCCACGGCGTGAGCCACACCTGAGGAGCGCCGGGGCGCGCCGGGAGCACCGGGATTCCGGGCGGCGCCCACGCTCAGTACGGCGCGGGCCCGCCCCGCGCCGCCACCGTGTCCCGGACCGCCCGGAGATACGTCTCGGCGCGGGCGTTCACCCCCGCCGTGCGGTGGATCAGCGCCACCTCGGCGTCGGGCACGCCGTCCAGCGGTACGAGTACGACGTCGGGCCGCGAGAAGTACTCCCGCACCGAGGCGACCACCGGGGAGACGCCCTGGCCCGTCGCGACGAGGGTCATCAGCTCCTGGAAGGAGGCGACCGTCCGCACCCGCCGGATCTCCCGTCCGGCGGGCGTCCGGCGCGGCACGTGGAAGTCCCACCAGTACGCGGGCGCGCCGTTCGCGATCCCGAAGAACGTCTCGTCCGCCAGCTCCTCCAGGGAGACGGAGGACCGGCCGGCCAGCGGGTGGCCGAGCGGCACCGCCAACATCCGCTTCTCCCTGATGACGACCGGGCCGACCGTCAGGTCGGGCTCCTCGACGGGCAGGCAGGTGAAGAGCAGGTCGATCTCGCCGTCGCGCAGCGCGCCGAGCGGGTCCCGGTACTGGATCTCCCGCATCCGCACCTCGACGCCGGGGCAGCGCTCCCGGTACGCCGCGAGGACCGGGCCGGTCAGCGTGCCCGCGCCCGCGCCGAGGAAGCCGACGTCCAGCTCGCCCGCCACGCCGCGCGCCACGTCCTTGGCGCGCGCCAGGGCCGCCTCCATCTGCCGGTGCAGCGGCGCCAGATCCTCGTACAACTGGCGGCCCAGCGGGGACATCCGCACCACCCGGCTGGTGCGCTCGAAGAGCGGGGCGCCGATCTTGCGCTCCAGCTTCTTCACCGTCTGGCTGACCCGGGCCTGGGAGAGCAGGAGCCGCTCGGCGGTGTGCCCGAAATGCAGCTCCTCGGCCAGCGTCAAGAACGTCTCCAGCTCCTGGCGTTCCACCACGTACCCCCCCCGTGACCTGCATCGATAAGCGTGACGGCGTCGATCGTTTCACGGATCGGCGTTGATCGGCCGCCCGTCCCGGCGGATCTTTGAGGAGTCGGGACGGCAGCCGCCGCACCGGCCCTTCCCCCTCAACCCCCGGGAGCTCCCGATGATTTCGCGTGCCCGCACCGCCCTCGCCCTCACCGCCTCCGTCGCCGCGCTCGCCCTGACCGCGGGGCTCGCCGTCTCCGGCGCCGAGGCCGCGCCCTCCGGCCGTCCCGACGCCGGGAAGGGGGCCGCGTGGACCGCCGCGTGGACCGCCTCCCCGCAGCGCCCGAGCACCGGTTTCAAGGCCAACTGGTCGGAGGCCGGCTTCGACGGCCAGACCCTGCGCCAGGTCGTCCGCGTCACCGAGGGCGGCGACCGGGCCCGCATCCGGCTGTCCAACGCCTACGGCAGCTCACCGCTGAGGATCGCCGGCGCCACCATCGCCCGCACCGAGAAGGGGGCGCCCGCGTCGGTGCGGAAGGGCTCGGTCCGCCGGCTCACCTTCGGCGGACGGTCGTCCGTGACCCTCCCCGCGCACCGCCAACTCGCCAGCGACCCGGCCGGTCTCGACCTGGACGCCTTCGAGTCCGTGACCATTACGCTGCACCTGGCCGGGACCACCGGACCCGCCACCTTCCACGCCCAGTCCTTCGCCACCAGCTACCGGGCGAAGGGCGACCACGCCGCCGACACCTCCGGCGCGGCCTTCGGCGAGTCGACCGAGGCCTGGTACTACCTCGCGGGCGTGGACGTCGGCGGCAGGGAACGGCCCCGGCGCGACGGGGTCGCCCTCTTCGGTGACTCCATCACCGACGGCTTCGCCTCCACCGCCGACCGCGACCGGCGCTGGTCGGACGCGCTCGCCGAGCGCCTGGCGAAGTCCGGCGACCGGCGGCCCGTGCTCAACGCCGGCATCGGCGGCAACCTGGTCCTCAACGACTCCGCCTGGTACGGCGAGAGGAGCGCCAACCGCTTCGCGCGGGACGCCCTCGACCAGCCCGGCGTCGGCACGGCCGTCGTTCTCCAGGGCGTCAACGACATCGGCTTCAGCGAGACCGACCAGCCCACCTTCAAGCCCGCCCCGGTCGTCTCGGCCCGCGAACTCATCGAAGGGCACCGGGAGTTGATACGGCAGGCCCGCGCCAAGGGCGTCCGGATCGTCGGCGCCACGCTGCTCCCGTTCGGCGGCTCCGACCACGACGGCACGCACGCGGCGGCGGTGAGCGACGCGTTCAACCGGTGGGTGCGGACCTCCGGCGAGTACGACGCGTACCGTCGACTTCGACAAGGCGCTCGCCGACCCGGCGGACCCGGAGCGGATCGCCCCCGCGTACGACAGCGGTGACCATCTGCACCCGAACGACGCCGGGTACCGCGCGATGGCCCGCGCGGTCGACCTGAACGCCCTGTAGGAGCGGCGACGTGGGCGCCCGGCGGGACGGCCCGGGCGCTCACTCCCGCGTGTAGTACCGGTAGAAGACCGCCACGAAGGTCAGCGCCGACACCGCGAGCGACATCCCCACCGACCGCAGCACACTGGCGTCGGTCTGGCTGTAGAGGAAGCCGAACGCGATCCCCGTGAACGCCGTCCAGGACAGGGCGCGCAGCTCGCGGGGGAGCGCGGGCGCGAACCGGTGCAGGGCGAAGAAGACGGCCGCGAAGAGCAGACCGGTCACCACGCCGAACATGACGTTGCCGGTGGTGATCGGCTCGCCGACGCGGCGGATGCCGGACGTCCAGAAGCCGTAGACGATGCCCAGGAGCAGCGGGAGGCCGGCCCACAGGCCTGCGGTCGCGCCGGTTCTGGAGCCGGGGGCGTGGGCGGTGTACGCGGGTGCGGCGTGTGCCATGACGGTTCCTTCCGTGGGGGAAGCGGTACGTCACCGGTCGCGGGAGCGGACGGGTGTCAGCGGTCGCGCCACTGCGGGCACGGATCGTCGGTGGCGTTGCAGTTCGGCACGTGGCGGCCGCCGGTGTCGATGTAGGCGGCGCTCACCCAGCCGCGCTCGCCCTCCAGCCAGTACCAGTGCGGGTCGCCGTGCACGGTGGTACCGCGGACGGCGCATTTGACCCGGTCCTCGCTGCCGTACGGCAGCCTGTCGAGGATCTTTCCGTGGGTGCTCGGCTCGTCCCTGACCTTCAGGTCCGGGCCGGAGACCACGGTGCCCCAGATGGGCCCGTCGTCGTGGTGCGCGGGGACGCCCGTGCTCGCGGCGGCCGCCGTGCCGGCGGTGCCCGCGGCCAGCAGCGTCGCGGCGGCCACCGCCCCCAGGCTCAGAGCGATTCTCATGATCGACCTCCTCGCCCCCTCATCCAGGAAACACCCGTTCGGCCGAGCCCTCCACCGGAACCGTGCGGGGCCCGGGTGAGCGGCGCGTTCTCGGGACCCCGACGGGCCGCTCGCCCGCCCGTGCGGACCGGGCCGCTCGCCCGCCCGTACGGACCGGGCCGCTCCGGGGGTTCCTCGTCGTCCGGGTCGGGGCCGGCGCGGGCGCGCGGCCGGGCGGTGCTCCTCGTGGCGGTGCCCGGGACGGTGACGGTGCGTCTGCACCACCGCGTGCGACGGGGGTTGGGGCGCCGGGGGACCCGCGTCCCGCCGGGCCCGCGCGGCTGACGCCGTTGCCCCATATGCAGTCGCCCCGGTCGCGTGGCCCGCGGCCGGGCCCTTGCCTTGGATGCGTGCCGAAAACCGTCCGCCGTGACCCGCGAACACCCCGCGCCCGCTCCGCCCTGTCCGCCCTCCTGCTCACCCTCGCCTGCCTGCTCGTCCCCCTCGGCACGCTCTCCGTCTGGGCGACGTACGAGATCGGGGACCGGGACAGCTACGTCGCCACCATGGCGCCGCTCGCCTCCGACCCCGCGGTGCGCTCGGCGGTGGCGGACGCGGTCACCGGCTCGGTGATGAAGGAGATCGACGTGGGTCCGCTGCAGGGCACCGTCGAGTCGTTCGTACGGGACGCGGTGCGGTCGTTCACCGAGACGGCGGCGTACAAGACGGCCTGGAACGCGGCGAACCGCGCGGCGCACGACGCCGTGCAGTCCGCCCTCAACGACGCCTCCAACGGCGAGGTCACCATCGACCTGGCCCCCATCACCCAGCAGATCAAGCAGCAACTCAAGGACGACGGCGTGCCGTTCGCCTCGAAGATCCCGGTGCGGCACACCGAGGTCGCGGTCCTGCAGTCCGACGACTTCGGGTGGCTCTGGCGCAGCTTCCACGCGCTGCAGGTGGCGGGGGTGTGGCCGGCGGTGGCGGCGGGCGTCCTGGCCGTCGTGGGCTGCCTGCTCGCCGGCCGGCGCCGCCGGGCCGTCGTCGCCACGGCCGTCGGCATGGCCCTCGGCGCCCTCGCCCTGCTGTCGGCGATCGCGGTCGGCCGGTCCTTCACCCTGGACGACCTGCCGGCCGACATCTCGCGGGACGCGGCGGGCGCGGTCTACGACGCGCTGACGGAGACGCTGCGGGTGACGTCGTGGATCATCGTCGGGGTGTGTACCGCCGTGGCGCTCGGCATCGCGCTGTTCGTCCGGCTGCGGGGCGCGCGGCGGCCGGCGGCCGGCCCGCGGCGCGCGCAACCCCCGTCGGCCCCGGCCCGTCTCTGAGGGAGGATGCGGGCGACGGCACCGACGACGAGAGGCCCCTCCCCTTGGACAGCGCGCACCGGACGGGCGGCGCGGACGGCGCGACGTTCGCCCCCGCCTCCGCCCCCGACACCGCCGAGCGGGCGCCACGCCGTACGGGGCGGGCCGCCGCGTGGGGCGGCGGGCTGCTGCTGGCGGCGGTCAGCGCCGTCCTCGGCTTCCGGATCGCCGACTCCGACGGGCTCACGCCCGTCCCGCAGGTGCTCGCCTTCCTGCCCTGGCTGCTCGTGCCGGCCGGCGCCGGCCTGCTCATGGCGGTGCTCGGCCGGTGGCGGGCCGGGATGCTGTGGGGTGTCGTCGTCCTCGGCCTCGTCGCCTGGTACCTGCAGCCGTACGGGAACACCGACGCGCCCCGCGGCGACGCCGTCGCCGAACTGCGCGTGCTGACGTCGAACGTCGAATTCGGCAACGGCACCCAGGGGTTGCTCCGGGCCGTCCGTAAGGAGCGGCCCGACCTGCTGTTCGTCGAGGAGTGCGACCACGCCTGCGCCACCCTGCTCCGCACGGAGCTGCCCCGCGCCGACTACCCCTACCGCGCGGCCGTCGACGCGAACGCCGCGGACGCCGCGGAGGGCTCGGTCATCCTCGCCAAGGTCCCGCTGAAGCGCGCGGCCGGCATCGACGCCACGCTCGGCATGCCCGGCGCCGTCGCCGACGTACAGGGCCGTCCCGTACGCGTCCAGCTCGCGCACCCGATGCCGCCCGCGCCCCGCCAGGTCGGCCTGTGGCGCGCCGAGCTCGGCGAGCTGCGGGAGTACGCCGCCGCAGGGGACGGCCGGTCCACCATCATCGCCGGGGACTTCAACGCGACCCAGGACCACGCCGCCTTCCGCGCCGTCCTGGACGCCGGGGTGCGCGACGCCGCCCGCCTCGCCGGGACCCCGCGCGCCCCGAGCTGGCCCGCCGCCGCGCCCGCGCCGCTCGGCACGCAGATCGACCACGTCCTGGCCACCCCGGACTTCGCGGCCCGCGACGCGCGCTTCCTGGAGATCGGCCGCACCGACCACCGGGCCCTGGCCGTCACCCTGATCCTCCACGAGCCGGCCCACCCCTGATCTGCACAAAGACGAAACAGCGCGTTGATCCGCCGGCCGGGGCAGGGCCCGTAAAGCGCCGATAATGGGCGCATGCCCCGAGAGTCCCGTCCGTCCCGTCCGGTCTCACTGAGCCCGCTCGCCCCGCCCGACTGGCTGGTCAGGTCCCTCAAACCGCAGTCCGCCCCCGTCCCCTGGGCCGCCGTGGCCCGCGCCTCCGTCGCGATGGCGCTCCCGCTCGCCGCCGGCATCCTCGCGGACAGGCCCTCGTACGGCGCGCTCGCCTCCATGGGCGCCCTCTCCGGCGTCATCGGCGACACCGCCGACGCCTACCGGATGCGGATCTTCAACATCGCCGTGCCGCAGCTCTTCGGCGCGCTCGGCGTCACCCTCGGCACGCTCGTCTTCGGACACGGCTGGGTGGCGGTCGGCGCGGTCACCCTCGTCGCCCTCGTCTCCGGGATGATGTCCACGATCGGCGCCGTCGCCTCCGTCTCGGGGCTGCTCCTGCTGCTCAACTCCGTGGTCGGCGCCGGCCTTCCCATGCCGGGGCAGTGGTGGCTCGCCCCGCTCCTGATGACCGGCGGCGGGCTCCTCGTCCTCGCGCTCGCCCTGCTCGCCTGGCCGCTGCGCTCCGGCGTCCCCGAACGCGCCTCCGTCGCCGCCTCCTACCGCTCCGTGGCCGCGCTGCTCGACGCGGCGGGCACGGACGCGTACGGCGAGGCCCGCACCGCCGTGACCGCCGCCCTGAACCAGAGCTACGACCTGGTCCTCGCCCGGCGCACCCGCGACCACGGCCGCAGCCCGGAACTGGTCCGGCTCGTCGGCCAGTTGAACGCCCTCACCCCGGTGATCGAGGCCGCCCCCGCCGCCGACCAGGCCGCCCGGCACGCCTGCGCCCGGCTGCCCGCCGAGGTCCCGGACGCGGTCCGCGCGCTGGCGGCGGCCGTCGAGCGGGGCGGCCACGCGCACGCCGGCGGGGAACGCCCCGGCACCCGCGCCACGGCCGCGCTCCCCGCGCCCGGGGACCACACCGCCCGCGCCCTCGACCACGCCGTCCGGCACGCGGCGGAGACCCTGGACGACCCCGACCCGCTCGGCGTCATCGAGGCGGAGGACCGCCTCGGCCGCCCCGCCGCCCTGCGCGTCCGCGCCCGCCGCGCCGCCCGCAACGTCGTCCTGTCCTCCGCCTCCTGGCGCTACGGCCTGCGCCTCGCGCTCTGCATCGGCATCGCCCAGGCCCTCGTCTCGCTCATCGACGTGCCCAGGTCGTACTGGGTGGCGCTCACCGTCACCTTCGTCCTCAAGCCCGACTTCGGCTCGGTCTTCTCCCGCGCGGTGCTGCGCGCGCTCGGCACGGCCGCGGGCCTGGTCATCGCCGCCGCCGTCCTCGTCGAGGTGCCGCACGGCTGGTGGGACGTGCCGGTGATGATGCTGCTCGCGCCGCTCATCCCGGCGTTCACCGTGCGCGGCTACGGCTACCAGACGGCGGCGATCACCCCGGTGATCCTGCTGCTCTCCGACATCCTCAACAACCAGGGCGTCGGCCTGGTCCTGCCGCGCCTCGTGGACAGCCTGATCGGCTGCGGCATCGCGCTGGTCGCGGGCTATCTGCTCTGGCCGGAGAGCTGGGGCACCCGGATCGGCGACCGGCTCGCGGACGCGGTGGCGGACACCGCGCGGTACGTGGAGTGCGCGTTCGGCGCCGACGGGGACCCGGCCGCCCGCGCGAGGATGCGCCGCGGCCTCTACCGGGACCTGTCCGTGATCCGCTCCGAGTTCCAGCGCGCCCTGACCGAACCGCCGCCGACCGGCGCGCACGCCGCCGCCTGGTGGCCACTGGTCGTCGCCGTCGAACGCATCCTGGACGCCACGACCGCGGCGAGGGTCCGTATCCGGCACGGCGCACAGCCCCCCGCCCCGGCCGAGGTGGCCGAAGTGGCCCGGGAACTAAGGGGCTTGGCCGGCCGCCTGCGGGCCTCGGTGATCCTGGAGAAGGGCGACGTGGACTTCACGGATACGGCAGAG
This sequence comes from Streptomyces sp. NPDC041122, assembly GCF_055592445.1. NCBI lineage: Bacteria > Bacillati > Actinomycetota > Actinomycetes > Kitasatosporales > Streptomycetaceae > Streptomyces > Streptomyces sp. NPDC041122. The sequence continues at coordinate 404,753 of NZ_JBVIYQ010000003.1, read as the reverse complement.
AACAGTGTCCTGGAGTCCCTGCGCCAGGAGGTGGCGGCGGCCCGAGCCATCACCTCGCCGAAGGTGCCCTGAAAGGGGCGCGGGGAACTGCGCGACCAGCCACAACCGGTCCGCAGCTCCCGACAAGCACGACATCCCGAGGCCCCTGCGCCAAGCAGCGACCGCCGCGCGAAGCGATGGCGTCACCGCAGGGTGACTAAAGGGGCGCGGGGAACTGCGCGACCAGCCACAGCCGGCCCGCAGCTCCCCGACAACCGAGAAATCCCGTTACAGCCCCGCGCTCAGCGCCCGTTGACCTTGTGCAGCGCCTTCGCCAGCCCATTCGCCCAGAGCTGCTCGACCTGCGCCCGCTCCGTCGCGTCCGGCTGCGAGTTCGTGCAGGACGGGCCGGGCCCGCCGCCCGACATCAGCTGGCTGCACGGCCCGTCGTACGTGTCCGGAAGCCCGAGCACGTGCCCGGTCTCGTGCGCGGTGACGCGCGTGGAGTCGTACTCCTGGTTCTGCGCGTAGTCGAGGAAGACGTACCCGTTGCCGTGGCCGTCCGTGCTCGCGTACGAGCCGCGCGGGTCGTTGCCCTCGCGGTAGGAGAAGCTCGCGCCGGAACTCCCAGCCTGGAGCTTGACGTTGGAGACCGCGCCGTTCCAGATGGACGCCGAGCTGGCTATCTGCTGGGCGAAGGTGGGGGCGCCGGACGCGTCGTAGGTGACGGTCACGGACTTCGCGCCGGGGTGGGCCGCGCGCTTCTCGGCGACCGCCTTCACGACGGCCTCGAAGAACGCCTTGTTGGCCTTGGCCTCCGCCGCCGAGCCCTGGTACCGGGCGTACGACGGGGTGGCGGACGCGGAGTCGTGCGCCGCGGTCGTGGCCGAGGCCGAGGTCGCGCCGAGACCGGCGACGGTCAGACCGAGGACGGCCGCGACGGACAGGTAACGCTTGTTCATGTGTGGGGGGCTCCCTACTCGTTCCACGACCGCGTGGGGGCGGTCGGTGAAAGGTGAACGGTTCGGTACCGGTGAGTGTCGGGGAGCCTGGGGCGCGTGGGAATGATGGCAACTCGCGATAGCTCCGGGCTATCACCAGGTCCAGGCCTGCCCAGAACGGCCGGTTCTCATGGGGTTTGAGCGTCTGGTGCGACGGCCGCACCGCCTCTACGCTCAAGCGCCATGGAGCTCGAGGTCAGGCACCTCCGCGCGTTGTGCGCCATCGCCGACACCGGCAGTCTGCACAAGGCCGCCCGCCAGCTCGGCATGAGCCAGCCGTCGCTGACGACCCAGCTGCGGCGCATCGAGCACGCGCTCGGCGGGCAGCTCTTCTCGCGGGAGCGCACGGGCTGCCGCCCCACCCAGCTCGGCCGGGTCGTGCTCAGCCGGGCCCGCCCCCTGGTGACGGAGATGCGCGCCCTGGTCGCCGAGACGCAGGCGGCCGCCGCCCGCGCCGCCGAGGGGCCCCAGCTGCGCATCGGGTCCACCGCCAGCCGCGCCATACCGGGCTGGCTGCGCAGGCTGCGCGCCCGCCTGCCGGGCACCGAGATGTCGCTCCAGATGGACGTGTCCGGGAACGCCCTGCTGCAGATGGTGGTGACCGGCCACCTCGACATCGCCTTCGTGCACGAGGTGGAGGGCTGCCCGCTGCGCATGCCCGAAGCGCTCCGAAGACGCGTCCTGCTCGACCGGGAGCCGCAGTTCGTCTCCCTCGCCGCGGACCACCCCGCGGCGGACCACCCCGTCGTCCGCCTCTCCGAGCTGGCGAGCGACCGCTGGATGGTGGACCCCACGGTCGACGGCGAGTGGGACGGGCTGCGCCGCGTCCTGACCGCGGCCGGGCTCAACCCCCCTGTGCTGCACGGCGATTACCTCACCGCCGCCTCCCTCGTCGCCACCGGCGAGGTCGTCGCCCTCTGCCAGCCCACCTCGCGCGGCAGGACCGACATGGCCGTACGCCCCCTGTACGGCGACCCCCTCGGCGTACGTCTCGTCCTCGCGGCCCGCACCGAGGAGGAGCTCGACGCGGTCTACGGCGAGCTGGAGGCCGCCTACTGGGAGGCGGCGCGGCAGGCGCCCGCCTACACGGAGTGGCTCACGCGGGCCGGCGGGCCCCGGGGGAGCGCCGGGGGGAGCACCGGCGGGACGTTGGTCCCGGCCAGCCGGTGACCTTCGACCAAACCCCCTCTGACCTGCACTTTCAGCCGTTTTACGGTACTGGGTCGCGGCCTGCGCCCACTTGTTACGTTTCCGACGGATGACGCACACATCGCGCCCGTACCTTCGTGTCTGTCGCCACCGCAAAGGGGCACAAAAACGGACAGCTCGATCCGCAGCCACGAGGGAAGTCACCACCATGCGCGCCACCCGCCGTACCTTCCGTACCGCCGCCATCGCCACCGGAGCCATCGCCGCGCTCGCCGCCCCGACGACGACGGCGTTCGCCGCGGACGCCCCGTCGACCCCGCAGGGCCAGGTCGCCCCGGGCGACCAGGACCGGAGTCAGGACCAGGGCCAGGGCCAGGACCAGGGGCGGGACAAGACCAACCCGGACGAGAACAAGAAGGACGAGTCGGGCAGGGACGACAGCAAGAAGGACGACTCCGGCAAGGACCGGACCGACCCGGACGGGAACAAGGACCAGGACGGGAACCACGACAAGGACCAGCCCGTCCCCGGCAGCTGGGAGTCCAAGGGCACGACGAACCTCGGCAAGGGCTGGGCCGCGAAGGTCGACGTCAACGCCTCCGCCCGCACCGCCAAGGCGACGATCACCAAGGACGGCGCCGCCCAGGGCTCCCTCACGGCCTACGAGAAGTCCGCGTCCACCACCATCGACGGCAGCACCTTCACCCTCTCCCCCGACGGCACGGTCACCGCCAAGATCGTGGACAAGGACGGGGACAAGGACAAGGACAAGCCCGTCCCCGGCGGCTGGGTCTCCAAGGGCACGACGAACCTCGGCAAGGGCTGGACCGCGAAGGTCGACGTCAACGCCTCCGCCCGCACCGCCAAGGCCGCCATATCCCTGAACGGCAAGGGCAAGGGCTCCCTCACCGCGTACGAGAAGCCCGCGACCACCAAGATCGACGGCAACACCTTCACGCTGACCCCGAGCGGCACCGTCACCATGACGGCCAAGCCGGCCCCGCCGAAGCCGAAGCCGGACCACAAGCGCGTCTTCGTCCGCGAGTACCGCGACCTCGGCGGCTCCGGGTTCGACGCCAAGGTCTACAAGGTCAGGACGGGCTACGAGGCCGACATGATCGCCAAGGCGCCCGACACCGGCAAGAAGACCGTGTGGGACACCCTGAAGCAGTCGGGCGGCAAGCCGGCGTACGGACAGCACAACGGCGCGCACTTCGTCCTGAACCCCGACGGCACCATGAAGGGCTGGGTCGAGGGCAAGACCCACGGCAACAACCACCACCACAACACCAACGGCACCCACACCAACGGCAACGGCAACGGTCACGCCAAGCCCCAGCCGCGCGACGGCTCCGACCGGGTCGTCCCGCGGGGTGGCGTCAAGGCCGGCGCGGACGGTGTCGAGTCGACGTCCGGCGACGCGCCGCTGATCGCGGCGGGCGGCGGCATGGCGGCGATCGGCGCGGCGGGTCTCGGCTTCGCGCTGTACCGCAGGAACCAGCACCAGGACAGCTGACCGGAACGGCCCAGCCAGGTCTCCGTATACGCCGGAAAGGGGCGCCCCGCGAGCGCGGGGCGCCCCTTCCGCGTACCCGCGCCCTCGCGGTCAGACGCCGATGTCGCGGCCGTCCTCGCGCCACACCGAGACGACCGACGGGCGGACGATCCGGCCGGGGCCGTCCGGCCAGGCGCTCGCCGGCTTCTCCACCGACGCCCCGTCGACCTCTCCCGGATGCTGCACGGAGACGAGCACCCGCCGGTCCTGGACGAGCGGACCGCAGGTCTCCGCACCGGTCGGCATGGTCAGGAACTGCTTGAGCTCGCCGCGCCGCTCACCGCGGGTCGCGACGCCGAACAGGCCGTCGTGCGAGCCGAGTTGGTTGCCGTCCGTGGAGATCCACAGGTTGCCGTGCGGGTCGAAGGCGACGTTGTCCGGGCAGGAGATCGGCGAGACCCGCTCCTTGGGGAAGCCCGCGAAGTACGTCGCCGGGTCCTCCGGGTCACCGGCGACGAGGAACAGCGACCACCCGAACGTGGTCGCCTCCGCGCGGTCGCCCCGCTCGGTCAGCTCCAGGATCTGCCCGTGCTTGTTGAGGTCGCGCGGATTGGCCTCGTCGGCCCCGGCCTTGCCCGCCTTGCCCCGGTCGGAGTTGTTCGTCAGGGCGACGTACACCTTGCCGGTGTGCGGCGACGGCTCGATGTCCTCGGGCCGGTCCATCTTCGTGGCGCCGACCTTGTCACCGGCGAGCCGCGTGAAGACGTACACCTCCTCGGCGCTCATGCCGTCGACGTGACTGACGGCGTGCCCGCCGGGGCCCGCGGTGGCGAGCGGTATCCAGGTCCCGCCCCCGTCGAACTCGCCGTCGCCGGGCAGCGTCCCCTTGCCGTCGATCTCGTCGGCCGGGGAGTCGCCGGTCAGCCTGGCGACGTACAGCGTGCCCTCGTCGAGGAGCGTGAGGTTGTGCTCGTGCGCGGCGCGCGAGGTGCCCTTGGCCATCCGCTTGCTGCCGACGAACTTGTAGAAGTAGTCGAACTTCTCGTCGTCGCCCATGTAGACCACCGGCCGGCCGTCGCGGGTCAGCCGCGGCTGCGCCGCCTCGTGCTTGAAGCGGCCGAGCGCGGTGCGCTTGCGCGGGGTGGACTCCGGGTCGTACGGGTCGAGTTCGACGACCCAGCCGAACCGGTTGGCCTCGTTCGGCTCCCGGTCGAGGTCGAATCGGCGGTCGAACCGCTCCCACTTCCGCTCGGAGGCCTCACCGGTGACGCCGTACCGCTTGAGGCGGGCGGCGGTCGCCGGGTCGGTGACCTTCGCTGCGTTGGCGAAGTACTGGTTGAAGTTCTCCTCGCCGTGCAGCGTGGTGCCCCACGGGGTGGTGCCGCCCGAGCAGTTGTTGAGGGTGCCGAGGACGGTGGTGCCGCGCGGGTCGGCCTGCGTACGGACGAGGGTGCTGCCCGCGACGGGTCCGGAGAGCCGAAACCGGCTGGTGGCGGTGAGCCGCCGGTTGAGCCGGTGGCGCGGCACGGCACGCAGCGAGCCGTCGCGCCGCTCGCCCTCGACCACGACGACGGAGAGGCCGTGGGCGGCCCAGGCGGTCTCGACCTGCTCGCGGGTCGGGTTCTGCGGGTCGTACCCCCGGAACATCAACACCTCGTCGGTGTACTCGTGGTTGGCGACCAGCAGCTGCCGCCCGTGCTCGCGCCGCAGCGGCAGCAGGCTCAGGAAGTCGTTGTTGTAGCCGAACTGCCCGGCCTGCGCCGCGGCGCTCTGCCGGTCGGCGTCGAAGGCGGGGGCGCCGCGCAGGATGGGCTCGCCCCAGCGGATGACGACGTTCTGCCGGTACCCGGCGGGGACGGTGACGGTGTCGGCGGTGTTGGGGGCGACGGGCGCGAACCGCAGTCCGCGCGCTCCCTGGTCGTGGCGCCCGCCGTGCCGCCCCGTGGTGGGCGTGGCGGCGACGGCGTCGGGAGCACCCGGACCCGCCACGACGGCACCGCCCGCCGCGGCGGCGACCGTCACCACGGCGGCGGCGCGCAGCATCGAACGGCGGCTGAGGGCACCGGCGATGACGTCGCCGACGTACGCGTTGTCGCTGGTGTTGGGCACCTCGCCGAAGCACGCGTCGCCGCAGCGGAACCGGCAGGTCAGGGCGGAACGGCCGCCGCTCCCCTGATGCGAGCTGATGATCGGCAGCAGTGTGCGCACGGTTCCTCCGTCGTGGTGGCGTGGCCTGGCCTGGCCTGGCAGGTGGCGTCGCAGGTGGCGTGGCTTGATTCCGCCGTGAGGCTAGGGGCGGGTTCCTGCGGGGCGGCGGCCTGCGGGTGAACGGCGGGTGAAGGGTGAATCCGCGCCGGTGGGGAGGGAGTTACGGACCGGGGGTGCGCGGCGCGCGGCACGGGCGGGTGACGGAGCCCGACCCTGCCCAAGATCGCCTGCGACGGCGGCTAACCTTACGTGTCCGCCCTGGCCAGGGATTATCGGAATCAACTCACGCGAAGGGTTGCGCACATGGGCATTCTGAACCGCCTGCGGAACGCGTTCGGACGGTCACGCAAGGAGAGCGTTCCGGAGGCTCGGGAGCCCGAGCGTGGGGAGTCGTATGCGGCTGCGCCCGAACCGGAGGTGACGCCGGCGTCCTCCTCGTCGGAGGCGGCGGACCTCCCGTCCCCCTCCGCGCCGGCGGACGATGCGTCGCCGGAGGCGGTGACGCTGCCGTCCCCGTCCTCGGAGCCGACCCCGGACCCGCCCCGCAAGGCCTCGGTCCCGTCCCCGAGCCAGGAACCGTCCGCGTCGGCGGTCGACGACCTGGTGGCAGCGGCCTTCGACAACGTGACGGTCCCACCCCAGTCCCCGTCACCGGATCCGAAGGGTGACGCGACGCCGGAGCCGAAGGGTGACGCGGTACCCGAGCCGGAAGCTGACGCAACCTCCGAGCCGAAGTCCGACGCGACACCTTCCGAGCCGGAGGCTGACGCCACCGCTCCGGAGCCGAAGGCTTCCGCCAAGGCCGAGGCCGAGATTCCCGCTCAGACCAAGCCCGAGCCGAAGGCTGACGCCGACGAAGCCGTCACCGCTGTGGGCAAACGTCCCGCAGGGCGATTGGGGTCTCCCCTGCTCGAGCGGAGCCGAGAGCTTGGGGAAGGGTGGGCACAGCCCCCGGTGCCGGGCGAGGACGACGAGGGCGCCAAGGAGGAAGACGCCGAGCCGCAGGCTGAGGTCCTCCCGGCGGACGCCCCCGAGCCGAAGGCTGAGGTCACCCCTAAGGCCACCCCCGAGCCGAAGGCCGACGCCCAGCCGCAGGCTGAGGACACCGCGACGGACGACGCCCAGCCGAAGGTCAAGGCCAAGCCCGCCCTCACCCCCGCCCGCCTCAAGGCCACCGCCCCCGCGCTCGCCGCAACATTCCGCTCGGCCGGCGCCGCCCTCAAGAAGAACGACCTCACCGGCACCCGCGCCCCCGTCTACCTCGTCCTGGACCGCTCCGGGTCGATGCGCCCGTACTACAAGGACGGCTCCGCCCAGGCCCTGGGCGAGCAGGTCCTCGCCCTCGCCGCCCACCTGGACCCCGAGGCCACCGTCCACGTCGTCTTCTTCTCGACGGACATCGACGCGACCGGCACCCTCACCCTCCCCGAGTACGAGGGCCGCATCGACGAGATGCACGCCGCCGCGGGCCGCCTCGGCCGCACCAGCTACCACCGCGCGGTCGAAGAGGTCGTGGCCCACTACGAGAAGTCGGACCACGCCGGCGAGCCCGCCCTGGTGATCTTCCAGACGGACGGCGCCCCCGACGCGAAGGGCCCGGCGACCCAGGCCCTCACCGAGGCCGCCGCGCACCCCCTCTTCTTCCAGTTCGTCGCGTTCGGCGAGCACGACGCGAAGGCGTTCGACTACCTCCGCAGGCTGAAGGCGGAGAACGCGGGCTTCTTCCACGCGGGCCCGGCCCCGCGCGAGCTCACCGACAAGGAGCTCTACGAGGGCCTCCTGGCGACCTGGCGCCCGTAAGAGGTCGTAAGAGGTCGTAAGAGGCCCCACAGCCCCGCGCACCACCCGAGGGGTGGACCCGGAACCCCCGGGTCCGCCCTTCGATATCGATGTGAATCGATCTTCATCAGGCCGTTAGGATTTCGACCATGGCGGCCACTGGATCCGAGAAGCAGGGAGCGGACGAGAACGCGAAGGCGTTCTACGTCTCGACCCCCATCTACTACGTAAACGACGCTCCTCACCTGGGCCACGCCTACACGACCGTTGCAGGGGACGTGCTCACGCGCTGGCACCGTCAGCGCGGCGAGAAGGTGTGGTACCTCACCGGCACGGACGAGCACGGTCAGAAGATCATGCGCACGGCCGAGGCGAACGACGTCACCCCCCAGGAGTGGTGCGACAAGCTCGTCACCGAGGCCTGGAAGCCCCTCTGGGAGCACCTGAACATCGCGAACGACGACTTCATCCGTACGACGGAGAAGCGTCACACCGACCGCGTGCAGGAGTTCGTCCAGGATCTCTACGACAAGGGCGAGATCTACAAGGGCGGCTACGAGGGCCCGTACTGCGTGGGCTGCGAGGAGTACAAGCTCCCCGGCGACCTGATCGACGGCGAGGGCGAGTTCGACGGGCAGAAGCTCTGCCCCATCCACAAGAAGCCGGTGGAACTCCTCAAGGAGGAGAACTACTTCTTCAAGCTGAGCGAGTACGGCGACAAGCTCCTCGCCCTCTACGAGGCGAACCCGGGCTTCATCCAGCCCGAGTCGGCGCGCAACGAGGTAGTGAACTTCGTCCGCCAAGGCCTCCAGGACCTCTCCATCTCTCGGTCGACGTTCGACTGGGGCGTGAAGGTCCCCTGGGACGACAAGCACGTGATCTATGTGTGGGTCGACGCCCTCCTGAACTACGCGACGGCCGTCGGCTACGGCGCGAACCAGGAGAAGTTCGACGCGACCTTCCCCGCGAACGTGCACCTCGTCGGCAAGGACATCCTCCGCTTCCACGCGGTGATCTGGCCCGCGATGCTGCTGGCGCAGGGCCTGCCCGTGCCCGGCAGGATCGCGGCCAACGGCTGGCTGATGGTCGGCGGCGAGAAGATGTCGAAGTCGAACCTGACGGGTATCAAGCCGCAGGACCTGACGTCGCACTTCGGCGTGGACGCGTACCGCTGGTACTTCCTGCGCGCCATCGCGTTCGGCAGCGACGGCTCGTTCTCGTGGGAGGACTTCACCGCCCGCTACACGAGCGAGCTGGCGAACGACTACGGCAACCTCGCCTCGCGCCTCGCGGCCATGGTCGGCAAGTACTTCGGCGGCGCGCTGCCCGAGGCGACGGCGTCCGGCGACGCGGAGAAGGCGGTCCAGGACGGCCTGGCGAAGGCGGTCGCCGAGGCCGACCGGAAGATCGGCGAGGAGCTGGACTTCCAGGGCGGCATCCTGGCGATCTTCGACTTCGTGAAGCAGGTCAACGGCTACATCACGGAGCAGGAGCCGTGGAAGGTGGCCAAGGACGACTCCCCGGAGGGCAAGGCCCGCCTGGCGACGATCCTCTACACGGCGGCGGAGTCGCTGCGCGCGGTGGCGGTCCTGCTCAACCCAGTCATGCCGGAGACCTCCCAGAAGCTGTGGGAGTCCCTCGGCGCGGAGCCGGCGCTCGGCGCGCTCGCGGACCAGAAGCTCACGACCGCGGCCACGTGGGGCACGCTCCCCGCGGGCGCGACGGTGACGAAGGGCGCGGTGCTGTTCCCCCGCCTGGAGGAGAAGCCGACGGCGTAGCGGTACGCGCCGCACACCGGGACTTTTCGCGACCGGTCAGCCTTCGTCCCCGTCGAACAACTCATCCGCCGCAGCCGCGTGAACGGCCCGCTCCGCCCAGACCGCCAGCTGGTCCAGGTCGGTGCACGCGGTGACCCGCGCGCGGACGGCGGGAGGCACGTCGATGCCCCGCCAGGAGAGAATGTTCAGGACCATCTCGGCACGATCCTGGGCCCGGCCCTCCTCCCGGCCCTCCTCCCGCTCCTTCACCGCGAACGGGTGGTCGAAGAAGTACTTGGTCGCCGTCATCAGTTCCTCCCAGATCTCCTTCGCCCGGGGGTCCACCAGACCGGACCGGGTGAGCTGTGCGAACATTCCCGCGGCTTCGCGGTCGATGGTCTCCAGGGCCGAGGCCAGTGCCCCCAGTATGGCGGCGGCACCCGGGCCTCTTCCATGTGTAATCGCCGAGAACACCGCAAGGGGGACATCCTGCGCGGCCTGGACCTCGTCCGTGATCACCGGTACGTTGTCCGGCCCCAGGACCATCGGACGCACGGTGAGCGAGGACCAGCCCGGCAGCCCGAACTGGATGGGCTTGGCAGCCCAACGGGCCGTCGCCGCGCTCTGCGTCACGACGATCAGCACGGGCTCGCAGTGGTACTTCTCGTAGAGGTACGAGAGGTAGTACGGCCAACTGCCCCGCTTGGCCTCGTCCTTCTTGCCCTGCGACTCGATGACGAACAGGTAGTTGCCGTCGTCGGTGTCCACCCGTAACAGGGTGTCGCAGCGGCGCTCGACGGGTTCGATCTCCGTGAGATCCACGTCGAGCGTCATGATGTCCCGGGGTTCCGGAAACGGGACGTGGAGCAGACGCTGGAGGGAGCGGATCAGCAGGGCCGTGTCCTTCTGGAAGATCCGGTGCATCGCCTCATGTGACGAGCTGACCATCGGGTCTCCTTTCTGTACGACGTGATCAACGAGCTATGCGGCCATTAGTTCGCACCACACGTGTTTGCCGGGAGCGGGCGCGTCCGGATGCCAGCCCCAGCCGTCGGCGCAGGCCCGCACGAGGTCGAGGCCCCGGCCGCGTTCGGCGCCGGGGGCGGCCACGCGTGGGGGCGGCGCCGGGGGCGTCGGGTCCGCGTCCCACGCGCCGATCCGCAGGACCCCGTCGGCGTACCGGACGCGGAGGGCGGCCGGCCCCTTGGTGTGGCGCACAGCATTGGACACGAGCTCCGTGGCCAACAGCTCGGCCATGTCGGTGACTTGCGGCAGACAGTGCAGGGTGAGCATGAGCCGCAGGGCGTGCCGGCAGAGCGTGACGGCACGGAGGTCGTGGGGGATGTACAGGGTGTACTCCCAGGGTTCGCTTCCAGGCATGCGTGAACTCCTTGTGTGGTGAGGGGAGTTGCCGGGTGCGGCGAATCCTGGGCGGTGGCAGTGTCACGTCCGCCATGGCATGACGGGGTGGTGCGCTTCCGGGTCCCCGGGGGTTTCGCAGCGTGTGCGACGCGTCACCGACGGTAGACCTCAATATTTAGGTGCCGCAAGCCGTTGCCGTACTCTGGCACCCGAACGAGGCACTCCAGCAAGTCAGTTGCCCAGAGGAGCTGCGCATGGCGTTGCGGTCCCACCCCACGGCTCGGCAGGTGCGTCTGGGCGTCGAGCTACGCAAAATGCGCGAGGCGGCAGGCTTGACCGCGCGGGACACCGCGGCGCTGCTCGGCGTTAATCCGGCGCAGATGACGCACATCGAGTCCGGTCTGTCGGGTGTCAGCACCGTTCGGCTCCGCCGCCTGGCATCTCATTACGCCTGCACCGACGAGGCGTTGGTGGACGCGCTGGTCGCGATGGCCACGGACCGGAGCAGCGGGTGGTGGGCAGCGTACCGAGGAGTCCTGCCCCAAGCCTTCTGGGACCTGGCCGAGCTGGAACATCACGCTACGTTTCTGCGCGAGGTCGTCATGACCCACGTCCCGGGCCTCTTTCAGACGCCCGAGTACGCCCGTGCGGTGTTCTCGTACGTCAATCCCGGCATGCCGGCCAGCGAACTGGAGCCACGGGTAGAGCACCGCATGCGGCGACGCTGCGTCATCGAGGGCGCCGACCCCACCCCGTACGAAGTCATCGTTCACGAATTCGCGCTGCGTATCCGCGTCTGCGACCGTCAGGTGGCCCGCGCCCAGTTGCGCAACATCTTGGATCTGACGGGGCAGAACCGCGTATCTGTGCGAGTCATCCCCGTCGACCAGGATGACTTCGCGGGTGCGGGGGTCTCCATGATGTACGTCGGTGGTCCGGTCCCCCGGCTGGACACCGGTCTCCGGGACGCCCCGGTCAACAAGGGCCCCATCCACAACGAGGCGCAGCTGCAACGGCTTCGGGCATTGCTCACCCAGGTGGAGAAGGCAGCGCTCAGCCCCGCACGATCGCACAACTTCATCCACCGCTTGTCGAAGGAACTGTGATCCCCATGACCGAGAAGTCGAGTTGGCAGAAGTCCACCTTCTCCGACGGCAGTGATGGCGACACCTGCATAGAAGTCGCAGCCACCGGCCCCCACCTCCATCTCCGCGAAGGCGACACCCCCGCCGAGGAACTGCACCCCACCCCCACCGCCCTCACCCACCTCCTACGGGCGCTCAAGCGCGGGGGCCGCTGACCCCGTACCGTCCCCGCGCACACCCGAGCGCACGCCCCCGTAGGGGCGGCGCGGAGGGGGCTCCCGGGCACGACCGAGGGCACCCCCACCGCCCCCGCGCCGCCGCAACACCCGCGCCGCCGCAACCTGCGTGACCTCGCGGCCCCCAACGCCGTTGGGCAGGGCTCCGGGCGTCAGGCCGGGTCGTCGGGTCGAGCGAGGAGCAGTTGGTGGATGCCGCAGAACACGTAACCGCCCTGGTGTCACGGATGTTCAGGCTTCCGCCGGAGTCCCTGGACCCCGACGTCCCGCTGCACCGGATGCACATCGACTCCCTCGCCCTGGAGGAGCTGCGGCTCGTCCTGGAGGACGAGTTGCGGGTGGATCTGGACGACGTGAACCTGACGTCCCGGGACACCTTCAGCCGTCTCCTGACGGTCGTGTGCGAGAAGGCGGCGACGGTCTGATGGCGGGGCTGCCGTCACCGCGGCCGGCACCCGCGACGGCCCCGGCACCCGCCGCCCAGGGGCCCGTCGCCGTGACCGGAATCGGTCTCGTCACCGCCGCCGGCGTCGGCGCCAAGCGGGCCTGGAGCGAGATCACCACCGCCACCGCCCCCCGCTCCCTGCGCCGCCCGGACACCCTGCAGGGACTGCCCTGCGACTTCATGTACACGGTCGAGGGCATCGACTTCGAGGCGGAACTCGGCCGCGACACCCTGCTGATGGACCGTTTCGCCCGGTTCGCCGTGATCGCCGCCCGCGAGGCCGTGGCGAACGCGGGCCTGGACCCGGCGCGTTGGGACGGCACCCGCGTCGCCGTCGTCATCGGTTCGGCGCACGGCGGGCTCACGTTCTACGACGAGCAGCAGGCCGTCCTCACCGACCGCGGCCCCCGCAGGGTCACCCCGAAGGTCGCCCCCCTGAGCGTGCCGAACGGCGCCGCAAGCAGCGTCTGCCGGGACCTCGGGGCGCGCGGGCCGAGCCTCGCGGTCAGCACCGCCTGCGCGTCCGGCACCGACGCGATCGGCACCGCCCTCGGCTGGCTGCGGGCAGGCCGCTGCGACATCGCCGTCGCCGGCGGGGCGGAGTCCCTGAGCTCACGGCTGGTCTTCGCCAGCACCTGCCAGATGCGGGCGCTCTCCACCCGCGTGGACGCCCCGGCCGCCGCCTGCCGCCCCTTCGACGCCGACCGCGACGGCTTCGTCGTGGGCGAGGGCGCCGGGCTGCTCGTCCTGGAGCGCCCCGAGCACGCGCGGGCCCGCGGCGCCGCGGTCCGCGCCCACGTCGCCGGGTACGGGGCCTCCAACGACGCCTTCTCGCCGGTCGCCCCGGACGAGAGCGGGGCCGGCATCGAGGCGGCCCTGCGCTCCGCCCTCGCCGACGCCGACGTCGCCCCGGCCGACGTCGGCCACGTCAACGCGCACGGCACCTCGACCGTCATCAACGACCTCGTCGAGAGCGCCGCCCTGCACCGCGTCCTCGGCGACCACCCGCTGATCACCTCCACCAAGGCCATGACGGGGCACGCCCTGGGCGCCGCGGGCGGCATCGAGGCCGTCCTGACCGTCCTCGCCCTCGAAGAGCAGCTGATCCCGCCAACGGTGAACCTCGACCGGCAGGACCCCGCCGTCCCCCTCGAAGTGGTGGCCGGGGCCGCCCGCCCCGCCCGGCTGCGCTGCGCGGCGTCGACCTCACTCGGCTTCGGCGGCCACAACGCCGCCCTCGTCCTCACCCGTGACTGAACCGAGGAGTTCCATGCCCCAGGAGACCGTCCGCACCCTGACGGTGGAGGGTCTGTCCTTCCCGTACCGCATGCTGCGGCAGAACGCGTCGCGCACCGAGCCCCTGGTCGCGCTGGGCGGGGTGTTCCAGGGGATGTACGACTGGCCGCAGATGGAGGACGCGCTGAACGGCGTGACGAGCCTGGTCACCGCCAATCTGCCCGACTCCGGCCAGGCCGACCCGCTGCCCGCCGGGCGCGGCATCGACACCCTGTGCGCGGCCCTCGAAGCCGTCATCGACGGCCTCCGGACGCCCCAGGTCAACCTCTACGGCTACTCCTACGGCGCGTCCATCGCCTTCCGGTACGCCCAGCGGCACCCCGAGCGCTGCGCCCGCCTCCTGCTCGGCGGGGTCCCCTCGCACATCACGGACGCGCAGTTCGCCCGGAGCCGCGCGTCGCACCGGCTGCTCAGCGCCGGCGACGTGGACGGCTTCGTGCACACGATGGCCGCGGAGTTCTTCTGCCTCGACGAGAACCGGTACGTGCACCGCAGGGAGCTGGCCCTCAGCTACTTCCGGCGCACCCTGCTGCGGGCCACCGACCGGCGCGACATCGACGACGCCCTGACCCGCGCCTTCGGCACCCGCACCGAACTCACGGGCGGGCTCACCGGCGTACCGACCCTGGTCTTCTGCGGCGAACACGACACCGTCACCACGCCGGAACAGCAGCGCGTCTTCGCCTCGACCATCGAGGGAAGCCGGTTCGTCACGATCCCCGACGCCGACCACATGCTGCTCATGGAGCGGCCGGAAACCGTCACCTCGCTGGTCACCTCGTTCATCACGGACAGCCGGCTGGAGGCCGCGGCGCCCTGCGGCTGAGCCCGGCGGCGCGTCACCGCACGCGGTGCCCGCCGCCCGCGAACGGCGATTCTGCGCCACCCCTGGTCCGCGTGCCGCGCCCGGCCGGTACCGGGCCGCCGGATGCGGCACGGAGGCAACCCAACTGGCCCGCAACACCGTCCTCTTCCGTGTCACCCGTGTCGCCCGTGTCACGGGGACGGCGACGAGTGCGTCCGCGCGCCTCGGTGCGCGCGTCCGAAGTCGCTGGTCGGGGCGGGAGTTGGCGGGGGCCGCCGAGAAGGGGACGAGCGGGGCGCGGGGGCGCGATCCGGCGCGGGAGCGCGGAGAGACCTTCGGCCGCGGGCTCCGGCGCGGGCCCGGCGCACCGCGGCTCCGGCTCGGTCACGCTGCCCACCGGGCCGAGTGGCACACCTCACGGTGAGCTAAGTCATGCGGAGAGAAGGCTTGAATTGACGCCGCCTTCACACCTGCCTACGTAAGCTTCACGACATGGCCACGACTCCCTCCCCCGCCCGGCGACGCACCGCCGACGAGGTCAACGAGGAAATCCGTGCGCTGTGGCTGCGCGCGGGCGGACGTCTCCGTCCCGACGAGCGCCTCGTCTACGAACGGCTCGTGACGGAGTGGGCAGAAGCAGAAGCCAACTCCTCCCCGACGCACGCCGCCTGAGAGGGGGCGGAGCCCTCCTCTCAGGGGCGCGGGGAACTGCGCGACCAGCCACAACGCGCCCGCAGCAGGACGGCGAACCCGAAAGGCCCCGGAACCAAAGGTTCCGGGGCCTTCATAGCGACGTCACCCTGTCGCCGGGGGAAACCGCTACTGCGCCGCAGGCTTACGCAGCGAGATGTTCAGCTCACGCAGCCGCGACTCGTCCAGCTCGGTCGGCGCACCCATCATCAGGTCCTGCGCGTTGCCGTTCAGCGGGAACGAGATCGTCTCGCGGATGTTCGGCTCGTCGGCGAGGAGCATCACCATGCGGTCCACGCCCGGGGCGATGCCGCCGTGCGGCGGGGCGCCGAGGCGGAACGCGCGCAGCATGCCCGCGAACTCGTGCTCGACGGTCTCCGCGTCGTACCCGGCGATCTCGAAGGCCTTCAGCATGACCTCGGGCTCGTGGTTCCGGATGGCGCCGGAGGAGAGCTCGATGCCGTTGCAGACGATGTCGTACTGCCAGGCGAGGATGTCCAGCGGGTCCTTCTCCTCCAGGTCCTTCATGCCGCCCTGCGGCATCGAGAAGGGGTTGTGGGAGAAGTCGACCTTGCCGGTGTCCTCGTCCTTCTCGTACATCGGGAAGTCGACGATCCAGCAGAAGCGGAAGACGCCCTCCTCGAAGTGCCCGGCGCGCTTGGCGGCCTCGACCCGCACCGCGCTCATGATCTTCGAGACCTCGTCGAACTCGCCCGCGCCGAAGAAGACGGCGTGGCCGGCCTCCAGGCCGAGACGCTTGGTCAGCTCCGCCACGTTCTCCTCGGTGAGGAACTTGGCGATCGGGCCGGTCAGCGAGCCGTCCTCGGCGACGCGCACCCAAGCGAGGCCCTTCGCGCCCTGCTCGACGGCGTAGTCACCGAGGCCGTCGAAGAACTTGCGGGACTGCGACGCGGTGTCCGGCACGGGCAGCGCGCGCACGTGCTTGCCCGCGAAGGCCTTGAACTCGGAGCCCTCGAACACGTCGGTGATGTCGTGCAGTTCGAGCTTGGCGCGCAGGTCCGGCTTGTCGTTGCCGTACTTCAGCATCGACTCGCGGAACGGGATGCGCGGGAACGGCGAGGTGACCTCGCGGCCGTTGCCGAACTCCGTGAAGATCTCCGTCATGAGCTTCTCGATGGGGCGGAAGACGTCTTCCTGCTCCACGAAGCTCATCTCGACGTCGAGCTGGTAGAACTCGCCCGGCGAACGGTCCGCGCGGGCGTCCTCGTCGCGGAAGCACGGCGCGATCTGGAAGTACCGGTCGAAGCCCGAGATCATCAGCAGCTGCTTGAACTGCTGCGGGGCCTGCGGCAGCGCGTAGAACTTGCCGGGGTTCAGACGGGAGGGGACGACGAAGTCACGGGCGCCCTCGGGGGAGGTCGCGGTGAGGATCGGCGTCGCCATCTCGTTGAAGCCGAGGGCCACCATCTTCGAGCGGATCGAGGCGATCACGGCGCTGCGCAGCATGATGTTGCGGTGCATGCGCTCACGGCGCAGGTCGAGGAAGCGGTACTCCAGGCGGCGCTCCTCGTTCACCCCGTCCTCGGCGTTGATCGTGAAGGGCAGCGGGCCGGCCTCGCCGAGCACCTCGACCTCGGAGGCCTCGATCTCGATCTCGCCGGTGGGCAGCTCCGGGTTGACGTTGTCCGTGCCGCGCGAGACGACCTTGCCGTCCACCCGGACGACGGTCTCCTTGGACAGCTTGTCCAGGACCTCGGCGGCCGCTGTGCCCGGGCGGGCCACCAGCTGTGTGATGCCGTAGTGATCGCGGAGATCGATGAAGAGAATGCCGCCCAGGTCTCGGCGATTGTGCAGCCAGCCGCTCAGCCGGACGTCGGTGCCGACGTCAGAGGCGCGGAGCTCGCCGCAGGTGTGGGACCTGTACCGATGCATCGTCGTTCATCCAGTCTTCGCGAATAGGGGAGAGAGCAGACCCCCCAAGGCTACCGTCCGGGCGAAGATCGCTTTCCGGATATCCGGCGCCACCACCCTCCGGGTGCCGTCCCGCCCCGCCCTCCCGGCGTCGCGGGCGCCGTCCCGCCCCTCCGCCCGGACCCCGGAACCGGTCGCGCACGGTGGCGGTGTCCCTGTACATCTTCCTAAAGTGGGTCAATGCGCACCGACGATCCCGTACCGCAGGTGGGGGACGACCCCCTGCCTCCCGTACGGGACGTCCTGACGGCCATCGCGACCGGGCTGTGGCGCTGGGACAACGCCTCGGGCACCGTCACGCTGGACGCGGAGGCGGCCCGGCTCCTCGGCCTGCCCGCGCGCCCCCAGACGCTCTCCGAGGCCGGTGTGCGCTCCCGTTTCCACCCGGTGGACTGGAACGAGATCTACGGCACCGTCCAGCTCGCCGTCGCCGAGGGCACCCTCGCCGAGGCCCGGCTGCGGATCATGGACGAGACGGGGCGGCGCGTCCTGCGGATCGTGCGCAGCCGCTCCAAGCCGGTGCTGCACGGCGCCACCGAGGCGTACGAGCTGATCGGCACCCTCCAGGAGGTCACCGAGCCCGCGCCGGGCTCGGCCGCCCGCACCCCGGTCACCGGCGACTGGCGCCGCTCCCGCGAGGCGTTCCTGCTCGACGCGGGCCGGGCGCTCGCCGAGGCGCGCTCCACGGAGGAGGTACTGCGGGTCGCCGCCGGGCTCTCCATGCCGGGGTTCTCGCCGGACGGCCTCGCGGTGTT
This sequence comes from Streptomyces sp. NPDC041122, assembly GCF_055592445.1. Taxonomy (NCBI): domain Bacteria; kingdom Bacillati; phylum Actinomycetota; class Actinomycetes; order Kitasatosporales; family Streptomycetaceae; genus Streptomyces; species Streptomyces sp. NPDC041122. Next base: position 386,779 of record NZ_JBVIYQ010000003.1, on the reverse strand, counting down.
CGGGGTGGAGGGCGAGCGGCTGACGATCATCGGGCACCACGGGCACCAGCCGGGCGACGACGGGCCCTTCTCGGCGATGCCCCTGGACACGGACTACCCGGCCGCCGAGGTGGTGCGCACGGGCCGCGCCGTCTACCTCTCCACGCCCGAGGACTACCGCAGGCGCTATCCCGCCGCCTGGCCGCTGGCCAGCCGCTTCGAGCGGCAGTCGTGGGCGTTCCTGCCGCTGACGGTCGCGGGCCGCACCATGGGCACGTGGATGGCCGCCTTCACGTATCCGGTCTCCTTCACGCCCGACGAGCGCTCCGTCCTGACGACGGTGGCGCGGATGCTGGCGCAGGCCCTCTCCCGGGCCGGGGTCGCGGAGTCCGAGCGGGAGCTCACCGAGGGGCTCCAGCGCTCGATGCTGCCGATGCTCGGGCCGCGGATCCCCGGGATGTCGGTGGCCGCCCGGTACGTGCCCACCGGGGGCGGCCTCCAGGTCGGCGGCGACTGGTACGACATGATCCCGCTGCCCAGCGGCCGGATCGCCTTCGTCATCGGCGACGTGCAGGGGCACGACGTGCGGGCGGCGGGCCTGATGGGGCAGCTGCGGATCGCGCTGCGCGCGTACGCCTCCGAGGGGCACCGCCCGGACGCGGTCCTCTCCCGCGCCACCCGCTTCCTGTCCGGGATCACGGAGTCCATCTCCTACGGGTCGACCGGATCAGGGGCGTCCGGTTCGGGCGCCGACGAGGCCACCGAGTACGACCCGCGCTTCGCGACCTGCCTGTACGTGGAGGCGGACCCGGCGACCGGCGTCCTGGAGATCGCCCGCGCGGGCCACCCCGAGCCGGCGATACGGATGGCTGACGGAACGGTTCTGCAGCGGCCCACCGCGGGCGGTCTGCCGCTCGGCATCGACCCGGACGCGGACTACCCCACCACCCGGCTCGTCCTGGAGGCCGGCGAGACCATGCTGATCTGCACCGACGGCCTCATCGAGACCGGCGGCCACGACCTGGAGAGCGGCTGGTCGCGGATCAGGGCGACGCTGGAGGACTACACGGGCGAGGAGGAAGAGGGCGGCCTGGAGGACGGCCTGGAACTGCTCGCCGACCGCCTCGTCCAGGCGGTCCACGGGCCCTCCTCGCACCACACCACGGGCCCGCTGGCGGACCGCCGCGAGGACGACATAGCGGTGCTGCTGCTGAGCCGGACGGGCCGCCCCGAGCACCGCACGGACGCCCGCCGCACCGTCCTGACGGTCGCCCAGGCCGAGCCGGAGCGGGTCGCGGGGGCACGCCGCCACCTGCGGGACCTGCTGCACGACTGGGCCGACGACGACCAGGTCGACTCGGCGGTCCTGATGGTCTCCGAGATGCTCACCAACGTGCTGGTGCACACGGACGGCGACGCGATGCTGGTCGCCGAGGTCACCGGCGTACCCGGCGCGCGCCGGCTGCGGGCCGAGGTGGCGGACGGCAGCGACGACCTGCCGCACCGCCGCCATCCCGGAGAGCTGGCGTCGTCGGGCCGCGGCCTGGTCCTGATGGAGCTGCTGGCGGGGGCGTGGGGCGTGGATCCGCGGGGGGACGGGAAGAGCATCTGGTTCGAGCTGTACGAGGACGCGGGGGGCTCCGGCGGGGAGGCGGGGGTGGACGCGCCGGGGTAGGGGATTGCGGGTAGGCGCGTCGCCGGGTGCGGGTCGTTGGCGGCTGGTCGCGCAGTTCCCCGCGCCCCTGATGGTTGCCCGGCGTACCCCGCGCCCACATCGGGTCCCCCTACGAGGTCGTCGATACGGCGTACCGGTCCCGCAGCTCCGAGACGATGCCGAACGCCGCCGCCGTCAGCGGCACCGCGAGGAGCATTCCGAGGATCCCGGCGACGGAGGCGCCCGCCGTGATCGCGAGCATCACCACCGCGGGGTGCATCTGCACGGTGCGGCTCTGGATCATCGGCTGGAGGATGTGGCCTTCGAGGACCTGCACGGCGAGGACGACCCCGAGCGTCCACAGCGCGATGGCGAACCCGCGGTCGGCGAGGGCGACGAGGACGGCGACCGCACCGGACAGGAACGCGCCGAGATACGGAATGTAGGCCCCGACGAAGACCAGCGCGCCGAGGCCCCAGGCGCCGGGGACACCCAGGATCAGCAGCCCCACGGTGATGCACAGGGCGTCGATGAACGCGATGATCGTGGTGCCGCGCATGAACCCCTCGATGGCCTCGAAGGCGCGGCGGGCCATGGCCTCGATGGAGTCGGCGTTGTCGCCGGGCGCGAGCGAGCGGAGCGTGCCCATCGCCCGCTCCGAGTCGCGCAGGAAGAAGAAGACGAGGAGCAGGGCGAGGACGGCCATGGCCATCATCTCGCCGACGGTGCTGAGGCCGCTGATGACCCCGGACGCGGCGGTCCCGCCGAACTTCCCGAAGAGCTCCTTGGCGTTGGAGGCCATGTCGTCGAGCGAGGTCCCGGCGGCCCCGAAGTACTTCGACAGATCGGTCGCGGCCTGCTTGAGCGAGGAGATGATCTGGTCGCCGCTGTCGATGAGCGCCTTGACCACGATGTACGTGGCACCGCCGACGACGGCGACGACCGCGGCACAGGTCAGCCCGGCGGCGAGCGAACGCTGCACCTTCATCTTGAGCAGCCGCCGGTAGAGCGGCCCGAGAAGCGCGGTCCCGAGGAGCGCGAGCAGGACGGGCGTGACGGCGGTCTTGAACGTGACACAGAGCCAGACGCCGACGGCGGCCACGCCGGTGACGAGAAGAAGGACGACACACCAGGCGGCGAGGCGGCGCGCGGCTTCGGGCAGAAGGGTACTCACCTCTCCCACCCGACCATGGGGCGCCGGGGGGCGCACGTTTTGTACGGCTGCGTGCCGTGTCGGGCGGGGGCGGACACGGCACCGAGCGGCCCACACCCGGCTCGGCTGGATTCCTACCCTCCGTCATGGTCACGGTGCGCTCACGGATAGCTTTGCTTCGCTGGCGCTAACCCTCACCTCACCGGAGACAACTGTGAACCGCTCGACCCGGCGCGTGGCGGCCGCGCTCACGACTTCTGCCGCCCTGCTGTTGACCGCCTGCGGCGGCAGCTCGGACGGCGGCAAGGACAACGAGAAGATCGCCGGGGCGGACACACGGTCAAGTGCCGACCCGTCGGCCTCCGCCAAACCCTCCGACACGGCAGCAGACCGTCCAAAGGTCACACTCCCCAAGAGCTTCCGGGCCGACTTCCGGGGCTGGACGAACTCGGACCCCAAGAAGCAGGCCATCTTGGATGACGGCAGGCAGGAATTGCTGGCCGAATACGCCGCGGTCATCGAGGGAAACCCGGAGTCCAAGGCGCTGGACTTCTACACCGACGAAGCCGCCGGCCAGTCGGCCCGCAAATGGATCAAGGGTTTCGTCGACGACGACCAGGTCCTGATCGGCCGCGCCACCGTGTCGAAGCCGCAGGTGAGCATCGCCGATGACGGCAGTGGCGTGTTGTTCTACTGCGTCGACGAGAGCAAGGGCTCCACCAAGAACACCAAGACCGGCAAGGTCGAGCACACGCCCCAGGACTCCAAGGCCCGCGTCCAGTACCGCAACCGGCTCGACAAGACGCCGGAGGGAGTATGGAAGACGCGCTACTCGGAGACCGAACGGGGAGGCTGCTGACCATGTCGCACCACTGCAGGGCGGCGGTCCTGCTGATGACCTCAGCGCTCGTCGTCGCCGCACTGCCCGGCATGGCCCACGCCTTCGGAGAGGACGACGAGTCCAAACAGCCCAGTAGGCCATCGGGCCCGACCGGTGACGCCTCGGGCAAGGACCTGATGGCATCGGTCTCCAACTCGAAGATCCAGCTCACATACCCCGGCGGCCGGACGGCGAAGGCGTCGGTGGGCGAGCTGAAGTCCATCGATCCGACCTGGGAGCCGCCGGCCTGCTGGTACGAGCCCGTCTTCTCCCCGAAGCAGCTCAAGGACGCGGTTGCCACCGGGGAGGGCGGGCTGGTCAACGCGCACGTGTGGTGGAGCAACGGCCTCTGGGTGGACCACTACGAGAAGGGGAAGGCCGACAGCAACTTCGACCTCACGCTTCCCGAGGACACCAGCGCCGACGGCTACAAGAACTACAACCTCGGCAAGAAGGGCATGTTCTGGCGCAGCACCGTCCGCAAGGGCATGTACCAGGACTCCAAGGCATGGGACTGCGGCCGCATCATGTTCTGGCAGGACGCCGGGACGATCCCCAAGGACAAGCACGCCCCTACGCCGGAAACCTTGGCCGCGTTTGCGTACGACAAGATCCGCGTCCCGGACACCGAGGTCGAGCTGAAGCCGAACGCCAAGTCGACGGTGAATCTGCCCACTTGGACGTGGCTGGACAAGGCCACCTTCAAGGACGTCACCGTCCGCGCCGAGCTGCCCGGCACCGGCCTGTGGGCGGTGACCACGGCCAAGCCCGTCGCCCTCCACCTGGAGCCGGGCACCCCTGATGCGAAGACCTTCCCCGCTTCCGGCGACTGCCCGGTCAACGAGGACGGCTCCATCGGAGCCCCGTACAAAAGGGGCGACGCCGGACAGGAGCCGCCGTGCGGGATCCAGTACCTCCGCGCCACAAACGGTGAGCCCTACGAGCTGAAGGCGTCGGTCACCTGGGAGATCTCCTGGGAAGGCACCGGCGGCGCGAAGGGCGAGCTGCCGAACGGCACCTTCGAGACGACCCAGGACATGGACGTCCAGGAAGTTCAGTCCGTCAACCGCTGACCCGGACCGCCGATGCTGTCGGCCGCACCACGCGCACATCCATCTCGACCCACGGGGGCAAGAAAGCATGTCGGACCTGAAGAAGGATGCGGAGTCGCTGCACAAGGCGGCCTCCGCACTGGGCAAGGTCGATGACCACACCCGCAAGCCGCTGCACGACTTCAAGGCGGCTTCGCACGACCTGTCCGCCTTCGGGGTGCTGGGCTCGCTGATGAGTGCCAAGGACGACATTCAGGAGGGCATGGACACCATCGCCAAGCTCACGGAGAGCCTGCACAAGGAGTGGGGGGCCGAGGCCAGGTTCATGGGCCATGTCTCCGACACCTTCGACCTGTTGGACGTCTTGCTGGGTGCCGCGGCTCGGGCGAAGAAGGGCTGAGCCGGACATGGGCTTCGACATCCCGGGCATAGACGCCGACGATCTCAACCCGCTGAAATGGATCAACAAGGCCAACCACGCCTTCGGTGACACTCTCGCCAGTGGTCTGGAGTTCCTCGGCATCACCGACCCCGCCGTCGACCCCGACGGCATCCGCGCGATAGCCAAGCAGTGGCGGGCCCTGGCCAAGGGCCTGGACGCCGCTGCTCACGACGCCGAGACGGCGCTGAAGGATCTGGAGTGGGAGGGTGAGGCGGCCAAGGCCCTCCACAGGCGGGCGAAGACCACCCGCACACAGGCCACCGACATGGCCGACTCGCTGCGCAAGGGCGCCAAGGCGCTGGACGACTTCGCCGACGAGGCCCACGAGCTCTTGTCGGAGATCGGCATCATCCTCGCCGAGATCGCCGAGTTCGAGATCGCGAGCCTGGGTCTGTCGGTGCTCACCGGCGGTCTGTCCGTGATCGCGGGGAACCTCGCGGCGGGCGCGCGGGCCGCGAAGGTCGTGGCGCTGATCGCCCGGATCGAGAAGTCCGGCAGTCGCATGGCCAAGGTCATCCGCACCGTGATGGAGGCCATCCGCGGCCTGGAGCGTGCGCTGAAGGCGCTCGGTGAGATCAAGACGATCGCGAAGGCCGGCAGGCTCGCGGCCGAGGGCATGGAATTCACCGCCTTCGACGCCCTGTTGCGGGACCCGGCCACGTTCAAGGACCCCGACAAGCTGGCGGAGACCCTGGCGGCCGGCGCCGCGTTCGGGGTGGGCCTCGGCGCTCTGGGCAAGGTCCTCGGCAAGGGGCTGGGCAAGCTCAAGCCCAGCGAACTCGCCAAGCTCGGAAAGACATTGAAGCTGGACGGCTCGGGCCTGTCCCGGCTGAAACTCCGCCCCTCGGAGTGGGAGAAGCTGCCCGCCTCGATCCGGTCCATGTTCAAGAAGTGCGACCTGGACCCGATCGACGTGGCCACCGGCGACATGCTGCTGCCGCAGGTCGACGTGCAGCTGCCGGGCACCCTGCCCCTGGTGCTGGAGCGGACACACCTGTCGTCCTATCGGTGGGGCGGCTGGTTCGGCCCGTCCTGGGCATCCACCCTCGACCAACGTCTCCAAGCTGATGACGAGGGTTTCGTCTACGCGGCCTCCGATGGCGCCCGTATCGTCTTCCCTCCTCTCGCATTCGACTCCAGCGGCTCGGTCTGTCCGGAGAATGGCTCACGACTTTCACTCACGTGGGACACCGAGATCGACGGGGCACTGCGCATCACCGATCCGGACACCGGGCTTGTCCATGTCTTTCACAGCCCGCGCCCCACCGAGGACGAGGGGGTGGTGGACCTCCCGCTACAAGCCGTCGTGGACCGCAATGACGAGCGCATTGACATCCACTACGCCGATAACGGGACGCCCGTTGAGGTCAGCCACAGCGGCGGGTATCGCATCGCACTCGTCAGCCACCGCGTCCTGCCCCGTATCACGGCCCTGCGGCTCCTCGACGACGAACATCCCGGTGCCTGCACGACGCTCGCCTCCTACGGCTACAGCGACGAAGGGCATCTCACCGAAGTCACGGGCTCATCTGGTCAAGCCACGCAGTTCACCTACGACGAGGCCGGCCGGATCACCTCCTGGGCCGACCGAAACGGCACCACGTACGCGTACGACTACGATGAAAAAGGCAGGGTCGTCCGCACTGAGGGCAGTGACGGCTTTCTTTCCGGCGGACTGGTCTATGACGAAGAGTCACGCATAACCGAGGTCACCAACTCCCTTGGTCACACCACTCGTTACGTACACAACGAATTCTGGCGCCTGGTAGCGAAGACCGACGCGCTCGGGAACACCACCCGTCAGGAATGGGACCTGGCCAACCAACTTACCGCGAGCACCGACGAGCTCGGCCATATCACCCGCTATCGGTATGACGAACACGGGCGAATGACCGAGGCCATACGCCCAGATGGCAGTGGGAACCGTGTCGAATACAACAGCCAGGGCCTTGCGGCGACAGTACATGGCCCGTCCGGGGTCATCTGGCGTTACACGTACGACGACTGCGGAAACCGGACCGGTGTCACCGACGCCGCCGATGAGACGACACGCTTCGCTTACGACCACTCCGGCCACCTGACATCCATCACCGACCCGCTCGGACACCGCACGAAGGTCCGCTGCAACCGCGCGGGGCTACCTTTGTCAATCACTGACCCACTCGGCAAGGAGACTCGCTACGAGCGCGACGCCTTCGGGCGCCTTGTCACCGTTACTGACCCTCTGGGTAACGTGACCCGCTTCGACTGGACGGCGAATGGCAAACCTGCCCGTCGTACTGCCCCTGACGGCAGCAGCGAATCCTGGACCTATGACGCCGAGGGCAACTGCACGAGCCACACCGACGCGATGGGCGTGACCGAACGGTTCGAGTACACGCACTTCGACCTCTTGAGCGCACGCATCGAGCCGGACGGCACACGTCACACGTTCACGCACGACACTGAGCTGCGTTTGGCCGAGGTAACCAACGCACAGGGCCTTTCCTGGAGTTATGAGTACGACGCGGCCGGCCGTCTCATCGTTGAGTCCGACTTCGACGATCGCGTCCAGCAGTATGCGTATGACCAGGCCGGACAGCTCACAGCTCGCACCAACGCCATGGGCCAAACCATTCGATTCGAGCGGGATGCTCTCGGGCGGGTCCTCCGCCAGAGCCACGACGGCAGAGCCACCTCCTTTGCGTATACGGCTGACGGGGAACTTGCCTCCGCCACCACCCCTGACGCCACGCTGTCCCGGGAGTACGACTCCGCCGGCCGCCTCCAGGCCGAGACCGTCAATGGGCACGTGATCACCTATGCCTATGACCCCATGGGGCGTCGTACAGAGCGCACGACCCCCTCCGGTGTGACCAGCACCTGGCGTTACGACGCGACCGGCAACTGCGTCGAGCGAACCAGCGCCGACCACGTGATCAGCTATGAGTACGACTCCGTCGACCGGGAGGTGAAGCGGCACATCGACTCCAGTCTCACTTTCTCAAACACCTTCGACACTCTCGGTCGACTCACGCTTCAGTCACTGACGGATCTCTCGACCGATCGCAGCCTCATCCAACGCGGCTTCACCTACCGTGCCGACGGCAAACTCACCACCACAGGACACGGGGACGGCATGGCGCGCCGGTACGGCTTTGATGCCGCGGGCCGCGTGACCGAGGTAGCCGCGGCTGACTGGACCGAGCAGTACGCCTACGACGACGCGGGCAACCAGACATACGCCGCCTGGCCTGCCGAAAACCTCGGTGTCGACGCCGCCGGCTCCCGCGCCTACACCGGTACCGATCTCGTCCGAGCAGGCAATGTCCGCTTCGAGTACGACGCGGCCGGCCGCGTCGTACTCCGGCAGAGGATTCGTTTGTCGCGCAAGCCTGACACGTGGCGATACACGTGGGACGCGGAAGACCGCCTCACTACGGTGGTGACACCCGACGGCACCCGCTGGGTCTACCTCTACGACGCCCTCGGCCGCCGCATCGCCAAGCAGCGTGTGGGCGACACCGGAACGGTCGCCGAACAAACCTCGTTCACCTGGGATGGAAGCACACTCTGCGAACAGATCACCGCCCCCTCCGGGGAGTCGAACGCCACCGTAATCACCTGGGACCATGATGGTTTGCGTCCGATCGCCCAGACCGAGCGCCGCTTGGCGACAGAGGCCCTCAAGGTGTCTCAGGAGGAGATCGATTCACGGTTCTTCGCGATCGTCACCGACCTGGTCGGCACGCCCTCGGAACTCGTCGACGAATCCGGGAACATAGCCTGGCAAGCGCGGCCAACACTCTGGGGCATCACTGCGCAAGAGGCCATCGACTCGGTACGCACCCCCCTTCGCTTCCCGGGCCAGTATTACGACCCCGAAACCGAGCTTCACTACAACTACTTCCGGCATTACGACCCCACAACAGGTCGCTACCTCACGCAAGATCCCCTCGGTCTCGCACCAGCGCCCAACCCAGTCACTTACGTGACGGACCCCCGTTCCTGGGCCGACCCTCTAGGCCTGGCCCCGTGCGAGCCCAGCACACCGGATCCATACGCCGGCACGAAGGAAGCCTCGCAGCTGCTCCGTGACGCCGGCGTTCCACGCCCATTTCGGGTGCAGGTTATGCAATCCTTCGAAAACGGAACGCATTCAGTTCGGCGGGCCGGCAACAACGACTACGGAATGCGTTTCTATGACAACGAGAACGCATGGGCACGCGGCCGCTACCTGACAACTCAATGGCCGGCCACCCGTGAAGAAATCGCAGTCAAGGCAGCGTGGAACCAGTTCACTTACCTCAAGCAGTGGCAGATTCGCCCTGGGGCCCCCATCATCGAGGGCAGAGTCGGGCCACAAGGCGTCGGATACGCTGGTGGCGGAAAACAGACCTACGTACTCAATCCCGACAAGGACTTGCTGGAGCCATAGTGTCCGAGTCAGCCACCCAAAAGGCGCTCGCCGCGACCGAGCGGGCCCTCTCCGGAATCGACCAGGAGCTGGAGCACCACGCCGCGGGCCGAGGGGGCGTCGGTGACCCTCGCCAACTGTCCCGTTTTCGCGGACAGTTGGCGGAGATGGCACGAGAGCTCTCCGCGCCCCCGCTCCCACCCAGGGAGCAGCGCACACGCGGCATCGGCCGCGTCATCGCCGACTCCTGGCCGTACGACAGCCCGCTCGGCGGCGTGATCATGGAGGCCGAGCGGCTCTACCTCAAGGCGTGATCAGGGGCACGCGTCCCTGGTGAATCCGTGCGGCACCGCGGAGGGCGGAGGTTCCGCCTCCACGGTGCCGCGAGCCTCACCGCGTTCCGCGCCCCGCGAGGGACCCGCTCACATGCCGTGCACCGCCGGCACCGTGCCCAGCAAACCCTTCTGGAAGTCCTCGAAGGCCTGCTGGAGTTCGGCGCGGCTGTTCATCACGAACGGGCCGTAGTGCGCCATCGGCTCGCGGATCGGCCGGCCGCCGAGGAGGACGACCTCCAGGTCGGGCGCGTGGGCGTCCTGGCGTTCGTCCGCGCGGACCGTCAGGGACGAACCCGTGCCGAAGACCGCCGTCTGGCCCATCTGGACCGGGCGGCGCTCGGCGCCCACCGTGCCGCGGCCCGCGAGCACGTACGCCAGGCCGTTGAAGTCCGCCCGCCAGGGCAGCGTCACCTCCGCGCCGGGCCGTACCGTCGCGTGGATCATCGTGATCGGCGTGTGCGTGATGCCGGGGCCCTCGTGGCCGTCCAGCTCGCCGGCGATGACGCGGAGCAGCGCGCCGCCGTCGGGGGTGGACAGGAGCTGGACCTGGCCGCCGCGGATGTCCTGGTAGCGGGGGTCCATCATCTTGTCCTTGGCGGGCAGGTTCACCCACAGCTGGAGGCCGTGGAAGAGGCCGCCGGACTGGACGAGGGACTCCGGCGGCGCCTCGATGTGCAGCAGGCCCGAGCCCGCCGTCATCCACTGGGTGTCGCCGTTGCGGATCGTGCCGCCGCCCCCGTTGGAGTCCTGGTGGACGAAGGTTCCGTCGATCAGGTACGTGACCGTCTCGAAGCCCCGGTGCGGGTGCCACGGGGTGCCCTTCGGCTCGCCCGCCTCGTACTCCACCTCGCCCATCTGGTCCATCATGATGAACGGGTCGAGGTACTTGTAGTTGATCCCCGCGAAGGCCCGGCGCACCGGGAAGCCCTCGCCCTCGAAGCCGCTCGGCGCCGTGGTCACGGCGAGCACGGGGCGCGGCTCGGCGTCGGCCGGCGTCACCACCCGGGGCAGGGTCAGCGGGTTCTCGACAGTCACTGCAGGCATGGTCGGTACCTCCTCGTGCGTCCACTTTAGTTGAACGTAGAACTTTCTGCCACTTGAACGAACGAGGCCCGGCGGGCATTCCCGCCGGGCCGCACGAGGAGGACGAGGTGGCTGGATCTTGCGCGTGGGGTGCCGCCGGTCAACCGCGCACCGGCTCCAGCTGCAGGTAGTCCAGGTTCCAGTTCTGCGGGACTCCGGTGTCCAGGGACAGCCGTACGGTGTGGCGGCCACGGGTCAGCTGCCGCGGATCACGGCTGTCCTGAAGCGCGTACGCGTGGTGGCTCGTCGTGGTGGCCACCCGCACCGCCCTGCCGGGCCCGCCGCGGTCGTAGGCGACGCGGTAGGTCCCGGCGGGCGCGTACGGGGAGGACGCCCGGATCCTGAGGGTGTAGCGCCCGGCCTTCGGCACGTCCACGCCGTAGGTCAGCCACTCCCCGCCGCGCATCCAGCACACCACCACCGCGCCGTCGTGGTCGCAGACGTCCACGTTGTCGCCCCGCCGCCCGGGGCCGTCGCCCCGGTTGCCCTTGTCCAGGTCGTGGTAGGCCCTGCCCTCGCCGCCGGGCGCGTAGTTCTCGCCCTGCACGCGCATCGCGCCCGGCGGCACCGGGTCCCCGGCGCCCCTGGTCAGGTACGACCGCAGCGTCTCGACGTTGTCCGTCAGGAGCACGGTCGCCTTGGAGTCGGCGAGCAGCTTGCCCCAGCCGCGCGCCGGGGAGATCAGCGAGGCCTCGTCGGTGTACCGGGCGGCCAGGCCGTCCCACATCGTGTCGAACCACACCCGGCCGGTCGTCCGCAGCCCCCGTACGAAGGCCGGCGCGGCCACCTTGTCGCGGACGTCGTCGAAGACCACCTCGAAGGCGGGCGGCCTGCCCTTGCCGAACTCCGCCACGGAGGCGGCGTTGGCGTCGTCCACCAGGTGCATGTACAGCGCGCCCGGGTGCCGCGCGAGGAACGCCCGGACCTCGGGGACCGGGGCGCGGGACTTGAAGAGGCCGGTGCGCACGGTGCCGGTCTGTTCGAGGACGCGCCAGACGGCCTCGCGGTCCCGCCAGGCCTGGTCGAGATTGACCAGGCCGAGGGTGCGGGCGGCCGTCATGGCCTCGGCGAGGGTGGGCACGCGCTCGGCGGTGAGCGGGGCCTGGCGGCCGCCGAGGCCCGCCCGGAGCCGCAGGCCGCGCAGCTGGGCCAGGGTGAGGTCGGCGACGCGGCCCCTGCCGTCGGTGGTGCGGTCCACGGTCGCGTCGTGCATCAGGACCGGCACCTTGTCCTTGGTCAGCCGGACGTCCGCCTCGACGATCTGCGCACCGTCCGCGAACCCCGCCCGGATCCCGGCGACGCTGTTCTCGGGCGCCTTGCGCCACTGGCCGCGGTGGGCCGCGATCATCACCCCGGCCTTGGGGCCGTGGTCGAGGAAGGCGCGGCGGGCCTGCTCGGCGGGGGTTTCGGTGGGGGCTTCGGTGGGGGGTGCCCCGGCGGACCCTTCAGCGGCGAGGCCCGGCGGGGGGCCCGGCTGGGGCGGCTCGGCCGGTCGCGCGGGCTGGACGGAAGGCGGAGGCCCCGGCTCCACGGGAGCCGCCAGTTCGGGAAACCCCGGCCCACCCAACGGCCCGGGAGCCGGCGGGCCGGGAGCCTGCGGCTCCGGTTCCTGGCCCGCCGGGCGCGCCCACGGCACCGGCATCGCCCGCGTAGGCGGAGCGGCGCCGAGCAGCGACGCGCAGACGAGCGCGGCCACGGTCGACGACACGTACACGGATACGGACAGGGCGGGACGGCGACGCGCGATCACGGACGACGGCATAGGTCAGAGCATCGGCGCCGGGCCCCCGCCCGTCCACGACCACTCACGGCCCAAGGGGCCCGGTCACCCGTTCACCTGACGGGACGCCACCTACGGGCCCCGCAGCCGCCCGAGGCACCTCACCCGTACATGCGCCGCATCGCGAAGTCGACCATCTGCTCGACCGCCTTCGCGTCGAAGACCATGCGGTGCTCGCCCTCCATGTCGAGGACGAAGCCGTACCCCGTCGGGAGCAGGTCGATGACCTCCGCCCCCGTGATCACGAAGTACTTGGAGTCCTTGCCCGCGTACCGGCGCAGCTCCTTGAGGGAGGTGAACATCGGGATCACGGGCTGCTGGGTGTTGTGCAGGGCGAGGAAGCCGGGGTTGTCGCCGCGCGGGCAGTAGACCTTCGAGGTGGCGAAGGCCTGCTGGAAGTCCTCGGCGGACATCGACCCCGTGGTGAAGGCGCGCACCGCGTCCGCGAGGGAGGGCGGCGAGGGCTCGGGGTAGAGCGGAGGCTGCTGGCCGTAGCCACCGCCGGGCATGCCCTGCATCTGCTGCGGTGGCGGCTGCGCGCCCGGCGGGGCGTACTGCTGCTGGGCCCCGGGGTTCTGGTCGTAGCCGTACATGCGCGCAAGCGTACTGAGTCACAGATGGAGGCTCGGGGGTTGCGTCTTATTACCGACGGGTAGCATCATCGTAGCTACTTGCTGGTATGCACGTGCTGGTATTCATCCCTTTCCTGCTTACGGAGCCTTCGCCATGGGCCACTACAAGTCGAATCTCCGCGACATCGAGTTCAACCTCTTCGAGGTGCTCGGCCGCGACAAGCTGTACGGCACCGGCCCGTTCGCGGAGATGGACGTCGACACCGCCAAGAGCATCCTCGACGAGCTGCGCCGCCTCGCGGAGAACGAGCTGGCCGAGTCCTTCGAGGACGCCGACCGCAACCCGCCGGTCTTCGACCCCAAGACCAACACCGCCCCGGTCCCCGCGTCCTTCAAGAAGAGCTACCAGGCCTTCATGGACTCCGAGTACTGGCGCCTCGGCCTGCCCGAGGAGATCGGCGGCACCACCGCGCCCCGCTCCCTGATCTGGGGCTACGCGGAGCTGCTGCTCGGCGCCAACCCGGCCGTGTGGATGTACTCCTCGGGCCCCGCGTTCGCCGGCATCCTCTTCGAGGAGGGCAACGAGGCGCAGAAGAAGGTCGCCGAGATCGCCGTCGAGAAGCAGTGGGGCTCGACGATGGTGCTGACCGAGCCGGACGCCGGTTCGGACGTGGGCGCGGGCCGCACGAAGGCCGTGGAGCAGGCGGACGGCACCTGGCACATCGAGGGCGTGAAGCGCTTCATCACGTCCGGCGAGCACGACATGTCGGAGAACATCCTCCACTACGTCCTCGCCCGCCCCGAGGGCCACGGCCCCGGCACCAAGGGCCTCTCGCTCTTCCTCGTGCCGAAGTACGAGTTCGACTGGGAGACCGGCGAGCTGGGCGAGCGCAACGGCGTGTACGCGACGAACGTCGAGCACAAGATGGGCCTGAAGGCGTCCAACACCTGCGAGATGACCTTCGGCGACCAGCACCCCGCCAAGGGCTGGCTGATCGGCGACAAGCACGACGGCATCCGCCAGATGTTCCGCATCATCGAGTTCGCCCGCATGATGGTCGGCACGAAGGCCATCGCGACGCTCTCCACGGGCTACCTCAACGCCCTGGAGTACGCCAAGGAGCGCGTGCAGGGCCCGGACCTCGCCCAGTTCATGGACAAGACCGCGCCCAAGGTGACGATCACCCACCACCCGGACGTGCGCCGCGCCCTGATGACGCAGAAGGCGTACGCGGAGGGCATGCGCGCGCTCGTGCTGCACACCGCGGCCGTCCAGGACGACATCCAGGTCAAGGAGGCGGCGGGCGAGGACGCGTCCCAGCTGCACGCCCTGAACGACCTGCTGCTGCCCATCGTGAAGGGCTACGGCTCGGAGAAGTCCTACGAGCAGCTGGCGCAGTCGCTCCAGACGTTCGGCGGCTCGGGATACCTCCAGGAGTACCCGATCGAGCAGTACATCCGGGACGCCAAGATCGACACCCTCTACGAGGGCACCACGGCGATCCAGGGCCAGGACTACTTCTTCCGGAAGATCGTCCGCAACCAGGGCGCCGCGCTGAACGGCCTCGCCGAGGAGATCAAGAAGTTCCTCGCGGTCGGCACGGGCGGCGAGGCGCTGGCCGGCGCCCGCGAGCAGCTGGCCAAGGCCGCGGTCGACCTGGAGGCCATCGTCGGCGTCATGCTGACCGACCTCGCGGCGACCGAGCAGGACGTGAAGTCCATCTACAAGGTGGGCCTGAACACGACCCGTCTGCTGATGGCCTCGGGCGACGTCGTCGTCGGCTACCTGCTGCTGCGCGGTGCCGCGGTCGCCGCCGAGAAGCTGGAGACGGCCTCGGCCAAGGACAAGGCCTTCTACGAGGGCAAGATCGCGGCGGCCAAGTTCTTCGCCACGACCATCCTGCCGGGCGTCACGGCCGAGCGGAAGCTCGCCGAGGGCGTGGAGCTGGACCTCATGGAGCTGGACGAGTCGGCGTTCTAGTCCGTCGGCCCGCACGGGTTTCCTTCGCACGTCAGCGCGATGCCGCCACCTGCTTCTCTCGGGTGGCGGCATCGTCGTATGCCCTGGGAACGCCTGAGTGAACGGCCGGGAATCCCGTCCCTGGACGGCCTCACGGCAGACGACTTCGTCACCCTCGACCTCCCGCGGCACGCACGGCTGATCGCCGAGTCGCCCGGCCGACGCCCCCATTAGGCTGGCAGCCATGAGCACCCCGTCCCGCTTCGACCGCGGCCACACCGAAGACCTCATGGCGTTCCTGGAGGCCAGCCCCACGCCCTACCACGCCGTCGCGAACGCCGCCGAGCGGCTGGAGAAGGCCGGGTTCCGGCAGCTCGACGAGACCGAGTCCTGGGACGGCACGGCCGGCGGGAAGTACGTGCTGCGGGGCGGCGCCATCGTCGCCTGGTACGTGCCGGAGAACGCCTCCGCGCACACCCCCTTCCGCATCGTCGGCGCCCACACCGACTCCCCCAACCTGCGCGTGAAGCCGCAGCCCGACGCGGGCGGCCACGGCTGGCGCCAGGTGGCCGTCGAGATCTACGGCGGCCCGCTGCTCAACTCCTGGCTCGACCGGGACCTCGGCCTCGCCGGGCGGCTCTCGCTGCGCGACGGCACCTCGCGGCTCGTGGACATCGACCGGCCGCTGCTGCGCGTGCCCCAACTGGCCATCCACATGGACCGGTCCGTGCACACCGAGGGGCTCAAGCTCGACAAGCAGAAGCACATGCAGCCCATCTGGGGGCTCGGCGACGACGTGCACGAGGGCGACCTCATCCGGTTCCTGGAGGAGGAGAGCGGCCTCGGCGAGGGCGACGTCACCGGGTGGGACCTGATGACGTACGCGATCGAGGCCCCGGCCTACCTCGGCCGCGACCGCGAACTGGTCGCCGGGCCCCGCATGGACAACCTCCTGTCCGTGCACTCCGCGACGGCCGCCCTCGCCTCCGTCGCCGCCCAGGAGAACATCCCGTACATCCCCGTGCTCGCCGCCTTCGACCACGAGGAGAACGGGTCGCAGTCCGACACCGGTGCCGACGGCCCGCTGCTCGGCTCGGTGCTCGAACGTTCCGTCTTCGCGCGCGGCGGCGGCTACGAGGACCGGGCGCGGGCCTTCGCCGGCACCGTCTGCCTCTCCTCCGACACCGGCCACGCCGTGCACCCCAACTACGCCGAGCGGCACGACCCGACGCACCACCCGCGCGCCAACGGCGGCCCGATCCTCAAGGTCAACGTCAACAACCGCTACGCCACGGACGGTTCGGGCCGCGCGGTGTTCGCCGCCGCGTGCGAGCGGGCGGGCGTGCCGTTCCAGTCGTTCGTCTCCCACAACGCGATGCCGTGCGGCACCACGATCGGGCCGATCACCGCGGCCCGGCACGGCATCAAGACGGTCGACATCGGCGTCGCGATCCTCTCCATGCACAGCGTGCGCGAGCTGTGCGGCGCGGACGACCCGCACATGCTGGCCAACGCGCTGGTGGCGTTCCTGGAAGGCTGACGTCCGAATGTCTGTGTGGCCTCAACGGACCCGGGTACTCGGGGACTTCGTAGCCACTACAGCAGGGAGGCGGTCCACATGGGCCTCGGCGGATGCATTCTTCTCATCGCCGCGGGTGCCATCCTCGCGTTCGCGACGGACTGGGACATGGAGGGCGTCAACCTCACGGTCGCCGGGGTCATCATGATGGCCGTGGGCCTGATCGGGGTCGCCGTCTTCACCAGCATCGGACGGCGCAGGCGGGCGGTCCAGCCGGTCGCGCAGACGACCGTCGTCGAGCCGGAGCAGCGCCGCGGCATCTGAGAGCCTGTCCTCGAGCGGTGGCCGACGCCGGAGCTTGCCACGGTTCGTGACGGATTCGGGGTAGTCATGACGTCATGAGACTTCTCGTACGCGACCGCATGCTCGGCATCGGCGACGACTACTGGATCGAGGACGACCAGGGCCGCAAGGTCTTCCTCGTGGACGGCAAGGCGATGCGCCTGCGCGAGACCTTCGAGCTGAAGGACATGCAGGGGCGGGTCCTCGTCGACATCCACGCCAAGATGCTCTCCCTGCGCGACACGATGATCATCGAGCGGGAGGGCGAGCCGCTCGCCAAGGTGCGGCGCAAGCGGCTCTCGCTGCTGCGCAACCACTACCGCGTCGAGCTGGTCGACGGCACCGAACTGGACGTCAGCGGCAAGATCCTCGACCGCGAGTTCGCCATCGAGTACGACGGCGAACTGCTCGCCGACATCTCGCGCCGCTGGTTCAGCGTGCGCGAGACGTACGGCCTGCAGATCGTGCGGGACGACGCCGACCCCGCGCTGCTGCTCGCCGTCGCGGTCTGCGTGATCCGGCTCGCGGAGAAGGAGCGCGAGGGGGACGGGGACGACTGAGAGCCGCGGCGCAGCCGCGCTCGAGAGGGGGAGGCGCAGCCGCGCTCGAGGGGCGCGGGGAACCGCGCGACCAGCCACACCCGACCCGCACCCGCGCACCGGAAGACGCGGCACCCCGCTGGGCGCCGACCGCCCCAGCCCGGCGCAGCCCGCCGCACCCGTCCGCTCAGGGACGAGGCGGCACCGCCGTGCCCAGCCGGCGGTCCTTGAGCGCCGGGAACTGCTCCCGCGTCGTCGCGACCCGCCCGGGATCGAGGTCGACCGTGAGGACCTCCTCGCCGTCGCCCGCCTCCGCGAGCACCTCGCCCCACGGGTCCACGACGACGCTGTGCCCGGCCTGCGGGACCCCCGCGTGCGTCCCGCCGGTGCCGCAGGCCAGCACGTACACCTGGTCCTCGACCGCCCGCGCCCGCGCGAACAGCAGCCAGTGCTCCCGGCGCCGCGCGGGCCACCCGGCGGGCACCACGAACATCTCCGCGCCCGCGTCGACGAGCCCGCGGAAGAGCTCGGGGAAGCGCAGGTCGTAACAGGTCGCGAGGCCGAGCGTGGCGTCCGGGGTGCGCACCGTGGCCAGCTCGGAGCCCGCCGCCATCAGCACCGCCTCGCCCTTGTCGAAGCCGAAACGGTGGATCTTGCGGTAGGAGACCGCGAGTTCACCGGCGGGGGAGAAGACCAGCGAGGTGTTGTAGAGGCCGCCGTCGGCGCCCCGCTCGGGGATCGACCCGGCGTGCAGCCAGACGCCCGCGTCGCTCGCGGCCTTGGCCATCGCCTCGTACGTGGGACCCTGGAGCGGCTCCGCCTCGGCGGCGAACGCCTCGTAGGCGAAGGCGCCCGTCGTCCACAGCTCGGGCAGGACGACCAGATCCGATCCGTCCCGCGCGCTCACCTCGCGTACGAGCGAAGCGACCCGCCGCCGACGGGAATTGACCGGTTCGTCCTCGTCTACGGCGATCTGGATCAGAGAGCCGCGCACACTATCACCGTCCTGGCATTCGATCCGTCGACACCATCAAGTACAGCCTACGATCGTCACACGAAAGCACTGCCGGGGTGCCTGCGGGCAGCGTAACTTAACGTCTCAGA
Source organism: Streptomyces sp. NPDC041122 (assembly GCF_055592445.1). Classification (NCBI taxonomy): domain Bacteria; kingdom Bacillati; phylum Actinomycetota; class Actinomycetes; order Kitasatosporales; family Streptomycetaceae; genus Streptomyces; species Streptomyces sp. NPDC041122. The sequence goes on along the minus strand of NZ_JBVIYQ010000003.1, from coordinate 367,989 downwards.
CACCCACCGCCCGCGTACAACCGCAAGGGGTCCCGTGAGTCTCCATCCCAGCCTGCAAACCTACGCCGATGCCTGGACGCATTCCGTGGAAGCGATATCCGAGCTGGTGTCGCCGCTCGCCGAGGGGGAGTGGAACTGGGCCACCCCCTGCCCCGGCTGGTCGGTGCGCGACATCGTCTCCCATGTCATAGGCCTCGACTGCGAGATGCTGGGCGACCCCCGGCCGATCCACACCCTGCCCCGCGACCTGTACCACGTGCAGACCGAGGGCCAGCGGTACATGGAGATGCAGGTCGACGTGCGCCGCCACCACACCGCGCCGGAGATGACCTCCGAGCTGGAGTACACGATCATCCGCCGCACCCGTCAGCTGCGGAACGAGTCGCGCGACCCCGACACGAAGATCCGCGGCCCGCTGGGCAGCGAGCAGACCCTCGAACTGGCCATGCGGCTGCGGGCGTTCGACGTGTGGGCGCACGAACAGGACCTCCGTACGACGCTGCGCAAGCCCGGCAACCTCGACTCCCCCGGGGCCTACGTCGCCCGGGACCTGCTGCTTCAGGGGCTCGCCAAGGTCGTCGCGGTGAACGCGGGCGCCCCCGCGAACTCGGCGGTCGTCGTCGACGTCAGCGGGCCCGTCGAGTTCCTGCGCACGGTCCGCGTGGACGCCGACGGCAAGGGCACCGTCGACAACGCCCCCTCCCTCGGCCCGCTCGCCACCATCGGCCTCGACTGGGAGACCTACTTCAGGCTCGCCTGCGGCCGGGTGACGTACGCGGCCGTCGCCGACCGGATCAAGGTCGAGGGCGACCACGACCTCGCGGAGGCGATCCTGCGGGACTTCGCGGTCACCCCGTGAACCGGGAGCGCCCCGCGCGGCGGAGTCTCACGCCGGGACGTGCACGGCCTCGACCCGGCTGGCGACCAGCTGCTCCCGCTCCCTGCGCACCGCCCGCGACTTGAGCCGCAGGATCTGGCAGACCCCGAGCGCCTCCAGGACGAAGACGGCGGAGAACGCCACCCGGTAGTTGTCGCCGGTCGCGTCGAGCAGCACGCCGATCGCGAGCAGCGTCGTCATGGAGGCGACGAAGCCGCCCATGTTGGTGATGCCGGACGCCGTGCCCTGCCGCTCCGGCGGGTTGGCGGGCCGCGCGAAGTCGAAGCCGATCATGGAGGCGGGCCCGCAGGCGCCGAGCACCGCGCAGAGCACGATCAGCAGCCACAGCGGGGCGTGGTCGCCGGGGTGCGCGAGCGTGGCCGCCCAGGCCGTCGCCGTCGCCCCGATGGTGCCGAGCGCCAGCGGGAGGCGGGCGGCGTGGTGCCGGGCCACGATCTGCCCGTAGACGAGGCCGATCACCATGTTGGACAGCACGACGAGCGTGAGCAGTTCGCCGGCCGCCGCGCGGGTCAGGCCCTGCGCCTCGACGAGGAACGGCAGGCCCCACAGGAGCAGGAAGACCATCGCGGGGAACTGCGTGGTGAAGTGCACCCACAGGCCGAGCCGGGTGCCGGGCTCCCGCCAGGACAGGGCGATCTGCTTGCGGACGTAGGCGGCGCCGCTGTGCGCGGCCGGCTCGGGCTCGTGGCCCTCGGGGTGGTCCTTCAGGAAGAGCGTCATCAGGACGAGGACGACGACGCCGCACAGCGCGCTGCCCGCGAACGCCGCGGTCCAGCCGACGGAGTGCAGCAGCCGGGCCAGGACGAGGGTCGAGACGAGGTTGCCCGCCATGCCGACGAGACCGGCGAGCTGGGCGACCATCGGGCCGCGCCGGGCCGGGAACCAGCGGGTGCCGAGCCGCAGCACGCTGATGAAGGTCAGCGCGTCGCCGCAGCCGAGCAGGGCGCGGGAGAGCAGCGCCATCGCGTACGTGGGCGAGAAGGCGAAGCCGAGCTGGCCGACGGTGAAGAGGACGACACCGATGGTCAGCACCTTCTTGGTGCCGAGCCGGTCGACCATCAGGCCGACGGGTATCTGCATGCCCGCGTAGACGAGCAGCTGGAGGATGGAGAAGGTCGACAGGGCGGAGGCGTTGACGTGGAAGCGGTCGGCGGCGTCCAGCCCCGCGACGCCGAGGGACGTGCGGAAGATGACGGCGACGAAGTAGACGGCGACGCCGATGGACCAGACGAGGACGGCCTTCCTGCCGCCGGGCGGGTCTCCGGGCAGGGAGACGGGGGCGGTGCCGGCGGAGCTCATCGGACGTCACCCCGGGCCAGGTTCTGGAACCAGCCGACGTGCCGGGTGACCACGGCGACGGCCGCCTCCGCGTCGCCGAGCCGCAGCGCGTCGAGAATCTCCTCGTGCTCGCTGAGCGTCTTGGCGATCCGGTCGGGGTGGGAGTGCATCACGGCCACGCCCATCCGCAGCTGCCGGTCGCGCAGCTGGTCGTAGAGGCGGGAGAGGATCTCGTTGCCGCCGCTGCGGACGATCTCCGCGTGGAAGCAGCGGTCGGTGACGGCGGCCGCGGCGAGGTCCCCGGCGGCGGCCTGTTCGCGCTGCCGGCCGAGGAGTTCGGCGAGCCGGGCGAGCAGCGCCGCGGGCGCCGGGACCGCCTTGCGCACCGCGTGCGTCTCGACGAGCAGCCGGGTCTCGACGACGTCCGCGATCTCCTGGGCGGAGACGGGCAGGACGAGGGCGCCCTTCTTCGGGTAGAGCCGCAGCAGCCCCTCGACCTCCAGCTTGAGCAGCGCCTCGCGCACCGGGGTGCGGGAGACCCCCACGGCCTCGGCGAGCTCGCCCTCGGTGAGGAGCGTGCCGCCCTCGTAGCGGCGCTCCAGGACGGCCTGCTTGACGTGGGCGTAGACGCGCTCGGCGGCGGGGGGCCGCTTGGCGGCGGCAAGGGCGGTGGCTGGCATGCGCACAGCATAGATACAACACGTATACGCCGGAATCCCTGTCCACATGGCGGGCACCCCGCAGAATTCATGGGCTTTCCGGCACATCCATCGCCCCCTCTCACTCGTCTACTGAGTGAGCGGCATCCTCATGCAGCCGCAGCCCAGGGGCATTTGGAGTATTGAACTTGATTACCGGCATTCAGGGCGTACGACGCACATCAGCCGTTCTCGTCACCGCGAGCGCGATGCTGGCCGGCGGCGCCCTCACCACTACGGCCCACGCGGCCGCCCCGCCGAAGCCGTCCATCGTCGCCAAGGGCGGCTACGCGATGAACAACGCGACGGGAAAGAGCCTGTACACCAAGGCTGCCGACACCCGTCGCTCCACCGGCTCCACGACGAAGATAATGACGGCGCGCGTCGTGCTCGGCCAGCGGAACCTGAACCTGAACTCCAAGGTCACGGTCCAGAAGGCCTACAGCGACTACATCGTCAGGAACAGCGCCTCCTCGGCGCGGCTGATCGTCGGTGACAAGGTCACCGTCCGCCAGCTCCTCTACGGTCTGATGCTGCCGTCCGGCTGCGACGCCGCGTACGCGCTCGCGGACAAGTTCGGCAAGGGCTCGACCCGCGCCAAGCGCGTGAAGAGCTTCATCGGCCAGATGAACTCGACGGCGAAGAACCTGAACCTGAAGAACACCCACTTCGACTCGTTCGACGGCATCGGGAACGGCAGCAACTACTCGACGCCGCGCGACCTGACGAAGCTCGCGAGCAACGCGCTGAAGTACTCCACGTTCCGCTCCGTCGTGAAGACCAAGTCGACGAAGCAGAAGGTCACGACGAAGAGCGGCGGCTACCGCTACATGTCGTGGTCCAACACGAACAACCTGCTCAGCTCCTACCGCGGCGCCATCGGCGTGAAGACGGGCTCCGGCCCGGAGGCGAAGTACTGCCTCGTCTTCGCGGCGACCCGCAGCGGCAAGACCGTCGTCGGTACGGTGCTCACCTCGTCGTCCGTGAACAACCGCACGGCGGACGCGAAGAAGCTGCTCGACTACGGCTTCAAGGTCGCCTGACGAACGGACCGTTGCACGCAGAAGGGGCCCGCCGCGATCGTCGCGGCGGGCCCCTTCGGGTACTACGCCCAGGTCAGCAGCCGCTTGGGCCGCTCCAGGATCGCCGCCACGTCGGCCAGCACCTTCGAGCCGAGCTCCCCGTCCACCAGGCGGTGGTCGAAGGAGAGCGCAAGGGTGGTCACCTGACGGGGCTTCACCTTGCCCTTGTGCACCCACGGCTGGAGCTTGATCGCGCCGACCGCGAGGATCGCGGACTCACCGGGGTTGAGGATCGGGGTGCCCGTGTCGACGCCGAAGACGCCGACGTTCGTGATCGTCACCGTGCCGCCCTGCATGTCGCCGGGCGAGGTCTTGCCCGCCCGCGCGGTCGACACCAACTCGCCCAGGGACGCGGCCAGTTCCGGCAGGGTCTTGGCGTGCGCGTCCTTGATGTTCGGCACGATCAGACCGCGCGGGGTGGCCGCGGCGATGCCCAGGTTCACGTAGTGCTTCTGGACGATCTCCTGGTTCGGCTCGTCCCAGGCGGCGTTGACGTCGGGGTTCCGCTTGATCGCCACGAGCAGGGCCTTGGAGATCAGCAGCAGCGGGTTGACCCGCAGCCCCTCGAACGCCTTGTCCTGCTTGAGCTCCTCGACCAGCTTCATCGTGCGCGTCACGTCGATCGTCACGAACTCCGTGACGTGCGGCGCCGTGAACGCCGAGCCGACCATCGCCTGCGCGGTGGCCTTGCGGACGCCCTTGACCGGGATGCGGGTCTCGCGGGCGTCCGTGCCCGCCGCGGGGGCGGGGGCGGCCGTCGCCGGGACGGGTGCCTGCGCGGTCCGCGCGGGCTGCGGGGCGGATACGGGCTCGGCGGCCGGGGCCACCGCCGCGTGCACGTCCTCGCGGGTGATGATCCCGTCGGGGCCGGACGGGACGACCGTCGCCAGGTCGACCCCGAGGTCCTTGGCGAGCTTGCGGACGGGCGGCTTGGCCAGCGGGCGCGCGCCGTTGGTGCCGGTGCCGCCGGTGCCGGTGCCGGTGCCGGTGCCGTTCACGGTCGCGGGCGGGGCCTGCGGAACCTGCGGTTCCACCACCACGGGGGCGCCGGCCGGAGTGACGGCGGCCGGGGCCGCCCCCGCCGCGGGCTTGCGCGCCCGGCGCTTGGTGGAGGACGCGGCCACGCCGTAGCCGACGAGGACCGGCTGGCGGCCCTCCGGAGCGACGTCCTCGGCCGCAGCCGGAGCGGTCGCCTCCGCCGGGGCCGCCGACGCGGGCGCCTCGACCGGAGCCTGCGCCTGGGCCGGGGCCTCGGCGGCCTCCGGAGCCGCGCCACCCGACGCACCGCCGGACACGTCGACCGCGATGATCACCTGGCCGACGTCGACCGTGGTGCCCTCGGGGAAGCGCAGCTCCCGTACGACGCCGTTGAACGGGATCGGCAGCTCGACCGCGGCCTTGGCCGTCTCGACCTCGCACACGACCTGGCCGTCGGTGACCTCGTCACCGGGCTGCACGTACCACTTGAGGATCTCGGCCTCGGTGAGTCCCTCGCCCACGTCGGGCATCTTGAACTCGGCAAGAGCGGTCTCAGTCATCGTCGTCACGCCCCTCTCCTCAGTACGCAAGCGAGCGGTCGACGGTGTCGAGCACCCGGTCAAGGCCCGGCAGGTACTCCTCCTCCAGGCGCGCCGGCGGGTACGGCGCGTGATAGCCGCCGACCCGCAGCACGGGCGCCTCCAGGTGGTAGAAGCACCGCTCGGTGATGCGGGCGGCGATCTCCGCGCCCGTACCGAGGAAGACCGGCGCCTCGTGGACCACGACCAGGCGGCGGGTCTTCTCGACCGAGGACTGCACGGTGTCGAAGTCGACCGGCGACATCGAGCGCAGGTCCACGACCTCCAGGGACTTGCCCTCCTCTGCGGCGGCCGCGGCCGCCTCCAGGCAGACCTTCACCATCGGGCCGTACGCGACGAGCGTGAGGTCACTGCCCTCGCGGGCGACGACGGCCTTGTGCAGCGGCCCGGGGATGGCGTCCTTGTCGACCTCGCCCTTGTCCCAGTAGCGCCGCTTCGGCTCGAAGAAGATCACCGGGTCGTCGCTCTGGATCGCCTGCTGCATCATCCAGTAGGCGTCCGCGGCGTTCGAGGGCGAGACCACCTTGAGGCCCGCGACGTGCGCGAACAGCGTCTCGGGGGACTCGCTGTGGTGCTCGACGGCGCCGATGCCGCCGCCGTACGGAATGCGGATGACGACCGGCATCTTGATCTTGCCGAGCGCCCGCGCGTGCATCTTCGCGAGCTGCGTGACGATCTGGTCGTACGCGGGGAAGACGAAGCCGTCGAACTGGATCTCCACCACCGGGCGGTAGCCCCGCAGGGCGAGGCCGATGGCGGTGCCGACGATGCCCGACTCGGCGAGCGGGGTGTCGATGATCCGCTCTTCGCCGAAGTCCTTCTGCAGCCCGTCCGTCACGCGGAAGACGCCGCCGAGCTTGCCGACGTCCTCACCCATGACGAGGACCTTGGGGTCGTTCTCCAGCGCGGTGCGCAGCGACTCGTTGATCGCCTTGGCGATGGGCATGCTTTTGGGTGTCGCGGTCTGGGCAGCCATGGTCACTTGCCCTCCCCGCCCGCGGGGGCGTCCGCGAACGACGCCTGGTAGGCGACGAACTGGGCGCGCTCCTCGTCGACCAGCGCGTGGCCGTCGGCGTAGACGTTCTCGAAAATGGCCATCAGGTCCGGATCCGGCATCGCCCGCACCACCTCTCGCACTCGCTTGCCCAACGCTTCGCTCTCGTCGTCGAGTTCCGCGAAGAATCCCTCATCCGCGTGACCTTCGGACTCCAGGTACGCCCGCAGCCGCAGGATCGGGTCCTTGGCCTCCCAGGCCTCCCGCTCCTCGTCCCTGCGGTACTTGGTCGGGTCGTCGGAGGTGGTGTGCGCGCCCATGCGGTAGGTGAACGCCTCGATCAGCGCGGGGCCCTCGCCGGAGCGGGCCCGCTCCAGGGCCCACTTGGTGACGGCGAGCATGGCGAGCACGTCGTTGCCGTCGACCCGCACACCGGGGAAGCCGAAGCCCTGAGCGCGCTGGTAGAGCGGCACCCGGGTCTGCTTCTCGGTGGGCTCGGAGATCGCCCACTGGTTGTTCTGGCAGATGAACACGACCGGGGAGTTGTAGACCGCGGAGAACGTGAACGCCTCCGCCACGTCGCCCTGGCTGGACGCGCCGTCACCGAAGTACGCGAGCACGGCCGAGTCGGCACCGTCCTTGGCGACGCCCATGGCGTAACCGGTGGCGTGCAGCGTCTGCGAGCCGATGACGATCGTGTACAGGTGGAAGTTGTTGGTGTTCGGGTCCCAGCCGCCGTGGTTCACGCCCCGGAACATGCCGAGCAGGTTGGTCGGGTCGACCCCGCGGCACCAGGCCACGCCGTGCTCGCGATAGGTCGGGAAGACGTAGTCGTCCTCGCGGGTGGCGCGGCCCGAACCGATCTGGGCGGCCTCCTGGCCGAGCAGCGACGCCCACAGTCCCAGCTCGCCCTGGCGCTGCAGGGAGGTGGCCTCGGCGTCGAAGCGGCGGGTGAGGACCATGTCGCGGTACAGGCCGCGCAGCTCCTCGGCGGTGATGTCGGCGACGTACGCGTCGTACACCGCGTTCTGCGGGCTCTTGACCCGCTTGCCCTCGGGGGTCAGCAGCTGAACGAGTGCGGGCTCCGTGCTCTTCTGCGGCGCGGCCTTCTTCGTCCCGGCGCGCTTGCCGCCGCCCGTACTGCTGCGGCGCGGTTTGCGCGCGGCGGTGCTCTCCACGGTCACGTGTGCTCCTCCGTCGGTCCGGCCCCCGGGGTTACCGGGTGACTGGGGTTCCCCGTGCTCGTTGGGAGCTCGGGGAAGCGGCTCACCTGTCCGTGCCCGCGCACGGGGTGGGTGCGACTCGGCCGGGAACAGGCGTGACAGGTGCCCCGGCGAACGCCCTGCACAAAACACGTTACCCAGTGCTTCCCATTTCTGTGAAACCCCATCTGACCTGCGAATTTGCTTGGATTTCCAAGTAAACGGCCACGGGCGTGACTGCTCGGATTTCCGAGTAAATCGAGAAAATCGGGAACACTTCCTGGTCACAGCACTGATCACAGCCTGGCAGGGGGCCGGAACACCGGCACGTTATCCCGGCCACCCCGGCGACGGGAAGGGTTCCGCTCAGGCACGGAAAGAGATCGTGTGTGAGACTGGCTCCGTGCGCGAAGACGGAAAAATTACGGTATTTCTCCTCGACGATCATGAAGTGGTCCGACGGGGAGTCCATGAGCTGCTGTCCGTGGAGTCCGACATCGAGGTCGTCGGCGAAGCCGGCACCGCGGCGGACGCCCTGGTCAGGATCCCCGCGACCCGGCCCGACGTGGCCGTGCTCGACGTGCGCCTGCCGGACGGCAGCGGTGTCGAGGTGTGCCGCGAGATCCGCTCGCAGAACGAGGACATCAAATGCCTGATGCTCACCTCGTTCGCCGACGACGAGGCGCTCTTCGACGCGATCATGGCCGGTGCCTCCGGTTATGTCCTCAAGGCCATCCGCGGCAACGAGCTGCTGACCGCCGTGCGGGACGTGGCGGCCGGCAAGTCCCTGCTCGACCCCGTGGCCACCGCCCGGGTCCTGGAGCGGCTGCGCGACGGGAACAACGCCAAGGGCGACGACCGCCTGACCAATCTCACCGAGCAGGAGCGGAAGATCCTCGACCTGATCGGCGAGGGTCTGACCAACCGCGTCATCGGCGAGCGGCTGCACCTCGCGGAGAAGACCATCAAGAACTACGTCTCCAGCCTGCTCTCCAAGCTGGGCATGGAGCGGCGCTCGCAGGCGGCGGCGTACGTGGCACGGATGCAGGCGGAGAAGCACTGACGCCCCGGTCCTGCTGACGGTTGCGGGACTTACGTCCTCCGCCGACGGGGCGGGATCCCCTTTCCCGACACCCCGTCCATCGACCAGGGTGGGGGCATGCCCACCACGCCCACCGACGAACAGCTCGCCTTCGACCTGCTCAGCCGCACCGACTACGGCAGGGTCGCGACCAGCATGCGCGCGCTGCCCTTCCTCGCGGCGGCCCGGCACGTCGTGGTGGGCGGCACGATCCTGCTGCGCATGCACAAGGGGTACGGCTACCACCGGGCCTGCGTCGGCAGCGTCGTCGCGTACGGCGCGGACAACCTCGACGCGGCGGACGCCCCCGAGGGCCGGTGGACCGTGCAGTGCGTCGGCTACTGCGAGCGCGTCGAGCCGACCAACGCGGAGCTCGAACTCTTCGGCCCGGGGCCGCACTTCGTGGACGGCGTCCTCTTCGACCCCGTCTACCTGCGGATAGAGCCGCAGTTCAGCACGGTGCACTCGGTGCGGGCCGGCCGGGACCGGCTGCTGCAGCGCACGCGGTAGCGGCCCGGCGACACGAGTGCGGACAGGCCCTCAGGCCCCGTCGCCGCCCCCGTCGCCCACCGGGTCCCCGTCACCGCCGTCGCCCGTCGGCTCGGTGGGGTCCGGGGGGTCGTCCGTCGGGTCGCTCGTGGGGTCGCTCGTCGGCTCCTGCGTGCTCGGCTGCGAGGTCGGCGTGCTCGGGTCGCCGGACGGCGTCGTCGGGCGTGTGGACGGGTTCGTCGGGTTGGTCGGGTCGGTCGCCGGCGGGTCGTAGTCCGTCTCGCCGCCGGTCTCCGTGCCCGGGTCCGTGGCGTCGTCCGTCGGGTCCTCGGACGCGCTCTTGCTCGGCTCCTTCGACTGCGAGTGCTTCGTCGCGGGAGTCTTCGGCCCCGGGTCCTTGTGGTCCTTGTCGTCGGTCGCGCTCAGCGCGAACGCGACGCCCACCGCGATCGCGATGATCGCGAGCACGGCGAAGAGCCACATCTTGCCGCGGCCGCCCTGGCCGCCGCGCGGCCCGCCGTCGAAGCCGCCGTCGTCGCCCGGCGGACGCAGCATCGGGCTCGGGATCTGCGCGGTCCCGGAGTCCGGGTGCGCCATCGCCGCGGTGCCGGACACGCCCATGGCCGGGGTGCTGCCGCCCTCGTGCATGGCGACGGGGCCGGTGTTCCAGGTCCCCGTGTGGCTGCCCTGCTCGTGCAGCATCTGCAGCCCGTACTGGACGAGTCCGCGCATCTCCTCGGCCGTCTGGAACCGGTCGTCCGGGTCCTTGGCGAGGGAGCGCATGACGAGTCCGTCCAGCTCCGGCGGCGACGCGTCGGAGACCTCGGACGGCGGCACGGCCTGGTCCTGGACGTGCTGGTAGACCACGGAGAGCGGGGTCTCACCGGTGAACGGGGGCCGCAGCGCGAGGAGTTCGTAGAGCAGACAGCCGGTCGCGTACAGGTCGGAGCGGTGGTCGACGGCCTTGCCGAGCGCCTGCTCGGGCGAGAGGTACTGCGGGGTGCCCATGACCATGCCGGTCTGGGTCATCGTCGACTGCGCGCCGTGCAGGGCGCGCGCGATGCCGAAGTCCATCACCTTCACCGCGCCGGTGTCGGTGATGATCACGTTGGCGGGCTTGATGTCGCGGTGCACGATGCCGTGCTGGTGCGAATAGGCCAGCGCCTCCAGGACGCCGGAGACGATGATGAGCGCCTGCTCGGGGCCCGGGGCCTCCGCGTTGATCAGCAGATCGCGGATCGTCCGGCCCTCGACGATCTCCATGACGATGTACGGGACGACGTTCGGTCCGACGACGTCTTCACCGGAGTCGTACACCGCGACCACAGCGTGATGGTTCAGACCCGCGACGGACTGTGCCTCACGCGTGAAACGGGCCTTGGAGACCGGGTCCTCGGCGAGGTCGGAGCGGAGCAGCTTGACCGCGACGGTGCGCCCGAGACGTACGTCCTCGGCCGCGAACACCTCGGCCATGCCGCCCCGGCCGAGTCTGCGGGTCAGCCGGTATCGGCCATCGCCGACGAGCCCGCCGTTCCCCCACAATTCGGGCGCGTCTGACATACCGCCGCCAGTCGCCTCGGGGTCGGACGGGCCCTGAGCGCGCTGCGTCTGTGCCATCAGTCCTCGCCGTCGTTTCTGGTCGTGGTACTTGGTACTGAGTACGTCGCGGTACGGGGTACTCCGTCGGGCCACGCTACAGCCTTCGGGGCACCCCCCGGTTCGAGGTGGACCGGACATCAAAGCCGCCGCACGGTCCCGTGCGCAAACTTGTAACGCTTCCGAGACGCTTCTTGCGCGTACGGTCACGGAACGGGCACCGAGCTTGACGCGTCATCGTCCTCGGGCAGACTTGGCCTGGAATAGGCGGTAAATCGATCACCAGCCGCGGAGCCGTCCGGCAGCCGCGCCGATGGGGGACGCACGAGATGAGCAGCCAGGACGGCGCACAGGGGCGGTACGCGGGGCGTTCGCTGGCCGGTGGCCGCTACCAACTGCGTGATCTGCTCGGCGAGGGCGGCATGGCATCGGTCCATCTCGCCTACGACACCGTGCTCGACCGCCAGGTCGCCGTCAAGACGCTCCACACCGAGCTGGGCCGCGAACAGTCCTTCCGCGAGCGCTTCCGCCGCGAGGCGCAGTCGGTGGCGAAGCTCACGCACACCAACATCGTGTCGGTCTTCGACACCGGCGAGGACGAACTGGACGGCGCGACGATGCCGTACATCGTCATGGAGTACGTGGAGGGCAAGCCGCTCGGCTCCGTGCTCGACGCGTCCGTCACGCAGTTCGGCGCGATGTCGACCGACCAGGCGCTGAAGATCACCGCGGATGTGCTGGCCGCGCTGGAGATCAGCCACGAGATGGGCCTGGTCCACCGCGACATCAAGCCCGGCAACGTCATGATGACCAAGCGCAACGTCGTGAAGGTCATGGACTTCGGCATCGCCCGCGCCATGCAGTCCGGGGTCACCTCCATGACCCAGACCGGCATGGTCGTCGGCACCCCGCAGTACCTCTCGCCCGAGCAGGCCCTGGGCCGCGGCGTCGACGCCCGCTCGGACCTCTACTCGGTCGGCATCATGCTCTTCCAGCTGGTGACGGGCCGGCTGCCGTTCGAGGCGGACTCGCCGCTGGCCATCGCGTACGCGCACGTCCAGGAGGAGCCGGTCGCCCCCTCCTCGATCAACCGTTCGCTGCCGCCCGCGGTCGACGCGATCGTCGCCCGCGCGCTCAAGAAGAACCCGAACGAGCGCTTCCCCACCGCGGAGGCCATGCGCGACGAGTGCCTGCGCGTCGCGCAGTCCTTCCAGGCGGCGGCCCCCAGCATCGTGCCGGGCGCGCAGACCGCGAGCGGCGCGGGCGTGGGCGCGGCGGTCTTCCCGCCGGTCGACACGTCGCTGCCGCAGAGCGGCCAGGTCCAGACCCCGTACCAGACGGGCCCCGGCCAGTACGGCCCGTCCACCCCGGCCCCCGCGCCGACACCCGGCTACGGCTACCCGCAGCAGCACGGCTACCAGACCCCGCCGCCGGTCAACGCGTACGCGCCGCAGCAGGGGGCACCGCAGGGGCTGCACACCCCGCCGCCGTACAACCTCTCGCCGCAGCCCACGACGACGTCGCCCGCGAACGGCTCGGGCGGCGGCAAGCGGAACATGCCGGTGATCGTCGGCTCGATCGTCGTGGCCCTGCTCGCCATCGGCGGCCTGATCGCCGCGGTCTCCCTCAGCGGTGACGACGACGGCGACAAGGAGGCCGGCGGCGACAAGTCGAAGCAGCCGGTCGCGGGGCACAAGGGGCCCGATCACAACGCGACGATCGAGACCGAGAAGTGCACGGACCCCGAAAAGGGCTACAACGACGAGAACAAGATCAAGGTCCCTGACTTCACGTTCAAGGACTGGCGGTCGGTCCTCTCCTGCCTGCAGGCGGCGGGCTGGAGCTACGACAAGCGCAAGGTCGACGAGAACGCCTACGGGCAGGACACCATCATGCGGCAGTCCCCCAAGGAGGGCACGGAGGTCGACCCGAAGGACCTCGACATCCAGTTCGACATCTCCACGGGCAATCCGGCCTGACGGGCACGGCTCCCGCTGTCGCCGTACGGAGTCGGCAGGCTTTCGCCGTACGTAGTCGGCAGTAGGGCAGTAGGGCAGTGTGGAGTGGGGCTCGGTACGCATTACGCGTACCGAGCCCCTCTCCGTGCGAAGTGTCCCGTCAGTCCTAGAGGTACGGGCCCCCCGAGCGGCCGGCGAGGCCGCCGCCCGGCTCGTCCTCCTCGTCGCCGCCGCCCACGCCGGGCGGCAGGGCCCGCCGCATCGACTCCAGCTGCGCCCGCGCCGCCATCTGCTGCGCGAACAGCGTCGTCTGGATCCCGTGGAAGAGGCCTTCGAGCCAGCCGACCAACTGGGCCTGCGCGATACGCAGTTCCGCGTCGCTGGGCGTCGACTCGTCCGTGAAGGGCAGGGAGAGCCGCTCCAGCTCCTCGACGAGCTCGGGGGCGAGGCCGTCCTCCAGCTCCTTGACCGAGCTGGCGTGGATCTCCTTGAGCCGCACCCGGCTCGCCTCGTCGAGAGGAGCCGCCCGCACTTCTTCCAGCAGCTGCTTGATCATGCTGCCGATGCGCATGACCTTGGCCGGCTGTTCGACCATCTCCGTCACCGGAACCTCGCGGGATTCGTCGTCTCCGCCGCCACCGAGAGCCATTCCGTCCTGGCCCACGACCAGGACCTGGGGGCTCTCCGGCGACCGTTCGTTCCTCGGCATCTCCATGCCGCCATTCTCTCGTACCCGTCCATCACACATCGGTGGTGCCCCCATACGCGACTGATCCACCCTCAGCCACGCCGCAGCCGCAGTCCGAGGAAGCCGAGGCCGAGGCCGATGAGGAGCAGGCCGCCGCCGAGGGGCAGGACACGCAGGTTGGGCAGCACGGGCCCCACGGGCGGCCGCTCGGCCGGCTGGGAGGCGGTGTCCCGGAGCGTGACGGGGACCGGCTCGGGCCGCGCGGGGCGCGGCGGCGTGTAGGGCACCCGCGGCACCTGGGGCAGGTCCGTGAGCGGTGGCCTGGCCCGGCCGGGCCGCTCGCGTCCTTCGCCCGGTCTGCTGCCCGCACGGGAGGTCTCGTCGACGGTGGTGACCGGACGCCTCGGCGGGGGGTGTGCCGCCGCGTACGAGACGAGACCGGGCACGACCGCCGTGAGGACGGCGAGCAACACGCCCACCACCGGGACCGCGCACCGTCCAGCCCATGAAGCCTTCACCGCGGGACCCCCTCCCGTCACCGGGCCGCCAGAACCAACAGCGTGCGCCACACTGTGCGCGGGTCCGCTGCGCTGTGCGCGGGTCCGCTGCGCTGTGCGCGGGTCCGCTGCGCTGTGCGCTATGCGCTGCACGCTGGTGACAAGCCTCACATGTCGCCGCATATCCGGCATCTCGGCCAGGTCAGCTTTCTGGGTGACGGTGGGAGGACCACCCAGGGGCGCGGGGAACCGCGCGACCAGCCCCCACACCCCCGCAGCCGAAAGACCACCTCGAAGGGCAAGCCCCCTCGTCACCGCGCGCAAAGGACCACCCCCAAGGGCAGCCCTCACGTCACCGGGTCAACAGCACCTTGCCGATGTGTCCGCTCTCCTCCAGGACCCGGTGCGCCGCACCGGCGTCACTCATCGGCACCGTCCGGTCCACGACGGGCCGCACATGCCCGCCGCCGATCAACGGCCACACATGCTCCCGTACGGCCGCGACGATGGCCGCCTTCTCCGCCGCCGGGCGCCCCCGCAGCGACGTCGCGGTGACGGCGCCCCGCTTGGTGAGCAGCGCGCCGATGTTGAGCTCGCCCTTGGCGCCGCCCTGCATGCCGATGATGGCGAGGCGCCCGTTGACCGCGAGCGCCTTGATGTTCCGGTCCAGGTACTTCGCGCCCATGTTGTCGAGGATGACGTCCGCGCCCGCCCCGTCCGTGGCCCGCTCGATCTCCTCGACGAAGTCCTGCTCGCGGTAGTTGATGAGGACGTCCGCCCCCAACTCCCCGCAGAACGCCAGCTTCTCCTTGCTGCCCGCCGTGACGGCGACCTTCGCGCCGACGGCCTTGGCGAGCTGGATCGCCATGGTGCCGATGCCGCTGGAGCCGCCGTGCGCGAGGAGCGTCTCGCCGGGCCGCAGGTGGGAAATCATGAACACGTTGGACCACACCGTCGAGGTGACCTCGGGCAGCGCGGCCGCCGTGACGAGGTCGACGCCGTCCGGCACGGGCAGCAGCTGACCGGCCGGCACGGCGACCTGCTCGGCGTATCCGCCGCCGGAGAGCAGCGCGCACACCTCGTCGCCGACCGCCCAGCCGGAGACCCCGGGGCCGAGGGCGGTGATCCGGCCCGAGCACTCCAGGCCGGGGTAGGGGGAGGCGCCGGGCGGCGGGTTGTAGAAGCCCTGCCGCTGCAGCAGGTCGGCACGGTTCACGGCGCTTGCCGCCACCTCGACGAGCACCTCGCCCTCGCCGGGCACGGGATCGGGGACCTCGGCCCATACGAGCGCTTCGGGGCCGCCGGGTTCGGGGATCGTGATCGCATACATGCTGGCGAGGCTACTCGCGTCCCCCGCTCCCCACAGGGCGGCGGCCCGCGGCGCCCCGCGCGCTCCCGCTCCGGTCGGCCGGACCTCCGGCTCAGCTCGGCGGCATCGGCTTCAGGTCCGGTGCGACCACCGTCCCCGGCGAGGCCCGCACGATCGTGATCAGGCGGTCCGTCAACTCCAGCTTGCCCACGGCCGGATCGTCGTAGCCGAGCACCCGGTGCCCCCGTACGACACTCACCACCAGGTCGTCCGTCTCCCGCACGTTCAGCCCCACCTCGGCCTTTATCACCGGGCGTTCGACCAGGTCGAGACCGCTGCCCTGCTGGATCAGGTCCTCCATGACCATGCCCGCGCTCGGGCTCAGCACGGAGAGACCGAGCAGCCGGCCTGCGGCGCTGGCGCTGGTGATGACGGCGTCGGCGCCGGACTGCCGGAGCAGCGGCGCGTTCTCCTCCTCGCGCACCGCCGCCACGATCTTCGCCCCGCGGTTCAACTGCCGTGCGGTGAGGGCGACCAGGACCGCCGTGTCGTCCCGCTGCGTCGCGATGATGATCTGGCGGGCCCGCTGCACCTCGGCGCGGAGCAGCACGTCGCTGCGCGTCGCGTCGCCGATGACGCCCGCGAACCCCTCCGCCGTGGCCGCGTCGATGACCTTCGCGCTGGGGTCGACCACCACGATCTGCTCCGGCTTCAGGCCGGTCGCGCAGACGGTCTGGATCGCCGACCGGCCCTTCGTGCCGAAGCCGACGACGACAGTGTGTTCACGCAAGTTGGACCTCCAGCGGGACAGACGCCATTCCTCGCGGGTCCGTTCCGTGAGCACTTCGAGTGTGGTGCCGACCAGGATGATCAGAAAGAGCACGCGCAACGGCGTGATCAGCAGAATGTTGGTGAGCCGGGCGCTGTCGCTGTACGGGACGATGTCGCCGTACCCCGTGGTGGAGAGCGTGACGGTCGCGTAGTACGCGGCGTCGAGGAAGTCGACGCGGCTGTCCGAGTTGTCGTGATAGCCGACACGGTCGACCCAGACTATGAACGTCGTCAGAGCGAGCACCAGCAGCGCCATCGCGAGACGGCGGGTGACCTGGCGCAGTGGACGCTCGACCCGGCGCCGGGGAAGTTTGATCCGGTACGTGGTGTGCTGCTCTTCGGGGTGACGCGCGATCGCGTCATGCCCGGGAAGTTTCACGTGAAACGCTCCTCGCCGTCTGCGGCTGCGTGTGCGTGTGCGGCTTCGCCGGTTCCAACTCCGGGGGTTCCGGGGGCTCCGGCTCCGGGTGCTCCGGCTCGCGCTTGTGCCGGGCCCGGGCCCGGCACACCGTACGTGCCCGTCCCGGTCCCCACATCCGGCACCGCCCACGGCAGGTCGAGGATCTCCAGTTCCTGCCCCTCCCGCGCCCCGCCGGGCGGCACGACCGCCAGCCCGTCGGCCGCCGCGATGCCGCGCAGCATCGCCGGACCGTTGAAGTGCAGCGGCACGGCCTGCTCGCCGCGCAGGGTGACCGGGACGAGACGGGTGTCGTGCGGGTGTCCGTGGACCGCGTCGCGCAGGGGAGCGGTGTACGTCGAGGGCCCGCCGCAGCCGGGCGCGCGCCCCGAGAGCATCCGCAGCAGGGGCTCGGCCAGCGTCAGCAGCCCGGAGACCGCGGCGAGCGGGTTGCCGGGCAGCCCGACGAGGTGCTGTCCGGGCCGCACCCGGGCCAGCAGCATGGGGTGCCCGGGACGCACCGCGACCCCGTCGACGAGCAGGTCGGCGCCGACCCGGGACAGGATCGGGTGGACGTGGTCGACGGGCCCGGACGCGGTGCCACCCGTCGTGACGATCAGGTCGGCGGTGGACGAGGCGATCGCCTCGCGGAGCGCCTCGGCGTCGTCCCCGAGCCGCCGTACCCCGGTCACGTCGGCGCCCAGCGCGTGCAGCCACGGCGGCAGCATCGGGCCGAGCGCGTCCCGGATGAGGCCCTCGTGGGGGAGGCCGGACGCCAGCAACTCATCGCCCAGGACGAGGACTTCGGCGCGGGGCCTGCGGACCACCGCCAGTGTGTCGTACCCGGCGGCCGCGGCCAGACCGAGCACGGCGGGGGTGACCAGCGCACCGGCGGGCAGCAGATGGTCGCCGGACCGGCATTCCTGACCGCGCGGGCGGATGTCCTGCCCGGTGACCACCTCGCGCCGGGCGTGCAGGCGCCCCTTGTCGTCGAGGGTGCCGTGTTCGCTGCGCAGGACCGCGGTGGCGTCCGGCGGGATGCGGGCGCCCGTCGCGATGCGCACCGCCTGCCCGCAGCCGAGCGCGTCCGGGCGGCCGTGCCCGGCGAGGATGCCGTCGGCCCGTACGTCCCAGGGGCCGGGGCCCGCGAGGACCCAGCCGTCCATCGCGGACGTGTCGAAGGACGGCAGATCGGTGAGGGCGCTGAGCGGCGCGGCCAGGATCAGGCCGAGGGCACGGTCCAGGGGGACGGGGGCGGGCTCGGCCACCGGGCGCGGCGCGGCTCGCTCCGCCCGGGCGCGGGCGGCGGGCCAGGGGGTGATGTCACGGTGCTCACCGGTTGCGGGGCCCGGGGACGGGCGCGGGGCGGTGGGGGTCGCGGTGGGGGTGGCGGGTGAGGGGGAGGCGGGTGAGGTGGCTGGGGTGGTTCCTGGTGCGCCTGGTGTTGTCGGAGAGGCTGATGGGGCCGAGGGGGCTGATGGGGGCGGCGGGGTCGGGGCCGACCGGGGTGCGGCGCCCTGGGCGTCACGGTCACGATCACCGTTCACCAGGGCGAGGGCCTCGTCGAGTTCGGCGTCCGGCACCGGTTGCCCGGTCATCGGGCGTCCGGTCGTGCACCGGGGGCGGCGTCGGGGTCGGTGCCGGGGGCGGCGTCGGGGTCGGTGCCGGGGTTGGCGCCGCCGGACGAGGACTCGGGGCCCGCGCCGGACTTCTCGTCCTGCTGGTCCTCGTCCACCCAGCGGGCCGCCAGCGCGACGGCCTTGCGCGTCGCCTCGGCCACCGCCTCGGCGCCGTCGGCCGCTCCGCCCCGCGCGGCGGCCTGCGCCGCCGCGTATCCGACGAGGAACGTGGTCAGCGGTGCCGCCGGCCTGGCCACGCCGTGCGCGGCGTCGCGGGCGAGGTCGAGGAGGGCGCCGGTGTCCACATCGAGATCGATGCCCAGCTCGTCCTTGACTGCGGAAATCCATTCATCCAACACGTTGCCATGCTCCCTGATGCGGGCCCGCGCGGTGGCGATGTCGTCCCAGGTGTCGCAGTCGAAAGCGGCGAGAGAGTCAGCGACCCTGACCAACCGAAGCCGCCCGGTAAGCCGCCGCAGGGGCAGTCCGGTGAGGGCGGCGGGGGCCGTGGGGGCGGCGGGGGCCGTGGGGGCGACGGCGGGGGCCGTGGCAGGGGTCGCGGTGGGGGCGGACCTGGTGGGCCCACCGGCCCCGGCGCGAGCGCCGCCCCCGTCGACCCCCGCGCCGGCAGCGATCGCGTCCATCTCGCGGCGCAGCGCCTCCCGCCGGTACGCGGCGACCAGCGGCTGGTCGCGCCCGTCGGGATCCGTCAGGACCGCGCCATCCGCACCGCTCTCCCGCAGCGCGGTCAGCAGCCGGCGCACGGTCCGCTCCTCCAGGAACGGCAGGTCGGCCGAGAGCACCACCACCCACTCCGCCGAGGTGTGCCGCAGGCCCGCGTCCAGTGCGGCCAGCGGCCCGCCGCCCGCGGGCTCCTCGCGGGCCCACACCACAGGGCGCGCGGTCGGTCGCGGCGCCGCCACGACGACGGTGGTGCCGGCGTCGGAACAGGCCGCCAGCACCCGGTCGATCAGCGCCCGCCCGCCGACCCGCACCCCCGGCTTGTCCGCGCCGCCGAGCCGCGCGGCACCGCCCCCGGCGAGCACGACGGCGTCGTACGGCGTGGCGGGCCCGAGCGGCGGACCGCCCTCGTTCGTGGTCACCCACTGAGTATGGCCGTACGAAGGATCAATGCCACCCCCGCGAAAGGCCCGACGGGCAGGGGACTTACGTCACGCTCCCCCTCGCCCCGCACATCCCGGGCACGCGCGCCCCAAGGCCCGCCACCCTCCTGCTCCCCCTATCCCCCTGCCTCCCTCACAGCGACCGCAACAGCACCGAAGGCTGCTCGACGCAGTCGGCCACATGGCGCAGGAAACCGCCCGCCGTGCCGCCGTCGCACACCCGGTGGTCGAAGGTGAGCGAGAGCTGGACCACGTGCCGCACCGCCAACTCCCCTTCGTGTACCCACGGCTTGGGCACGATCCGGCCCACTCCGAGCATCGCCGCCTCGGGGTGGTTGATGATCGGCGTGGAGCCGTCGACCCCGAACACCCCGTAGTTGTTGAGGGTGAAGGTCCCTCCGGTGAGCTCCGCAGGGGTGAGCGTGCCCGCACGGGCGGACTCGGTGAGGCGGATCAGCTCCGCGTTGATCGAGTCGGTCGAGCGGGTCTGGCAGTGCCGCACCACCGGGACGACTAGGCCGCGGTCGGTCTGCGCAGCGAAGCCCACGTGGATGTCGGCGTACTGCCGCACCTCGCGCGCGTCCATGTCGACGGAGGAGTTGAGCAGCGGGTAGCGGGTCAGCGCGGCCACGCTGATGCGGGCCAGCAGCGCGAGCAGCGACACCTTCTGCGCGCCCGGCTCGCCGTCGCGCCCGGTCACCGCCGCGTTCATGGCCTTGCGGGCCGCGAGCAGTTCGGTCGCGTCGGCGTCCACCCAGCAGGTGGCCTCCGGTATCTCGCGCCGGCTGCGGGACATCTTGTCGGCGACCAGGCCGCGGATGCCGGTCAGCGCGTGCCGGGTCACGGGCCCCGCGTGGTGGGACTCCTGCGCCGCGCTCACCTGCCGGCGCACCTCGGCGGCGGCCGCGCGACCGCGGGTCTCGGGGTCGGCCGACGGTGCGGTCGACGAGCCGCCCGGCGCGTACGGCGCCTCGCGCGCGACCGTGCCGGCGCCCGCCCCCACGGCGGACTCCACAGCGGACTCGACGTCGGCCCGCGTGATCAGCCCCTCCGGACCGGAACCCACCAGGGCCCGCAGATCCACGCCGTTCTCCCGGGCCAGCTTCCGTACGAGCGGAGAGATGACCGGAATCGGCCCGTCCGCGCGCGTGGCCGGAGCGGCCGGAGCAGATGAAATGACTGAGGCGGCTGAGGCAGCTGAAGCGACTGGCGAGGCCGACGGTGGCGCAGTCGTGGGCCGCGCGGGCCGGACCCTGCGCCGGCGCGCGGGGGCCGCCCCCGTGCCGTATCCGACGAGGACGTTGCCGGAGGACTCCTCGGCCGCCGTCTGCAGCGCGCGCTCGGCGGGCTCCTCCGGCACTCGGGACGGGAGCGTCCCCGGTCCGTCCCCGGCGTCCGCCCCCGGCATCGCGCCCGCCCCGGCCGCCGCCCCCACGGCGACCGTCAACAGCGGTGCTCCGACGGGCAGTTCCGTGCCCTCCTCACCGAAGCGGGCCGTCACCACGCCCCCGTAGGGACACGGCACCTCGACCATCGCCTTGGCCGTCTCGACCTCGACGACCGGCTGGTCGACGGCCACGACGTCGCCCACCTCGACCAGCCAGCGGACGACCTCCGCCTCGGTCAGCCCCTCTCCGAGGTCGGGCAGCTTGAACTCAAGGACCTGGGCCATCAGCTCTCCGCCTCCCACTGCAGCCGCGCGACCGCGTCCAGGATCCGGTCCACGCCCGGAAGGTGGTGCTTCTCCAGCATGGGCGGCGGATACGGGATGTCGAAGCCCGCGACGCGCAGCACCGGCGCCTCCAGGTGGTGGAAACACCGCTCGGTGACCCGCGCGGCGATCTCTCCGCCGGGCCCGCCGAAGCCGTTCGACTCGTGCACGACCACCGCGCGGCCGGTGCGCCGCACCGACGCGGCGACCGTCTCGTCGTCGAAGGGCACCAGCGAGCGCAGGTCGACCACTTCCAGGTCCCAGCCCTCCGCGCGCGCGGCCTCGGCCGCCTCCAGGCAGACGGGCACGGACGGCCCGTACGTGATGAGCGTGGCGCTGCGTCCGGTGCGCCGCACGACCGCGCGGCCTATCGGCTCCACGGGGCGCGGGGCGTCCGGGTTCCAGTCGGCCTTCGACCAGTACAGGCGCTTCGGCTCCAGGAAGACCACCGGGTCGTCGGAGGCGATGGCGGCGCGCAACAGCCCGTAGGCGTCGTCCACCGTGGCGGGCGTGACCACGTGCAGCCCGGGCGTCGCCATGTAGTACGCCTCGGAGGAGTCGCTGTGGTGCTCGACGCCGCCGATGCCGCCGCCGTAGGGCACGCGCACCGTGATGGGCAGCGGCATGGCGCCCCGCGTGCGGTTGCGCATCCGCGCCACGTGCGAGATCAGCTGCTCGAAGGCGGGATAGGCGAACGCGTCGAACTGCATCTCGACGACGGGCCGCAGCCCGTACATCGCCATGCCGACGGCCGTCCCGAGGATGCCCGCCTCGGCCAGCGGCGTGTCCGTGCAGCGGTCCTCGCCGAACTCCTCGGCCAGGCCGTCGGTGACCCGGAAGACCCCGCCGAGCGCCCCGACGTCCTCACCGAGGACGTGCACCGAGGAATCCTCGGCCATGGAGTCCCGCAGCGCGCGTCCGAGCGCCTGCGCCATGGTGGCCGGTTTGGTGGCGGGCTGCGCCGCGACCGTGGTCATCGCGTTTCCTCCTCGGCCGCTTCCGAGGCCGCTTCCAGCTCCGCGCGCAACTGGTCCGCCTGCTCCCGGAGTTGGGAGGTCTGCTCGGCGTACACGTGCGTGAAGAGGTCCATCGGGTCGAGGACGGCTTCCTGGTTCATGCGCTCGCGCAGGCCGGCCGCCATGGCCTCCGCGTCGTCGGCCGTCCGCCGCTTGATGTCGTCGTCCAGGAGTCCGCGCTCCGTGAGCTCCCGCTCCAGGAGCAGGATCGGGTCGTGGTCACGCCAGGCCTCGACATCGGCGTCCTCGCGGTACCGCGTGGCGTCGTCGGCGTTGGTGTGCGCCTCCATGCGGTACGTGACGGCCTCGACGAGCGTCGGCCCGCCGCCCGCCCGCGCGCGGGAGACCGCTTCGCTCAGCACGTCGTGCATCGCCACCGCGTCGTTGCCGTCCACCAGGCGCCCCGGCATGCCGTACCCGACGGCCTTGTGGGCGAGGGAGGGGGCCGCGGTCTGCTTGGCGAGCGGCACGGAGATCGCGAAGCCGTTGTTCTGCACGAGGAAGACCACGGGGGCCCGCCACACCGCGGCGAAGTTCAGCGCCTCGTGGAAGTCGCCCTCGCTGGTGCCGCCGTCACCGACCATGGCGAGCGCGACCACGTCGTCGCCCTTGAGCCGGGCGGCGTGCGCGAGACCCACCGCGTGCGGCAGCTGGGTCGCGAGCGGGGTGCTCAGGGGCGCCGTGCGGTGCTCGCGCGGGTCGTATCCGGTGTGCCAGTCGCCGCGCAGCAGCGTCAGCGCGCGCGCCGGGTCGAGGCCGCGGGCGACCACGGCGAGCGTGTCCCGGTAGCTGGGAAAGAGCCAGTCCCGCTCCTCCAGGGCCAGCGCGGCCGCTATCTCGCACGCCTCCTGCCCGGTGCTCGACGGGTAGACCGCGAGCCTGCCCTGCTTCGTGAGAGCCGTCGCCTGCGTGTTGTAACGGCGCCCGCGCACCAGCTCCGCGTACAGCCGGCGCAGCAGCCCCGGATCGGCCTTCTCGGCGGCCGGCGTACCGAGGACGCGGTACGGCTCCGCGTCCGGCAGCAGCGGCGCGGGGTCGGTCCTGGGCTGCCAAGCGGGGGGCGGGGTGGGCCGGTGGGCGCCCCGCTTCTCCATGACCGTCATGACGGCACCTCCTGGGGAAGGCGGTCTCCTCGTGGGAGCGGTAAAAGAGGCGCGGTCGGTGTGATGCGCCTCACCTACCGATTGTTCGGTCGTCGGCACATTTTGGCTACAGGCACCGCCAGGCTGTGGACAAACGGTTCTGCACAGCCTGGGATGGATGCAGTACGTCCATGGTAGGGAGGCGGGGGGACATGGCATCTGAACGAATGGCCGACGGGCAGGACGGCGACCGTCCGGAGCTCAGGACCTCCGCGCCCCGCCCCCCGGACGCCCGGCTCCCCGAGCCCCGGCTGCCCGAACCGCGCACGACGTCGGAGCAGCCGGTTCCCGAGCCCCGACCGCTGGACGACATCGACCGCGCCATCCTGCAGATCCTCCACACGGACGGTCGCGCGTCGATACGCTCCGTGGCCGAGCGCGTCCATGTCTCGCGCGCCAACGCCTACGCCCGCATCAACCGCCTCATCGACGACGGCGTCATCCGGGGGTTCGGGGCGCGGATCAATCACGAGCGCGCCGGGCAGGGCGCGTCCGCGTACATCACGCTCAAGATCGTCCAGAACACCTGGCGTACGGTGCGCGAGCATCTGCGCGCACTCCCCGGTGCGTCCCACATCGCGTTGGTCAGTGGTGACTTCGACGTACTGCTCCTGGTGCACACGCCGGACAACCGCGCCCTGCGGGAGCTGGTGCTCACCCGGCTCCAGTCCATCCCCGAAGTGCTCAGCACGCGGACGCTGCTGGTCTTCGAGGAGGACGACATGGAGCCGGAGCGCTGACCCCGCCGGCGGACGTCAGCGGTCGGTGCGCAGCCCCGCGAAGGCCAACTGCACGACCGCGTCGGCGATCTGCTCGCCGTTGGCGGCACCCCGGCTCTCCGGCCGGTACCACTCCACGATGGAGTTGATCATTCCGAAGAGCAGCCGGGTGGCCAGGCGCAGGTCGACGTCGGACCGGAGATCGCCGTCGGCGACGGCTTCCTTGAAGAGCTCGGCCACCTGCTGGTCGAACTCCCTGCGCCGCTCCAGGGCCCAGCGCTCGGTGTCCGTGTTGCCGCGCACACGCAACAGCAGGGTCACGTACGGAACTTCGGCGACCAGGACCTCGACGGTGCGCCGCGTCACGTACTCCAGACGCTCCACCGCACGCCCCACGCGCGCGTGCTCCTCGTCGAGGATCCCGAAGAGTCCGTCCAGGGCCCGGCTCACCGCCCGCCGGAGCAGCTCCTCCTTGCCCGCCACGTGGTGGTAGATCGAGGACTTGGAGATGCCGGCCGCCTTGGAGAGGTGCTCCATGGAGGTGCCGTCGTAGCCCCGCTCGTTGAAGACCCGGACGGCCACGCTCAGCAGCGTCTCCGGGGTGTAGGTGTCCCGCCGGGCGGTGGTCATGAGTACTCCTCTCGCACGGCCTGGCGCCGCAGTGCCTGGGAGGGCGCGTAACGCCCGGTGGGGTACTCGTCGTGCAGCACGTCGAGCGCCTCGGCCACCCGGTACGCGGTGAGCCCGCGGCCCCATTCCAGCGGCCCGAGCGGGTAGTTGACGCCGAGCCGCATGGCGGTGTCGACGTCCTCGGCGACGGCCGCCTCGCGACCCACGGCGTCGAGGGCGAAGTCGACCAGCATCCACACCGTGCGGGCCACGATCATCCCTGGAGCGTGCCCGATGACGCTGACCTTCTTGCCGAGCGCCTGGAAGAGGCCGATCGCCTCCTTCAGGGCCTGCTCGCTCACCCTGCCGGACGGCGAGAGCGCGATCCGGGTGGCGGCGCGATAGTCCAGCGCGAGGTCGAAGTGGATCGTGGGCTCCGCGGCGGCGTCGGGGGCCGTGCCGTCGGCCAGGGCCAGGTGGGAGCCGTCGGACAGCTCGAGGTGGCCGGGGCCGCTGGGGACGCCCTTGCCGCGGCCGACCCGGATCCCCGCCTCGGCGATCAGGCCGGGGAGCGCGTCGGCCGGGAAGAGGTCGCCGTGGACGGTGACGGAGGCCGGGGCCTTCTCGGCGGGCGCGGTGTGCGGCTCCGCGCGCGGGACGTCGTCCCCGTACGCGTACCAGCCCTGCCCCGACTTCCGGCCCAGGCGGCGGGACTCCACGAGGCGGCGCTGCGCCAGCGACGGCGTGAACTTGGGGTCCTGGAAGAAGGACTCCCACACGGAGCGCGTGACGGCCTCGTTGACGTCCTGCCCGATCAGGTCGGTGAGCTCGAAGGGGCCCATCTTGAAGCCGCCGCACTCGCGCAGCACGGCGTCGATCGTGGCGGGGTCGGCGACCCGCTCCTCGTACAGGCGCAGCGCCTCGGCGTAGAAGGGCCGGGCGACGCGGTTGACGATGAAGCCGGGGGTGTCCGCGCAGCGCACCGAGGTCTTGCCCCAGGCCTTCGCCGTCTCGTACGCGCGCGTGGCAGCCGCCGTATCCGTCGCGAAGCCGCTGACGACCTCGACGAGGGGGAGCAGCGGCGCCGGGTTGAAGAAGTGCAGGCCCACGAAGCGGCCGGGCACGCGCAGCGGGCCGGCGATGGCGGTCACCGAGAGGGACGAGGTGTTGGTGGCGAGCAGACAGTCCTCGGCGACGACGTCCTCGAGGTCCTGGAACAGGCCCTGCTTGACGTCCAATTGTTCCAGGATCGCCTCGACGACGAGGCCGCAGCCGGCGAGCTCCGCGAGGCTCTGGGCGGGGGTCAGCCGAGCGCCCGCAGCGGCGCGGTCATCGGCCGTGAGGCGCCCTTTCTCGACGAGCCGGTCCAGGCGCGCACCGATCGCGTCGGCGGCCGCCTTCGCGCGGCCGGGCGCGGCGTCGTACAGCAGCACGGGGTGGCCCGCGACCAGGGCGACCTGGGCGATGCCCTGCCCCATGGTCCCGGTACCGACCACGGCAACGGCGCTGCTGAGCTCGAGTGCTGTCATGTTCGCGATCCTCCCGCACGGCCCGTCGGCCGCGGGGTCCGGGGGTGGCCGTGAAGAAGTTGTCCACAGGTTCGGCAGACCCTCTTGTCCCGACCGATCGTTCGGTTACTCTAGCCCTGTCAGAGCGTTCCTGCCCACCGTCCCTGCCCAGCTCGCCGGCTCGAGGTAGAGCCGCCCGAGGAGGAGTTGGTCCCGTCATGGCCGCCGAACCCACCGCGCACCAGCTGATCGCCAAGCACCGGCCCACCCTCGACCAGGCGCTGGAGACCATCCGCTCGCGCGCGTACTGGTCCCCCCACCCCGAGCACCCCAAGGCCTACGGGGAGAACGGCAGCCTGAGCCTGCCCGAGGGCAAGGCCGCCTTCGACACCCTCCAGGGCACCCGCTTCGACCTCGACCAGCCCGGCACGGACGACTGGGTGGGCGGCGAAGTCTCGCCGTACGGCCCCGAGTTGGGTATCACGTACCCGCACCCGGACATCGACACCCTCCTGCCTGCGATGCGTGCCGGGATGCGCGCCTGGCGCGAGGCGGGCGCGGAGACGCGCGCGATCGTCTGTCTGGAGATCCTGTCCCGGATCAGCGCCCGGACGCACGAGTTCGCGCACGCGGTCATGCACACCAGCGGCCAGGCCTTCATGATGGCCTTCCAGGCCGGCGGGCCGCACGCCCAGGACCGCGGCCTGGAAGCCGTCGCGTACGCGTACGAGGAGCAGTCCCGCACGCCCGACGCCGCGGAGTGGACCAAGCCCCAGGGCAAGCGCGACCCGCTGGCGCTCACCAAGCGCTTCACGCCCGTCGCGCGCGGCATCTCGCTCCTGATCGGCTGCAACACCTTCCCGACGTGGAACGGCTACCCGGGCCTGTTCGCCTCCCTGGCGACCGGCAACCCCGTCCTGGTCAAGCCCCACCCGCGCGCGGTCCTGCCGCTGGCGCTGACAGTGCGCGTCGCCCGTGAGGTCCTCGCGGAGAACGGCTTCGACCCGAACCTGGTGTGCCTCGCCGCCGAGCGGCCGGGCGAGGGCATCGCCAAGGCCCTCGCCGTCCGCCCCGAGATCAAGATCATCGACTACACGGGATCGACGGCGTTCGGCGACTGGCTGGAGGCCAACGCCCGCCAGGCGCAGGTCTACACCGAGAAGGCCGGCGTCAACACCGTCGTCGTGGAGTCGACGGACGACTACAAGGGGATGCTGGCCAACCTCGCCTTCTCCCTGTCGCTGTACAGCGGCCAGATGTGCACCACGCCGCAGAACCTGCTGATCCCCCGCGACGGCATCGAGACGGACGCGGGCACCAAGTCCTACGACGACGTGGTGGCCGATCTCGCCGCCTCGGTGAGCGGCCTGCTCGGCGACGACGCGCGGGCGAACGGCATCCTCGGCGCCCTGGTCAACCCAGACGTGAAGTCCCGCCTGGAAGCGGCCGCAGGGCTCGGCGAAGTCGCCCTGCCCTCCCGGGAGATCGCCAACCCGGAGTTCCCGGACGCCGTGGTCCGCACCCCCGTGATCGTCAAGCTGGACGGCGCCAAGCCGGACGCCGAGGCGGCCTACCTCAGCGAGTGCTTCGGCCCGGTCTCCTTCGCGGTCGCCGTCGACTCGGCGGCCGACGCCGTGGAGCTGCTGCGCCGCACGGTGCGCGACAAGGGAGCGATGACCGTCGGGGCCTACACGACGTCGCAAGAGCTCTCCGCCGCCGTGGAGGAGACCTGCCTCGAGGAGTGCGCCCAGCTGTCCCTCAACCTCACGGGCGGGGTCTATGTGAACCAGACGGCGGCGTTCTCCGACTTCCACGGCTCGGGCGGCAACCCCGCGGCGAACGCCGCGCTGTGCGACGGCGCGTTCGTGGCCAACCGCTTCCGCGTGGTGGAGATCCGCAAGGACGCGTGACCGGCGGCGGGCTCAAGCCTCCGGACCCGGGGGCCTGCCCGCCGACCAGTGGAAGAGCGTCATGCCGACGCTCGTCGCGAGGTTGTAGCTGGAGACCTGCGGGCGCATCGGCAGGGACACCAAGTGGTCCGCGCGGCGCCGCAGTTCGGCCGAGAGCCCGCTGCGCTCGGAGCCGAAGGCGAGGACGGCGTCGTCCGGGAGCTTCAGCCCTCGGATGTCCTCGCCCTCCGCGTCCAGCGCGAACACCGGGCCCGGCGGCAGCGCGGTCACGTCCATGCGCTCCACGGCCGTCGCGAAGTGCAGGCCGGCGCCGCCGCGTACGACCGTGGGATGCCAGGGATCGAGCGTGCCGGTCGTGACCACCCCGGTCGCGCCGAACCCCGCCGCGAGCCGGATCACCGCCCCCGCGTTGCCGAGATTGCGGGGGTCGTCGAGCACGACGACAGGGGCCGGCCTGGGCATCCGCCCCAGCGCCCGGAGGTTGTCCGCGCGGGAGGGGCGCTCCGCGAGCGCGGCCACCGCCGTGGGGTGCAGCCGCGGCACCAAGGCACGCAGCCGCTCGTCCGGTACGTCGATGAGGAGCGCGCCGAGGGCGTCCCGCACATCCGGCGCGAGGTCGTCCGCGAGGGCGAGGACACCGGGCCGGTCACTGGTCAGCGCGACCGGCACCCGAGCGCCGAAGCGCAGGGCGTGCTTGATCGCGTGGAATCCGTCGAGCAGCACGGAGGCGTCGGCGAGACCGCGCCAGAGGCGTACGGCGTCCTCGGGGCGCGCGGCGCCCGCGCCGGTCGCGCTGCCGTTACGGTCCGTACCGCCCGCGACTCCCGTACCGCCCGTATCGCCCTCGCCGTGCGCACCCCCCGCGGCATCCGTGCTGTTCATGGGGAGAAGCCTACGTGCGCGCTTTCGGTGGGCTCCTCGTCCGGCTTTCCGCCGGAACCCCCGGCCGGCACTCCGGGCAAGTGCCCTTCCGACCGCCCGCCCAGGACGCGTTGCCCCGGCATGCCGCCGGTGCCACCCTCACCGTCGGCACCCTCCGGGCGACGGAGCCGAGAAAGCGGAAGCCGAGCAACAGCCCCCTCACGCGCGCGTGCCGCCCATCCGCCCACCCGGAGCAGGAACGCCGTCGGCAGGAACACCGAGTCCGCCGCGATCATCGCGAGGGAGAAGAACGGCAGCCCCAGGACGACCGCGATCACCGAATGCTCGACGATCATCGCCGCCAGCAGCACGTTCTTGACCCGGCGATTGAAGAGCGTGAACGGGAAGGCCACCTGCACGGCGACCGTTCCGTACGTCACCAGCAGCACCATGATGCCGTGGGACGAGAGCAGTTCTGAGAGCGCGGGCCACGGGGAGAAGTAGTCGAGGTTCAGCGGGTAGTAGACGGCCGTGCCGTCCTGCCAGCGACTCCCCTGGATCTTGTACCAGCCGGCCGTCGCATAGATCAGACAGGCCTCGACCATGATCACCAGGAGGCCCGCGTTGTGGGCGATGTCGGCCACGACGTCGAGCAGCTTGCGGAACTCGCCGAGCGAGGCGCTCCGGCGCGCACGCCACCCCACGGCCCACCACAGGCCGTGCACCAGCAGCAGGCCCCAGAGGAACAGCAGCCAGCCGTGGCTGAGCTCGCCCATGAACGTCACGGCGGAGAGCCCGAGCCCGCACACCCACCACAGGGCGGGCCCCACCCGGTCGGCCCGGTCGGCGTCCACGCCCCCGGCACGCGCGCGTGCCGCCCGCCGCGCGTCCAGCGACCAGACCTGGCCACACCGGATGAAGACCAGGTAGGTGGCCATCAGATGGATGACGTTGTCGCCGCCGTCCCCCATGAAGATGCTGCGGTTCTGCAGTGACAACACGCCGATCATGAAGAGCACCGACATCACGCGGGTGTGCCAGCCGAGCAGCAGCAACGCGCTGCTGAGGATCGCGAGCGCGTACACGACCTCGAACCAGAGGTTGCCGTCCGACCACATGAGGGCGGTGAAGGCGCCGTTGTTCGCGATGAGCTGCTGCGCCATGTCCCAGTTCCAGGGGCCGTCGGGCCCGTACATCTCCTGGCGGTGGGGGAGCTCGCGCAGCAGGAAGAACAGCCACGTGCCGGCGAAACCGATCCGGATCATCGCGGTTTGGTACGGACCGAGGGCGTACCCGGTGGCCTTGGTGATGGCCCCTGCAAACGGCCGTTCGAACCGGGTCACCGAGCATTCCCCTTCGTCTGTGCGACCGTCCCGACCGGGCCCTGCGAACCGTTCTTGCCCTCCGACCCCTTCGCCTCCGCCCCCTTGGCCTCCGGCCCCTTCCTCGCCCGGCCGTTGCCGAGCGGCAGGTCCTCGGGCTGCACCGGCCACCAGGGGAGCTGCCGGTACGACGGCTTGGTGGAGACCTTCTCCTCGCTCCACTTCGGCGGGCGCACGTTCGTGGTCTCCGAGCGCAGCTGCACGTTCGCGATCTCGTCGCCCTTGCCGCCGGGCGCCTCGCGGTCGAGCCGCAGGTACGCGATCCGGCGGATGTACTGCTCGGAGAGCTGGCCGCGCAGGCCGACGGGACGATTCTTCGCGTCGTGCGAGCCCACGTAGAAGTCCCAGGCCCGGCGGAGTTCGTTCTGCTGAGTGTGGCTGGGCAGCAGGCTGCCGTCGATGGCGGCGCCGTCCTCGGCGGAGAGCTCGTACCAGTCCGTGGTCCGCATCTCCCCACCAGAGGTACGGAGCTCCGCCCGGGCCTGCACGGCGACGTTCTGCTGGAGCGGGTTGGGCGCGAAGAGCTTCCAGTTCTGCTCGAACTCGGGGTAGATCCAGTCGTCGATCACGTCACCGTGCTGCTTGGTCAGCGTGTTCGACGGTGCGACATGGAGGAAGAGCATCGCTATATGGGCGCAGGCGGCCACGCTGACGACGGCCAGGGCACACGCGGCGACTACCTGGTACCTGAGCTTCAGCCCGGCGATCCCGACGCGGGCGGGCGCCTCATCGACCGCATCGGAAACATGCGCCTCATGGACGCCATCAGAGACACGGTCCTGATCGGTCACCTCAGAAGTACGGGCCTCATCAGCCCCGCCAGAGGCACCGGCTTCATCAGCCCTGCCAGAGGCACCGGCCTCATCAGCCCCACCAGCCTCATTCACCCGTTCGGCCCCATCGTCGAGGCGGTCGGCGCCCTCGCCCCCCTCCACCGGCCCGGGCTCGTCAGGCACCGCGGACCCACCACCCGAGCCCTTGTCGTACCCGTCCATTCCGCCCCGTTCGCCGATCGCGCACCGCACCCTGCCGCCGGAACGGTACTCAGGCCCGCCCGTCACGCACAGCGTCCGTGAAGTTATCCACAGGGTTGACACCTTATGGCGGAGGGCCGCACCATTGAATCCAACGAACCGAACGATCGGTCGGGCGGTTTGCATCAGGGTCGAGGGGGCCGAGATGGCGACAGCAGCCGCACACCAGGCGGCAAGGACGGAGCCGGACCAGACCGCGTCCGGCGCCGCGAGCACGGCGGAACACCAGGCCGCCTTCGACGCGGCGGTCGCCGCCGACGAGCGCATCGAGCCGCGCGACTGGATGCCGGACGCCTATCGCGCGTCCCTGGTCCGCCAGATCGCGCAGCACGCGCACTCCGAGATCATCGGCATGCAGCCGGAAGCCAACTGGATCACCCGCGCCCCCTCCCTGCGGCGCAAGGCGATCCTCATGGCCAAGGTGCAGGACGAGGCCGGTCACGGTCTGTATCTGTACAGCGCCGCCGAGACCCTCGGCACCAGCCGTGACGAGCTGCTCGACAAGCTCCATTCCGGCCGCCAGAAGTACTCCTCGATCTTCAATTACCCCACCCTGACATGGGCGGACGTCGGGGCGATCGGCTGGCTGGTGGACGGCGCCGCGATCACCAACCAGGTCCCCCTGTGCCGCTGTTCGTACGGCCCGTATGCGCGCGCGATGGTCCGCGTCTGCAAGGAGGAGTCGTTCCACCAGCGCCAGGGTTACGAGTCGTTGCTCGCCCTCAGCCGGGGCACCGAGGCCCAGCACGCCATGGCACAGGACGCGGTGAACCGCTGGTGGTGGCCGTCCCTGATGATGTTCGGCCCGCCGGACGACGAGTCCTCGCACTCCGAGCAGTCGATGACGTGGAAGATCAAGCGCCACTCGAACGACGAGCTGCGGCAGCGCTTCGTGGACATCTGCGTCCCCCAGGCCGAGTCGCTCGGCCTGACGCTCCCCGACCCGGACCTGCTGTGGAACGAAACCCGGGGGCACTACGACTTCGGGGCCATCGACTGGACCGAGTTCTGGGACGTCCTGAAGGGCAACGGCCCCTGCAACGACCAGCGGATCACCCAGCGCCGCCGCGCCCACGAGGACGGCGCCTGGGTCAGGGAAGCCGCGACCGCGTACGCCGACAAGCAGGCGACCGCGAGCCAGACCACCCTGAGCGGCACACACGGCACACACGGCGCCCAGGGCGCGCACAGCGACAGTGGCGCGCACCGCGTCGCCGCACGGCACGGAGAGGCGACAGCATGAGCAGCTCGACCGACTGGCCGCTGTGGGAGGTGTTCGTCCGCTCCCGCCGCGGGCTCTCCCACACCCACGCCGGCAGCCTGCACGCCCCGGACGCGGACATGGCCCTGCGCAACGCCCGCGACCTGTACACCCGCCGGAGCGAAGGCGTCTCGCTCTGGGTCGTGCCGTCCGCCGAGATCACCGCCTCCTCGCCGGACGAGAAGGACTCCTTCTTCGAGCCGGCCGGTGACAAGCCCTACCGCCACCCGACGTTCTACGACATCCCCGAGGGGGTGAAGCACCTGTGACCGCCTCGTCCCCCGCCACGGCCGGCGTCCCCGCCGCGGCCGGCCCCCGTGCCCCCCAGACCCCGGCCCCGCCCGCCCTGGCCCTCGGCGACGACGCCCTGGTGCTCTCCCACCGCCTGGGGGAGTGGGCCGGACACGCACCCGTCCTGGAAGAGGAGGTCGCGCTGGCGAACATCGCCCTCGACCTGCTCGGCCAGGCCCGCGTGCTGCTCTCCCTGGTCGGCGACGAGGACGAGCTGGCCTACCTCCGCGGGGAGCGCGCCTTCCGCAACCTCCAGCTGGTCGAGCAGCCGAACGGCGACTTCGCCCACACCATCGCCCGCCAGCTCTACTTCTCCACCTACCAGACGCTGCTGTACGGCCAGTTGGCCTCCGGCGACGGCGAGTTCGCCCCGCTGGCCGCCAAAGCCGTCAAGGAAGTGGCCTACCACCAGGACCACGCCGAGCAGTGGACCCTGCGCCTCGGTGACGGCACGGACGAGAGCCACGACCGGATGCAGCGCGGCCTCGACGCTCTGTGGCGGTTCACCGGTGAGATGTTCCAGCCGGTGGCCGGCCTGGACGTCGACTGGCAGAGGCTGCGGGACGACTGGACCGCATCGGTGGCCGCCGTCGTCGGGTCGGCCACCCTGACCGTGCCCGAGAGCCCGCAGTCCGGCGCGTGGGCAGCGGGCGCGGGACGCGAGGGACTGCACACCGAGTCGTTCGGCAGGATGCTCGCCGAGATGCAGCACCTGCACCGCAGCCACCCGGGGGCGTCATGGTGACGGCCGCGCCCACCGCGCTGGAGGCGGAGCTCCTGGCCCTCGCGGGCTCGGTGCCCGACCCCGAGTTGCCCGTGCTCACCCTGGCGGAGCTCGGCGTGGTGCGCGGCGTGCGGGTCCTCGCCCCCGGCAAGGTCGACGTCGAGCTGACCCCGACCTACACGGGCTGCCCGGCGATCGAGGCCATGTCCGCCGACATCGAGCAGGTGCTGCACGACCGCGGCATGGCCGAGGTATCGGTGCGCACCGTGCTCTCCCCCGCCTGGTCCACGGACGACATCAGCGCCGAAGGGCGCCGCAAGCTGGCCGAGTTCGGCATAGCTCCCCCGCGCTCCCACGCGGCGGACGGGCCCGTCCCGCTGAGCCTGTCGATCCGCTGCCCCCACTGCGGCTCGACCGACACGGAGCTGCTCAGCCGCTTCTCCTCCACGGCCTGCAAGGCGCTGCGCCGCTGCGCCTCCTGCCGTGAACCCTTCGACCATTTCAAGGAGTTGTGATGGCCCGCTTCCACCCGCTCCGGGTTGCGGCGGTCGACCGGCTCACCGACGACTCCGTGACGCTGACGTTCGACGTGCCGCCCGCGCTGCGCGAGGAGTTCCGCTTCACCCCGGGGCAGCACCTCGCCATCCGGCGCTTCGCCGACGGCGCCCAGATCCGGCGCACGTACTCGATCTGCTCCCCGGCTCCCTCTCTGGACGCCCCGGACGAGCCCCGGTCCCTGCGGGTCGGGGTGCGTCTGGTCGAGTCCGGCGCCTTCTCCACGTACGCCTTCAAGGAGCTCGCGGTCGGTGACGAGCTGGACGTGATGACCCCGGCCGGGCGCTTCACGCTCGACCCGGCGCCGGGCCGTTATGCGGCGATCGTCGGCGGCAGCGGCATCACGCCGGTGCTCTCCATCGTCGCGACCCTCCTGGAGCGCGAGCCGAAGGCGGACTTCTGCCTCATACGCAGCGACCGCACCGCCGCCTCGACGATGTTCCTGGAAGAGGTCGCCGACCTGAAGGACCGCTGGCCCGACCGGTTCCAGCTGGTGACCGTGCTCTCCCGCGAGGAGCAGCAGTCGGGGCTCGACTCCGGGCGGCTCGACGAGGAGCGGCTCACCCGGCTGCTGCCCGCGCTGTTGCCGGTGTCGGACATCGAGGGCTGGTTCCTGTGCGGGCCGTTCGGCCTGGTCCAGGGCGCAGAGCGGACGCTGCGGGCGCTCGGTGTGCCCCGGCGCCGGGTTCACGAGGAGATCTTCCACGTGGACGACAGCCTCCCGGCCGTCTCCCCGGCCCCCGCCGCCGCTTCCACCGCCCCCTCGCACAGCACGGTGACGGCGACCCTCGACGGCCGCTCGGGCACCTGGCCCGTCCAGGAGGGCGAGACGCTGCTCGAAACGGTGCTGCGCAACCGCGCCGACGCGCCGTACGCCTGCAAGGGCGGCGTGTGCGGCACCTGCCGTGCGTTCTGTGTCTCGGGCGAGGTGCGGATGGACCGCAACTACGCGCTGGAGCCGGAGGAGACGGAGGCCGGGTATGTCCTTGCGTGCCAGTCCCGTCCGGCCACGGACACGGTGGAGCTGGACTTCGACCGCTGAGGAGCCCTGAGGACCGCCGGCAGAACCTGTTCCCTTCCCATAGAACCTGTTCTATCTTGACGCCCCGTCAGGTACGTGGAGTACGCAGAGGCGGAAGTGGCGACGGGACGCGTCAGCCGGCCGGTGCACGGGAGGACAGACAGTGGACTTCACCTTCACCGAGGAACAGCAGGCCGTGGTCGAAACGGCGAAGGCACTCTTCGCCGACGTCGCACCGGACGGAGTGCCGAGCCCCGCGCTCACGCCCGGCGCCGTCGCCGAGGACTTCGACCGCGCCCTGTGGTCCCGGCTGGCCGGCGCCGACCTGCTGGGCGTCCTGATCGACACCGAGCACGGCGGCGTGGGGCTGGACCCCGTCGCGCTGTGCCTGGTCCTGCGCGAGTCCGCGAAGGTTCTCGCCCGGGTCCCGCTCCTGGAGAGCAGCGCCGCCGCGAGCGCCGTACAGGCGTACGGGAGCGACGAGATGAAACGGCGGATCCTCCCCGAGGCCGCCCGGGGCGAGCTGGTCCTGACCGTCACCGCCCACGGGCGCACCGGCCACGACCCGGCCGAACTGGCCGTCACCGCACAGCGCGACGGCGACGACTGGACCCTCGACGGCGTGCAGACGGGCGTGCCGTGGGCGCACCAAGCCGACCTCGTCGTCGTCCCCGCGCACACGCCCGGAGGCCACCCGGTCCTCGCGCTCGTCCCCCGCGACCACGCGGGTCTCACCCGCGCCGAACAGTTCTCCACCAGCGGCGAGCTCTTGGGCGAACTCCGCCTGGAGGGCGTGCGCGTCGCCGCGTCCGACGTCATCGAGGCCGACGGAGCCTGGGACAAGCTGCGCGACCTGCTCACCACCGGGACCTGCGCGCTGGCGCTCGGCCTCGGCGAGGCCGTCCTGCGGATGACGAGCGCATACACCGCAAAGCGCGAGCAGTTCGGGCATCCGGTGGCGACGTTCCAGGCCGTGGCCGTGCAGGCCGCCGACCGCTACATCGACCTGCGCGCGATGGAGGTCACCCTCTGGCAGGCCGCCTGGCGCATCAGCTCCGGAGCGGGCGGCGCGCTGCCCACGGCGGGCGACGTGGCCGTGGCCAAGATCTGGGCCTCGGACGGCGTACGAAGGGTCGTACAGACCGCCCAGCACCTGCACGGCGGCTTCGGCGCGGACACCGACTACCCCCTGCACCGCTATCACGCCTGGGCCAAACAGCTGGAGCTCTCGCTCGGCCCGGCAGCCGCCCACGAGGAGGCGCTGGGCGACCTGTTGGCCGCCCACCCACTCGGCTGACCCGGCTGAGGGTCTCAGCGATTGACCGGCCGACCGGCCGAACCGGCGCCGGAACGACCGGCGGGCCCGTCCGCCCGCCCGTCCGTCAGACGACGGCGCCCGGCTGTCCCTTGTCGTCGACCACGGGGCGGCCCGCGGCCTCCCAGGCCTCCATGCCACCGGCGACGTTCACCGCGTCGATGCCCTGCTGCGCGAGGTACATGGTGACCTGGGCGGAGCGCCCGCCGGACCGGCAGATCACGTTGACCCGGCCGTCCTGCGGGGCGGCCTCGGTCAACTCGCCGTACCGGGAGACGAACTCACTCATCGGGATGTGCAGCGCGTCCGCGGCGTGACCGGCCTGCCATTCCTCGTCCTCGCGGACGTCCAGCAGAAAGTCGCCGCTCGAAAGGTCGTCGATGCCGACCGTGGGCACCTGAGATCCGAAAGCCATGCCCCCGACGCTACCCGACCCCCGCCGGCACCGAGCCGCCAGCCGCCCGCGCTACGCGGTGAGGCGCCGCAGCTCCGCCTCGCGCTCGGCGACCTGGGCGAGCAGCTGCTCGGCGATCTCGTCGAGGAGCGTGTCCGGGTCGTCGGGCGCCAGCCGCAGCATCCCGCCGATCGCGCTCTCCTCCAGCTCCTTGGCGAGCACGGAGAGCAGCTCCTTGCGCTGGGAGAGCCACTCCAGGCGCGCGTACAGCTCCTCGCTGCGGGTGAGCCGCTCCTCCTCGGGCGCCGGGCCCGCGGCCCACTCCTCGGAGAGCTCCCGCAGGAGCGCCTCGTCGCCACGGGCGTAGGCGGCGTTGACGCGCGTGATGAACTCCTCGCGCCGCTGCCGCTCGCCCTCCTCCTGCGCCAGGTCCGGGTGCGCCTTGCGGACGAGGTCGCGGTAGAGCTTGCGGGCCTCCTCGCCGGGCCGCACCCGCTGCGGCGGCCGCACCGACTGGTCGGTGAGCATCGCGGCGGCCTCGGGGTAGAGCCCCTCGCCGTCCATCCAGCCGTGGAACAGCTCCTCGACGCCCGGCATCGGCATCACCCGCGCCCGCGCCTCGTCCGCCTTGCGCCGGTCCTCGGGGTCGCCGGTGCGGGCCGCGGTGGCCTCGGCGATCTGCGCGTCGAGCTCGTCGAGGCGTGCGTACATCGGGCCGAGCTTCTGGTGGTGCAGGCGGGAGAAGTTCTCGACCTCCACGCGGAAGGTCTCCAACGCGATCTCGTACTCGATCAGCGCCTGCTCGGCCGCGCGGACAGCCCTTTCGAGCCGCTCCTCGGGACGCTCCTCCCGCTGCTCCCGCGGGGCGTCCGCGGCCCGCTCGGCGGACCGCTCCCTGAGGCGTGCCTTCAGCTGCTCCTTGAGCCGCCCTTCGGTACCCGTCTGCCGGGCCTCCGCTTCGGGAGTCTCAGGCGTCTCGGGCTGCGTCGGCTCGGCTTCCGGGGTCGTCACCCGACCAGCCTAGGCCACCGGGCGCCCCGCCCCGGAAAACCGCACCGCCCCCGGCACACGCCCGCCCCGGCCCGACCGCCGTACGCCCCGGAGTCCGCCCCTCACACACCGGCCTCCGCCGCCACCCGCCCCTCCTTGACCGCAGCCACCAGCAGCGCGTGATCCGCCTCGGTCCGGTCCGCGTACGCCGTGGCGAAACGGGCCATCGCGTCGTCCAGCTGGTCGTTCTTGCCGCAGTACCCCGCTATGAGGCGCGGGTCCGCGCTGTGCGCGTGCGCACGGGCCAGCAGGGCGCCGGTCATGCGGCCGTAGTCGTCCAGCTGCTCGGCGGCCAGCGCCGCCGGGTCGACGCTGCCCTTGCGGTTCCTGAACTGGCGTACCTGGAACGGCCGTCCACCCACCGTCGTCCACCCGAGCAGGAAGTCGCTGACCACCTGCATCCGCTTCTGGCCGAGCACCACCCTGTGCCCCTCGTGCGCCGTCTTCGGCGCCTTGAACCCGGCCACCGGCAGATGCGGCAGCAGCGCGGAGGGCCGGGCCTCCTTGACCTGGAGCACCAGCGGCTCGCCCCGGTGGTCGAGCAGCAGCACCACGTACGACCGCAGTCCCACGCTGCCCGTGCCGACGACGCGGAACGCCACGTCCTGGATCGCGTACCGCGCGAGCAGCGGCAGCCGGTCCTCGGTCAGCGTCTCCAGATACTCCCCGAGCGCCCCGGCCACCGCGGCGGCCTCGCCGTCCGGCACCCGGCGCAGCACGGGCGGGGAGTCCACGAAGCGCCGCCCCGCGGCGGCGGCGCCCTCGTCACCGTCCCCCTCGACGCGCTCGGTCGACTTGGCGGCGAACCGGGCGCTCGTGTTCTTCCGCGCCTTCTCGGAGACCCGCTCCAGGGTGCCGAGGAGGTCGCGGGCGTCCGCGTGCGAGACCAGCTCCTCGTCCGCGATGGCGTTCCACGCGTCGAGGACCGGGAGCTTCGCGAGCAGCCGCATGGTGCGGCGGTAGGCGCCCACGGCGTCCCGCGCGGCCTCCTGGCAGGTGTCCTCGGCCGCGCCCGCCTCGCGCCCCGCGAGCACCAGGGACGCGGCGAGCCGCTTGAGGTCCCACTCCCAGGGGCCGTGCACCGTCTCGTCGAAGTCGTTCAGGTCGATGACGAGGCCGCCGCGCGCGTCCCCGTACAACCCGAAGTTCGCCGCGTGCGCGTCCCCGCAGATCTGTGCGCCGATGCCCGTCATCGGGGTGCGCGCGAGGTCGTACCCCATCAGGCCCGCGGAGCCGCGCAGGAACGCGAAGGGGGAGGCGGCCATCCTGCCGACGCGGATCGGCGCGAGCTCCTCCAACCGGCTGCGGTTGGACTCCCGCACCGCGGCCACCGGGTCGGGGCGCCCGCCGTCCACCACGAACTCCGCGTGCGAGGTCCGCGGCACCCGCTCCCGCAGCGCCTTGCCCTCTTTCTTCGGCGACCCCTGCGCGGGCCACTCGGCGAACCCCGCGACCCGCGGCACCCGCTCGCCCCGCTGCCCGGGAATCCTCCCGCCGGACTTCACCATGATCATCGCCCCCGCCGGCGCTCCGCCCCACCCCGAATCCGGCCTCGACCGTACCGCCGCACGTCGACCGGCGTCAGAGCCTGTGGATAACTTCGGTGACATACATCACGGCGCCCAGGCGGGCACAACGAAAGGGCACAAAAAGAAGCGGCCCTCCTCCGGACTTTCGTCCGGAGGAGGACCGCTTCCTCATGGTGCGCGAGGGGGGAGTTGAACCCCCACGCCCTTTCGGGCACTGGAACCTGAATCCAGCGCGTCTGCCTATTCCGCCACCCGCGCATTGGGTGTTGTCTTTGGGGCCTGCCTTGGGGGGCGAGCGCCTGCCGACATCCAGAAGATTAGCACGCTGCAGACGGTGGATTCACATCCGTTCGGCCGGGCACCTGGCCAGGTGCGGGCCCGGACCGGGCTCCGCCCCGCCCGGCCCGGCGCCCGGACGCGAACCCGTCCCGCCCGACACCGCGGCCCCCGTCCCGGCCGAGCTCGGCGAGGTCCACAGCCAGGTGCGGGACACTGGCTTTGGGCCCCCTCTACGATCCCTCGTGAAGGGAGACTCGAACCGGAGTCCCGAGCCACCGCCCGTACGGGGTGCCGGGGCAACGAATCAGGGCTTCCTCAGGGGTCCTGGGAGGATCCTCTGGACCCTGGTGCGGGCATGTCTTGTGAGAGGCGACACTCGTCGACTGGGCGGACAGGGGGAACCAGCCGATTTCCCGGCGCGTGGATACGATCAGTAAGCAGTACCAGGATGACTACGACGGAGGAGGTGCCCCATGGGAGTCCTGAAGAAGTTCGAGCAGCGTCTCGAAGGTCTGGTCAACGGCACCTTCGCCAAGGTGTTCAAGTCCGAGGTCCAGCCCGTCGAGATCGCCGGCGCCCTCCAGCGCGAGTGCGACAACAACGCGACGATCTGGAACCGCGAGCGGACGGTCGTCCCCAACGACTTCATCGTGGAGCTCAGCGCCCCCGACTTCGACCGGCTGAGTCCGTACTCGGGCCAGCTCGGCGACGAGCTCTCCGGCATGGTGCGCGACTACGCGAAGCAGCAGCGCTACAGCTTCATGGGTCCCATCAAGGTCCACCTGGAGAAGGCCGAGGACCTCGACACCGGGCTGTACCGGGTCCGTAGCCGCACGCTTGCCTCCAGCAGCTCCCAGGCGCCCGAGCGCGCCCCCGCGGCCCCCGGCGGCCCCGCCGCCGCTCCCGGCCGCGGTGCGGGCGGCCCAGGCGCCGCGGGCGGGGGCTACGGATATCCCCAGCCGCCGTCCGGCGCTCCCGGCGGTCCGCCTCCCATGCCCGCCGCGCCGCCGCCCGGCGCGGGCCGCCCCGGCGGGCAGCCCCCGGCACCGAGCAGGCCCCAGGGCCCCGGCGCCGGTCCACTACCGGGCGCCCAGGTGCGGCGCTGGATCGAGATCAACGGCAATCGCCATCAGATCTCCCGCCCGACGCTGGTGCTGGGTCGCAGCACCGACGCCGATGTGCGGATCGACGACCCCGGCGTATCGCGCCGGCACTGTGAGATCCGGACCGGAACGCCCTCGACGATCCAGGATCTCGGGTCCACCAACGGCATCGTGGTGGACGGGCAGCACACCACCCGCGCTACGCTCCGCGACGGCTCGCGGATCGTCGTGGGTCAAACCACCATCGTTTACCGGCAAGCCGAAGGGTGAAGCGGGGGCAATGTCAGAGCTGACCCTGACGGTCATGCGGCTAGGTTTCCTAGCCGTCCTGTGGCTGTTCGTGATCGTGGCCGTCCAGGTCATCCGCAGCGACCTGTTCGGAACGCGCGTCACCCAGCGCGGTTCGCGCCGGGAGCGTCCCCAGCAGGCCGCCCGCCAGCAGCAGGCCGCCGCGCCTCCGCCGCAGCGGCAGCAGGGCGGCGGTGGCCGTCAGCGGCGCGGCGCCCCCAGCAAGCTGGTCGTCTCCGAGGGCATCCTCGCCGGGACGACCGTCGCGCTGCAGGGCCAGACCATCACGCTGGGCCGGGCGCACGACTCCACGATCGTGCTGGACGACGACTACGCCTCCAGCAGGCATGCCAGGATCTACCCGGACCGTGACGGCCAGTGGATCGTCGAGGATCTCGGGTCCACCAACGGCACGTATCTCGACCGGACCCGACTCACCACCCCGACGCCCGTTCCGCTGGGCGCGCCGATCCGCATCGGCAAGACCGTCATCGAGCTGCGGAAGTAGTACTACGTCATGACAGAGCGCGAGCGGAGCGAGCGAGCCGAAACGGCTGTCCAGGCACTGGACGCCGGCGCGCTCCCGACCGGAGGGTGGGCACCGTGCGGATGTACCCGGAGCCGACGGGCGAGGTGCGCATGAGTCTGTCTTTGCGCTTCGCCGCCGGATCGCACAAAGGCATGATCCGGGAGGGGAACGAGGACTCCGGTTACGCCGGCCCACGCCTCCTCGCGATCGCCGACGGCATGGGGGGCCAGGCCGCGGGCGAGGTGGCGAGCTCCGAGGTGATCTCGACTCTCGTCACGCTCGACGACGACGTCCCGGGCTCGGACATCCTCACCTCGCTCGGCACCGCCGTGCAGCGGGCCAACGACCAGCTGCGCGTGATGGTCGAGGAGGACCCCCAGCTCGAGGGCATGGGGACGACCCTGACCGCCCTCCTGTGGACGGGCCAGCGCCTCGGCCTCGTCCACGTCGGCGACTCGCGCGCGTACCTCCTGCGGGACGGCGTGCTCACGCAGATCACCCAGGACCACACCTGGGTGCAGCGCCTCGTCGACGAGGGCCGGATCACCGAGGAAGAGGCCACCACCCACCCGCAGAGGTCGCTCCTCATGCGCGCGCTGGGCAGCGGCGACCACGTGGAGCCGGATCTGTCGATCCGCGAGGTCCGCGCCGGCGACCGCTACCTGATCTGCTCGGACGGCCTCTCCGGAGTCGTCTCGCACCAGACCATGGAGGACACCCTCGCCTCCTACCAGGGCCCCCAGGAGACCGTGCAGGAGCTGATCCAGCTCGCCCTGCGCGGTGGTGGCCCCGACAACATCACCGTGATCGTCGCCGACGTCCTGGACATCGACAGCGGCGACACCCTCGCGGGACAGCTGTCCGACACCCCCGTGGTGGTCGGCGCGGTCGCCGAGAACCAGCTCCAGTCGCAGGACGACGGCGCCATGCAGACGCCCGCGGGGCGCGCCTCCGGGCTCGGCCGTCCGGTCCCGCCGCAGCCCTCCTCGGGCGGCGGTGGCTTCGGCCCGCCCGGCAGCGGCGCCACCACGGGGTACGCACCCGAGGACAGCTTCGGGTCCTACGACGACGAGGACTTCGTCAAGCCCGGCGGCGGCCGCAAGTGGCTCAAGAGATCCCTCTACGGGGCGCTCGCCCTCGCCGTCATCGCCGGTGGCCTCTACGGCGGCTACCGCTGGACCCAGACCCAGTACTACGTGGGCACGAAGGACGAGCACATCGCCCTGTACCGGGGCATCGACCAGGACCTGGCCTGGGTCAGCCTGTCGAAGGTCGAGAAGGACCACCCCGAGATCGAACTCAAGTACCTGCCGCCGTACCAGCGCAAGCAGGTCGAGGGGACCATCCCCGAGGACAACCTCGACGACGCCAAGGGCAAGGTCGACGAGTTGGGCCTGCAGGCCTCCGCGTGCCGGAAGGAAGCCGAGCGCCGCGAGGTCGAGCGCGAGAACAACGCCAAGCCCGGCGAGGGCGAAGCCGGTGGCACCGAGGGCCGGCGCAAGCCGACGGGCCCCGACTCCACGACCGCCCCGCCCGTCGGGGACGACAAGAACGACAAGAACAGCTCGACCGACAAGAACAAGTCCAAGACCGCACCGACTCCCACACCCGGCCCCAGCCTCTCCGACGATGAGCAGAAGCTGGTCCCGCTGTGCGGTAAGCAGTAAGCAGCCGTTGGGGGCCTTTGCACGCCATGAGCAGTACTACACACACGTCGACGATCGGCGCGATCGGTGCGCCGAGCCGGCGCAACACCGAGCTCGCGCTGCTTGTGTTCGCAGTCGTCATTCCGCTGTTCGCCTACATGAACGTGGGCCTGGCCATCGACGGCGAGGTGCCGTCCGGCATGCTCGGCTACGGCGCGGGCCTCGGCCTGCTCGCCGCGGTGGGCCACCTCGTCGTCCGCAAGTTCGCGGCCTACGCCGACCCGCTCCTGCTGCCGCTCGCCACCC
Organism: Streptomyces sp. NPDC041122; assembly: GCF_055592445.1. Lineage (NCBI taxonomy): Bacteria > Bacillati > Actinomycetota > Actinomycetes > Kitasatosporales > Streptomycetaceae > Streptomyces > Streptomyces sp. NPDC041122. Next base: position 324,488 of record NZ_JBVIYQ010000003.1, on the reverse strand, counting down.
TGCTGAACGGCCTGGGTCTGGTGCTGATCTGGCGGCTCGACCAGTCCGAGCGCCTGCAGCAGCTGCCGAACTTCAGCCCCGCGGCGCCGAACCAGCTCAAGTACTCCGCGATCGGCATCGCCCTGTTCGTCGGCGTGCTGCTGCTGCTCAAGGACCACCGCGTCCTGCAGCGCTACACCTACATCTCCATGGTCGCGTCCCTGGTGCTGCTGCTCCTGCCACTCGTGCCGGGGCTCGGCATGAACGTCTTCGGCGCGAAGATCTGGATTCACGTCGGCGGATTCTCGATCCAGCCCGGGGAGTTCGCGAAGATCGTCATCGCGATCTTCTTCGCCGGGTACCTGATGGTGAAGCGCGACGCCCTCGCCCTGGCCAGCCGCCGTTTCATGGGCCTGTACCTGCCGCGTGGCCGTGACCTCGGGCCGATCATCGTCGTCTGGGCCATGTCGATCCTCATCCTCGTCTTCGAGACCGACCTCGGTACGTCGCTGCTGTTCTTCGGCATGTTCGTCGTCATGCTGTACGTCGCCACGGAGCGCACCAGCTGGATCGTCTTCGGTCTGCTGATGTCCGCCGTCGGCGCCGTCGCCGTGGCGAGCTTCGAGCCGCACATCCAGACGCGTGTGCAGGCCTGGCTCAACCCGTTGCGCGAGTACAAGCTCAGCCAGGCCGGCGTCCAGGACGGTGTCCTCCACTCCGAACAGGCGATGCAGGCCCTGTGGGCCTTCGGCTCCGGCGGCACCCTCGGCTCCGGTCTCGGCCAGGGCCACTCGGACCTGATCAAGTTCGCCGCCAACTCCGACTTCATCCTCGCCACCTTCGGCGAGGAGCTCGGGCTCGCCGGCATCATGGCGATCCTGCTCATCTACGGGCTGATCGTCGAGCGCGGCGTCCGCACGGCGCTCGCCGCCCGCGACCCGTTCGGCAAGCTCCTCGCGATCGGTCTCTCCGGCGCCTTCGCCATCCAGGTCTTCGTCGTCGCCGGCGGCGTCATGGGTCTCATCCCGCTGACCGGTATGACCATGCCCTTCCTGGCGTACGGCGGTTCCTCCGTCATCGCCAACTGGGCGCTGATCGGCATCCTGATCAGGATCAGCGACACCGCGCGCCGCCCGGCCCCGTCCCCCGCCCCGAACCCAGACGCCGAGATGACGCAGGTGGTCCGACCGTGAACAAGCCCCTGCGCCGGATCGCGATCTTCTGCGGGCTGCTCATCCTCGCCCTGCTCGCCCGGGACAACTGGCTCCAGTACGTCCAGGCCGACACCCTGGCCAAGGACGACAAGAACCGCCGCGTCACCATCGAGCGCTACTCCCAGCCGCGCGGCGACATCATCGTCGACGGCAAGCCGATCACCGGCTCCAAGGCGACGCCGGGCAACGACCTCAAGTACAAGCGCACCTGGAAGGACGGGCCCATGTGGGCCCCCGTCACCGGCTACTCCTCGCAGCGCATGGGCGCCACCCAGCTGGAGAGCATCGACGACGGCATCCTGACGGGCAACGACGACCGGCTCTTCTTCCGCCGCACCCTGGACATGCTGACCGGCGAGAAGAAGGAGGGCGGCAATGTCGTCACGACCCTCAACTCCGCCGCGCAGAAGGCCGCGTACGAGGGCCTGAAGGGCCGCGGCAAGGGCGCCGTCGCCGCGATCGACCCCTCCACGGGCGCGATCCTGGCCCTGGCCTCCACCCCGTCGTACGACCCCGGCGACTTCGCCGGCAACACGAACGAGGAAGCGGAGAAGTACCTCCACCTGGACAAGGACAAGGACAAGCCGATGGTCAACCGCGCGCTGCGCGAGACCTATCCGCCCGGCTCCACCTTCAAGGTGGTCACGGCGGCGGCCGCCCTTGAGCACGGCCTGTACGACGGCATCGACAGCAAGACGGACTCGCCGGACCCCTGGACGATGCCGAACACGACGCAGCCGCTGCCGAACGAGGGGAACATCCCCTGCAAGAACGCCACGCTGCGTGAGGCGCTGCGCTGGTCCTGCAACACCGTCTTCGGCAAGATCGGCTCCGATCTCGGCAAGGACAAGATGCTGGAGACGGCGAAGAAGTTCGGCTTCAACGAGCAGCAGTTCGTGCCGGTCCGCTCCAACGCCTCCAACTTCCCCGAGGACATGGACAAGCCGCAGACCGCGCTGTCCTCCATCGGCCAGTTCGAGACGGCCGCGACGCCGCTGCAGATGGCCATGGTCGCCTCCGCGGTCGCCAACGACGGCACGCTCATGGAGCCGTACATGGTCAGCGAGCTGCAGGCGCGCAACCTGGACACCATCGAGAAGCACTCGCCCAAGGAGATGAGCGAGCCGCTCTCGAAGGAGAACGCGCAGAAGCTCCAGGAAATGATGGAGACGGTGGTCGAGAAGGGCACCGGAACCATGGCGAAGATCCCGGGCGTCACCGTGGGCGGAAAGACGGGTACGGCGCAGCACGGCGTGGCGAACAGCAAGAACCCCTACGCCTGGTTCATCTCGTACGCGAAGACGGACTCCGGGTCGCCGGTCGCCGTGGCCGTGGTGGTCGAGGACAGCGACGCCAGCCGCCAGGACATCTCCGGTGGCGGTCTCGCGGCGCCGATCGCCAAGGACGTGATGAAGGCAGTCATCGACAGCAAGAAGTGACCCCCGTCACGGCCCCTCCACATCGGTGCACGTTGCGGTACCGGTCCGGTATCGGGTGACGGTCGCGGCCGGGTCACGTAAGTGGAGCCGGGTACCGTATGCCCGGACAGCACACCGCCGGACCGCACAACGGTGCGGTCGGGACCGACGGAGAGGGCTGGATTAGCTATGGAAGAGCCGCGTCGCCTCGGCGGCCGGTACGAGCTGGGCCAGGTGCTCGGCCGTGGTGGCATGGCCGAGGTGTACCTCGCGCACGACACCCGGCTCGGCCGCACCGTGGCGGTGAAGACGCTGCGGGTGGACCTCGCTCGTGACCCGTCCTTCCAGGCCCGGTTCCGCCGGGAGGCCCAGTCGGCCGCCTCGCTCAACCACCCGGCGATCGTCGCGGTCTACGACACCGGCGAGGACTACGTCGACGGTGTCTCCATCCCGTACATCGTGATGGAGTACGTCGACGGCTCCACGCTGCGCGAGCTCCTGCACTCCGGTCGCAAGCTGCTGCCCGAGCGGGCCATGGAGATGACGATCGGCATCCTCCAGGCCCTGGAGTACTCGCACCGCAGCGGCATCGTGCACCGCGACATCAAGCCCGCGAACGTCATGCTGACGCGCAACGGCCAGGTCAAGGTGATGGACTTCGGCATCGCCCGCGCCATGGGCGACTCCGGCATGACCATGACGCAGACCGCCGCGGTGATCGGCACGGCGCAGTACCTCTCGCCCGAGCAGGCCAAGGGCGAGCAGGTCGACGCCCGCTCCGACCTCTACTCCACCGGCTGTCTCCTCTACGAGCTGCTCACGGTCCGGCCGCCCTTCGTGGGCGACTCCCCGGTCGCGGTGGCCTACCAGCACGTACGCGAGGAGCCGCAGGCGCCGAGCGTCTTCGACGGCGAGATCACGCCGGAGATGGACGCCATCGTCCTGAAGGCCCTCACCAAGGACCCGGACTACCGCTACCAGTCGGCCGACGAGATGCGCGCCGACATCGAGGCCTGCCTGGACGGCCAGCCGGTCGCCGCGACCGCCGCCATGGGCGCGGTGGGCTACGGCGGGGCCGACGGCTACGGCGCCGACCAGCAGACCGCGATGCTGCGTCCGCAGCACGGCCAGGGCCAGACGTCGATGATGCCGCCGGTCACCCCGGACGACGGGGGTTACGACGACGGCCGCGGACGCCGCCAGAAGAAGAACAACACCTCGACGTGGCTGCTCGTTCTCGCGGGCGTCCTGGTCCTGGTGGGGGCGATCCTCATCGGGAAGTTCGCGTTCAGCGGTGACGGCGGGGACAAGGACACCAAGGCGCCGAACTTCGTGGGCGAGACGCTCAAGGACGCCGAGGAGTCGGCCGAGAACGTCGGTCTGAAGCTTGAGGTCGGCGAGCGCAAGCCGTGTGAGAAGTTCCCCAAGGGCCAGATCTGCGATCAGGATCCCGGGGCGGACGCCACGGTCGAGAAGGGCGACACCGTCACGGTGACGGTGTCGACCGGCGCACCCAAGGTCGCGGTGCCGAGCGTCATCTCCTTGGACCAGGAGTCCGCCACCAAGAAGCTCACAAGCGACAAGTACCAGTTCGACGTCACCACAAAGTCCCGTGAGTCCACCGAGGACCCGGGCACGGTCCTGGAGCAGGACCCGACCTCCGGCACCGAGGTCCAGAAGGGCAGCAAGATCACGCTGGTCGTGGCCAAGAAGAAGGCGCAGTCCACGGTGCCCAGCGTGGCGGGCAAGACCTGGGAAGAGGCCAAGAAGCAGATCGAGGCCAACGACCTGGTGGCGCAGCGCGAGGACGTCGCCAGCGAGGAGGTCGAGGCGGGCAAGGTCATCCAGACCACGCCGTCCGCCGGATCGTCGGTCGACCCCGGTTCCACGGTCACCGTCCAGGTCGCCAAGGAGGCCGAGGAGACCACCGTCCCGCCCCTCACCGGCCAGAAGCTGAAGGACGCCCGCAAGGCCATCGAGGACGCGGGACTGAGCGTCGGCTCCATCACCGGCCCGCAGGACGACGACGCGCTGGTGGTCCTGTCGCAGCCCAACGCGGGTGAGAAGGCGAAGCCGGGCACCGCGGTCAACCTGTCGACCATGGGCGGGAACGGCAACGGGAACGGCGGCAACGGTGGCGGAGACCAGGGCGGCGGCAACGGCCTCGTCGGTGGTCTCGGCGACTGGGGCCGTCACGGCGACGACTGACAGCGCCTCTCGATGAAGAAGCCCCGGTACCGCTCAGCGGTACCGGGGCTTCTTCGTGTATCCGTTGCGTGTGGCCGGGCGGCTACCGGGTGCCGGGCGCGCTACTTCAGTTCCGCCGGCGGCGTCCGCTTCGCGTCGACCTTCTCGGTGCGCTCCAACTCGCCCCAGACCACGTAGCGGTAGCGCGAGGTGTAGACCGGGGTGCAGGTCGTCAGCGTGATGTAGCGGCCCGGCTTCTTGACGCCCGACTCCTTCGGGACGTCGTCGAGGACCTTCACGTTGAACTTCGAGGTCTCGGGCAGGGTCGCGTACACCTTGTACACGTACCAGGTGTCCCGTGACTCGAAGACGATCGCGTCGCCCTTCCCGATCTTGTCGATCTTGTGGAACTTCGCGCCGTGGCCGTCGCGGTGCGCGGCCAGCGCGAAGTTGCCCTTCTTGTCCTCGGGCAGCGCGGACTTGACCGGGGCCTTGTAGTAGCCGGCGACGCCGTCGTTGAGGACCTTGCTGCTGGTGCCCGCCTTGACGAGCACCTCGCCGTTGCCCATCGCCGGCACGTGCAGGAAGCCGATGCCGTCCTTGGTGTCGATCCTGCCGGGGCCGCTCGCCCAGTGGTCGCGCACCCGGTCGCCCTGCTTGTGCGCCTCGCGGTCCGCCACGACGTTCGTCCACCACAGCGAGTAGACGACGAACAGACCGAGCACGAGCCCCGCGGTGATGAGGAGTTCACCGAAGACGCTGACCGCGGTGGCGATGCGGCCGCGGCCCCGGCCGCGCGGTGCGGGGGACGGTGCGGGCGCCTCCGCCTGCTTCTCGTCGTCGGTCGTGGCTGCCACTCGATGTGCCCCGTTCTCACCGTTCTAGTTCACGAGCGCGCTGGGTTTTCCCTTGCTGCGCGGCCGTTCCTCGACCATCTTGCCCCAGACGATCATTCGATACTTACTCGTGAATTCCGGGGTGCAGGTGGTCAGTGTGATGTACCGGCCCGGTTTGGTGAACCCCGAACCCGGCGGAACGGGCCCGATCACGCTCGTGTTGCCGGGGGACGTCTGCGGCAGGATGCTCGCCATCTTGTAGACGAAGTACTTGTCCTGCGTCTCCACCACGATCGGGTCGCCCGGCTTCAGGTGGTTGATGTAGCGGAACGGTTCACCATGGGTGTTGCGGTGCCCCGCGACCGCGAAGTTGCCCGGCTCGGCGTCGGGCATCGGCGTCTTGGTGCGGCCCTCGCTGTAGTGGCCGACCATGCCGCGGTCGAGCACCTGGTGTTTGTCGATGCCCTCGGCGACCGGCACGACGACGTCCAGGCGCGGGATGTGCAGCAGCGCGAAGCCCTGCCCCGGCTCGAAGGCCCCCGGCTTGCCCTTGCCCTTGGCCCAGCTCTCCTGGAGGTCGTGGGCGGCGCCGTCCGCCTGCTGGTGGGCCCGGATGTTGGTCCACCACAGCTGGTACGTGACGAACAGCAGCATCAGGACGCCGACGGTGATGAAGACCTCGCCGAGCCCCCGGCTGATCACGGCGCCCGGCGACGGCCTGCGGGCGCGCTCCGCGCGTCGGGCCTCGAGGCGGGAGAGGGGGGCGGCGCCCGGCCCGGTCCGGGGGGCGTCGGCACGGTCGGCGGGCGAGCGGGTTCCGCCCTTCTTCGCGGCCTTGCGGCGGGCTGCCCGGCCGCCCTCCGCGGGGTGGTCGGCGCCGGTCTCCTGCCCGGCTATTCGACGGGTGTCCGCCGTCCGCAGTCCCACCGTCTCGTCGTCCCGCACCGGCTGTGCGGGCTGGGCGGGCTGGGCGGGCTGGGCGGGCTGGGCGGGCTGGGCGGGCTGGGCCAGCTGCGCGGGCTCGGGGGCGTAGGCGCCGTACAGCTGCTCGTACGTGGGTTCCTGCGAGGGCCCGGACCGGGGCCCGGGGTCCGTCGGCGACCGCACGCCGTACCAGTCGCGGGCGTACCCCTCGGGGTCGTACCACTCCTGCTCCGGCGGCTCGGCGGGCCGGCGCGGCTGCTCCGGTTGCTCCGGCTGCTGCGGTTGCTCCGGCTCCGGCTCGGCCGCGGGACCGCTGCGGAACCACGGCGAGGGGTGCTGCCCCGCGGGCGGGTCCTGCTCCGCTGAGGGGCGCTGACCCGGCAAAGGGTCCGTCAGCGGGTCGTCCAGATCGTCGACCGCCGCCTCGAACGCGCCTTCGTCCCCGTACGCACCCGCGTCCCCGTACGCGCCGTTCGCGTCGTTCGCGTCGTACGGGTCTCCGGAGGAGTCGCGCTCGGGGCGCAAGGCGGTCACGCCGTGGCCCGGCCCACCACCGGGGCCAGCCCACTCGATCGCCCGACGGCCTCCGTGTCGCCGCACTCCACCAGCCAGTTGGCGAGCATGAGATGGCCGTGCTCGGTCAGCACCGACTCGGGGTGGAACTGCACGCCCTCGACCGGAAGTTCACGGTGGCGCAGGCCCATGATGATGCCGTCCTCCGTCCGCGCGGTGACCTCCAGGTCGGCCGGGACGGTGGCCGGCTCGGCGGCCAGCGAGTGGTAGCGCGTCGCGGTGAACGGCGACGGCAGCCCCGCGAAGACGCCCTTGCCCTCGTGCCGGACGAGCGAGGTCTTGCCGTGCAGCAGCTCCGGGGCGCGGTCCACCACACCGCCGTACGCCACCGCCATGGACTGCATGCCGAGGCAGACGCCGAAGACGGGCACGCCGGTGGCGGCGCAGTGCCGCACCATCTCCACGCAGACGCCCGCCTGTTCCGGGGTGCCGGGGCCCGGCGAGAGCAGCACGCCGTCGAAGCCGTCCTGCGCGTGCCGGAGCTCGACCTCGTCGTTGCGCACGACCTCGCACTCGGCGCCCAGCTGGTACAGGTACTGGACGAGGTTGAAGACGAAGCTGTCGTAGTTGTCCACGACGAGGACACGGCTGCGGCGCGCGCCGCTCGGAGTACTCACTGTCCGTCCACGGTGACGTCGTTGAAGGGCAGCAGCGGCTCCGCCCACGGGAAGACGTACTGGAACAGCACATAGACGACCGCGAGGACGAGCACCAGCGAAATCAGTGCCCTGACCCATACGTTTCCCGGCAGATGCCGCCAGATCCAGCCGTACATGCCGTCCCTTCCGTCGCGTACGGCATGGCCTCCCTCGCCGTACGGCACCAGACTAACGGCGCAGTGCCTCCGGTTTCCCAGCCTCCACGGGCTGGGTGGCATCCAGATGGGCCCAGGCGATCAGCCGGTGGCTGTGGCCCCACTCCGGTTCGCAGGTCGTCAGCGTGAGGTAACGCCCGGGGCCGTCATAGCCCGATCTGCGCGGCACGGGATCGATGACACCGATGTCGCCGGGACGCGTGCGGTAGGGCTTCTTGTCGATGCGGTACGTGAACCAGGTCGTGCCGTCGGTCAGCACGACGGGATCGCCGGGGCGCAGCTCCGGGAAGTCCTTGAAGGGGTCGCCGTAGGTGCGGCGGTGGCCGGCCACGGAGAAGTTGCCCTTCTGTCCGAGCCGGGCGGTGGAGGCGTAGTGGCCGAGGCCCTTCTTGAGGACTTCGGTGCCGGTGCCCTGGAGCACGGGCTTGTTCCACGTGAAACCGAACCGCGGGATGTACATGACGGCGAAGGCCTTGCCGTCCTTGTAGGGGCCCGGCTTCTCCGGCGAGGTGTCGACCGGATCCTCCCCGGTCGCCTTGCCGTCCGCACCGCTGGAGCCGTCCGTACCGGTGGAGACCGCGCCCCGCGCCCACCGGTCCTGCAGCTCGTCGATCTGGCCGTCCATGGCGTGGTCGGCCTTCACGCCGGTCCAGAACAGGACGTACGCCACGAAGAGGACGATCAACGTGCCGACCGTGATGCACAGTTCGCTGAACGTCCTGACGATCACTCGCACCGACATAGGCTCCCCCAGCGGCTTACTCCACGGGCTTCGCGTAGTGGAGATCCACTGTGCCCGAGTAGCCGGGAAGAGTCACCGCCCCGTCGTCGTCCACTTTCCAGCCGAGGCCGTACGCGTTGACGTACAGCATGTAGTTCTGGATCTCCGGGGAGGCGGCGAGGGCGTTCCTGAGCTTGTCGGGGTCGCCGACCGCGGTCACCTTGTACGGCGGGGAGTAGACGCGGCCCTGGAGGATCAGGGTGTTGCCGACGCAGCGCACGGCGCTCGTGGAGATCAGCCGCTGGTCCATGACCTTGATGCCCTTGGCGCCGCCCTGCCAGAGGGCGTTGACCACGGCCTGCAGGTCCTGCTGGTGGATGACCAGGTCGTTGGGCTGGGGCTCGGGGTAGCCGGGGAGCTTGGCCGTGGCGTCGGGCGGGGCGTCGGCGAGAGTGACCGAGACCGCGGAGCCGCTGAGCTTCTTCGTGCCGGCGTTCTCCTCGAGGGCCTTGAGCCGGGCCTCGTCGGCCTTGGTGCCGCCGCTGTCGCGCTGGGCGAGCGATTCGACGTCGTCGCGCAGGGAGCCGTTGGACTCGTCGAGTTCGCCGTTCTTGTGGCTGCGCTCCTGAATGAGGTCGGAGAGTTTCAGGAGCGAGGCGTCGGTACGGATGTTGGTGCCCTTGGCCGTGTTGAAACTGGTGAAGAAGATCAGCCCGGCCAGGGCGAAGACAGCACCCGTAAGCACCCGAACCGGACGCCATCGGGGGCGACGACCGGGACCTTTGTGGGAGTCGGCAGAATTGCTCAACGTACCCTTATCTCCTTCAGCGCCGCGGAAGCACTACGCTAACGGACGCCCGGGGGAGGGTTCAGCTCCGTGTAGTGCCCCGCCCGGCGCCTGCCCACAGTTACCTGCGCGGCCACGCAGCGCATCGACAGGAGAGACCCTCGTGCCGAAGTCACGTATCCGCAAGAAGGCCGACGACTACACGCCGCCGCCCGCCAAGAAGGCGACGAACATCAAGCTGACCAATCGCAGCTGGGTGGCTCCGGTGATGCTGGCGATGTTCCTCATCGGCCTCGCCTGGATCGTCGTCTTCTACGTCACGGACGGCAAGCTCCCGATCGACCCCCTGGGCAACTGGAACATCGTGGTCGGCTTCGGCTTCATCGCGGCGGGCTTCGGCGTCTCCACGCAGTGGAAGTAGCCCCTCGCCCGTAGGTGAGGGAAGCGCCGCGCGCAAGCCTTGCCCTGAGTTATCCACAGCGCTATCCCCACCTGGGGATAAGACTGAAGATCTGTGGATAACCCTCGGCCGGTTGACGCCGGTGTGACTGACCCACCGGATCTCTGTTCGCCGCGTGCCCCTTGTCCTTCCTGGGGAAACCCAGGTCAGCGACGAGGGGCACGCGTGTTCCCCGCATCATGCACAAGATCCGGCACACGCTGTGGACAACCTGGGTACCGCCGGTGATACGGGCGCTCTGTCAAGTGCGGTTGTGCGCAATCCGTCAGGTGAGCTGTGCGGTCCGTACGAGGACCACGACCACCGTCGCGACCAGCACCAGCGCACAGCTGCCGTACTGGATGAGGCTCCGTCGCTCGCGCGGCGCGTGCACCATCGCGTAGCCGACGATGAGGCCGCCGACCAGACCGCCGACGTGGGCCTGCCAGGCGATGTCGGGCCACCCGAAGGTGATCACCAAGTTGATCGCCAGCAGCGCGATCACCGGCCGCATGTCGTAGTTCAGCCGCCGCATCAGGATCGCCGTCGCGCCGAACAGCCCGAAGATGGCGCCGGACGCGCCGAGCGAGGGCTGGTTCGGCTCCGCCAGGAGATACGTCAGGGCGCTGCCCGCGAGGCCGGACGCGGCGTAGAGCGCGAGGTAGCGGACGCGGCCGAGGGCGGCTTCGAGCGGGCCGCCGATCCACCACAGGCTGAGCATGTTGAAGGCGATGTGCAGATAGCCGCTGTGCAGGAACATCGCCGTCACCAGGCGGTACCACTGCCCCTCGGCGATGCCCTCCACCGAGCCGGACCCCGGGACGAAGGCGAGGCCCAGCAGCTCGAAGCGCTCGGTGAAGCGCTCCCCGACCCCCAGCTGCACGAGGAACAGCGCGAGGTTGACCCCCACGAGGATCTTGGTGACCAGCCGGGGGTCGGCCGCGACGGTGCCGCCCGCGACCGTGCGCGGCTGGGTGGCCGCGCGGGTGTGCCCGGTGCCCGAGCCGCCGCGGACGCAGTCGGGGCACTGGAAGCCGACCGAGGCGCTGATCATGCACTCGGGGCAGATGGGGCGCTCGCAACGGGTGCAGGTGATACCGGTCTCACGGTCCGGGTGCCGGTAGCACCGGGGCAGACCCGACGCCCCCTGCGGCTCCTGCGGGCTGCCTGGCGCCTGCTCCATGGGTTCCCTCATTCTCCGTACGGACGCACTGTGGCGGCACACCTGACAACGCGCCGCCCCGCCCTTCCTTACGGACGGGCGGGGCGGATTGGTTCCCTCGCGGATACGCGGGTCAGGCGTCCCGGGTCTCGACGACCACGGACTCGATGACCACGTCGTTCACGGGGCGGTCGGTGCGCGGGTTGGTCTGGGCGGCCGCGATGGCGTCCACCACCTTCTGGCTGGCCGCGTCGGTGACCTCGCCGAAGATCGTGTGCTTGCGCGTCAGCCACGCGGTCGGCGACACGGTCACGAAGAACTGCGAGCCGTTGGTGCCCGGGCCCGCGTTGGCCATCGCCAGCAGATACGGCTTGTCGAAGGCCAGGTCGGGGTGGAACTCGTCCGCGAACTCGTAGCCGGGGCCGCCCGTGCCGTTGCCCAGCGGGTCGCCGCCCTGGATCATGAAGCCACTGATCACCCGGTGGAAGACCGTGCCGTCGTAGAGCCGGTCCGAGGTCTTCTTACCGGTCGCGGGGTGGACCCACTCGCGCTCGCCCCGGGCGAGCTCGACGAAGTTCTTGACCGTCTTGGGCGCGTGATTCGGCAGAAGCCGGATCTCGATGTCGCCCTGGTTGGTCTTCAGGGTGGCGTAAAGCTGCTCAGCCACGATCTGCCTTCCGTTGTCTTCTGTGACTCCCCGATCCTCGCACGGACCGGATTGCGACGAGTAGCCACCGACTGGGCGCGCGTCGCAGGGATCCGTGGCATTGTCGGCCAAGAGCTCTTCTGCACCGATTCGATCGGATTGATCGGAACAGAGCCTCGGAATCGACGTGTTCAAGTCCGGCGCGAACGGATACAAGAAAGACCGGCGTCAGTGTTTCCGTGACCCGGATGCCCGCCCTCGCATGTCTTTCGGAGCGATCCGGAAGGCATGATCCCTGAAAGGGTGGAAAGGTGACATACCTATACGCCACCGAGGAGGAGGATCCCGTGACCCGCATCGACAGCGTGCGCGCCGCGACCGGCTCGGCCAAGGACAGCGTGCGTCACGCCGCGGACGCGGTGGCGCCCTACGCCGACACGGCCAAGGACCGGGCCAGCCACTACGCCCAGGAGGCGCGCGTGCGGCTCGCACCCAAGGTGTCGCAGGCCGCTGAGCAGGCCCGTGTCCAGTACGGCGCCCACGTCGCCCCCCGCGTCGAGCAGGCCCGCACCCATGTGCCGCCGAAGGTCGACCACGCCGCGCACGAAGCCGCGGTCCGCACGCGCAAGGCCGCCCGCCAGGCCGCCGAGTACTCCAAGCCCCGTATCGAGCAGGCGGTCGCCGCCGCGCAGCCGGTCCGCGAGGAGGCCGCGTCCCGTGGCACGGCGGCCCTCGCCGCGCTGCGCGGTCAGGTCTCGGCCAAGGAGATCCAGCGGTTGGCCCGCAAGCACGAGCGCCGGGCCCGGGTGGGCCGCCTCGCCAAGGGCCTCGCCGTTCTCGGCATCCTCACCGGTGGTGCGGTCGCCGCCTGGAAGTGGTGGGACAAGCAGGCCAACCCCGACTGGCTCGTCGAGCCGCCGGCCGCCACGGAGGTCCCGGACAGCGCGCCGCTGACCTCCGTCGACGGCAGCGGCCAGGCCGCGCTCGACCCCGAGGTCCAGGCCAAGCAGGCCGAGGCGGAGGCCGAGGGCAAGGACCGGGACAAGAAGAGCTGACCCGGCGGCCCGGTTCTGGAACGGACGACGCCGTATGACGCCGTGGGGCGGGAGGCCCGGGAGGGCTCCCGCCCCACGGCGTTTCGAGCGCGGGCCCGCGGTGTCCCATGGACCCGGCCCGCGATGTTTCACGTGAAACGAGCCACTTGGGTACAACAGTGACCGGGCGGCCGGTTAAGGGAGGGCGACAACTCTCCGCGGGAGGGCGAGGGCATGGCGGACGACGCGCACCGGGACGACGACGTGGACCGGGATGAAGGGGCGGTCCGGGGCGGAGACGTGGACCGGGGCGGTGCTGCGGTCGATGAGGACATCGCGGTCTTCACCGGGCTCCCCGACCCCGGCGTGTACGTGGTCACCGCCGCGGCGGACGGAGAGCGCGCGGGCTGTCTGGTCGGCTTCGCGAGCCAGTGCTCCGTACAGCCCTCGCGGTTCGCCGTCTGGCTCTCCACGGCCAACCACACGTATCGCCTCGCGCTGAAGACGCGCACCCTCGTGGTCCACCTGCTGCCCCGCGACCGCCACGACCTCGCCGCCCGCTTCGGCTCGCTGTGCAGCGCGGAGACGGACAAGTTCGACGGTCTCGACTGGCACGAGGGGCCGGACGGGACGCCCGTGCTCGACGACGCTCTCGCCTGGTTCGCCGGGCGTGTCCAGGGCCGTTTCGACGGAGGGGACCATGTCGCCTTCGTGCTCGACCCGGTCGCCGCGTACGTCGCCGAGACCGAGGACCGCACCCCGCTCTCGCTCCACGACGTGAGCGACATCAGCGCCGGGCACCCCGTCTGACCGCACCGGTTCACCGCGCGTCGACCGCCGGGTCCGGCTCATCAGCGACGCAGATCACTGCGTATGCGGGTGCACTGCCGAGGAGTGGGGCGGTACGCTCATACGAGCTCAATAAGTTACCGCTTAGTAATAGTCGGGCCGGGGCCCCGCCAGTCCGGGTGGGCGCCCGCTCGGAGATATACGCATCTACGTCCATCAGCCCCACCGGGACCGGTTCGAGGAGCCCCCATGCAACTCGCCGCGATCGTCGTTTCGCTGACACTCAGCGCGGTCGGCATTGCATTGTTCGTGCGCGCCTTCGTGCACTTCTTCCGTTTCTTCCGGCTGGGTGCGCCGCTGCCGGAGAACGCGAATCGTCTGGACAACCCCTGGCAGCGGAGCGTGACGCTGGTCAAGGAGTTCCTGGGCCACACGCGCATGGCCCAGTGGGGTCTGGTGGGCTTCGCCCACTGGTTCGTCGCGCTGGGCTTCTACACCCTGATCCTGACGATCGTGAACGCGTACGGGCAGCTGTTCGACCCGGAGTGGACCCTGCCGGTCATCGGTGGCTGGCTGCCGTACGAGATGTACATCGAGTTCATCGGCACCGGCACCACGCTCGGCATCGTGATCATGTTCGTGATCCGGCAGCTGAGCCTGCCGACCCGGCCGGGCCGCAAGTCCCGCTTCGCCGGCTCGAACCGCGCCCACGCCTACTTCGTCGACACCGTCATCTTCCTCATCGGCCTCTCGGTGATGGCGCTGCGCGGTCTGGAAGGCGTGCTGCACCACGCGGACTACGGCCCGGACAACTACGTCTCGTACGGCGTGACGCTCCTCTTCGACGGCGTCAGCCACTCCGGTGTCGAGACCTGGGTCTACTTCTTCGCCATGCTCAAGCTGGGCGCGTCGTTCATCTGGATGATCACGGTCAGCCTGAACCTCGACATGAGCATCGCCTGGCACCGCATGCTCGCCTTCCCGAACATCTGGTTCAAGCGGGAGTCCTCCGGCCGCACCGCCCTGGGCGGGCTGCAGCCGATGGCCTCGGGCGGCAAGCCGATCGACTTCGAGGATCCGGGCGACGACGACGTGTACGGCGTCTCGCAGGTGGAGCAGTTCTCCTGGAAGGGCCTGCTGGACTTCTCCACATGCACGGAGTGCGGGCGGTGCCAGTCGCAGTGCCCGGCCTGGAACACCGGCAAGCCGCTCTCGCCGAAGCTGCTCATCATGTCGCTTCGGGACCACTCCCACGCCAAGGCCCCCTACCTCCTCGCCGGTGGCGGCAAGACGATGGAGGGCGAGGAGAAGGCAAGCGCCGAGCAGCTCGCCGACGTGCCCGCCGCAGCACTCGCCGAGGCCGAACGCCCGCTGATCGGGACGGTCGAGGAGAACGGGGTCATCGACCCCGACGTCCTGTGGTCCTGCACCACCTGCGGCGCCTGCGTGGAGCAGTGCCCCGTCGACATCGAGCACGTCGACCACATCGTCGACATGCGCCGCTACCAGGTCATGATCGAGAGCGCGTTCCCCTCCGAGGCCGGGACGATGCTCAAGAACCTGGAGAAGAAGGGCAACCCCTGGGGCCTGGCCAAGAAGCAGCGTCTGGAGTGGACGAAGGAAGTCGACTTCGAGGTGCCGGTCGTCGGCAAGGACGTCGAGGACCTCACCGAGGTCGAGTACCTGTACTGGGTCGGCTGCGCCGGCGCCCTGGAGGACCGCGCGAAGAAGACCACCAAGGCCTTCGCCGAACTCCTGCACATCGCCGGCGTGAAGTTCGCCATCATGGGCGGCGACGAGAAGTGCACCGGTGACTCCGCCCGCCGCCTGGGCAACGAGCCGCTCTTCCAGCAGCTCGGCCAGGAGAACGTCATGGCCCTCAACATGGCCTTCGGCGAGGAGCTCGACGACGACGGCAACGTCACCGCCGAGTCCCGCAAGCCCAAGACGGCCAAGAAGATCGTCGCGACCTGCCCGCACTGCCTCAACACCATCGGCAACGAGTACCCGCAGCTCGGCGGCGACTACGAGGTCATCCACCACACGCAGTTGCTCCAGCACCTGGTGGACGAGCGCAAGCTCATACCCGTGACCCCGGTCGAGGGTTTGATCACGTATCACGACCCCTGCTACCTCGGCCGTCACAACAAGATCTACACGCCGCCGCGCGAGATCATCGCCAGCGTCCCCGGCCTGCGCAACGAGGAGATGCACCGTCACAAGGAGCGCGGCTTCTGCTGCGGCGCCGGCGGTGCCCGCATGTGGATGGAAGAGCGCATCGGCAAGCGCATCAACAACGAACGCGTCGACGAGGCACTCAGCCTCAACCCGGACATCGTGTCCACGGCCTGCCCCTTCTGCCTCGTCATGCTCACCGACTCCGTCAACGGCAAGAAGAACGACGGCCAGGCCAAGGAGAGCATCAACGTCGTCGACGTCGCCCAGCTCCTCCTGGACTCCGTGAAGACACCGGCCGAGGCGTCGGACGGTGAAGCGGACGGCGAAACCGAGACCGTCGGCGAACCGGAGTCCGAACCGGTCAAGTAACCGGCCCTCGGGCGCCCCGTTCCACGAGACAGGGCCGGAACCGCACTGCGCGGTTCCGGCCCTGTCCTGCCGCTGTCGTCACGCGTCGAAGTCCAGCCCCACATGCCCGGACGCCGGACGGGCCTGGCACGGCAGGGTGTAGCCGGCGTCCTGTTCCTCCTGGGTGAGCGCGTAGCGCCTAGCGAGCACCACCTCGCCGTCGACGACCCGGGCCCGGCACGAACCGCACAGGCCGTCGCGGCACGAGTACGGGGTCTCCGGCCGGTGCCGCAGGACCGCCGCGAGGAGCGAGGGGTCCTGCGGGGTCATCTCGGCCTCGGTGCTGCGGCCGTGCAGCCTCGCCGTGATCCGGGCCCCGCCGCCGTCACCGCCACCGTCACCCGCACCGCCTACCGCCGCCCCCGCACCGGCGCCCGGCCCCGGGCCCTGACGGCCCGTCAGGTCCCGCGCCGCCGGATCCGCCGAGAACAGTTCCCTGCGGACGCGCGAGGGCGGGGCGCCCAGCTCCCGCAGCACCTGGTCCGCCGACTCCACCAGGCCCCACGGGCCACAGAGGTAGAAGTACGTGCGGTCGTCACCCGGCGCGGCACCGAGTCCGGCCAGCAGGCGCGGCAGCTTCGCGGCGTCGATCCGGCCGGACAGCACCTCCGACTCGCGCTCCTCCCCGGACAGCACGTGCAGGACGAAGAACCGGCCCGTGTGGCGGTCCTTGAGATCCGCCACCTCCTCGGCGAGGAGGGTCGAGCGCGCCGTGCGGTTGGCGTAGAGGAGCGAGACCCTGCACCCCGGGTCGTCGCGCAGCGCCGCGGCCGCCATGCTCAGCAGCGGGGTGATCCCGCTGCCGCCGCCGATGAGCACGTGGTGGGCGCCGGTCCGGTCCGCGAGCGTGAAGCTGCCCTTGGGCGGGCCGACGTCGAGGGTGTCGCCCACGGCGAGCCGGGTGACGGCGTGCTCGCCGAAGCCGCCGGGGCCCAGTTGCTTGACGACGATGCGCAGGGTGCCCGGCGGGGCGGAGACCGGGGGGCGGCAGATCGAGTAACTGCGCCGGATCTCCTCGCCGGTGCCGGTGTCGGTGCCGGCACCCGTGACGGTGCCCGTACCGATGCCCGTACTCGTACTCGTCCCGACGAGCCGGTGGCGTACCGCGACGTGCTGTCCGGGGCGGTGGGCGAAGGTGGGCGCCAAGGCGTCGGGGACGCCGAGGGTGACGGCCACGGCGGACTCGGTGAGCCGCTCGACGCGGCGCACCGGCAGCGCGTGGAAACCGGGCGTGCGCTCCGTGCGGGCGGGAGCGGCTCCGTCTCGTGGTGTCATATCGCCTTCATGTGGCCGAAGGTCTCCCGGCAGCCGAGGCAGACCAGCACCGACTGGCAGCGCGTCGCCCCGAAGGGGCTCTGCGGCCGGGTGGCCGTCGAGCCGCAGTGCGGGCAGGCCGCGCCGGTGCCGAGCCGCAGCGGAAGCGGCGCGGTCCGGCTGCCCGGGGGCGAGATGCCGTGCTCGGCGAGCTTGCGCCGCCCGTCGGCGGTGATCCAGTCGGTGGTCCAGGCGGGCGCGAGGGCGGTCCGCACCCGCCCGTCCGGGTGCCCGCAGCGGGCGAGTTCGGCCCGGATGTCCGCCACGATGGTGTCCATGGCGGGGCATCCGGTGTAGGTGGGCGTCACGGTGACCTCCACGGCCCCGTCGGGCCCCGCCGTCACCTGCCGCACCACCCCCAGCTCGCCGAGGGTGATCAGGGGCAGCTCCGGGTCGGCGACGGCGGCGACCCGCTCCCGTACCCGTTCGGGAGCCAGCCGCTCCCGCGGCGGTTCCGGCGCCGGCCGCGCGCGTACCGCCGTCACCAGGTGCCCCCGGGATACTGCCGGTGCACCGCCTGGAGTTCGGCGATCAGCGGTCCGAACCCCTCGGTGTGCAGACCGTCCCGGCCGCCCCGGGAGTGCCAGGTCGCCCTGGGCAGGGTCAGTCCGGCCCGGGCGAGGACGCCGCCGACGGCCGCGTCCCACTCCGCGCGCAGGCCCGCCGGGTCCACGGCGACACCGTCCGCCACGAGCCGCGCGGTCACCTCGTCCGCCGTGAACAGCTCGGCGGTGTACGGCCAGACCTGCTCCAGGCCCGCCTGCATCCGGCGGTGGCTCTCCTCGGTCCCGGTGCCGAGGCGGACCGTCCACTGCTCGGCGTGCGTGCAGTGGTAGGCGGACTCCTGGACGGCCTTGCCGGCGAACGCGGCGAGGGCCGGGTCCGCGGAGCCGGTGAGCGCGGCGTACAGCAGCCGGGTGTGGTGCGCGAGGCAGAGCTGGCGGGCGAGGGTGAGCCCGTAGTCCCCGTTGGGGATCTCCGCGAGCAGCACGTTGCGGAACTCCCGCTCGGTGCGGGTGAACGCGAGGGTGTCCTCGTCGCCGTGGCCGGTCAGCTCGGCGGAGTACGCGAGCAGGGTGCGGGCGTGGCCGAGGAGGTCGAGGGCGATGTTCGACAGCGCCAGGTCCTCCTCGATGGAGGGCGCCCTGGTCACCCAGGCGGAGAGCCGCTGGCAGAGGATCAGGGCGTCGTCGCCGAGAGCGAGCGCGTACTGGGCGGTGTCGCTCTCCAGCGCGGCGGTGTCCCGCGGCGCGGCCGGGGCGGGCGGGGCCGTCGCGGTCCGGTTCGTCGCGGTCAGGGTCTCAGTGGCCATGGTCGCTTCCGCCCGCCGGGGCCGCGTACTGCTCGGAGAGCCGGTACGGCTTGCCCGTGCCGTTGCTGAACAGCGGCTCCTTCTCGTCCGGCGCGGTGGCCCGGATGTCCGAGGAACGGACCACCCAGATCGACGACGGCTCGCCGCGCCGCGTGTACAGGTCGCGCGCGTTGGCCATCGCCAGGTCGGCGTCGGCGCCCAGCACCGAGCCGACGTGCTGGTGCCCGAGGCCGCGGCGGGTCCTGACGAAGACCTCCCACGGCGTCTCGGCTCTCGTGGTCGTGTACGTGCTCATCCCGTCTCCTGTTCCGCTTCGTGCCGGGCTGCCGCGACCGCGGCCTCCCGTACCCAGGCGCCGTCCTCGTGCGCGGCGACCCGGTGGGCCAGGCGCTGGCGCGCGCACTGGGAGTCGTCCGAGAGCACCTCGCGGTACTGGTCCCAGCTGACCGGCGTGAAGTCGTGGTGCCCGCGCTCGGGGTTCCAGGCGATGGCCGGGTCGGGCAGGCTCAGGCCCAGCTCCTCGGCCTGCGGCACGCAGATGTCGACGAAACGCTGGCGCAGCTCGTCGTTGGGGTGCCGCTTGATGCCCCAGGCGATGGCCCGCTTGGTGTGCGCCGCGCCGAACGCGGCGGCGCGGTCCTTGCTCGCCGGGGTGTCCGGCGGCCCGAACATCAGCGCCACGGCCGGCAGCCACCAGCGGTTCACCGCGTCCTGGGCCATCCGCCGCTGCGCGGGCGTGCCCTGGCACAGCGCGCGCAGCGAGTCGAAGCCCTGGCGTACGTGGAAGGTCTCCTCCTGGCAGATGCGGAGCATGGCGCGGCCGTAGGGGCCGTACGACGTGCGGCACAGCGGCACCTGGTTGATGACGGCGGCGCCGTCCGTCAGCCAGGCGATGGCGCCGGTGTCCGCCCAGGTCAGCGCCGGGTGGTTGAACGTGCCCGCGTAGCGCTGGCTGCCGTTGTGCAGGGCGTCGAGCAGTTCGGCGCGGCTGACGCCGAGGGTCTGCGCCGCCGCGTAGAGGTAGAGCCCGTGGCCCGCCTCGTCCTGCACCTTGGCGAGCAGGACGGCCTTGCGGCGCAGCGAGGGCGCGCGGGCGATCCAGGCGCCCTCCGGCTGCATGCCGATGATCTCCGAGTGGGCGTGCTGGCCGATCTGCCGTACGAGCATCCGCCGGTAGCCGTCCGGCATCCAGTCGTGCGGCTCGACCCGCTCGTCGTTGCGGAGCAGGTCCTCGAAGCGTTCCCGCAGCCGCTCGGCCGGCGCGGGGGCGGCCGTACCGGTCGTGCCGGCGGTCACCTCAGCCCTCCCGTCCGGTGGAGACGGGCTCGCGTCCGGCGCCCGGCGCCGCGGGCGCGGCCGGCTCGTCCCGCTCCCGCAGTCCGCTCAGGAAGCGGGTGTGGAAGCGGCGCAGCGGCCCCGGCGCCCACCAGTTGGCCTTGCCGAACAGCGCCATCAGCGAGGGCACCAGGAGCGCCCGGACGAGGGTGGCGTCGATGATGACCGAGACGGCCGTGCCGTATCCGAGCTGCTTGATGAAGATCAGCCGGGAGAGCACCAGGGCGCCCATCGGAATGCAGAAGAGCACCGCGGCGAGCGTGACCGTGCGGCCGACCTTCTCCAGGCCGAGCGCGATGGCCTCGCGGTCCGGAAGCCCGTGGTCCACGCCCTCCTTGATGCGGGAGAACAGGAAGACGGTGTAGTCGGTGGACATCGCGAGGGCCACCGCCAGCAGGATGATGAGCATCGTCGGCTGGAGCGCGTCCTGCCCGGTGAAGTCGAAGAGCCCCTCCAGGTGGCCGTCCTGGAAGGCGAGGATGAGCAGGCCGAGGGTGCTGCCGAGGGTGAGCAGGTTGGTGATGACGGCCTTCAGCGGGAGCACCACCGAGCCGGTCATCGCGAAGAGGATGAGCAGCGTGGTGAGCGACATCAGGCCGATGCTCAGCGGCAGGTGGTCGCCGAGGCTGCTCATCATCGCGTCGTAGAGCGCGGTGTTGCCGGTGGGCACGGTCGGGTACGGGGCGTCCACGGCCTGCACCGCGTCGAGGGTGTCCTGGGCGTCGAGCGACAACGGCGCGTCCTCCAGCGCCAGTTGGGTGTCCCACATGCCGTCGCCGATCGGGCGGGGCGGCGTCACGTCGGCGACGCCGTCGAGCTCCGCGAGCCGCTCGCCATACTTGGTGAGCTCGGCGCCCGCGTCCTTCGGCGCCTCGGAGACGAGGTGCACCGGCGACTGGAGCGAGCCGGGGAAGTCCTTCTCCAGCGAGGCGTAGACCCGGCCCGCGTCGGAGTCGGCGGGCATCGAGGCGGAGTCGATGCCGGTGAACTTGATGCCGAAGGCGGGCAGCGCGAGGACCACGAGGACCGCGCTCGCGGCGACCGCGGCACTCACCGGGCGGCGCATCACACCGTGCGAGAAGCGGTACCAGCGCCCGCCGGACGCGTTCTCCGCGCCGAGCTCCTGGGTGCGCTGCCAGCTCTTGGGCGCCCACTTGTTGATGCGGCCGCCCAGCGCGGCGAGCAGCGCCGGCAGGCCGAACAGCGCGAAGAGCAGCGCGCCGAGCGAGGTGGCGATGCCGGCGATGCCCATCGTGTAGAGGAACCGCTGCGGGAAGACGAGCAGCGAGGCCAGCGCCACGGCGACGGTGAGCCCGCTGAACAGGACGGTGCGGCCGGCCGTGCGCATGGTCCGGCCGACGGCGTCGAGGGTGGCGTGACCGGCCCGCAGCTCCTCCCGGAAGCGGGAGATGATCAGCAGGCTGAAGTCGATGGACAGGCCGATGCCGAGCGCCATCACCAGGTTGAGGGCGAAGATCGACAGGTCGAGCACGGTCATCACCGCGCCGAGCACGCCCAGCGCCACGGCGATGGAGACGAGAGCGCCGCCGAGCGGGATCAGCGCCGCGATGACCCCGCGGAAGATGAAGAGCAGCAGGATCAGCAGGATCGGGAAGGCGAGCGCCTCGGCCTTGCCGAGGTCCTCGCTGGAGATGGTGCTGGCCTCGACGTTCGACGCGGTCGGGCCGCCGAGGGTGACGCTGTCGCGCAGGTGGCCGTCCGCCTCCAGGCGGTCCTGGGTCGCGGTGACGGCCTTGGTGACGGCGTCGCCGGGCGCGAAGCCCTTGACGGAGGCGACGAAGTAGGTGCTCCGGCCGTCCTTGCGCACCATCGCGGGGTTCTTGGCGGAGACGTAGTCCGCGACGCCCGTGACCTCGGGCCGCTTCTTGATCAGGTCGACCGCGCGGCGCAGCCGCTCGGGCCGCTCGCCGGAGCGGGCGTCGACGGGCTCGTCCAGCTCGACGAGGACGACGTAGCCCTGTTCGAGGCTGGCGCCGGTGGCCTTCTCGACGTCGTCGAGGACCTTGACGGCGGCCGACTCCGAGTCGTCGTAGTCGTCCACGCCCATGGTCATGGACTTCATCTGGGATCCGCCGCCCGCCAGACAGACGAGCGCGAGCAGTCCGACCGTCCAGAGCAGACGCCTCGGTCCCCTCTCCAGCAGGTGCAACAGCCTTCCGAACACTTCGCAGACTCCCTTTCGCGGAGGGGGCGTTACCGGGCCGAGGGCGTGACACCCCCGTGGGTGAATGAGGCCGCGGAACGGCCCCGCAATCCACGGCGGGCCTATGGGGTACGCCACACGGACTTTTCCGGGGGTCGAGGGATTGCCGGGGCGGTCCGCCGGACTCTTCTGTGGTGCGTGCCCGTCCGGCGCGCAGGCCCGGTGCCGCGTTTCCGCACCGCCTCCGTACTGCTTCGTCCTGCTTCCGCACCGCCTCAGCACCGCCTCAGCACTGCTTCCGCACCGCCCGAGCGCCCCGTCGCGCGCTCGCGGCGGCCTTCGCCCACCCCTTTCGTCCGGAAGGACCGCGCCACCATGTCTTCTGACGTCCGCTCACGCGCCGCAGCGCCGCCCCCCGAGGGGGACGCGGCCGCGGATCCCGCGCTGCGGCCCTGGCTGTCGGCGCTGCGCGCGCTGGTGCCGATGCCGGAGCGCTACCGCGAGCTGCGGGTGGGCCGGGACGAGGCGCGCGCCCTGCTCGGCTGCCGGGACGAGCTCCTGGACCAGCTCGCGGCGGCCGGCCTCGCCCACACGGGCTCCGGCCCGGACCTTCGCTTCGACTACCACGACCTGGCCAACACGGCCCTCTACTCCGGCGCCACCACGAGCGTCCCGCTGGCCGGGCAGCGGATGATGCTCCGGTTCGCCGCGGGCGCCCCGGACACCTGGACCCCGCCGCGCCACTGGACGCTGGACTGGCGGCTGCGCTGCCGCGATGCCCGGTGCCCCGGCGGCGCCTGGCGGATCGCGCTGCCCACACCCGAGGTCTTCGGCGGCCATCTGGAGGCGCTGGAGTGCGAGCAGCCGGCGGTACGCGAGGACGGCACGCTCGTCGTCGGGCACGCCGCGTCGGTGCGGCTGACCGGCCGGGTCACCACTTCCGGGTGGCGCGCCCCGCTGCTCTCGGCGGCCGCGCGGCGCCACTTCGACGCGCTGGTCGGCGAGTTGCGCGACGGCCCCTACCGCTTCCAGTGGATGCATCCGCGGCTGCGCACCGACCCGGCCGAGACCGAACGGCTGGGGATCATGGACTGCACCGTCTGCTCCCTGGAGCTCCGGCGCAGGGCGGAGGCGGACGGCCTCACCGCCCGGACCCGCCGCGGGCGCTACCTGGGGGTGCTCGACGCCGAGCACGCCTGGTGCGAAGTCCTGGACGAGGACGGCGTGTTCAAGCCCGTCGACCCGGTCTTCGCGGTCCTCTCCGAGCGGCACAGGCCGCCCCACGAGGAGTTCTCGGACTTCTGTGCCGGCTCCGTCCCGAGCCGGTTCCTGCCCTGGTCGGTGCCGGCCGGCGAACCGCTGGCCGTGCACGACTGCCCCGTATCCGACGGGACCTGGGACAACACCTTCAGCGGCACCACAGCGAAAGGCAACGCATGAGCACCGTACGGGAGATGCTCGTCGAACTGACCGGCCTGACGGAGTTCGGCGGCGAGATCGCGGACGACGCCGACCTCAGCGCCAGCGGCGTCGACTCGGGCGACCTGGTCCGCCTGGTCCTGCTCATCGAGGAGCGGACCGGTGTGGAGGTCACCGCGGAGGACATGGACGACCTGTCCTCCATCGCCGACTACGAGCGGCTGATCGCCGCGCGCGGCGTGGCCGAGGGAGCCGCCTGATGTGGCTCGGCCAGGTCCTGCACCGGGGCCGGCAGTGCTTCGGGGACCGCACGGCGCTGATCGACGCCGAACGCTCGGTGACCTGGACCGAGTTGGACGAGCGCACGACCCGGCTGGCCCGCGGTCTCGCGGCGCGCGGCGTCGGCCGGGGCGACCGGGTGGCCGTCCTGTCCCTGGACCGCATCGAGGTCATCGAGTCCTACTTCGCGCTGGCCAAGCTCGGCGCGCTCTTCGTGCCGCTGAACCACAGCCTCACGGCGCCCGAGGTGACGGGCATGGTGCGGCGCACCGGGGTGAGCGTGATCCTCGGTGAGGCCGCGCTCCTCGACCGCCACCCCGAGCTGCCGGTGCGGCTGCGCGTCGCGGTGGACGGCCCGGAGTACGCGGAGCTGACCGGGCCGGCGACGACGCCTGCCGGCGAGGAGGACGACGACGGCGGCGATGCCGAGAGTTTCCGGCTTCCCGACGTGGCCGACAGCGACCTCGCCGCGATCCTGCACACCTCGGCCACCACGGGGCGGGCCAAGGGCGTCACCGTCGACCACGGCTCGTTCCGCGGCATCTCGCTCGGCTGGCTCGCCACGGCGGCGCCGACCGACGACATGGTCCTCGTCAACTGCTGCCCGCTCTACCACGGCAGCATGACGGTCATCCTCACGTACCTGGCGGCGGGCGCCACCGTCGTCCTGCTGCCGGGGTTCACACCGCAGCGGGCGCTCGCGGCGCTGGAGCGCCACCGGGCCACGCACGTCTGGCTCGTCCCGCAGATGCTCCGCTTCCTGCTGCAGAGCAAGGGCATGGCGGGCGCCGACCTCGGCGCGCTGCGCGAGGTGCTGTACGGGGCGGCGCCGATGCCGGTCGAGCTGCACGCCGAGGCCGCCGAGCGGCTCGACTGCGGCTTCCGGCAGGTGTACGGCATGACCGAGGTGGGCGGGCCGTTCGCCACCCTCACCCCGGACGACCACCGCACCCTCGCCACCGGCGCGCCGCTGCCCGCGGGACGCGTCATCCCCGGCATGTCGGTACGGGTCCTCGACGACGCGGGCACGGAGCTGCCGCTCGGCGCGGTCGGCGAGATCACCGTGCGCGGCCCCGGGCTGATGCGCGGCTACTGGAACAACCCGGCCGCCACCGAGGAGATCACCGTCGACGGCTGGATCCGCACCGGCGACCTCGGCCTCATCGACGAGAGCGGTCTCATCCACCTCGTCGACCGGCGCAAGGACCTGATCCTGCGCGCCGGGCAGAACGTCTACCCCGCCGAGATCGAACGCGCGCTGCTCACCCACCCGCTGGTGCGCGACGCGGCCGTGGTCGGCGTCCCGGACCCCGACTACGGCGAGGTACCGACGGCGTACGTCGTCACCGGACCCGCGGGACCGGCGGACACCCCGGCCGACGGCACACCGCCGGACACCGCCGCCGACGGCGCGCCGGCCGTCACCCGGGCCGAGCTGATGGCCCACCTCGCCGAGCGCCTCGCACCGTACAAACGCCCCCGGCATCTGGAGTTCATCGACCAGGTGCCCCGTAGCCCCGCCGGAAAGATCCTCAAGCGGCTGCTGCGCACCTGAGCCGGAAGGAAGGCCCATGACCAGCGCACCCACGCTCGACCTGCGCTACACCGCGGAGCGCACGCTCCGCGTCTCGGACGACACCGAGCTCTACTACGAGATCCAGGGGGACGAGGGCCCGCACCTCACCCTGGTGAACAACTTCTTCATCATCGCGCCGATGTGGCGCAACTTCACCGCCGAACTGGCCAAGCGGAACCGGGTCCTCACCTACGATCTGCGCAACCAGGGCGCCTCGTCGGTCTCCCCGGACATGACCTGGAACGACCACGTCGAGGACCTGCGGGTGCTGCTCGACGGTCTCGGCATCGAGCGCACCCACCTGCTCGGCACCTCCGCCTCCGGGTTCATCTGCCGTGACTTCGCGGCCCGTTACCCCGAGCGCGTCGACGGCCTGATCCTCACCGGGCCCTCCTGCACGCCCGGGGACGGCGTGCGGCGCCGGGCCACCGAGCGCGCCTGCATCAACTCCCTGGAACTGGGCGGCACCCAGGCCCTCTGGGACCACCTGTACTCGGTCGTCTTCAGCGAGGCGGCGATGCGCGAGATGGGCGCCACCGGCTACCTCGGGCTGCGCTCGGCGTTCACCGCCATCCACCCGCCGGACCCGATGCTCACCAACCTCAAGTGCGCCCAGCAGGTCACCGACGGTCCCGAACTCCTCGCCGCCATCAAGCAGCCGACGCTGCTGCTCCTCGGCGACAAGGACGACATGTGGAACGAGACGCTCGGAGCGGAGGCCGGGCGGCTCATCGAGGACTCCGAGGTCGAGTGGATGCACGACGTCGGCCACCTCCCGTACATGGAGGACGGCGACGGATTCCAGGCCCGGGTCCAGCGCTTCCTCGACGCGCTGGCGGCCCGCGAGTCGGCCGTGGCCCCGCAGACCGGCGACGACCCGGCTCCGGCGCCCTCGGCCGCCGCCGGGGCCCCGGCAGGGACCGGCACCGCCGCACCGGCCGCCGCCCCCGAGACCGGCGACGCGCTTCTCGGCGCCCTCTGCGCGCTGCTGCGCGAGGTCGTCGCCGACCGGGCCGACCTGCCCGCGACGGGGCTCGCCGAGACACCGCTGAACAGCATCGGCCTGGAGTCCTGGGCGTTCACCCTGCTGCTCGGCCGGATCGAGGAGCAGCTGTCCGTGGAGTGGGACATGGACGTCCCGCCGGAGGTCTTCGAGAGCCTCGCCTCCATCGCGGACCATCTGCGCGCCCACCACAGCCCCACCCTGCCCGCCACCTCCCAGGAGTCCGCACAGTGACCGCCACCACCCCTCCCGCCGTCCACGTCATCACCGGGGCGACCGGCTTCGTCGGCGGGGCCGTCGCACTCGAACTGCTCCAGGAGACCCCCGACCACCTGGTGTGCCTGGTGCGCGGCGACGACGACGCGGCCGCCACCCGCCGCCTGCACGACGCCCTCGGCCACGCGGCCGAGATGTACGACGTGCCCGGCCTGCTGCCCGCGATCCTGGAGCGCACCCGGGCCGTCGCCGGCGACATCACCGACGAAGCGCTGCCCGCGTCCGCCGACCGGTTCCGCGCCGCCGACGGCACCGCGCCCGGCACGTTCTGGCATGTCGCGGCCTCCCTCAAGTACGAGGACCGGCACGCCGACGAGATCAACCTGATGAACGTGACCGGCACGCACCACGTCCTGGCGCTCGCCAAGGCCCTCGGCGAGCCGGTGTTCAACCACGTCAGCACCGCCTACGTGGCGGGCAGGCGGACCGGCCTGATGCACGAGGAGTTCCCCGGCGACACCGCGTCGGCCAACAACGTCTACGAGGCCACCAAGACCATCGGCGAGCAGAAGGTCGCCGCCTCCGGTCTGCCGTGGCGCGTGCTGCGCCCCTCGATCGTCATCGGGCACTCCGGCACCGGCGCCGCCACCAGCTTCACCGGCATGTACGGCTTCGTCTCGTCCGCGCTGCGCTTCCGCCGCGCCGTGGAGAAGGAGTTCGGCAATCTGCTCCAGCACCGGCAGGTGCCGATCATCGCCGACCCGGACATCGAGTGCGACCTCGTCCCCGTCGACCTGGTGGCCAGGAGCGCCGTCGCCATCGGCCGTACGGGCGCGCTGAGCACCGTCTACCACCTCAACAACGGCGGTTCGCCGACGGTCGGCGAGGTCATCGAGGAGGTCTTCGATCTCGCCGGACTGCGCAAGCCCCGCTTCGTCTCCAACCGGGGGCTGCTCACCTCGATCGACCTGAAGCTCGACGAGGGCATCCAGTTCTACGCCTCGTACATGATCAACGGAAAGCGCTTCGACCAGACGAACACCGAGTCCGTCTGCGGCGCGGGCGCCCAGCGCTTCGACCTGGACCGCGCCGAGGTCCGCCGCTTCGTGCAGTGGTACCTGGACCGCATCGAGTCCGACGGCCGCAGCTCGGCGCCGGCCCGCGCCTCCTTCGCCTTCAAGGGCACGCGCCGGGTGGCCGCCACCGCCGGCGGCTGACCGTCCGCGCCGCGCCGACGGCGTCCCCCACCGCCGTCGGCGCCCCCCTTCTCCGCTTCTCCGTACGCCGCCGTACGCCGCCGTACGCCGACCACTCACGCCCGAGACGCCGCACCGTCTCCCGTCCCCTCCAGGAGAGGAGACCGCGCATGCCCACGACCGACGATCTGCCGAAGCCCGGGAAGCTGTTCACGCTGGGTCTGATCACCCAGCAGGCCGCACAAAAGCACCCCGACGCGCTGTTCTACCTGGACCGCGCCTTCGACCTCGCGCCCGGCCTCGGCCTGCGCCCGACCTACGCCCAGGCCGCCGAGCTCGTCGAGGACACGGCCGCCCGGCTGTACGCCGCCGGGGTGCGCCCCGGTGACACCGTGGCCGTGTTCAAGAGCCACAACGCCGACATCCTCTTCCTCGCCTGCGCCATCGGCCGGGTGGGCGCGGTCCCCGCGATGCTCGCGCCCTTCCTGGAGTGGCCGACCGTGGTGACGATGATGAGCCGGCTCCGGCCGGACCACTTCCTCACCGACCCGGACATCCTGGCGCGCGCCGGGGAGCACGTCGACGCGCTGCGCGAGCACGCCCCGTCCGTGCTGCTCACGCACGGCGAGGCGGCCGGACTGCCCTCGCTCGCCACCACCACGCCGGGCGAGGCCCCGCCGTACCCGGACATCCCGCACGACGCGCCCGCGCTGATCACCCACACCTCCGGCACCACCGGGGTGCCCAAGCTGGTCGCCGCCGCGCGCCGCGGCACCCAGCTGCCCATCAACACCCAGGCCAGGATGGCGAAGCTGCTGCGCTACCGCGAGACGTTCGCGATGTGCATCTCCTTCGTGCACGCCCGCACCTACGCGGCGCTCGCCACCGCGCTCCAGCTCGGCATCGGCATCGCACCGCTCGCCGACCCGGACCCGGACAGCGTGCGCGAGGTGCTCTCCGAGTGCCGCCCCGGCTGTGTGGAGGCGCACCCCAACATGTATCTGCACTGGGAGGAGCTGGCCGGCCTCCCGGACGGCCCCTTCGAGCGGGTGCGCATCTTCATGAGCACCTTCGACGCCATCCACCCGCGCAGCATCCGCACCCTGCTCGGCGCGAGCAAGCGGCGCTCCCCGCTGTTCATCCAGACGTACGGGCAGACCGAGACCGGCCCCGTCACCATGCGGATCTACACCCGCCGCAACATCGAGAAGGCGGACGGCCGGTGCGTCGGCTTCGTCTTCCCCGGCATGACCAAGGCCCGCATCCGGCCCCGCCCGCAGGACGCGGGCACCCGCAACGGCTACATCCAGGCCAGGTCCTCCGGCGTCGCCCTCACCTACGTCGGCCAGCAGGACCTGTACGACGAGCGGTCCGCGGACGGCTGGTGGAACCTCCAGGACATCGGCCACAAGACCCGCTGGGGCTGTGTGCACCTGATGGACCGTGAGTTCGACCAGACGGACGGCCTGGAGAGCCTGCTGGCCGCCGAGGACCTGCTCATCGAGGCGCTCCCGGAGCTGACCGAGGCCGTCTTCGTCCGCGTCGGCGACACCGTACGGCCCGTGGTGAGCACCCGCAGGGACCTCCCGCTGGACCGTGCCGCCTGGCGGGCCGCCGTCGCGGACCTGCCCGCGGTGCCGGAGCCGGTGCACGTCGCGTGGGAGCACATGCCGCACACCGCCACCTGGAAGGTGAAGCGGAACGTCCTCGCCGCCGGCCTGACCGACGGTTCGATCCCGGCTCTGGACGGGGTGCTGAGCTGAGATGACCACCCACCCCCTGACCGTTCCGCTGCCGCGGGAGTGGACCACCGGCGCCGGGGTGCGCGTCGAGCGCTCCCGTACCGCCGTCGACGGCGAAGCGGCCCTGCGGGAGCTGGAGGACGCGCTGGACACCCGCAGGGGCGCCGTCCTCCGCTCCGACTACGAGTCCCCCGGCCGCTACCGGCGGCACGCCGTCGGCTACACCGACCCACCCGTCGAGATCGTGCTGCGCGCGCTGCGCACGGTGGAGGTGCGCGCGCTCAACGCCCGCGGCGAGGTGCTGCTTCCGGTGCTGCGCGCGGCGGCCCGGCGCACCCTGCGCGAGGTCCGCGACCTCACCGCCGCCGAAGGGCCGGGCTTCACCGGCCCGGTGCGCGGCTCGCCCGGCCGGGACACGTTCAGCGAGGAGGACCGGTCGCGGCGGCCCGGCGTCTTCGACTTCGTCCGGGCGGTGCGCGACGCACTGTCCGGCCCCGCGGGCGACTTCCTCGGCCTGTACGGCGCCTTCGGCTACGACCTCGTGCTCGCCTTCGACCCCGTGCCGCTGCGGCAGCACGGACGCGCGGCCCACGACCGCGACCTGGTCCTCCACCTGCCGGACGAGGTGACCGTCACCGACCCGGTGGCGGGCACCGCCTGGCGCCACCGGTACGAGTTCACGGCCCACGGCCGCAGCACGCACGGGCTGCCCCGGACCACGCCCGCGCAGCCGTACCGCGCCGGGGACCCCGCCGGCGGTCCGGCCGGCGACCACGCGCCGGGCGAGTACGCCGCGCTGGTGGACGTCGCACGGGAACGGTTCCGGGCCGGCGACCTGTTCGAGGTGGTGGCGAGCCGCACCTTCGACCGGCCGCTGCCCTGCCCGCCGTCGGAGCTGTTCCGGGCGCTGCGCGACCGCAACCCCTCGCCGTACCAGATGCTGGTGAACCTCGGCGAGGGCGAACACCTGGTGGGCACCTCGCCGGAGATGTTCGTACGGGTGCACGCGCGGCACACCTCCGACGGCACCGGCTGGCGCGTGGAGTCGGCGCCCATCAGCGGCACCGCGGCGCGCGGCCGGGACGCCCTGGAGGACGCCGAACAGGTCAAGGCGCTGCTCGCCTCCGAGAAGGAGGAGGCCGAGCTGACCATGTGCACCGACGTGGACCGCAACGACAAGTCCCGGGTGTGCGAGCCCGGCACGGTCCGCGTCATCGGCCGCCGCCAGCTGGAGATGTACGCGACGCTGATCCACACCGTCGACCACGTCGAGGGCGTGCTGCGGCCGGAGCGGGACGCGCTGGACGCCTTCCTCAGCCATATGTGGGCGGTGACGGTCACCGGCGCGCCCAAGCACGCGGCCGTCGCCTTCCTGGAGAAGCACGAGCGCTCCCCGCGCCGCTGGTACGGCGGCGCCGTGGGCCGCGTCGGCTTCGACGGCACGCTGGACACCGGCCTCACCCTGCGCACCGTGCACGTGAGCGACGGGCGGGCCCGGGTCCGGACGGGAGCGACGCTGCTCTACGACTCGGTGCCCGAGGCCGAGGAGCGGGAGACCGAACTGAAGGCGAAGGCGCTGCTCGACGTGCTGGACGGGTGGTCCGGGGCGTCGTCCGGGGGCTCCGGGCTCGGTGGAGTCCCTGGGGTCTCCGGGGTCTCCGGGGTCTCCGGGGTCTCCGGGGTCTCCGGGGTGTCGGGGGCGCCGGGGGTGGGCCGTGTCTCCGGGACGGCCTCCGACCCGGGCGCGGACGACTCCGCGTACCGTCCGCGGGTGCTGCTCGTCGACCACCAGGACTCCTTCGTCCACACGCTGGCCGGGTACCTCCGGCAGGCGGGCGCCCGCGTCTCCACGTACCGCGGCGGCTTCGACAAGTCCCTCGTGACGGACCTCGACCCCGACCTGCTGGTCCTCTCGCCGGGTCCGGGCCGCCCCGCGGACCACGACACGGCGGGCACCCTGCGCGTCGCCGAGGACCACGGCATCCCGGTGTTCGGCGTCTGCCTGGGCATGCAGGCCGTCGTGGAGTACCTGGGCGGGCGCCTCGCCGTGCTCGACCGGCCCTTCCACGGCAAACCGTCGACGGTCTCGGTGGTGGACGGCGGCGGGGAGCTGCTGCGCGGTCTGCCGCCGCGCTTCACCGCGGGCCGCTACCACTCCCTGTACGCCGACGCCGCCGCCCTGCCGCCCGGCCTGCGGGTCACCGCCCGCTGCCCGGACGGGGTGGTGATGGCCGTCGAGCACGAGACCCGGCCGCTGGCGGGCGTGCAGTTCCACCCCGAGTCCCTGATGACGCAGTTCGACGACCACGGACAGCGGCTGATCGGCAACGTCCTCGCGCACCTCGCGCGGCGGCCGCGGCCCGTCGCCGCCGGCGTGCGCCGTGTGTGAGTGCCCCTGTGTGTGATGTGTGTGATGGAGAGAGGTTCCACGAGCATGACTGACACCACCGTCGCCCCGGCCACGGATGCCCCGGCTCCCGGTGCCGGCGTCCGGCGGACCTGGCAGGCCCCCGGCGAGCTGCACCCCGACGACCGCCGCGAGTTCGGCGCGATGCTGCGCTACTGCCTCGACGGCACCGACGAGGGCCGCATCGACCTGACGTCCGTGCCCCGGATCGAGTTCGGCGCCGCCGACGACGCCCACGCCGACCGGGTCGAACGGCTCCTGGGCGAGGCGTTCAAGCGGTTCGCGGGCGCCCCGCAGCGCACCCCCCGCACCCGCCTCGACCGCTGGGACCTGGCCGTCGCGCCCGCCCCCGCCGCCGTCCCGGGGCCGCTCGGCACCACCCCCGCCGACGGCCGCATCGGCCCGGGCCTGTTCGTCAGCGGGCCCCGCAACGCCCTGCTGATCCGCGCCCTGGAGCGGCTCCTCGGGCAGACCGCCGCGCGGCTCGGCGCCGCCGAGTACACGGTGCCCGCGCTGCTGCCCTGGACCACGCTGGAGAAGGCCGGCTACACCGGCAACTTCCCGCAGCACATCACCGCCGCCGGCGTCGTCCGCCCCGACCTGGACGCGCTCGACCGCTTCGGCGCCGCCGCCGACCAGGCCGCCCGCGCGGCCGAACTGGAGTTCACCCCGGTCGCCCTCGCGCCCGCCACCTGCCTGGGGCTCTTCGAGCGCTTCCAGGGCGCGCGCCTCGACGAGCCGCTGACCGTCACGGCCACCGGCCAGTGCAGCCGTTACGAGGGCGGGGCCACCGCCGACACCTCGCCGACCCGCCGCTGGTCGTTCAGCATGCGCGAGATCGTGTACGTCGGTGACCGGCCCGGCGCCCGCGCCTTCCACGCCCGGGTCCTGGAGGAGCTCCTCACCCTCGCCGAGAGCCTCGGCCTGCCGTGCAAGGTGCAGCCCGCGTCGGACCCGTTCTTCACCAGCGCCCGCCCGCAGATGGCCCAGTACCAGGCGGCGATGGACGTCAAGTACGAGCTGGTGGGGCGGATGGCGCACGACGGCTCGGAGGTCGCGGTCTCCTCGCTCAACTACCACAACCAGCACTTCGGCAAGGGCTTCGACATCGCCTTCGCCGGGCAGCCGGGCTTCTCCGTCTGCTGGGCCTTCGGCCTCGAACGCTGGGCGGAGTGGCTCGGCGGCTACCTCGGCGACGACCCGACGGGATGGCCGGCGGGGCTGCGCGAGCAGTGCTGATCCGGTGAGGCCGGCCGCTGACCGGCCCGGGCACGCCCGAGCCGGTCAGCGCTCCGAGGGGCCGACGACGGTCCGGCGGACCGGACCGCGGCCGTACCGGTCAGCGCCAGGCTTCCTCGAAGTTGCGCCGGGCGCGGTGCAGACGCGACCGCACCGTGCCGACCGGCAGCGAGAGCACGCGCGCCGTCTCCCGCTCCTCCAGGCCGTAGACCGCGCGCAGCGTGAGGATGTCCCGCTGGTGCGAGGGCAACCGCTCCAGTACGTCGGCGATGGCGACGCCCAGCGAGGGGTCGGCCGGGGACGGCTGGTCGACCAGTTCGGCCGTCGCGGTGCGCCCCGCCCGCCGCGCGGTCCGCGCGGCCTCCCGCACCGTCACCGCGCGCACCCACCCGTAGAACGCCGCGGGCTCCTTGAGCGTCCGCAGCCCCCGGTACACGGCGAGCAGCGACTCCTGGACCGCCTCGGGCCGGTGGCCCGCGTCCACCGAGGAGCACAGCCGCCGCACGAACGGCGTGATGTGGAGCAGCAGGTCGTTCACCGCGCGGTGGTTTCCCGCCTGCGCGTTCCGGATCAGATCGTCGACCGGCTGGACCGTGACCTTCTCGTTCATTCCCCCGCCTTGCCTACGTGTCGCAATGACCGATGAATTCACGGGGGAGTGCACACGCCGACAAGACAGCGCGTTCCTGCCGAACCCGGCAGGAGCGCGCCGACGGCAGCCGGAATGCCCGGCTCCGCAATGTCCAACCCCCGTGCCGTCGAGGCTAGTGACGGAGGTTCACGGAACAAGCAATTCACACTGGCTGGATCCCGCCATGGCAAAAATTCGCCATCTCACCCGCTGCCCTTTCGTCCCACCCGTGTCCCAAAAGCAGCGAGCCCGACCCGATGGTCACAACTCCGTTGCACAGCGCGTGATCTGACTCTCACTTACCGCTCCCTTTCCGCGCCGCCGCCCTAGAGTGATCGCCTACGTGTCGGTAATCGCTGGACAGCGCACAGTCATTCACCGGAGGGCCGCTCTGTGAGAAACCGTGCAGCCGGCACGGACGCCCAGGTGTCCGAAGCCTCACGGCTCGCCGTCTATATGGAGCTCCGTGAGCGCGGCGGTTCCGATCCCGACGAGCTGAGCGACAGTTTCGGACTGTCCCGTTCCGAGGCGCGTGCCACCTGGGCCTCGCTGCGCCGCCTCGGCCTGGTGAGCTGGCCCGCGGAGCCGGGCGCCCGCGTCGTACCGGTGGATCCCGAATTCGCGCTGATGCGCATGCTCCGACAGCAGCAGGACATGGCGCAGCGCAGCCTGGAGGAGTCCCTGCGGATGCACGAGGCGATGGAGTCGCTCCTGGAGGTCTACCTCCCGGCGACCGGCTCCTCCCACTCGCGCGTCGAGGTCACCGCCGCCGGCACGATCGACGAGATGGTGCAGGCCCTGCACGACGTCACGGACTCGGCCCGCGCCACCCTGCGCACCGCCTACGCGGAGAGCAGCCTGCCGGCCCGGCTGCGCCGCAGGATCGGTCCGCTCCGGCAGCAGATGTTCGACCGGGGCATCCAGGTCCGCTCGGTCCGGCTCCGCCGCGACTCGATGTCGCCGGGCACCTACGACTCCTTCGGCCGCCTGGTCGCCGCGGGCGTGAACCTGCGGCTCGCCTCGGTCATCCCGCTCAACATGGTGATCATCGACTCCGACTACGCCGTGCTGCCCGCCGCCGACGACGCCTCCCACTGCCCCCAGCTCACGGTCCGCGGAGCACCGCTGGTCAGTGCGTTCTCCGCGGTGTTCGAGCACACCTGGCGCGAGGCCACCCCCTTCGCCCCGGAGGGCGAACGCTCCCCCACCCACCTCTCCACCGAGCAGCGCACCCTGGTGCAGCTCCTGGCCGACGGCATGAAGGACGAGGCCATCGCCCGCACCCTCGGGGTCTCGCCGCGCACCGCGAGCCGTCTGATCGCCGACCTGATGCAGCGGCTCGGCGTCACCAGCCGCTTCGCCGCCGGCGCCCGCGCCGCCCAGTACGGCCTGCTGACCCCGGCCCACCCCGAGTACGCCGCCTCGCCCCCGGACACGATCCCGGCACCGGACGCGGTCCCGGCCCCCAGCGCTCCGTAGCCGGAACACCGGCCAAGACGCACCGAAAAAAGCCCCTCCGAACCACGTTTCCGCAGTTCAGAGAGGCTTTCCAGGTGTGGAGCCTAGGGGAGTCGAACCCCTGACATCTGCCATGCAAAGACAGCGCTCTACCAACTGAGCTAAGGCCCCGAGAAGAACACCCGACCGGAAGAATCACCTCCCGTCGTGCGTCGCAGACCAGAGTACCGGGTCACCCCCCGGATCCCGCAAAAGGATTGGGGCTCCCGGTCGACGACCACGCTCCGTAAGATGCACGACGTGGTTCGCGGCAGCGAACCGCGGTCTTAGGGGAAGCGATGGGGAGACGCAATGGACGCCGCACAGCAGGACACCACCGCGAGAGCACGAGAGCTCCAGCGGAATTGGTACGGAGAGCCGCTGGGGGCGCTCTTCCGTCGACTCATCGATGACCTCGGTCTGAACCAGGCCCGCCTCGCCGGAGTCCTCGGCCTCTCCGCGCCCATGCTCTCCCAGCTGATGAGCGGCCAGCGCGCCAAGATCGGCAACCCCGCCGTGGTCCAGCGCGTCCAGCTCCTGCAGGAACTGGCCGGCCAGGTCGCGGACGGCAGCGTCAGCGCCGGCGAGGCCACCGACCGCATGGACGAGATCAAGAAGTCCCAGGGCGGGTCCGTCCTCACCAACACCGCGCAGACGGCGACCAGTTCGGGCGCCCCCACGGTCAAGCGCGTGGTGCGCGAGATCCAGTCACTGCTGCGCTCCGTAGCGGCGGCGGGCGACATCATCGATGCCGCGGACTCCCTCGCCCCGACCCACCCGGAGCTGGCAGAGTTCCTCCGGGTGTACGGCGCCGGGCGCACCGCGGACGCGGTCGCCCATTACGAGGCGCACCAGAGCTGAGCCGTCGACCGGGCCGTCCCGCGGCCCGGAAGGGGAGCGGAGCGCGACCATGGGTGAGGTCTTCGCCGGCCGGTACGAACTGGTCGACCCGATCGGACACGGGGGAGTCGGAGCGGTCTGGCGTGCCTGGGACCACCGGCGCCGCAGGTACGTCGCCGCCAAGGTGCTGCAACAGAGCGACGCCCATTCCCTGTTGAGGTTCGTACGGGAACAGGCCCTGCGGATCGACCACCCCCATGTGCTCGCGCCCGCCAGCTGGGCCGCCGACGACGACAAGGTCCTCTTCACCATGGACCTCGTCGGCGGCGGCTCGCTGGCCCACGTCATCGGGGACTACGGCCCGCTGCCGCCCCACTTCGTCTGCACCCTCCTCGACCAGCTCCTCTCCGGCCTCGCCGCCGTCCACGCCGAGGGTGTCGTGCACCGTGACATCAAACCGGCCAACATCCTGCTGGACGCCACCGGCGCCGGGCGCCCGCATCTGCGGCTGTCCGACTTCGGCATCTCGATGCGCAAGGGCGAGCCCCGGCTCACGGAGACCGACTATGTGGTCGGCACCCCCGGCTACTTCGCCCCCGAGCAAATGATGGGCGCGGAACCGCACTTCACCGCCGACCTCTTCGCCGTCGGCCTGGTCGCCCTGTACCTCCTGGAGGGCACCAAGCCGGACGCCAAGGCGCTCATCGAGTACTTCGCCGACCACGGCACCCCCGGGGCGCCGCAGGGCGTGCCCGAGCCTCTCTGGCAGGTCATCGCCACCCTTCTCCAGCCTGATCCCCAGGCCCGTTTCCGTACCGCGACGGGGGCGCGGAAGGCGCTGGCCTCGGCCGCGGAGATGCTGCCCGAGCCCGGCCCCGACGACGAGCTCATCGAAATCTTCGACCAACTCCCGCCGCTTCCGGCCGGCTTCGCCCCCGAGGGGCCACGCCCCTCGGCGCCCCACGCGGGCGGTCCACATTCCCGTGCTCGGCATGCGCGGCCTGGGCCCGGGGCTGAGGCTGGGCCCGGGGGTGGTCCAGGTGCTGGGCCCGGGCCCGGGGGTGGCGCGCTCTCAGGGCCGGGGTCTGGGGCCGTACCCCGTGCCGGGTCCGGATTCTTCGCGCACGGGACACCCGGCCCGTCTTCGGCGGTGCCCCCGCCGCCCGACCGAGCTCCGGACCCCACCCCGGGGTTCGTGCGTCCCGCGCCGGGCCCCGTGGGACCCGGGCAGAGTCTCGTGGGCCCCGCGCCCGGTTTCGCGGGCCCCGCGCCGGATCTCGTGGCAGGTCCCGTACCGACCCTGCCCCCGCAACCGTCCACTCCCCCTACTCCGATGCCCTTGCAGGCACCCGGTCCGATACCCGTCCCCGGCCCCATCACCGCACCCGCCCCCGCACCAGTGCCCGCGCCGGCACCCCCGCTCACACCCGACCCCACGCACGTGTCCCCCGCCCCCCACATCCCGCCTCCTCCTGCACCTGCACCTGCACCTGCACCTGCACCCCATGCGTACGCCCACGCTCACGGCCCCGCCCCCGCCGTGACCTCCGCGGCGCACCACGCTCACGCTCACGCTCCTACTCATCCCAACAGCGCTCGCGCCGCTCAGGTTCCCCCTCGCCCGGGACCTCCCTCGAAAGTGGCGGTGCCGATGCTGCTCGTCGCCCTGACCTGCCTCACCGTGGGTTTCTGGGCCCTCACGCAGCTCTGACGCCCCGCCCCGCCCGACACCGGCCGGCCGCCCGAAGCCGGTCAGCCGGTCACACACGAGCCCCGGACACCCGATCAGCCGTCAGCCCGTGGGCCGCCCCGTCACGGCGACGCCACCGGCCGCACGCTCCCTCTCCGCCGCCCGCGCCGCCTCGGCCGCCCTCGCCGACCTCGCCGCCCGGCGCCGTGCGATCAGGACCCACAGACCGAGCACACCCAGCAGCGTCACCCCCGTGCCGATCCCCGTGGCGGCGACCACCGCCATCAGCTCATTCACCCCGTCGTCGCCGGTTCCGGCACCACCCCCGGCCGCCGTCTCCCCGCGCTCCGCGGCCTCCGCGTCCCGCTCCGTGACCCCGAAGTCGTCCGCAGGCACCGGTGACCCCGCGTACGCGGGCCCGGGCCGCGGCGCACCCTCGACGTCCACCCGCAGCGTCAGGTCCAGCGGGGCATCGCCGAACTTCTCCGCGACCTGCGGGCTGAGGTGCACCGACAGGTAGTACCAGCCGGCGAACCGCAGCGCCGAGACCTCGTCGGTAAGGGAGAACCGGTTCTCGTACGCGACCGGCGGCAACGGATCCAGCACGGCGGACTTCTGCTTGCCGTCGTACGCCACGTCGACGTCGTCGACCTCGGCGCGCACCGGGTTGGACAGTGACATGACCAAGGCGGACGAGACGTATCCCGTACCGGAGGGCCCCCGACCGATGCCGCCCGTGCCACCCGCACTGCCGAGCTCAGCCGTGACCGACAGTTGCTGCCCCCAGTCGACCGGTACGCGGTAGAAGAGGGTTCCTCCCGGCTTGATCCCGGCTCCCCAGACGCCCTTGCCCAGGCCCCGCGCCCCGCTGAAGCCCGCGCCGCCCTCCCGCGTCCTGCGCACCCCTGACGGCGGCACGGGGGTCGCCGAGTCCCAGGTCTCCGGCGGCACCGTCGCACCGCCCGCCCGCGGCACGGGTTCTGACGCCACATGAAGTTCCAGGTCCCAGTCGCCCTGCGCGGCTCCGGAGGACGCTCTGGTCCGCTCGACGAGCACGTAATACGTACCGGCCCCTGTACAGCTCTTCTCGTCGGGCCCCACCCTGCGGACCGCGGAGGCCGTGATCGGGCGCGGGCTCTCCGCGGAGCCGAACCTCGCCTTCTCCGCCTCCACAGGACTGCAGTTGTTGCCGTCGGCGTCCTGCAGGGAGACCTGGACCCCGTCGGCGTAGGTCACCCGGGCCCCGGGCTTCGGAACGGCGGTCACCGCGACGTACGCGTTCTGTTGTGCCGTCAGTTCCAGGCGGTAGAAACGCTGCCCCACGCGCGGAAGGTAGCTCTTGTACGTCTTGCCGGGCCGGAGCCGATGCCCCTCGAGGTTGCTCGTGGCGCCCTCGACCGTCTCGGCGCCCGGGGCGAAGGCGTACGCCCCGGGATCTCCCGCCTCACCCACCGCACGCCCGGCGCCCCCGGATGTCCCGACGGCCATGGCCTGTGCGGGAAGCACCGCGACAGCGCACAACGCGGTGACCGCGGCGGCGGCCACGCCGGCTCGGCCGCGGCCCCGAACCATGCCCAGAACCCGGCCCCGGCCACGGCCCCGCTCCGCCACCCCACGGCACTCACCCAGCCGCCGCCCCATCACGCGCCACCCCTCGTGAACTCAGCCGACCCACCCGCCCCGTCCCGACCGTCCTGCCCTCCCGGGGCCGCCCGGACACCACCGCGAACCCGCCATCGGCGCCACCGCCCCGCACCCGCCCCACACGCACCGTGGCGCTTGAAGAATCAACTGATTTCGGAAGCGAAAGAGGGTGAATCCGCTGTTGTCACAGCCGCGGCGGCCATCCGGGTCCCCCACCCCGAACCGCGGCCCCGACCGGCCCCACTCGCGCGCGCTCCGCGACCGTCCGCTCCCCGCCCGATCCGGAACAGCACAAAGCCCCGGCCGCACATGCGACCGGGGCCTGTGAAGTGACTGTCGTCGATACTCACGAACCCGTGGGCACGGAGTCAGTCGCCTCCGTCCACAGATCCTGCTCGGCGCGATCCGCCTGGATCTGGCGGTACACGAGGAGCCCGCCGATGGCGGCCAGTGCGACCAGGAGAAGCTTCTTCACCGCGCGACCTCGTCTTTCCTTGACGTAGGGGACTTCTGGCGCCCGACTATACACACCGAGCGATATCGATCGGTGACCTGGATCCGCCTCAACTCCCGCCCCGCACACAGCAGTCGAACCCGGACCTGGCAACTCCGTGGGGGGACCGCTCCCACTGTGATTTTCGCCGCTTTGCCCCCTCCTCGACGCCCTTGAGGCCAAACGGGTGGTGTTCATCTGAACATCGACGCCACGCGAGCGTCGGTCCACCACTCCCGGCCTCACATACACATCATGAGGAAAGTACGCAAATCGCCCAACCCGAATTGAGGGGCCATGACCGGCAACAAGGCCATGAAACTGTGGACCACGATCGTCACCGCACTCCTCGCGCTCTTCGCCGCGATGGGTCTCACCACGACGGCCACCGCGGCCACGGCCACGCAGGAGACCACGAACGCACGCAACGCCACGGTGTGCGAGCCGACGCCGATGATGGCGGCCCTGTGGTCGGCGGCGTACGAACGGTCCCTGCCGCCGACGATGAAGCAACGCATCCGCGCCGAGGCCCATGGCTCGTCCCCCAGCTGCCGGCACCTGCCCCCGTCGGACACGGAAGCCGAGGCTGAGGCCACCGCCAACGAACCAGGGCTCGCCGCGGAGCCGTAACCCCGGCCCGGCACCCAGGGCGCACGCCCTCCCCAAGCCTCAGAAGACCCCCGGCCTCACCGGCCGGGGGTCTTCTGTCGTGCACAGGGAACCCGAGGGAGCGGGTGGAGGCATACGCCTACCTGCCTCTACCTGCCTCTACCGGCACCGCACCATCGACCACGTGCTGGGTGGCAGCCGTTCCGGCGTGAAGGTGGTCCGGGGAGGGCGGCGGCCCGGTGAAGCGGTCACAGCCTCCGCCGCCCGGGCCGGTGCTCGGCCCTGGACGCCAAAAACCCCCAACCGTGACCGGTTGGGGGTCTTCGTGCTGGTGGGGCTAACAGGATTTGAACCTGTGGCCTCATCCTTATCAGGGATGCGCTCTAACCAACTGAGCTATAGCCCCGCCGCGCTGCGGTGTGTCCCGCGCGCTGACCTCTGAAGATTAGCGCACCTGGGCGCCAGTCCCAAAATCGATACCCGCGCGCGGGGGAGCGGCCGCTACTCGTCCTCGGCGAGGGTCAGCTCGACGCCGCCCACGAAGCCCGCGGAGAGGTTGTAGATGAACGCGCCCAGGGTCGCCAGCGCGGTCGCCAGGACGACGTCGATGACCGCGATGATCGACGTGAACAGCAGGACGCGCGGCAGCGAGAGGAACGACTGCAGGTCGAATCCGTTGGATTCGTTCGAGCCCGTCGCCTCGGAGATCGTGCCGCCCACCGTGGAGAAGACGCCCATGGCGTCCATGACCATCCACAGGACGGCCGCCGCGACGATCGTGCAGATGCCGAGCGCGATGGAGAGCAGGAAGCTGACCTTCATCACCGACCAGGGGTCGGCCTTGGACACCCGCAGCCGCGCCTTGCGGGTGCGCGGCGTCGTGCGCGCCCCGGTCCGCGGACGGCGCACGGCGCCGGACTGGGCGCCCTGGTACGCCTGCGGCGGGTGGTACGGCTGGGACGACTGCTGCTGAGGCTGGCGCTCGCCGGGCAGCGCCCCGTTCCCCTGCGCGCCCTTGCCGGCCGCGTACGAGGCCTCGTACTGGTCGGCAGCCTGTCCAGCGGCTCCGGACCCTCGGGTGTCCGTCACAGTCCCCCCCTGGGATCCATGAGACTCGTTCGAGTCGTGTGCGTCAGTGGCGGAGCCACGGGCACCGTCCGTACCGGTAGTGCCGGTCCGCTTTGCCTCGGCGCCCGTGGCTCCGCTCACGATGACTCACTCCTCGCGCTACTCGGCCGAGGAGTCCGTGCCCTCGTCCGTACCGGTGGCCGGTTCGGCTGCGTCCGATTCGTCGACGACGATGTCTCCGTCGACTTCCTCGGCCTCGCGCCCGGCCTCGGCGTTACGAGCGATACCGACCACGGCATCGCGCTTGCCCAGGTTGATCAGTTGGACGCCCATCGTGTCACGGCCCGTCTCCCTGACCTCGTTGACTCGCGTACGAATCACACCGCCGGACAGTGTGATGGCGAGGATCTCGTCGGTCTCCTCGACCACCAGGGCGCCGACGAGCTCGCCGCGGTCCTCCACGATCTTGGCGGCCTTGATGCCGAGGCCACCGCGACCCTGGACGCGGTACTCGTCGACGTTGGTCCGCTTCGCGTACCCACCGTCGGTGGCGGTGAAGACGAACGTACCGGGGCGAACCACATTCATCGAGAGCAGTTCGTCGCCGTCGCGGAAACTCATGCCCTTGACGCCCGAAGTGGCGCGGCCCATCGGGCGGAGCGCGTCGTCCGTTGCGGTGAACCTGATCGACTGGGCCTTCTTGCTGATGAGCAGCAGGTCGTCCTCGGCCGAGACCAGCTCGGCGCCGATCAGCTCGTCGTCCGAACCGTCGTCCGTCTCACGGAGGTTGATGGCGATGACGCCACCCGAACGAGGCGAGTCGTAGTCCTTGAGCGGCGTCTTCTTGACGAGGCCGCCCTTGGTGGCGAGCACCAGGTAGGGCACCGCTTCGTAGTCACGGATCGCGAGGATCTCGGCGATCTGCTCGTCCGGCTGGAAGGCGAGGAGGTTCGCCACGTGCTGGCCGCGCGCGTCGCGTCCGGCGTCGGGCAGCTCGTACGCCTTGGCGCGGTAGACGCGGCCCTTGTTGGTGAAGAACAGCAGCCAGTGGTGTGTCGTCGACACGAAGAAGTGGTCGACGATGTCGTCCTGCTTCAGCTTCGTGCCGCGGACGCCCTTGCCGCCGCGCTTCTGCGAGCGGTAGTCCTCCGTCTTGGTGCGCTTGATGTAGCCACCGCGCGTGATGGTGACGACAATGTCCTCCTCGGCGATCAGGTCCTCGATGGACATGTCACCGTCGAAGGGCACGAGCGCGGAGCGACGGTCCTCGCCGAACTTGTCGACGATCGCCGCGAGCTCCTCGCTGATGATCTGGCGCTGCTTCTCGGGGGAGGCCAGGATCCCGTTGTACTCGTTGATCTTCGCCTGGAGCTCGTCGTGCTCGGCGACGATCTTCTGGCGCTCCAGGGCGGCGAGCCGGCGCAGCTGCATCTCGAGGATGGCGTTGGCCTGGATCTCGTCGATCGACAGCAGGCCCATCAGGCCCTCGCGCGCGATGTCGACCGTCTGGCTGCCGCGGATGAGCGCGATGACCTCGTCGATGGCGTCCAGGGCCTTCAGGAGGCCACGCAGGATGTGCGCCCGCTCCTCGGCCTTGCGCAGCCGGTACTTCGTACGGCGGACGATGACCTCGACCTGGTGGGCCACCCAGTGCCGGATGAACGCGTCCAGGGAGAGGGTGCGCGGCACGCCGTCGACCAGCGCCAGCATGTTGGCGCTGAAGTTCGACTGCAGGTCGGTGTGCTTGTAGAGGTTGTTCAGCACGACCTTGGCGACCGCGTCGCGCTTGAGGACGATGACCAGGCGCTGGCCGGTGCGCGAGGAGGACTCGTCGCGGACGTCGGCGATGCCGCCGACCTTGCCGTCCTTGACCAGGTCGGCGATCTTCTGCGCGAGGTTGTCGGGGTTGGTCTGGTACGGGAGCTCGGTGACCACCAGGCACTGGCGGTTCTGGATCTCCTCGACCGCGACGACCGCGCGCATGGTGATGGAGCCGCGGCCCGTGCGGTAGGCCTCCTCGATGCCCTTGCGGCCCACCACCAGGGCGCCGGTCGGGAAATCGGGGCCCTTGATGCGCTCGATAAGGGCGTCGAGCAGCTCCTCGTGCGTGGCGTCGGGGTGCTCCAGGGCCCACTGCGCGCCCGCCGCGACCTCGCGGAGGTTGTGCGGCGGGATGTTGGTGGCCATGCCGACCGCGATGCCCGCCGAGCCGTTGATCAGCAGGTTCGGGAAGCGCGCCGGCAGAACCGTCGGCTCCTGGTTGCGGCCGTCGTAGTTGTCCGTGAAGTCGACGGTCTCCTCGTCGATGTCACGGACCATCTCCATGGCGAGCGGCGCCATCTTGCACTCGGTGTACCGCATGGCGGCCGCCGGGTCGTTGCCCGGGGAGCCGAAGTTGCCGTTGGAGTCCACCAGCGGCATCCGCATCGACCACGGCTGGGCGAGGCGCACCAGGGCGTCGTAGATGGAGGAGTCGCCGTGCGGGTGGTACGTGCCCATGACGTCACCGACGACGCGGGCGCACTTGTAGAAGCCCTTCTCGGGGCGGTAGCCGCCGTCGTACATCGCGTACAGGACGCGACGGTGGACGGGCTTCAGGCCGTCCCGTACGTCGGGCAGCGCGCGGGACACGATGACGGAC
Organism: Streptomyces sp. NPDC041122; assembly: GCF_055592445.1. Lineage (NCBI taxonomy): Bacteria > Bacillati > Actinomycetota > Actinomycetes > Kitasatosporales > Streptomycetaceae > Streptomyces > Streptomyces sp. NPDC041122. The sequence goes on along the minus strand of NZ_JBVIYQ010000003.1, from coordinate 280,064 downwards.
ATCGCGTAGTCGAGATAGGAGCGCTGCATCTCCGTCTCGAGCCCGACGGGCTCGACACGCATGCCCACGCCGGGAACGGCGGGCTCCTCTTCGGGCATCACAGGGGTGTTCTCGTCGGCCATTGCTGGTCAAAGTCCTTTCGAGGTGCGGCTCGTACGGGCCGACTCAGATGTCGAGGAAACGGACGTCCTTGGCGTTGCGCTGAATGAACGAGCGCCGTGCCTCGACGTCCTCTCCCATCAGCACCGAGAAGAGGTCGTCGGCCTGTGCCGCGTCGTCCAGGGTGACCTGGCCGAGCACGCGGTGTTCCTGGTCCATCGTCGTGATGCGCAGTTCCTCGGCGTTCATCTCACCGAGGCCCTTGAAGCGCTGGACCGAGTCGTCCTTGATGCGCTTGCCGGCCTGGCGGCCGAGCTCCACCAGGGCGTCGCGCTCGCGGTCCGAGTACGCGTACTGGAAGTCGTCCCGCGACCACTTGATCTTGTAGAGCGGCGGGCGCGACAGGTAGATGTGCCCGGCCTCGACCAGCGGCCGCATGAAGCGGAACAGGAAGGTCAGCAGCAGCGTGTTGATGTGCTGACCGTCGACGTCGGCGTCCGCCATCAGGATGATCTTGTGATAGCGGAGCTTCTCGATGTCGAAGTCCTCGTGCACACCGGTGCCGAAGGCGGAGATGAGCGCCTGGACCTCCTGGTTGTGCAGGATCTTGTCGATGCGCGCCTTCTCGACGTTCAGGATCTTGCCTCGGATGGGCAGGATCGCCTGGTACATCGGGTTGCGGCCGGACTTCGCCGAACCACCGGCGGAGTCACCCTCGACGATGAAGATCTCGCACTTCGTCGGGTCGTTCGACTGGCAGTCGCTCAGCTTGCCCGGCAGCGACGCCGTCTCCAGGAGCCCCTTGCGGCGGGTCAGGTCGCGCGCCTTGCGGGCGGCCACCCGCGCGGTGGCGGCCTGGATGCCCTTGCGGATGATGTCCGCGGCCTCGTTGGGGTTCCGGTCGAACCAGTCCGTGAGGTGTTCGTGGACGACCTTCTGCACGAAGGTCTTGGCCTCCGTGTTGCCCAGCTTGGTCTTGGTCTGGCCCTCGAACTGGGGCTCACCCAGCTTCACCGAGATGATCGCGGTCAGACCCTCGCGGATGTCCTCACCCGTGAGGTTGTCGTCCTTCTCGCGAAGGAGCTTCTTCTCGCGCGCGTAGCGGTTCACCAGACCCGTCAGCGCGGCCCTGAAGCCCTCTTCGTGCGTACCGCCCTCGTGGGTGTGGATGGTGTTCGCGAAGGAGTACACGCCCTCGGTGTACTGCGAGTTCCACTGCATGGCGATCTCGGCCGAGAGGAGGCGCTCCTTGTCCTCGGCCTCGACGTCGATGACGGTGGGGTGGATGACCTCGCCCTTGCGGGAGTTGAGGTACTTCACGAAGTCGACGATGCCGCCTTCGTAGTGGTACGTCACCGTGCGGGGCTCGTCGTCGGCCGCCTCCGCCGTGTCCGCGCCCACCACGGCCTTCGCCGACTCGCGCTCATCAGTGAGTTTGATCGTCAAACCCTTGTTGAGGAACGCCATCTCCTGGAAGCGCCGTGCCAGCGTCTCGAAGGAGTACTCGGTCGTCTCGAAGACGTCGGGGTCGGCCCAGAAGGTGACCGTCGTGCCCGTCTCCTCGACCCGCTCGTGCTGGGCGAGCGGGGCCGTCGGGACGCCCAGCTTGTAGTCCTGGGTCCAGCGGTAGCCATCGGTCCTGACGTCGACGGCCAGCTTGGTCGACAGGGCGTTGACGACCGAGACGCCGACGCCGTGCAGACCGCCGGAGACGGCGTAGCCGCCACCGCCGAACTTGCCGCCCGCGTGCAGCACGGTCAGCACGACCTCGACGGCCGGCTTCTTCTCGACGGGGTGGATGCCCACCGGGATGCCACGGCCGTTGTCGATGACACGGACGCCGCCGTCGGCGAGGATCGTGACGTCGATGGTGTCCGCGTACCCGGCCAGGGCCTCGTCGACGGAGTTGTCGACAACCTCCTGCACGAGGTGGTGCAGGCCACGCTCACCGGTCGAGCCGATGTACATGCCGGGTCGCTTGCGGACCGCGTCCAGACCCTCGAGGACGGTGATCGCGCTGGCGTCGTACGAGGGCGGGGCCTCGCCGTTCTCGCCGGCGGCGGTGGACGGGATGTTCTCGTTGGGGTTGCCGGAATCGGCCACGAAGCGCCCTTTCTGGCACAGCACAAGCCAAGCTCCCGGCGGTGGCCGGAGCGGCTGCGTCGTTCAGCGATAGTCAGCGTTGCTCGGTGCGTCCCACAAGTGGGGCGGGATTAGCTTCCAGTCTACCGGTAGCGCTGACAGTGATGGGGGTTTGCCGGTACCTGAGTCCGCATGTGCCGTCCTGAACGGGACTCGGCCGACTCCCCATATGCGGAACGGGGCTCCAAAGGGCTCACAGCGGCACTCAGCGCTTCGGGACGTCAACCGCCAGCTACCGTCGCCGACGGGCTCATCCGTAGGTGTCGCCGGGGCCCGTGCTTCCGGGGGCGCGCAAGGGTCCGAAGCGGCGCGCGGGGCCCTGGGGGCCGAGCACCTTGATGAGGCGTACGGTGCCCTGCCCCAGGTCCTCGTTGAGGCGCGCGACCAGCTGCGGAGCCATCAGCCGCAGCTGCGTGGCCCACGCCGTCGAGTCGCACTGCACGGTCAGGACACGCTCGTCCTCGTCGTACTTCTGGGGTACGCAGTGGTTGGCCAGGTCGTCGCCGACGATCTGCGGCCAGCGCCCCATCACGCCGCCCACCGCGGCCGGCGTCTCCCAGCCGCGCTCGGTGATCAGCCGGTTGATCGCGGAACCGAGCGGCAGCGGATCGCGCCCGTCGGCGCGCGCGCCGGACCGCAGTCCGCCGCGGCGGGCCTGCTTCTTCTGCTGTGCGGCGTCGCCACGCGCGCGTGCCTGTTCTTTCGCGGCCCGCAGGGCGACCCTCGCCAGGTCGACGCCGGACGGCTCGGGCGGCTTCGGGCTCTCCGCGGGCCCGGGGGCACTCTCGACGGGCTCCTCGGCGCTCATGCGCGCTCCACCGCGCCGTCCGCCACCGCGTAGCGCGTGCCGCTGAGCACGCCCGGGACGTCGTCGTCCACCGCCGCGGTGACCAGCACCTGCTCACCCGGGGCCACCAGCTCCGCGAGGCGCTCCCTGCGGCGCGCGTCCAGCTCCGCGAAGACGTCGTCGAGGACGAGCACCGGCTCGTTGCCCTCGGCCCTCAGCAGGTCGTACGAGGCCAGGCGCAGCGCCAGCGCGTACGACCAGGACTCGCCGTGGCTCGCGTACCCCTTGGCGGGGAGCTGGCCCAGCTTGAGGACGAGGTCGTCGCGGTGCGGGCCGACCAGGGTGACGCCCCGCTCGATCTCCTGCTTGCGGGCCTCCTCCAGGGCGGCGGTCAGCTGCTCGTAGAGGGCCTCGCGCGTGTGCCCGTCACCGGGCGCGGAGGGCTTGTACTCCAGCGAGACCGGGCCGCCTCCGGGCGCCAGCTGCTCGTACGCCTTGTCGGCCAGCGGCTGCAGCGCCGAGATCAGGTCGAGCCGCTGGGCGAGCAGCTCGGCGCCCGCGCGCGCGAGGTGCTGGTCCCAGACGTCGAGGGTGGACAGGTCCATGGAGCGGCCGCCGTGCCGGCGGGCGAGAGCGGCCGACTTCAGGAGGGTGTTGCGCTGCTTGAGGACCCGGTCGTAGTCGGACCGGACGCCGGCCATGCGCGGCGACCGCGCGGTGATCAGCTCGTCGAGGAAGCGGCGCCGCTCTCCGGGGTCGCCCTTGATCAGTGCGAGATCCTCGGGCGCGAACAGCACGGTGCGGACGATCCCCAGCACGTCGCGCGGCCTGACCTGCGAGGACCTGTTGATGCGGGCGCGGTTGGCCTTGCCGGGGTTGAGTTCGAGCTCGATGAGCTGCTGGCGCTCGCCCTGGCGGACCGCGGCCCTGATGACGGCGCGCTCGGCGCCCATGCGCACCAGCGGCGCGTCCGAGGAGACCCGGTGGCTGCCGAGGGTGGCCAGATAGCCGACGGCCTCGACGAGGTTGGTCTTGCCCTGGCCGTTGGGGCCCACGAACGCGGTGACGCCCGGGTCGAGCGGTACCTCGACCCGGGCGTACGACCGGAAGTCGGCCAGCGAGAGATGCGTGACGTGCATGGTGTGCGCCGACCTCCCCCGGCCTACTTCACTTGCTTCAGAGGCCTGTGGGAAACGGCTGGAGTTCCCCACAGGCTGTGGATCAGTTCTCGCTCTTGGACTCCACCGCGTGGCCGCCGAACTGGTTGCGCAGCGCGGCGATCATCTTCATCTGCGGGGAGTCGTCCTGGCGCGAGGCGAACCGCGCGAAGAGCGAGGCGGTGATGGCCGGCAGCGGCACCGCGTTGTCGATGGCGGCCTCCACCGTCCAGCGGCCCTCTCCGGAGTCCTGCGCGAAGCCGCGCAGCTTCTCCAGGTGCTCGTCGTCGTCCAGGGCGTTCACCGCGAGGTCGAGCAGCCAGGAACGGATGACCGTGCCCTCCTGCCAGGAGCGGAAGACCTCACGGACGTCGGTGACGGAGTCGACCTTCTCCAGGAGCTCCCAGCCCTCGGCGTAGGCCTGCATCATCGCGTACTCGATGCCGTTGTGGACCATCTTCGAGAAGTGGCCCGCGCCGACCTTGCCCGCGTGCACCGAGCCGAAGTCGCCCTCGGGCTTGAGCGCGTCGAAGATCGGCTGGACCTTCGCGATGTCCTCGGCGTCGCCGCCGTACATCAGCGCGTAGCCGTTCTTCAGGCCCCAGACGCCGCCGGAGACGCCGCAGTCGACGAAGCCGATGCCCTTGGCCTTCAGCTCCTCGGCGTGCTTCTCGTCGTCCGTCCAGCGGGAGTTGCCGCCGTCCACGACGACGTCGCCGGGCTGCAGGAGCTCGGCGAGCTCGTCGACGGTGGACTGGGTCGCGGCTCCGGCCGGAACCATCACCCACACCACCCGCGGGCCCTTGAGCTTGCCGACCAGCTCTTCGAGGCTGGAGACGTCAGCGACGTCCGGGTTGCGGTCGTATCCGATGACGGTGTGACCTGCGCGGCGGATGCGCTCGCGCATGTTGCCGCCCATCTTGCCGAGGCCGACGAGACCGAGCTCCATCAGAGGTTCCTTCACTAACGAGGTGGCGTTACGGCACTTTCGTACCTGCGTCCGAGCCTACGCCCGGACGCACGCACACACCTGTGGGCTCAGCCGCTCAGACGTACCGGCATGATCAGGTACTTGTAGGCGTCGTCGGCCTCCGCGTCGACGGCCGGCCGGCCGCTCAGCAGCGCGGGCTTCGTCGATGTGGTGAACGACAGCTGGGCGACCGGCGAGTCGATCGCGCTGAGGCCGTCGAGCAGGAACGTCGGGTTGAAGGCGATCGAGATGTCGTCGCCGTCCAGCTGGGCGTCGACCCTTTCCACAGCCTGTGCGTCGTCGCTGGATCCGGCCTCCAGGATCAGCACGCCCTGCTCGAAGCTGAGCCGCACCGGGGTGTTCCGCTCGGCCACCAGGGCCACACGCTTGACGGCCTCCACGAAGGGGGCGGTCTCGATCACGGCCACCGAGTTGAACTCGGTCGGGAACAGCGTGCGGTACTTCGGCAGGTCGCCCTCGAGCAGCCGCGTCGTCGTACGCCGTCCGGCGCCCTCGAAACCGATCAGACCCTCGCCGGCACCCGAGCCGGACAGGGCCAGGGTGACCGTGTCGCCGCTCGTGAGGGCCTTGGCGGTGTCCAGGAGCGTCTTGGCGGGCACCAGGGCCACAGCGGACGCCTCGGGGTTCTCCGGCTTCCACAGGAACTCGCGGACCGCGAAGCGGTAGCGGTCGGTGGAGGCCAGGGTGACCGTGTCGCCCTCGATCTCGATGCGCACACCGGTCAGCACCGGCAGCGTGTCGTCGCGGCCCGCGGCGATGGCCACCTGGGAGGCGGCCGAGGCGAAGACCTCACCGGGGACGGTGCCCGTGGCGGTCGGCATCTGCGGCAGCGCGGGGTACTCCTCCACAGGAAGCGTGTGGAGTGTGAACCGCGAGGAGCCGCAGACCACCGTCGCCCGTACACCGTCTGTGGAGATCTCCACCGGGCGGTTGGGGAGCGCACGGCAGATGTCCGCGAGCAGGCGGCCCGACACGAGGACGGTGCCCTCCTCGTCGATCTCCGCGTCCACCGAGACCCGCGCCGAGACCTCGTAGTCGAAGCTCGACAGGCTCAGTGCGCCTTCCTCGGCCTTCAGCAGCAGGCCCGCGAGGACGGGCGCAGGCGGCCGGGCCGGGAGGCTGCGCGCCGCCCAGGCCACTGCCTCCGCGAGTACGTCGCGTTCAACCCGGATCTTCACCGTTAGCCGACCTCCTGCTGTTGCTGGCTGCTCTCGCCCGCTGGGCCTGTGGCCCTCGTCGTCTGACTCGGTGTCTCTCAGCCATGCCGTGGGAAGGACACCGGGGACCAGTCTGACGCACCGCGCTGACAGTCGGTGCCTGTCGGGGTCAAGTCGTGCCGAGCGGTGTCGGAGCTCCGGAGCGAGAGTTGTGCACAGCCCCCACTTCGAAACCATTTCCCCGGTCTCTCTAGTTGGGAGTAGTAGTAGGGGCTGTGGAAACCGTGGATAACCGCGAATGCGCAGGTCAGCCCCGGTTTTTTATCCACTGTGCCTGTGGGCGGAGCCGGTGGACAACCGGTGGTTTCTGTGGACGGGCGAAAGTTCTGCACACCCGATGCACAGGGAGGGGCTACTTCTCCCCAGCGCTGTCCCCAGCTTTACCCAGCTTCCCCACAGGCCAACCGACCACCTTGGTGTGACGCCTTTCACTCGACCCGGTGAGAGGGCGCGTTGCGTTGCCGAACAGTGGACAGCCGTGTGGAGAAGCTGGGGAAAGCTGGGGACAACGCGCTCCAGCCTGTGGGCCGCCGGTGGACAACTTCATGCACAGCCTGTGGACGAATTTTTCCTCCACAGCCTGTGGAGAGTCGTCGTCCACGAATCCACAACCACTTGACCTGGCCTGATGATCTCTCAGCAGACTCCCCTGTGGACAGCGTCTGGACAACTTCCCGGTCCCCAGGGTGTGGAGGGGAAAAAGTGTGCACCTCTGTGGAGAACAGCCGTCTGAGCAGGGGAAATCGAACAGCGGGAGGCGGTCGTACGACGTCTCTGTACGGGTCGGGGCCGCCCGGAACGGCCACCTGCGGCCCGTAAAACGCCCTCCACGCGCGCGTGCACGACGAAAAAGGGCGCCCCAGGAGTTGCCCCGGGACGCCCTCAGCGATGTGTCGCGGCCGCTGTCAGCCGTTCTTGATGCGGTTGGTGAGCTCGGTGACCTGGTTGTAGATGGAGCGCCGCTCCGCCATCAACGCGCGGATCTTGCGGTCGGCGTGCATGACGGTCGTGTGGTCGCGGCCGCCGAACTGCGCGCCGATCTTCGGCAGGGAGAGGTCGGTCAGCTCCCGGCAGAGATACATGGCGATCTGGCGGGCCGTCACCAGGACACGGCTGCGCGAGGATCCGCACAGGTCGTCCACCGTCAGCCCGAAGTAGTCGGCGGTCGCCGCCATGATGGCCGTCGCGGTGATCTCCGGAGCCGCGTCCTCACCGCCCGGGATCAGGTCCTTGAGGACGATCTCGGTGAGCCCCAGGTCCACCGGCTGCCGGTTCAGCGACGCGAACGCGGTGACTCTGATCAGCGCGCCCTCCAGCTCACGGATGTTCCGCGAGATCCGGGACGCGATGAACTCGAGCACCTCCGGCGGCGCGTTCAGCTGCTCCTGCACCGCCTTCTTGCGGAGGATCGCGATGCGCGTCTCCAGCTCCGGCGGCTGGACGTCGGTGATCAGACCCCACTCGAAGCGGTTGCGCAGCCGGTCCTCCAGCGTGACCAGCTGCTTGGGCGGCCGGTCGCTGGAGAGCACGATCTGCTTGTTCGCGTTGTGGAGCGTATTGAAGGTGTGGAAGAACTCCTCCTGCGTCGACTCCTTGTCCGCGAGGAACTGGATGTCGTCGACGAGCAGGATGTCCATCTCGCGGTAGCGCTTGCGGAAGCTGTCGCCCTTGCCGTCGCGGATGGAGTTGATGAACTCGTTGGTGAACTCCTCCGAGCTCACGTAGCGCACGCGCGTGCCGGGATACAGGCTGCGGGCGTAGTGCCCGATCGCGTGCAGCAGATGCGTCTTGCCGAGTCCCGACTCCCCGTAGATGAAGAGGGGGTTGTACGCCTTCGCCGGCGCCTCGGCGACGGCGACCGCGGCCGCGTGGGCGAAACGGTTCGACGCGCCGATGACGAAGGTGTCGAAGAGGTACTTCGGGTTGAGGCGCGCGGTGGGCTCGCCGGGTCCCGTCGCGGGCGCAGGCTGCGCGGCCAGCGGGCCGGGGGCGCCGCTGGACGAGGTGGGCCCGACCGGGCCGCCCCGGTGCACGCCGTGGCCGCCGTGGGTGCCGTGACCGCCACCGCCCCGGTGACCGCCGGGCGGCTCCGACATGTCGTGGCGCTCACGCCGGTCGTGCTGCTCGGAGCGCTGCTGCTCGTAGCGCTCCTGCGGCGGCTGTGAGCGGTAGTCGTGCTGCGGCTGCTGGACCGGGTTCGCGTACGGGTCGCGGTCGGGGAAGCCGAGCCGAGGCTGCTGCCAGCCGTAGTCGTCCTGCTGCTGAGGCTGCTGCTGCGGCCAGGCGCCGGGGGCCGGGCGCTGGTAGTCGGGGTAGGCCGGGCGCGCGGTCGGCAGCTGCTCGGACCGGGAGCCGCCCTGGTGCTCGTCCGCGGGGCGGCGTCCGTAGGCGTCGTACGCGTCGTGTCCCTGCCCGGAGGCGGGGGGCAGCTCGGGCTCCTCGTAGCGCTGCTGATGCGTCTGCTGCTGGTGCGCCTGCTGCTGATGTGACTGCTGGTGCTGGGGGGCCTGGTGCTGGACGGGCGGGGCCGGCGGGCCCGGGGGCTCACCGACGGAGTCGTCGACCGTGATGGCGATACGGATCGGACGGCCGCACTCGCGGCTCAGGGTCTCGCTGACCACGGGGGCGAGACGCCCCTCCAGTACGCCCTTGGCGAATTCGTTCGGAACGGCGAGCAGCGCGGTGTCGGCGACGAGCGCCAGGGGCTGGCAGCTCCGCAGCCACCGCTCGTCCTTCGCCTCCACGCCCTGCCCGCGGCCCTCACCCAGCAGATGTTCCAGGACTCGTGGCCACACTGCGGCAAGATCGGCAGGTACGTCAGCCACAGGGCACGCTCTCTCACGGGGTCCCACGAACGTGTGGTTCTCGGGACGGAAACAGGAAGGGGGAGAAGGAAGGGAACGAATCGGAGTTCCGTCACGGTAGTCAGGGCGACGGCTACGGTTCAAGTTGTTGTCCACAGGCTGTGCACAGTGTCTCCCCTCGGAGGCCGGTTTGACCGGATGGCGTAGCCCCGCGTACCGTGACCAGGTCGAGTTGTCGATGGCTGCTGCCGCCTGCCTCCGATGGGCAAAGATCACGATCTGTGATTGTGAAGCGGTGCACTCGGTGCGTATTCGCGAGCTTCTCGTGGGCGCACGGTGACAGCCAGGCGATGTCCCGCCACCACCGAATCATTTCTGGAGCCCCCGAGTGAGCAAGCGCACCTTCCAGCCGAACAACCGTCGTCGCGCCAAGACCCACGGCTTCCGCCTGCGGATGCGCACCCGTGCCGGCCGCGCGATTCTCGCGAACCGTCGTGGCAAGGGTCGCGCCAGCCTTTCCGCCTAATCGCATCAGGTCATGACGTCGTGCTGCCTACCGAGCATCGGCTGAGGCGGCGCGAAGACTTCGCGACCGCGGTACGCCGAGGACGCCGGGCCGGACGCCCGCTTCTCGTCGTCCATCTGCGTAGCGGCGCAACGGACCCGCACGTGTCGGGGGAGAGCTCTCCCCCGACACGTGCGGGTTTCGTCGTCAGCAAGGCCGTGGGCGGAGCGGTCGTACGCAACGCCGTGAAGCGCAGACTCCGTCATCTGATGCGCGACCGGGTGGCCGAGATGCCCCCCGGTAGCCTGGTAGTAGTACGAGCGCTGCCCGGATCGGGTGACGCCGACCATGCACAGCTGGCCCGAGACCTGGATGCCGCCTTGGAGCGGCTGCTGGGAGGGGGCGCGCGATGAAGTACCCGCTGCTGGCTCTGATCAAGCTGTACCAGTGGACGATCAGTCCGCTGCTGGGCCCGGTGTGCAAGTACTACCCGTCGTGTTCTCGCTACGGCTACCTGGCCATCGACCGGCACGGTGCGATCAAGGGAACGGCGCTCACTGCCTGGCGCATCCTGCGGTGCAATCCGTGGTCGCTCGGTGGTGTCGACCATGTTCCGCCGCGCAAGCGTCCGCGGTGGCACGAGATGCTGCGCGCTGCCTGGCGCGAACGCAAGGGCGGGCCCTCCGCCGCAGGCGCCCCGACCGGAGATCTTCCCCCGGGAACGGCCGCCGAGACCGAGACCCCGTCCCATGCTCAAGGAGCCTGATTAGTGGACACGATTGCCAGTCTCTTCAGCTTTATCACGACACCAGTTTCGTGGGTCATCGTCCAGTTCCACTCGGTGTACGGGAAGATCTTCGGTCCCGACACGGGCTGGGCCTGGGGCCTGTCCATCGTGTCCCTGGTGATCCTCATCCGGATCTGCCTGATCCCGCTCTTCGTGAAGCAGATCAAGGCGACTCGGGCGATGCAGACGCTGCAGCCCGAGATGAAGAAGATCCAGGAGCGCTACAAGAGCGACAAGCAGCGCCAGTCCGAAGAGATGATGAAGCTGTACAAGGAGTCGGGCACCAACCCGCTCTCCTCGTGCCTTCCCATCCTGGCCCAGTCGCCGTTCTTCTTCGCGCTGTACCACGTGCTCAACGGCATCGCGACCGGCAAGACGATCGGCGTCATCGACGACCAGCTCCTGGAGAGCGCGCGTAAGGCCCACATCGTCGGTGCCCCGCTGGCCGCGAAGTTCACCGACGGTGCCGACAAGGTCGCTTCCCTCGGTGCCACCCTGACGGATGTCCGGGTCGTCACCGCGGTCATGATCGTCATGATGTCGGCGTCGCAGTTCTTCACGCAGCGCCAGCTGATGACGAAGAACGTGGACACCACGGTCAAGACGCCCTTCATGCAGCAGCAGAAGATGCTGATGTACGTCTTCCCGGTCATGTTCGCCGTCTTCGGCATCAACTTCCCTGTCGGTGTCCTCGTCTACTGGCTGACCACCAACGTGTGGACCATGGGCCAGCAGATGTTCGTGATCCGCCGTAACCCCACCCCCGGCTCCAAGGCCCAGGCCGCCTTCCTGGAGCGCCTGCAGAAGCAGATCGCGCACAACAAGAAGGTGCGGGGACGTGGCAACACGAACATCATCAAGGCGATCGTCGCCAAGGGCCGGGACCGCAACGAGTTCGAGCGCAAGTTCATCAACGGTCTGACCAAGGCGGGCCTCGCGGCCCAGGCCGACGGCACCGTGGTGGAGAGCGACACCACCGTCCTCACCGAGAGCGAGGACGGCACGCCCGGCCAAGGCGCCCCGAAGCGCCAGCAGCCCAAGCGTCAGAGCAAGTCCAAGCGCCAGACCGCCACGACGCAGGCGGCGGGCGCCACGAAGGCGGACGTCTCCTCGGAGACGAAGCCTTCGCTGGAGAAGACCGCGGCCGAGCCCGAGGACGCTTCCCCCCAGACCAAGCCGGCCGGTGGCACCAACAAGCAGGGCAACCAGCCTGGCGCCGGTCAGCGCAGCCGAGCCAAGTCGGGACAGCAGCGCAAGGGCCAGCAGCGGCCCAAGCACCCGTCCTCCAAGAAGTAGAAGGAGCCCATCCAGTGACGGAAGGCACCACCACCTCCGCCGCAGCCGAGGCCGGCGACACCCTCTCCCGCCTCGAGCAGGAGGGCGAGATCGCCGCGGACTACCTCGAGGGTCTGCTCGACATCGCCGACCTCGACGGCGACATCGACATGGACGTCGAGGCCGACCGGGCCGCTGTCTCGATCATCAGCGACAGCGGCAGCCGCGATCTGCAGAAGCTCGTCGGCCGTGACGGTGAGGTCCTGGAGGCCCTGCAGGAGCTCACGCGTCTCGCCGTCCACCGCGAGACGGGTGACCGCAGCCGCCTGATGCTGGACATCGCGGGCTACCGCGCCCAGAAGCGCGAGGAGCTCTCGGAGCTGGGTGCCAAGGCCGCGGCCGAGGTGAAGAGCTCCGGCGAGCCCGCCAAGCTCGAGCCGATGACGCCGTTCGAGCGCAAGGTCGTGCACGACGCGGTCAAGGCTGCCGGCCTCCGCAGCGAGTCCGAGGGCGAGGAGCCGCAGCGCTTCGTCGTCGTTCTCCCTGCCTGATCGGCACAGCGTTTTCCGGCCCCGTCTGTTCGCAGGCGGGGCCGATCTTTGTCAGCCTGATAGACAGCCACCCCCAGTGCGGTACGGAAGGACGGCCCCCGTGACGGAGGCAGCGGAACTCCCCCCGGCGCCCGAAGAGGCCCGGACGGTATTCGGTGATCGCTTCTCGGACGCGGTCCGGTACGCGGAACTGCTGGCCGACGCGGGAGTGCAGCGAGGCCTGATCGGTCCCCGCGAAGTGCCACGGCTGTGGGAGCGACACCTGCTGAACTGTGCGGTGCTCTCCGAGGTGGTGCCCGAGGGCGTCACCGTCTGCGACGTCGGCTCGGGCGCCGGCCTGCCGGGCATCCCGCTGGCCCTGGTCCGTCCGGATCTGAAGATCACGCTCCTGGAGCCGCTGCTGCGGCGCACGAATTTCCTCACTGAGGTCGTCGAGCTGCTCGGCCTCGACCACGTCACGGTGGTGCGGGGCCGTGCCGAGGAAGTCCTCGGCAAGCTGCCTCCCGTCCATGTGGTGACCGCGCGAGCCGTCGCTCCGCTGGACCGACTGGCGGCATGGGGCGTCCCGCTGCTCCGTCCGTACGGAGAGATGCTGCTCCTCAAGGGCGACACCGCCGAGGAAGAGGTGAAGGCGGCAGGCGCCGCGCTCAGCAAGCTGGGCGCGGTGGACACCTCGGTGCTGCAGGTCGGCGAGGGCGTGGTGGACCCGCAGTCCACGGTCGTCCGGGTCGAGGTCGGAGAGAGCCCCGGCGGTGTGCGCTTCGCAGCGAAGCGCGCCAAGGCCGCCCGCACCGGCCGCACGCGCCGACGCCGCTGAGGCGCGCTACCTGCCGCTCTCCAGTCGGCGTCGCTGATCCGTCCTGACGACGAGCCGTACTCCACACAAGCTGCCAAACGTACGCATACCGGGGTGTCGCACCAGCGGCACCCCGGCTGCCGTGCATCGTGTTTCACGTGAAACGTCGCTCACTGCTGCATGGCATCATCAGTCGCGGCCGCGCTGCGGAACCTCGCGACCGCCGGCCACTCGGTTCCCTCGATAAGGGCACGGAGTTTTCCACAGAGGTGGATTCGTCCACAGAAGACCGGGCCTCGCTGGTTCATGACCCTCAAAGCATGGGAGGCTCTGTTCATTGCGAGCCTGATGTCGAGGAGAGTGAATCCTTGCGGTCCGACGCCAACATCGCGGGACCGATGACCGATCCGGTCCCCGGTCCCCGTACCGAGTCGGCGGGGGAGGATGTTTCACGTGAAACACCGACCCCGATGGACGACACACCCATCGGTCGTGCTGCCCAACTGGCAGTAGAAGCGCTCGGCCGCGCAGGCGAAGGCCTGCCCCGCCCCGAGCAGACCCGCGTCATGGTGGTCGCCAACCAGAAGGGCGGGGTGGGCAAGACGACGACGACCGTCAATCTCGCCGCCTCGCTCGCTCTGCACGGCGCCCGCGTCCTGGTGATCGACCTGGACCCGCAGGGCAACGCCTCCACGGCTCTCGGTATCGACCATCACGCCGAAGTGCCGTCCATCTATGACGTGCTGGTGGAGAGCAAGCCGCTCTCCGACGTCGTGCAACCGGTGTCCGATGTCGAGGGACTCTTCTGCGCCCCGGCCACCATCGATCTCGCCGGTGCGGAGATCGAGCTGGTGTCGCTGGTGGCGCGGGAGAGCCGATTGCAGCGGGCAATCCAGGCGTACGAGCAGCCGCTGGACTACATCCTCATCGACTGCCCGCCGTCCCTGGGCCTGCTGACGGTCAACGCCCTGGTGGCCGGTGCGGAGGTGCTGATCCCCATCCAGTGCGAGTACTACGCACTGGAAGGGCTCGGTCAGCTCCTGCGGAACGTCGATCTGGTCCGCGGACACCTGAACCCGAACCTGCATGTGTCGACGATCCTGCTCACCATGTACGACGGCAGGACCCGACTCGCCTCCCAGGTGGCGGACGAGGTGCGCAACCACTTCGGCGAGGAGGTCCTGCGGACGAGCATTCCGCGGTCGGTCCGTATCTCCGAAGCGCCGAGCTACGGCCAGACGGTGCTCACCTATGACCCGGGGTCGAGTGGGGCCCTCTCCTACTTCGAAGCGGCACGAGAAATCGCGCTGCGCGGGGTCGGAGTGCGCTACGACGCCCAGCACGCCCACGTGGGCGCTCAGAACGACCAGCACAGCACGACGGAGGGGATGCAGTGAGCGAGCGACGGAGAGGACTGGGCCGAGGCCTCGGCGCCCTGATCCCTGCGGCCCCGACGGAGAAGCAGCCCCCACCGAGTGCGGGTGGAGCATCTGCTTCCCCCTCGGCGGTGCCGGTACTGACGGCCGAGCGCGGGGTCGCGGCCGCGAAGGTGACAGCGCTCCCCCAGAGCTCTGTTTCCCATGAAACGGTCGAGCCGCCTCGCCAAGCCGCAGAGGCGCCGACGGAGCATCAGACGGTCGCCGGGGCGTACTTCGCCGAGCTGCCGCTGGACTCCATCACGCCCAACTCGCAGCAGCCGCGTGTGGTGTTCGACGAGGACGCACTCGCCGAGCTGGTGACCTCCATCAAGGAGGTCGGGCTCCTCCAGCCGGTCGTCGTCCGGCAGCTGGGCCCCGCGCGCTACGAGCTCATCATGGGTGAGCGGCGCTGGCGGGCCTGCCGGGAGGCCGGCCTGGAGCGGATCCCCGCCATCGTCCGGGCCACGGAGGACGAGAAGCTTCTCCTGGACGCGCTGCTCGAGAACCTGCACCGCGCCCAGCTGAACCCGCTGGAAGAGGCCGCCGCCTACGACCAGTTGCTCAAGGACTTCAACTGCACGCACGATCAGTTGGCGGACCGCATCGGCCGGTCCCGTCCGCAGGTCTCCAACACGCTGCGCCTGCTGAAGCTCTCGCCGGCCGTGCAGCGCCGGGTCGCCGCCGGAGTCCTCTCCGCGGGCCACGCCCGCGCACTGCTCTCCGTCGAGGACTCGGAGGAGCAGGACCGTCTTGCGCACCGGATCGTGGCCGAAGGCCTCTCGGTGCGTGCCGTCGAGGAGATCGTGACCCTCATGGGGTCGCGGCCGCAGAGCGCCCCGAAGGCCAAGGGGCCACGCGCCGGAGCCCGTGTTTCGCCGGCACTGTCCGGCCTCGCCACGCGCCTCTCCGACCGGTTCGAGACGCGGGTCAGGGTGGACCTGGGCCAGAAGAAGGGGAAGATCGTCGTTGACTTCGCCTCTCTGGAGGACCTGGAGCGCATCCTCAGCACGCTGGCCCCGGGAGAGGGACCCGTGCTGAAGAACGGTCTGGCCGAGGACGACTCGGACGACACCTCCGAGGGTATGTCCGGAGACCGGGAAGCCTGAGCCGCAGAGTCCGGCACCGCGAGAGCGGGCCGTGTCCGGTCTGTACCGGAACACGGCCTGCTCTTTGCTTTCTTACGGTTTCGATGCAATCACATCGTGGATACGATGCGTTCGGGTATGGCGCATCCACCTGACGGCACCTCATGGGGGAGGCAGGGGTCATGCGAACGATGAGCCGCACCGGACTGATGACCGCGAGCCTCGGGCTGGGAGCGGTCGGCGGGTTCGTCGGCAGCCTGCTCAGGGAACGCAGCGCTCTGACCGCCGCCCGCTGTACGGCGGCCGAGGGAAATGAGGAATCGCGTTCATGGGGCGTCGGCTCGTACCGCTCACACTGGACAACCTCCCGGATCTCCCCGAACGGTGCCGGACGTGCGTCTTCTGGGAGCTGGACCCGGTCAGCGGCCAGGCCGCGGTAAAGGCGGGAACCCCGGAGCTGGAGAAGGAGGCGTGGATCTCCGCCGTCCTCCTGGAGTGGGGGTCCTGTGGCCGGGTGGTCTATGTCGACGACATGCCGGTGGGCTTCGTGCTCTACGCGCCGCCGGCGTATGTACCGCGCTCCACGGCCTTCCCCACGAGCCCGGTGGCCCCGGACGCCGTGCAGCTGATGACCGCCTGGATCATGCCGGGCTATCAGGGGCAGGGCCTGGGCCGGGTGATGGTCCAGACGGTGGCGAAGGATCTGCTGCGCAGGGGCTTCAAGGCGATCGAGGTCTTCGGGGACGCGCGCTGGGAGAAGCCGGCCTGTCTGCTGCCCGCGGATCATCTGCTGGCGGTGGGCTTCAAGACGGTCCGCCCGCACCCCGCCTATCCGCGGCTGCGGCTCGAACTGCGCACGACGCTCTCCTGGAAGGAGGACGTCGAGCTGGCGCTCGACCGGCTGCTGGGGGCGGTCCAGAAGGAGCCTGCGCTCCGACCGCTATGAGCCCGGCGACCGGGTCGCCGAACGACGAATGGACCAGCCCCCGGAGGGACTGGTCCATTCGTGTTTCACGTGAAACATCGTCGCTGATTACTCGGCGATGAAGTCCTCGAGGTCGCGGACGATCGCGGCCTTCGGCTTGGCGCCCACGATGGTCTTGGCCACCTCGCCACCCTGGTAGACGTTCAGGGTCGGGATGGACATGACGCCGTACTTGGCGGCCGTCGCCGGGTTCTCGTCGATGTTGAGCTTGACGACCTCGATCTTGTCGCCGTGCTCGGCGGCAATCGCCTCGAGGGACGGGGCGATCTGACGGCACGGGCCGCACCAAGCGGCCCAGAAGTCCACCAGGACGGGCTTGTCGCTCTTGAGGACGTCCTCGTCGAAGGAGGCGTCCGTCACGTTCTTCAGGTTGCCGGCCACTGCGGGCTCCTCATTTCTCGGGGTGGTGCAGGGGGAAGGGTACGGGTCAGACGCTGGCGGTCGGGGTCTTCTCGGGCTCCGGGGCCTCGGCGTCGGAGAGCGCCGCCAGGAACCGCTCGGCGTCGAGAGCGGCCGAGCAGCCGGTGCCGGCCGCCGTGATGGCCTGACGGTAGGTGTGGTCGACGACGTCACCGGCGCCGAAGACACCGGTCAGGTTCGTCCGGGTCGAAGGTGCGTCGACCTTCAGGTACCCCTCGTCGTCCAGCTCGAGCTGGCCCTTGAAGAGCTCGGTGCGCGGGTCGTGGCCGATCGCGATGAACAGGCCCGTCACCGGCAGCGCGGACGTCTCGCCCGTCTTCAGGTTGCGCAGCGTCAGGCCCTCGAGCTTCGGGTCACCCTTGATCTCGGCGACCTCGCTGTCCCAGATGAACGAGATCTTCGGGTCGGCGAAGGCACGCTCCTGCATCGCCTTGGAGGCACGCAGGGTGTCACGGCGGTGCACGATCGTCACGGACTTGGCGAAGCGCGAGAGGAAGGTGGCCTCCTCCATCGCGGTGTCGCCACCGCCGATCACGGCGATGTCCTGGTCCTTGAAGAAGAACCCGTCACAGGTGGCGCACCAGGAGACACCGCGGCCGGAGAGGGCGTCCTCGTTCGGCAGGCCCAGCTTGCGGTGCTGGGAGCCGGTGGTGACGATGACGGCCTTCGCGCGGTGCACGGTCCCGGCGGTGTCCGTCACGGTCTTGATCTCACCGCTGAGGTCGACGGCGACGACATCGTCGGGTACGAGCTCGGCGCCGAAGCGCTCGGCCTGGGCCCGCATGTTGTCCATGAGCTCGGGGCCCATGACGCCGTCCTGGAAGCCGGGGAAGTTCTCCACCTCGGTGGTGTTCATCAGCGCACCGCCGGCGGTGACGGCGCCCTCGAACACCAGCGGCTTCAGCGACGCGCGCGCGGTGTAGAGCGCCGCCGTGTAGCCGGCGGGCCCGGAGCCGATGATGATCACGTTACGGACGTCGGTCACGGCTTGATTCCTCGTCTCTGGGGACTGCTGCGTACTGCTGGCGGGGTACCTGTATCAGGACTCTCACCCCACCCAACGGATCCTACGGGGCATGCATTCCCCGACACGTACGCGCGCACGGGAGCGGGCGAGGAGGGAGAGTGCCCTGCGCCACAAGACCGCTGGCAGCAGCGCCGAGCGCCCGCGCAACGGCGCGGCGATAAACCCTGGGACGTCAGCCCTGCGGGTAAGCGTGGGTCACGAGAACCTTGCCCGCGGACGGCGAGGACTTCCCCACACAGGCTGCATCGACGACGTACGCGGAGACCATGCCGCTGTCGGATTCATGGGGCACCACGACGAGGTAGGCGCGCTTGCCTTCGTATGAGCCCTCCTCGGCGGCGAGCGGAGTCCTGTCACCGATGCCGCGCTGGATGCATTCCGGAACCTCGACCGCTCGCAGCGTGGAGTCCTTGTTGGGCGACTCCGGGCTGGAACGGGGAGCGAAGGACGGCGTCGACGCCTCCGACTTCCCCGGAGACTTCCTGACGTGGTTCTTGTCGAGGAGATCGGCGACGTGGGTCTTGAGCTCTTTCCCGGAGAAGACCTCCGCGGCGTTCGGCCGTTCCGATGCGGACCCGGTCGTCCCGGTGGGATCGCTCCCCATGGTCTGCGTCAGCAGGGTGCCGAGGCCGATGGCGGCCGCGGTGAAGACGGCGCCGAGCACGGCGGTGCGTCGGCGGGTGCCCCGCAGCCGGCCCGAGCGCCCCGGACCGGTGGCCGCACGGGAATGACCGGCAGGGCGGTCGGTAGCCCCGGAGGGCGCAGGGGTGGGCGTTGTTTCACGTGAAACATGCGCGGTCGCGGGTGCCGAACCCACAGCCACGGGCTCCGGGACCGCTTCTGTCGGCATGCCGTCGGAGGTCGCGGAGTCCAGCAGTGCCTCGGCCGCCAGCGCGGCATCGATGCGCCCGGCCACGTCATCCGGCATGCGCGGCGGGCCCGGCAGGGTGCCGAGCAGGCTGCGGATCTCCTGCAGTGAGGCGTGGACGTCGGCGCAGAGGTCACAGCCGGCCAGGTGGCTGAGCACCTCGCTCGTACGCGACGGAGAGAGGAGCCCCTCGGCCAGGTCGGAGATCTCAGCGACGTCCGGGTGCCCGGACGAGTCGGTCGTGGTCGTCACGCTCGCCCACCTCCGCCCTTCACAGCAGCTGAATCGCTCGTTCCCGTATCCCGTGGCCCTGCTGCCGGTGGGACGGATGGCTCCTGCGTCCGGTTCCTTTCTGCGCGGGGCTTCTTGCTGTGGCCGTCGTCCGCGGGGGTGCCGCCATCCGCATCACCGGGAGGGGATTCCGTCCGCAGATGGGTGAGGAGTGGCAGCAGTCTGGCTCTCCCGCGAGCGCAGCGGCTCTTGACCGTGCCGGTGGGGACGTCGAGCACGTCGGCGGCCTCGGCCACCGGGTAGCCCTGCATGTCGACCAGGACGAGCGCGGCCCGTTGCTCGGGAGGGAGGGTGCCCAGTGCCTCCACGAGCTCCCGGTGCAGATCTCCGCGCTCCACCGGGGCTGCGGCGGACTCCTCCGGCTCCAGGAGCTGCTCGAGGCGTTCGGCGTCGTCGATCGGGGAGGTCTTACGGGAGGCCGCCTTACGCGCCCGGTCGAGGCAGGCGTTCACCGTGATGCGGTGCAGCCACGTCGTCACGGCCGACTGCCCCCGGAAGGTGTGGGCCGCGCGGTAGGCGGAGACCAGCGCGTCCTGCACCGCGTCGGCCGCCTCCTCGCGGTCCCCCAGGGTGCGCAGCGCCACGGCCCACAAGCGGTCGCGGTGGCGCCGGACGATCTCGCCGAAGGCGTCCTTGTCGCCCGCGACATGGCGGGCGAGGAGGTCCTTGTCGCTCATGTCGCCGTGCGCGGTGTCGTCCACCGTCGAACCGCCTCCCCCCGTGAGCCGTGGTGGGCCTTCTAGCCCTTGAGCTTCACGTCGGTGATCGCCTGCTTGTACCCCGCCCGGTAATACCCCTCGGCAGCAGAACGCGGAACCTCCGTCATCCACAGGAGCACGTACTGCGACTTCACGGGCTTCTTCGCCTTGATCTTCAGGGTCTGGCCCGACGTGGTGGCAGTGCCGATCTTCTTCAGGGAGGAGACATCCGTCGAGGGCGTCAGGGAGTCCGCGGCGTACAGCTCGACCGTGGTGTGGTCACCGCCGTAGTGAAGGGCTATCGACGCCTCGGAGACGTTCTGTTCCGATCCGAGGTCGTAGACGATACCGACACCCGGCTTGTACGGGGCGAGCCTCGGCCCTTCATTGAACGTCTTGGTCCGCCAGAGCGTGGACCCGTCGGTGTCGTAGGTGTTGTCGACGTCTCCCGGCGCCTGGGCCCCGCCGGACACGACGAACTCCTGGGCGCCCTTGATCGCGATCGGCTTGGCGGGCTTGGGCTGGCCCTTCTCGCCGCCTTCATTGGTGTGCGTGGTGCCGGGGTCGCTGGAGTTCTCACGGTCCATCAGGGCGTCCGCCAGCTGCCAGCTGCCCAGCCCGAGCGCGGCGATGAGCAGGGCGGAGACGCCCCACTTGAGCACCTTGCCGGTACGGCTCTGCAGCGGAGGCGGGGGCGCGGGCACCACCTGGGTGACCCCCGGATGTGCCGATGTGCGGCCGTACGTCCCCTGTTGGTACGTGGTGCGCTGGTACTCCGGCGGCGCGGTGAACGCGGGCTCCGGCGGGCGGATGCGGGGCATCTCGCCGATCGCCTTCACCAGCTCCTCCGGAGTGGTGCACGGAGGGTCCTGGCGGGACGCGGTCGCGCCGTCGTTGACGAGCGCGCGCATGGCGAGCTCCGACAGGCCGCGGTGGACGCCGGCGCGCACCTGGTCGGGGGCGATGAGCCCGACGTCCTTGGGCAGCCCGGAGAGGCCGTACGCGTCCTCCTCGTACGGCCAGCGCTGGGTCAGCGAGGCGTACAGGAGGGCGCCGATCGCCTCCGTGTCCGTGCGCTGCGGGGTCTCGGAGCTGATGCCGCGCAGGGCGGCGTTCACGGCCAGGCCACGGATGCGGTACTGGCCGGTGGAGGTGCGCAGGACGGCGCCCGGGGTCAGCCGCAGATGGGCGAGCCCCTCGCGGTGCGCGGCGGCCATGGCCTGCGAGACCTGGCTGACGAGCTGGTAGGCGTCGTGGGCCTCCAGCGGGTTCGCGGCGAGGAGCGCGGTCAGCTCCGTGGCGTCCGGGAGCCATTCGTGGACCACGTAGACGAGGTCGTTCTCCTCGACCGCGTCCAGGACCTGCACGAAACGCGGGTCACCGAGCAGCGCCGAGGAACGGGCCGCGGCGAGGACCGAGCGGGCCCTCGGGTGGTCGGCGGGCAGCAGATGCACGCCGACGGCACGCCGGAGTTTCTCGTCGACCGCACGCCAGCTGCTGAATCCGTCCAGACGGGTGACGCACTCCTCGAGGCGATAGCGTCTGGCGAGCTTGTGGCCACTGTGCAGTTCGGGGGGTGAGGAGGCCCCGCGGCTCGTGGACTTGTCGTTGTCCGCCCCGTCTTCGTCTGCTGCCGTGTCCCGCTCCCGGGTCTGGGCCACCCCGTCGGCCGTGGCCTTCTCCGCCTTGGCGGCCAGCGGCTCGTCGCCGCTGGTGTCTGCCACGTCGACGGCAGCCGTGCTCCGTTCCGCCACCGTCGTTCCTGCCTCCCCATCCATTGCGCTACGTCGGACGCCAAAGCCAATTGTGCCCACAGTCTGGTGCTATGCACGACACACGGTGGCTGGCGATGGTTGTGCGCGGCCGCTCATCTCAGCGACCGAGACGGCCGCGGACCATGCCGACCATCGAGTTGAGCTCCGCGATCCGCATGCGCTTCGCGGCGACGAAGAAGACTCCGAGCAGTACCACGCCACCTGCGAGCAGGGCCGCCAGCGACCCGAGGACACCCTGTCCGAGCCCCTGGGTGACCGCGTAGGCGGCGCCGCCGCTGAGCAGGGCCGCGGGCAGCGCCGCGATCCCGAGGCGGGCGTAGGTGCGCAGGACGTTGGCGCCGTCCAGGTCACCGCCGAGGCGCTTGCGCAGCCGGCGCCAGGCGACGCCCACACCGATGGCGTACGCGAGGCCGTAGACGGCGGCCATGCCGGTGACCGCCCAGCGGGTGGGCAGCAGCATGTAGCAGGCGCCGGAGGCGGCGGCGTTGACGGCCGCGACGATGACCGTGTTGTAGAAGGGCGTGCGGGTGTCCTCGTAGGCGTAGAACGCGCGCAGCACCACGTACTGCACGGAGTAGGGGATCAGGCCGAGGCCGAAGGCCATCAGCATGTAGCCCATGTTCGTGGCCTGTGCGCTGCCCGAGGAGCCGAAAATCAGGGTGCACATCGGGATGCCGAGCGCGACGAATCCGAAGGCGATCGGGACGATCGCGACCGCCGTGGTGCGCAGGCCCTGTGAGATGTCGTCGCGTACGGAGCCGGTGTCACCGTCGTGCGCGGACCGGGCCAGCCGAGGCAGCAGGGCCGCCATCAGGGAGACCGTGATGATGGCCTGCGGGAGGCCCCAGATGAGCTGGGCGTTGGCGTAGGCGGCGAAGCCGATGCCGCTCGTCGCGGGCAGGTCGGTGGTGGCCGCGGTCGCCAGCTGCGTCACGACGATCGCGCCCGCCTGGTTGGCGAGGACGAAGAGAATGGTCCACTTGGCGAGCTTGGCGGCCTTGCCGAGACCGTGGCCCTTCCAGTCGAAGCGGGGGCGCAGCCGGAAGCCGGTCTCGCGGAGGTACGGGATCATCGCCAGCGCCTGTACGACCAGACCGAGCAGGACGCCGACGCCGAGGAGGCGCTCGGCCTGCGGGGGGATGCTGTTCACCGTCATGCCGGACTCGGCCGACGACCCGTACACCCAGATGAACATGCCGAGCGTCGAGATGATGACGATGTTGTTCAGGACCGGCGTCCACATCATCGCGCCGAACTTGCCGCGCGAGTTGAGGATCTGCCCCATCACCACGTGCACACCCATGAAGAAGATCGAGGGCAGGAAGTAGCGGAGCAGGGTGACGCCGACCTCGGTGGCCGCCGGGTCGTCCGCGACCGGCACCGACATCACCCGGACCAGCTGCGGTGCCAGGACGATGCCCAGGACGGTGAGCGCGCCGAGCGCCACCATCACGAGCGTCAGGAGACGGTTGGCGTAGGCCTCGCCGCCGTCGTCGTCCTCCTTCATGGAGCGCACCAGCTGGGGCACGAAGACCGAGTTGAGGCCGCCGCCGACGGTGAGGATGTAGATCATCGTCGGGATCTGGTAGACGACCTGGAAGGTGTCGCCGAGCAGACCGACACCGAGCGCCGAGACGATCAGGGCGGAGCGGATGAAGCCGGTGAGGCGGGAGACGAGCGTGCCGGCCGCCATGACCGCGCTCGACTTCAGCAGGCTCGACGCACGGCCGCCGGACTTGCCGGCGGGGGCGGGCGGCGGCGCGGCGGGCTCCGGCGCGGGATCCGTCATCGGAGCGGCGGCGGGCGCCGGGACGATCGGCTGCTCGGCGGCGGGCGGGTAGCCACCGTCGACGGGCTGCGGGTAGCCGTTGCCCTGCGGATAGCCGCCGTCCTGGTGGTACTCGCTGCCCTGCTGGTAGCCGTTGCCCTGGGGGTAGCCGTTGTCCTGCGGGTATCCGTTGTCCTCGGGGTGGCCGCCCTGCTGGTAGGCGCTCTGCGGATAACCGCCCTGCGGATGGCCCTGCTGGGGGTAACCGCCTTGTTGCGGGTACCCGGCCTGCTGCTGATAGCCGCCCTGCTGGTAGCCCTCACGGGGATACGCGTCCTGCTGGTAGTCGGCCTGTCGGCCGCCGTACCCGCCGGGCTGCTGGTCGCGGAAGAGGTGGGCGAAGGCGTCCGGCTCGTGGCGCTCCTCGCCGGCCTGGGTGACCAGGTCGTCGACGCCCACGAACTGCGTCGTACGGGCGTCGTCGCCGTACGGGAGGTGCCGGGTCGGGCCCTCCGGCTCGGGGGCAGGGGTCTGCGCCCACCTGCGGGGGTCCGGAGCGTGTGGCGGGGCGGGCGGCTGGCCGTAGAGCGGCTGCTGCGGGTAGGTGCCCGGCGGCGGCGGTGGGTGCACCGCGCGGTCGTAGAGCGCCTCGGTCACCGGATCCTGGGCGGAGAGGTCCTGCGCCCGGTAGGGATCCTGGTCGTAGGCGTCCTGGAGGTACATGTCCGGCGCGGGCTGCGGCGGCACCTGCCCGTGCTCGGGAGAGCCGGGCGGCAGGTCCTCGGGAGAAGCGGAGCCACCCGTGCCCTGGCCACGGTCACCGTCGTACGGCGCGTTCATGGTTACCCCACCTCATCGTCCCCGGGCCCACCGGCCACGACATCGCTCAACGCTCCACTCTCTCACCCGTGTCGGACGGGTCGGTGCTTTCCGGGGCGGTGTCCGGTGTCGGGTCACTCGGCTGCTCGGGGTCGCCCTCGCCCGGCTCGCTGCCGGATCCGCCCTCCGGGCCGTCGCCCGGGCCCGTTCCCGGCGCCTCCTGGGCCCGCTTCCGGGCCGCGCGCTTGCGCTGCGTGTACATCCGGAACCCGGCCAGCACGAGCAGCAGGAGACCGCCGGCGATGACGAGCATCACGGCGGGGGTGACCTCGGTGACATTGACGTCGAAGCGCACGACGTCGCCGTACGGCTCGCCGTCCTCCGTGTACAGCTGGGCGTAGACCGGGACCGGGCCGTTGGCGTTGGCCGTGGTCGTGAACTTCACGGACTGGGAGTGGCCACCCGCGATCTTGATCTGCTTCTCCTCGAACTGCCCGTCGCCCACCTTCAGACGCGTGGGGTTGGTCGAGGACAGACGCAGGACCAGGTGCTCGACGTCCTGCACCAGGTTGTTCTGCACGGAGATCGGGATGGTGGCGCTGCGGCCGGAGAGCTTCGCGTCGGACCGCTGGATGAGGGAGACCTGCCTGGTGAGGTCCTTCAGGTAGCTCCCGACACTGCGCCGGTAGGCCTTGGCCTCGGTCGGGCGGCCGCGCCAGGACGTGGACATCTCACGGTCTATGGCCCTGCCGAAGGGGGTGACCACCCGGTCCTTCTCGGTGAGGATCACCTGGAAACGCTCGAGCCGGCTCTGGGTGTTCTGGATGGCCTCGAAGGCCAGCTGCGGCAGCTCCTGCTTGCGCAGGGCGGCGGGGTAGGACCCGGCCGACGGGACCTGGGTGGTGGCGTCCGGGTCCGGCTTGGCCTTCGCGGCCGCGGCCAGGTCCTGCGGCTGGGACCACTTCTCGTCGCCGAGGGTCGACAGCGCCTTGTGCATGGCCTGGGCCTGGCTCGCCGTGGGCATGCGCTGCGGGGCGACGACGATGTTCCGCTGCCGGTCGGGATCCTGCAGATTGATCATCAGGCTCTGGGCGAGGAACTCCTGGACGGCGAGAGTGGAGTCCTCCGCTCCCGTCATGTCGCCCTGGAAGGCCGTGGAAAGGCGCGCGTCGGCCACCACGGCGGTCGTGCCGCCACCGATCGGCCGCGCCGCGGACGGCGAGTAGGACAGACCGCCGGTCTCGCGCAGGCTGTCGCTGCGGGCGATCACCGTATGGGCACCGGCGGAGGTGGCGACGTCGACGATCGACGGGTCGATCGCGCCGTCGGCGGGCCAGGCGAAGTCCGTGCTCGGCTTCACCTGCAGGATGGCCTTCACCGCGCCGGCGCCGACCTCGGTGGCCTCCTTCAGGTGGCCGAGGGAGCCGGAGACCGTCTTGCCGGTGTGGGCGAGGGAGGCGAGGTCGGGGTCGGCGAAGGGCAGGGACACGACCTTCTTGCCCTTGACGGCGGACTGGAGGCTGTTGAGCCACTGATTGGCGAGCGTCTGGTGCTTGCCCGCCCTGGTGGTCTTCCCGTCGGGGTTCTCGATCCGATAGCTCTTCGTCATCGCCTCGACCGAGGAGAGCAGGTCCGGATCGACGACCCAGGTGACGTCCAGGCTGCTGCCGAGCGACAGGAGCTGTTCCAGGCGCCCGCCCGTGGCCAGTTCCTTGGCCAGGTCGTCGTTCTTGAAGACGGGGGTCTGCTGCTCGTCGGATCCGGTCTTCGCCGTGAGGTGGTTGGTCGAGGTGAGCGGCCACAGGTACGTGGTCTTCGTCTTCGTGGAGGCGGCGTCCGGCTGCCACGGCAGGAAGGTGTGCTCGATGCCGAGGACCTGGGGGTAGGCCTGGGCGGCGGTCTGCCCGGTGAGGGCCACGCCGAGCTGGTAGACGCCCTCGGAGCCCAGCGGCAGCTCCTTCGCCGGTACGGAGATGCTGAAGTCCTGTCGCACGCCGGGAGCGAGCCTGCTGAACTTGTCGACGTACTTCCCGCCGACCTCCGTGCCCTCGGATCCGGGCTGGAAGCCCGTGCGCTTCGCGGCGCTGTCGATGGAGCTGCGTGAGTTGAGCGGCGCGACACGCAGCCCGACCTGGGCGCCGGTCACCGTCTGCTTGCCGTTGTTCGTGACCGTGCCCGAAACGGTGACCGTGTCGCTCTCGCCGGGAGCGGTGGGGGTGAGCGAGTCCACAGAGACGTCGACGGTGCGGGAGCCGGTCGCCTCGGCCTTCGCGCCCGGCACGCCGGTGGCCGCCTTCGTGCCCGGCTCGGCGTGCGCCACCGGCCCCGCCGGGACCTGCAGCAGCCCGGCCAGCAAAGGGGTACCCACCAGCAGTGCTGCGGTGCGCCGCAGCCACCGGCGGGCAGGTGAGGGGCTTGTCCCCGGGAAGTCTGCCGCCTCGGCCACGCGTTCGCCCGTCCCTCGTCGTCAGTGGTCGTCGGATGTGCGTCCACGCATGGTAACGATGCGCGCTGTGGCGAAGTGCCGCGGACTGCTCCACGTGATCGGAAGAGCTGTCCGGAGCGGCGGCGCGGGGCCCGTGGGGCCGGGCGGGAATCGGGTCGGCCGCCGGCGTCCGGTGCACGTACCCTTTTCTGTTGTGCCGAACGCCAATGAAGACAATCCCAGCGCACTGAGCCAGGTGCAGCGCCGCGCGGTCAGCGAACTGCTGCGGGTGTCCCCTGCCGCGGACGACCTCGCCCGCCGTTTCCAGGAGGCCGGGTTCTCCCTCGCCCTGGTCGGCGGCTCGGTCCGGGACGCCCTGCTGGGCCGGCTCGGCAACGACCTGGACTTCACGACCGACGCCCGCCCCGAGGACGTACTGAAGATCGTCCGGCCGTGGGCGGACGCGGTGTGGGAGGTCGGGATCGCCTTCGGCACGGTCGGCTGCCAGAAGGAGGCCCGCGTCGGGGACGTCGAGCAGAGCTTCCAGGTCGAGGTCACGACGTACCGCTCAGAGGCGTACGACAGGACCTCGCGCAAGCCCGAGGTGTCCTACGGCGACTCCATCGAGCAAGACCTCGTGCGCCGTGACTTCACCGTGAACGCGATGGCCGTGGCGCTCCCCGAGAAGGAGTTCGTCGACCCGCACGGCGGGCTGGAGGACCTCGCGGACCGGGTGCTGCGCACCCCAGGCACGCCCGAGGAGTCCTTCTCGGACGACCCGCTTCGGATGATGCGGGCCGCGCGCTTTGCCGCGCAGCTGGACTTCGAGGTGGCTCCCGACGTCGTCGCCGCGATGAAGGCGATGGCCGAGCGCATCGACATCGTCTCCGCGGAGCGTGTGCGGGACGAATTGAACAAACTGCTCCTTTCCGCACACCCGCGCAAGGGCCTGGCCCTCCTCGTCGAGACGGGGCTCGCCGAGCGGGTCCTGCCCGAGCTGCCCGCGCTGCGCCTGGAGCGGGACGAGCACCACCGCCACAAGGACGTGTACGACCACTCCCTGATCGTTCTCGAGCAGGCGATGGCCCTGGAGGCGGACGGTCCCGACCTGACGCTGCGGCTCGCCGCGCTGCTGCACGACATCGGCAAGCCCCGGACACGACGCTTCGAGAGCGACGGCCGGGTCTCCTTCCACCACCACGAGGTGGTCGGCGCCAAGATGGTCAAGAAGCGCATGACGGCCCTCAAGTACTCCAACGAGCTCGTGAAGGACGTCTCGCGCCTGGTCGAGCTCCACCTGCGCTTCCACGGCTACGGCACGGGCGAGTGGACGGACTCGGCCGTACGTCGCTACGTACGGGACGCGGGCCCCCTCCTGGAGCGGCTGCACAAGCTGACCCGCTCCGACTGCACGACGCGCAACAAGCGCAAGGCGAATGCCTTGTCCCGCGCGTACGACGGCCTGGAGGAGCGCATCGCCCGCCTCCAGGAGCAGGAGGAACTGGACTCGATCCGCCCCGACCTCGACGGCAACGACATCATGGAGGTCCTGGGCGTCAGCCCGGGCCCGGTGATCGGCAAGGCCTACAAGTTCCTGCTTGAGCTGCGCCTGGAGAACGGACCGATGGAGCGGGACGCGGCGGTGGCGGCGCTCAAGGAGTGGTGGGCGACCCAGGACTGAGTCGACGTCATGCGAGAGGGCGGGGCGGATGTTTCACGTGAAACACCCACTCCGCCCTCATTACGCCGAGGGGCGTTGTTTCACGTGAAACCGTGAAACAACGCCCCTCAGTTGTTCCTGCTGTTCGCTACTAGGCCTTCTTCAGGCACAGCACGACGTTATGGCCCTTGCCGCTCTGGTAGTAGGCGATCTCGGAGGTCTTGACGGCCTCGCACTTGGTGCTGTCGCTGGTGCCGTCGAACTTCTCGACGACCTTGAACTCGGAGTCGCCCGAGGAGCAGTCGACCTCTTCCAGATCTGGCGTGATCTGGCTGCCCTTGTTGTGCATGCAGCTGCCGACGGAGATGGACTCAGCGTCGCTCTTGCTGAACTGCCACTTGCCGATGCCTATGAGGATCGCGACCAGGATGAATCCGCCGATGCGCAGGAGCAGCTTCTTGCCGCCGCGCCGCGGCGCGGGGGGCGGGGGGACGGGGCCGCCCTGGTTGAAGGCCGGGTACGGGGCCGTCGGCCCACCCGGCTGGCCCTGCTGCGGCGGGTAGGGGGCTGCGGGGGCCTGCTGGCCGTACGGAGCGACGCCGCCCTGCGGCTGCCCATAGGGGTTCTGGCCCTGGGGCGGGTACGGAGTCTGGCCCTGGGGCGGCGGAGTGGTCACTTTGGGGGTCCCCCTCGAACGGAAGCGCGATGGCGCGAATACGACGCCCGTAAGTTATCCGGGCCGAGTGGGAACTCTGAAGTCCAGAAGGGCTCTGTGTCACTGATGTGACACTTACTGCGCGTCAAAGCGGGCCATAGCCCCAGCAATCGCCGCGTAGACCAGAGCCACCGTGACGACCAGCGGTATCGAGCGGCCGTCCGGCGGCAGTATCAGGGCGGCGACCGCCGCCGCGCCGACGAACGCCACGTTGAAGAGGACGTCGTAGACGGAGAAGATCCGGCCGCGGAAGCCGTCGTCCACCGAGGACTGCACCACCGTGTCCGTGGCGATCTTCGCGCCCTGAGTCGTCAGGCCGAGGACGAAGGCGGCGACGAGCAGCGGGGCGGGGGCGAAGGTGAGCCCGAGCGCCGGTTCGAGGACCGCGGCCGTTCCCGCGCAGGCGATGATCCAGCCGCCCGCCCCCAACCGCCCCACCGCGGCCGGCGTCACCAGGGCCGCCACGAAGAAACCGGCGCCGGAGACCCCCAGGGCCACTCCGAGCAGCGCGAGCCCGTCGGGCTCCGTCGACGACCACGCGTACCGGCAGAGCATCAGGACCATGACCGTCAGCGCGCCGTAGCAGAACCGCATCATCGTCATCGCCGCCAGCGCGCGGGCGGCCGCGGGGCGTCGCGTCAGGTGCCGTACTCCCGCCGCGAGTCCGTGTGCCGTGCCGGCCAGCGCGGCCGCGAGCCGTGGCGGCACGAGCTCCGGATCGGGGCCGAGGAGTTCACGGGCCATGCGCAGCGAGACGAGGGCCGCGCAGA
This sequence comes from Streptomyces sp. NPDC041122, assembly GCF_055592445.1. Taxonomy (NCBI): domain Bacteria; kingdom Bacillati; phylum Actinomycetota; class Actinomycetes; order Kitasatosporales; family Streptomycetaceae; genus Streptomyces; species Streptomyces sp. NPDC041122. The sequence continues at coordinate 250,229 of NZ_JBVIYQ010000003.1, read as the reverse complement.
GGTAGAGCAGAGAGCCGAGCAGCACCACCGCCGCGTCCGAGTCCGCGGCCACCAGCCGGACGACGAAGGCGAGGCCGCCGCCGGCGGTCGCGGCGAGCGTCCCCGCGGTCGGCGAGAGGGAGTTGGCGAGGACGAGGCGGTCGGCGTCGACCACGCGGGGCAGTGCGGCCGAGAGACCGGCGAGCACGAAACGGTTGACGGCGGTGACGCAGAGCGCGGAGACGTAGAAGAGCCAGTCGGGCACGCCGCTCAGCATCAGCACCGCGGTCAGCGACGCCAGCACGGCCCGCAGGAGGTTGCCGTAGAGGAAGACCTGACGACGCTGCCAGCGGTCGAGCAGCACGCCCGCGAAGGGACCGATCAGCGAGTAGGGCAGGAGCAGCACCGCCATGGCGGAGGCGATCGCGCCCGGTGACGTCTGTTTCTCCGGGGAGAAGACGACGTACGTGGCGAGCGCGACCTGGTAGACGCCGTCGGCCCCCTGGGAGAGCAGCCGTACGACGAGCAGGCGCCGGAAATCCCGCAGTCGCAGCAGTATCCGCAGGTCACCGACGACAGCCATGGAGCACAGCCTCACATACGCGGAGGGTCCCCGGGCGGAATGCCCGGGGACCCTCGACAAGCGGCAAGGAGAGAGCTTTCAGCGCTCTGCCTCGGTCAGGGCTCGACCTCTCGGTCAGCGCTCGACCTCGCCCTTGATGAACTTCTCGACGTTCGCGTAGGCCTCGTCGTCGAAGTACTGGACCGGCGGGGACTTCATGAAGTAGCTCGACGCGGAGAGGATCGGGCCGCCGATGCCGCGGTCCTTGGCGATCTTCGCGGCGCGCAGGGCGTCGATGATGACACCGGCCGAGTTCGGGGAGTCCCAGACCTCGAGCTTGTACTCCAGGTTCAGCGGGACGTCGCCGAAGGCGCGGCCCTCGAGGCGGACGTACGCCCACTTGCGGTCGTCGAGCCACGCCACGTAGTCCGACGGGCCGATGTGGACGTTCTTCTCGCCCAGCTCACGGTCCGGGATCTGCGAGGTGACGGCCTGCGTCTTCGAGATCTTCTTGGACTCGAGGCGGTCACGCTCCAACATGTTCTTGAAGTCCATGTTGCCGCCGACGTTGAGCTGCATGGTGCGCTCGAGACGGACGCCGCGGTCCTCGAACAGCTTCGCCATCACACGGTGCGTGATGGTGGCGCCGACCTGCGACTTGATGTCGTCGCCGACGATCGGGACACCGGCCTCGGTGAACTTGTCCGCCCACTCCTTGGTGCCGGCGATGAAGACCGGGAGGGCGTTGACGAACGCGACCTTGGCGTCGATGGCGCACTGCGCGTAGAACTTCGCGGCGTCCTCGGAGCCCACGGGCAGGTAGCAGATGAGGACGTCGACCTGGCGGTCCTTGAGGATCTGGACGATGTCGACCGGGGCCTCGGAGGACTCCTCGATGGTCTCGCGGTAGTACTTGCCCAGGCCGTCGTGGGTGTGGCCGCGCTGGACGGTGACGCCCTTGTTCGGCACGTCGCAGATCTTGATGGTGTTGTTCTCGCTGGCGCCGATGGCGTCCGAGAGGTCGAGGCCGACCTTCTTCGCGTCGACGTCGAAGGCGGCGACGAACTCGACGTCACCGACGTGGTAGTCGCCGAACTGGACGTGCATCAGGCCCGGGACCTTGGTGTCCGGGTCTGCGTCCTTGTAGTACTCGACGCCCTGGACCAGCGAGGCGGCGCAGTTGCCCACGCCGACGATGGCTACGCGAACCGAACCCATTCCGGTTGCTCCCTGTGTGATCTCGGTATTCCGGTTGAAACCCCGCGGAACGCTGGGTCTCACTTGGTGGGGTCATCGGACGGATCCGGCGGCGGGTTGGTCTCCCGCCGCCGGGGCAGGCCCGCCGACTCCCCGGATGTGCTGTTCTGCTGAGCGGAGCCGCCGGGGGCGGACCGTTGCTGGTCCCGCCCCGCCCGCTCGCTCTCGATGAGCTCGTTCAGCCAGCGCACTTCGCGCTCCACGGACTCCATGCCGTGGCGCTGCAGCTCGAGCGTGTAGTCGTCCAGGCGCTCCCGGGTACGGGCCAGGGAAGCGCGCATCTTCTCCAGGCGCTCTTCGAGGCGGCTGCGGCGGCCCTCGAGCACCCGCATCCGCACGTCCCGCGAGGTCTGCCCGAAGAAGGCGAAGCGGGCGGCGAAGTGCTCGTCCTCGTAGGCGTCGGGGCCGGTCTGCGACAGCAGATCCTCGAAGTGCTCCTTACCTTCCGCCGTCAACCGATAGACGATCTTGGCGCGACGCCCTGCGAGTGGAGCTGCGAGGGCGTCCTCGGGGCTGCTGCCCGTCTCCTCGATCAACCAGCCGTTGGCGACCAGCGTCTTGAGGCAGGGGTAGAGCGTCCCGTAGCTGAAGGCGCGGAACACTCCCAGTGACGTATTGAGGCGTTTGCGCAGCTCATAGCCGTGCATCGGGGACTCGCGAAGCAGGCCGAGCACGGCGAATTCCAGGATGCCGGAGCGCCTGCTCATCTTCGCCTCCCGTCTGCCGCGGTCCCTCAGGACGACCTTTATGCCGAGCTGATGTATCGACTCGATACATCGAGACGATAGAACGGCGACCCGGATGAGACAAGAGGGGGCACGGTGAACGGCGTCACATCACCGATTCGTAGGAAGTAACTTGCCTGATTTGGGGTGAACTTCGGCTCTACGAGGGTTTTGACGGTGCGTAGTCTGTGCGCCATGCATGCCACCGGGAACCAAGTGACGCCGGGGAGCGTCGTCGTCCCCGGTGCAGTGCGGGTGAGCTCCGGAACGGGCGCATCCGTACTTCGGGGGGACCGGAAACCAGCCGCCGTTGCCAGGCGTGGACAGCTGCGCCTGCCCGAGGAGTAATCGTTCGATGAGCGAGCACCGTCGCAAACCGCCGCAGCCGCAGGGCGGCGGACGCGCCGCGGCCCGGCGCGGCGCCCCACCACCGTCGGGCCGCCGTGCGGCACCGCGGGGCGACACCGGATCGCCCTCTTCTTCTTATGGGGCACCGGGATCAGGCACTCCGGACGACGGAGGCCGACCCTACGGCGGCCGGGCCGAAGCCCGGCGCGCCGCACAGCGCAGTGGCTCACTCGGTGCGAGCGGCGGCCGCCGCAGGGCGCCCGACGGAGGTGGGCGCTCGGGCGGTGGCGGCCGTCGAGGCGGTGGCGGCCCCGGCGGTCCGAGCGGACCGGGCCGCGGTAGAGGCCGCGGTGGCGCCGAGCCGCCCCGCAAGAAGCGGTTCATCGACTACCCGCGCGCGGGCAAGTACGGCGCGCGGCGCTGGGTCCCCTCGTGGCGCCTGGTCTCGGGTGTGTTTCTCGGCTTCCTCGGCAGCGTGATGGCGGTCGCCGGCATCTCGTACGCGTTGGTGGAGGTGCCCGAGGTCGACAAGGCGGCCAAGGCGCAGAACAACGTCTACTACTGGGACGACGGCAAGCAGATGGTCGCGACCGGCGGTGAGCGCAACCGCCAGATCATCGACTACGACGACATCCCCGAGGAGATGCGCTTCGCCGTCATGTCGGCGGAGAACAAGTCCTTCGAGAAGGACAAGGGCGTCGACCCGATGGGCATCACCCGTGCCCTGGTGAACATGGCCAAGGGCGGGCAGACCCAGGGTGGCTCGACGATCACCCAGCAGTACGTGAAGAACGCGCGGCTGGGCGACCAGTCGCAGACGTTCACCCGTAAGTTCAAAGAGCTCTTCATCTCCATAAAGGTCGGCCGGACGGTCTCCAAGGAAGACATCATGGCCGGATACCTCAACACCGCCTATTACGGGCGTGGGGCGTACGGCATCCAGGCGGCCGCGCGGGCCTACTTCAACAAGGAAGCCAAGGAGCTGGACCCGAGCCAGTGCGCGCTTCTCGCCACCGTGCTCAAGGGCGCCACGTACTACGACCCCGCCGGCTACCCCGAGATCGACCCCGCGGCCAGCTCGCAGGACAACACCGAGCGCGCCAAGAAGCGGTGGGCGTGGATCCTCGACGAGGAGGTCAAGGACGGCCGTCTGACCGCCGCCCAGCGGGCCAAGTACCAGAAGTTCCCCAAGCTGCAGAACCCGCGCTCGAACATCGACCTGGCAGGCCAGACCGGCTACCTCGTGGACCTGGCCAAGGCGTACGTCATCCGGAACACCAACATCACCGCCGAGCAGCTCCAGCAGGGCGGCTACGAGATCCACACGACCTTCAACAAGGCGAAGGTCAAGGAGCTCGAGGAGTCGGTGAACAAGGTCCGCAAGGCGCGGATCAAGCCGAAGCTGCGGCCGGAGAAGGACACGCACGTCCAGTTCGGCGGCGCCTCGGTGGAGCCCGGGGACGGCGCGATCAAGGCCATCTACGGCGGTGAGGACGCCACGAAGCACTTCACCAACAACGCCGACCAGACCGGTGCCCAGGTCGGTTCGACGTACAAGCCGTTCGTGTTGGCCGCCGCCTTCAAGAACGGCGTGCGCAACCCGGACCTCGGCGAGATCCAGGCGGACAGCGAGCGCACGGTGGTCAACCCGAAGAGCCTGTACAGCGGCAAGAACAAGCTCAAGATCCAGAAGTACGACGGGAACGTCTGGACCGACCGCGACGGCAAGGAATGGCTCCAGAAGAACGACGGCAATGAGTCGTACAACCCCCCGACGTACCAGATCGACCTCCGCGAGGCGATGAGGCAGTCGGTCAACTCGGCTTATGTGCAGCTCGGCATGGACGTCGGTCTGGAGAAGGTGAAGGAGGCGGCCATGGCGGCCGGCCTCAAGGACGACCGGTCCATGGCGAGCGCCAACTACCCGTCCTTCTCGCTCGGAACCTCGTCGCCGAGCGCGATCCGGATGGCCGGGGCGTACTCCACCTTCGCGGCGAGCGGTGAGCAGAACGACCCGTACTCCGTCACCGAGGTGCAGCACGAGGGCGACTCGGTCTACACCCACAAGAAGCAGAGCAAGCGTGCCTTCGACGACACGGTCGCGGACAACGTCACCGACGTGTTGCGGACGGTCGTGGACAAGGGCACCGGTACCTCCGCCAAGCTCGCCGGCCGCCAGGTCGCGGGCAAGACCGGTACGACGGACGGCAACAAGTCCGCCTGGTTCGTGGGCTACACCCCGCAGCTGTCGACGGCGGTGAGCATGTACCGGCTCGACGACGACGAGTCCAACAAGCAGCGGCACTTCCTGGAGATGTTCGGCACGGGTGGCGAGGAGAAGATCCACGGTGCCTCGTTCCCCGCGCAGATCTGGCAGGACTACATGGAGCGGGCGCTCAAGGGTGAGCCGGTGAAGAACTTCCCCGTGCCCGGGCCGATCGGTGAGGTCGTCGGCGAGACCCCGCCCCCGTCGACCGCTCCTACGAAGTCCGAGGAGCCGCAGAAGACCACGTCGCCCACGCCCTCGCAGTCCAAGTCCTCCAAGCCTCCGACGCAGTCGCCCGACCCCGGGGAATCCTGCGACCCGCTCGACTGGGACTGCAAACACGACGGTGGCCAGGAGAACGGCGGGGCCGAAGGGGGCGTCGGCGGCGGCCCCGGCGGACCGGGAGGCCAGTCACCACCCGCCACGGAGGACCCGGCCGGTGGCGGGGTCAACGAGGGGAACGAAGACGGCGGAAGCCACTTCATCGGTGGCCCGGGCTGAGCCGAGCCCGTGGGAGTGGCCCGGTGAACCGCCGGGACACCGTCCGCGGATGTTTCACGTGAAACGAGGGCCGTGAAAAACGAGGGCCGTCGCGCCGATGGGCGCGGCGGCCCTCTCCGCGTTCTCCGTCGGGTACGGCAGGATGGCGGGCATGCCCAGTGCAGACCCCCACAGCGCAGACTCCCCCGGCGCGCATTCTCATGGTGCAGAGCACGAGAGCGTCGGCCCCCACCGCTCAGGACACCTCGGTGCGGACTCGGGCGCCGAGACCGCGCTCACGAGCGAGTACGAGCCGGCGGAGGCGCGGGAGCCGGAGCCCGAGCCGGTGCGGCCGACCGGAGAGGACGAGGTCGCCCGGGCCGGCAGCGAGCTGATCGGGGGCCCGACCGGACGAAGAGTGCTGTTCGCGCCGACCTGGTGGACCCCGGTGCGCATCATCGCGCTCGTCGCTCTCGGGATGTTCGTGCTCGGAATGATCCAGAAGATGCCGTGCTACAACGGCGCCTGGTTCTTCGGGGCGAGCTCGCAGTACACGCACGCCTGCTACTCCGACATCCCCCACCTCTACCAGGGCCGCGGCTTCGCCGACGGGCTCGTGCCGTACTTCGACAAGCTGCCCGGTGACATGGAGTACCTGGAGTACCCGGTCCTGACCGGGGTGTTCATGGAGGTGGCCTCCTGGGTCACTCCCGGCAGCGGCTCCATCCAGCACCAGGAAAAGATCTACTGGATGGTCAACGCGGGGATACTGATGGCCTGCACCGCGGCCCTCGCCATCTGCGTCGCGCGGACCCATCGGCGGCGCCCCTGGGACGCGCTGCTCGTCGCTCTCGCGCCCGCGCTCGCGCTGACGGCCACCATCAACTGGGACCTGCTCGCCGTCGCTCTCACGGCCGCCGCGATGCTGATGTGGTCACGCGCGCGTCCGCTCGCCTTCGGCGTGCTCCTGGGCCTCGCGACGGCCGCCAAGCTCTATCCGGTGCTGCTGCTCGGACCGCTGCTGATCCTGTGCTGGCGCGCGGGCCGCTGGCGGGAGTTCGGGGCGGCCCTGGCCGGCACGGTGGGCACCTGGCTGGTCGTCAACCTTCCGGTGATCCTGCTCGCCGGCGACGGCTGGTCGAAGTTCTACTCCTTCAGCAAGGAGCGCGGCGTCGACTTCGGCTCCTTCTGGCTGATCCTGTCCCAGCGCATGGACTCGCCACCGGGGACGGACACGGTCAACACCTTGGCGACGGTTCTGATGCTCCTCGCCTGTCTCGCCGTCGGCGCGCTCGGACTGACCGCGCCGCGCCGCCCGCGCTTCGCGCAGCTCGCCTTCCTGGTGGTCGCCGCCTTCGTCCTCACCAACAAGGTCTACTCGCCGCAGTACGTCCTGTGGCTGATTCCGCTCGCCGCGCTCGCCCGCCCGCGCTGGCGGGACTTCCTGATCTGGCAGGCGTGCGAGGTCGCGTACTTCCTGGGGATCTGGATGTACCTGGCGTACACGACGAGCGGAGACGCCCATAAGGGTCTGCCGACCGAGGGCTACCAACTGGTCATCGTCATCCACCTGTTGGGCACGCTCTACCTGTGCGCGGTGGTCGTACGCGACGTCCTGATGCCCGAACGGGACGTCGTACGGCAAGCCGGGGAAGACGACCCCTCAGGGGGCGTCCTGGACGAGGCGGAGGACGTCTTCGTCCTCGGCTACACCGGCCGCGCCACCCGGACCGCGCTGCGTTCCACCGCGGTGCCCGCCGCCGCTTCTCCCGCGGTGAAGTGGGGAAGGGCGACCGATCCGGCGCCCTGAAGTGGCTGCGCCGAGACCCAGGCGTGTTCGCTCAGGGCGAACGGGCCGATGAGAGGGGAAAACGGAGGGGCCGGTACGACGACGAGTCGTACCGGCCCCTCCGTCCATCGCTCAGCCGCTGCTCAGCGGTCGACGATCCGGTCGAACTGCGTGGTGGTGTGCCGCAGATGGGCCACCAGCTCCTCGCCGACCGTCGGCTCCGGCGCGTCGGACGGCACGAACAGGATCGAGACCTGCATGTGCGGCGGCTCCGCGAACCAGCGCTGCTTGCCCGCCCAGACGAAGGGCGAGAGATTGCGGTTCACGGTCGCGAGGCCCGCACGGGCCACGCCCTTGGCGCGCGGCATCATGCCGTGCAACGCCTTCGGGGCCTCCAGGCCGACGCCGTGCGAGGTGCCGCCCGCGACGACGACCAGCCAACCGTCCGACGCCGCCTTCTGCTGGCGGTAACCGAAGCGGTCGCCCTTGGCGACTGCGGTGACGTCCAGGACGGCGCCCCGGTACTCGGTGGCCTCGTGGTCGCCCAGCCAGAGGTTCGTGCCGATCCGCGCGCGGAACCGGGTCTGCGGGAACTGCTGCTGCAGACGCGCCAGTTCACCCGCCTTGAGATGACTGACGAACATCGTGTGCAGCGGAAGCCGGGCCGCGCGCAGGCGGTCCATCCAGCCGATGACCTCCTCGACGGCGTCCGAGCCGTCGGTGCGGTCCAGCGGCAGGTGGATGGCGAAGCCCTCGAGGCGCACGTCCTCGATCGCCGCGTGCAGCTGCGGCAGCTCCTGCTCGCTGACGCCGTGCCGCTTCATCGAGGACATGACCTCGATGACGACGCGGGCGCCCACGAGGCCGTAGACGCCGTCGAGCGAGGACACGGAGCGGATCACGCGGTCGGGCAGCGGCACCGGCTCCTCGCCCCGCCGGAACGGGGTCAGGACCAGCAGATCGCCGCTGAACCAGTCCTTGATCCTGGCGGCCTCGTAGGTGGTGCCCACGGCGAGGACATCGGAGCCGAAGCGGGTGGCTTCCTCGGCGAGGCGCTCGTGACCGAAGCCGTAACCGTTGCCCTTGCAGACCGGGACGATGCCCGGGAACTGCTCCAGCAGGTGCTTCTGGTGTGCCCGCCAGCGCGCGGTGTCGACATAGAGCGTGAGCGCCATGGCTGGATCCCGGAACCTTTCTCGTGCCTGCGGTGTATCGGAGTGATGGAAGGAAATTGTGCGGGATCAGCGGCGCGACATGTAGATGTCGAGCGCCTTGTGCAGCAGCTTGTTGAGCGGGAAGTCCCACTCGCCGATGTACTCGGCGGCCTCGCCGCCGGTACCGACCTTGAACTGGATCAGACCGAAGAGGTGGTCCGTCTCGTCCAGTGAGTCGGAGATGCCGCGCAGGTCATAGACGGTGGCCCCCATGGCGTACGCGTCGCGCAGCATGCGCCACTGCATCGCGTTCGAGGGCCGGACCTCACGCCCGATGTTGTCCGACGCGCCGTAGGAGTACCAGACGTGTCCGCCGACGACGAGCATCGTCGCGGCCGACAGGTTCACGCCGTTGTGCCGCGCGAAGTACAGCCGCATGCGGTTGGGGTCCTCGGAGTTGAGGGCCCGCCACATCTGCTCGAAATAGGCCAGCGGCCGCGGGCGGAACTTGTCGCGCACCGCGGTGATCTCGTAGAGCCGCTGCCACTCGGCGAGGTCCTGGTAGCCGCCCTGGACGACCTCGACGCCGGCCTTCTCGGCCTTCTTGATGTTGCGCCGCCACAGCTGGTTGAAGCCCTTCTGGACCTCGTCCAGGGAGCGGTTGGCCAGCGGCACCTGGAAGACGAAGCGGGGCTGCACGTCACCGAAGCCGGCGCCGCCGTCCTCACCCTGCTGCCAGCCCATCCGGCGCAGCCGGTCGGAGACCTCGAAGGCACGCGGCTCGATGTGCGTGGCCTCGGTGTCCCGCAGGCGCTTCACGTCCGGGTTCTGGATGCCTGCCTTGATCGCCGGAGCGTCCCAGCGGCGGATCACGACCGGCGGACCCATCTTCACGGAGAAGGCGCCCTGCTGCTTCAGATGCGCCAGCATCGGCTGCAGCCACTCGTCGAGGTTCGGGGCGTACCAGTTGATGACCGGGCCCTCGGGGAGGTACGCGAGATAGCGCTTCAGCTTGGGCAGCTGTCGGTAGAGCACCAGGCCGACGCCGACCAGCTGACCGGTCCTGTCGTCGAACCAGCCCAGGTTCTCCGAGCGCCATTCGCTTTTCACGTCAGCCCATGCCGGGACCTGGCAATGACTCGCCGACGGCAGTGTCTGGATATACGCCAGATGCTGCTCGCGACTGATGGTCCTCAGGGTCAGACTCATTCGGGGCGCTCCTCGGGCTGGTGTGTCCCCATGGGTACAGGGGCTCCGGCTCTCGCGCCGAAGCCTACTGCGCCCCGCGAGCGCCCCGACTGGGCGTACGGAACTCAGCACCCCGGCCCGCGTGGGCGACCGGGGTGCCCGGAGGCCGTCAGCCGACGATTCCGCCGAAGAGACCGCCGTGTGCCATGCCCAGGAAGAAGCCGACCGCCGATGCGCCGAGGCCGAGGATCAGACCGAAGCGCTCGCGCGTGGTCACCGAGATGAACTGGCCGTACGCGCCGGTGGCGATCCCGATCAGGCCTGCCCACGAGCTGATCAGATGGAGGTTGTGGAACATCGCCGTCACGAAGGCGATCACCCCGAGCACCAGCGTCACGCCGAGCAGCGCGTCCTGGAGCGGATGGGCTTTGCCGTCGGTGGCGAAGAGAGAAGTGCCGGTATTCGGTCGCATTGCCTGTGCCATGGAGGCACCTCCTGCGGAAGGCGGCGCATCGTAGCGCCGTACACACCCGATGTGTACAGATTCTGCCCCTCCGACGCCGGATTTCAACCGGAAGCCTCGGTGCGGGTACTCTGTACCGTCTGCACCGGTGTCTGCCCTGGCCACAGCAAGAGCCCCCGCTCGCGGGAGTCGATTGTCAGTGGCGGCCGATACCGTTGCGTACGCATCACGACCCTCCTGCCACGGAACGACCGTGGCCGCTGAGTCCAAAGGAGGTGGGTTCCACATGCGTCACTACGAAGTGATGGTCATCCTCGACCCCGATCTCGAGGAGCGCGCTGTCTCCCCGCTGATCGAGAACTTCCTCTCCGTCGTCCGTGAGGGCAACGGAAAGGTCGAGAAGGTCGACACCTGGGGCCGTCGTCGTCTGTCCTACGAGATCAAGAAGAAGCCTGAGGGCATCTACTCGGTCATCGACCTGCAGGCCGAGCCTGCGGTCGTCAAGGAGCTCGACCGACAGATGAACCTGAACGAGTCGGTCCTCCGGACCAAGGTCCTCCGTCCCGAGATGCACTGAGCTCTCTAGCTCAGCAGCACCCGGGAATCGAGTAGCAGCAACAAGCAGCCAGCAGCAAACCCGCCGAGAGGTTCCCCCATGGCAGGCGAGACCGTCATCACGGTCGTCGGCAATCTTGTCGACGACCCCGAGCTGCGCTTCACCCCCTCCGGTGCGGCGGTCGCGAAGTTCCGTGTCGCGTCCACCCCCCGCACCTTCGACCGTCAGACGAACGAGTGGAAGGACGGCGAGAGCCTGTTCCTGACCTGCTCGGTCTGGCGTCAGGCGGCGGAGAACGTCGCGGAGTCGCTTCAGCGAGGCATGCGCGTCGTCGTGCAGGGCCGCCTGAAGCAGCGGTCCTACGAGGACCGTGAGGGCATCAAGCGCACGGTCTACGAGCTGGACGTCGAGGAAGTCGGCGCCAGCCTGAAGAACGCCACGGCCAAGGTCACCAAGACCACCGGTCGCGGTGGCCAGGGCGGTTACGGCGGCGGTGGCGGCGGCCAGCAGGGCGGCAGCTGGGGTGGCAACCCCGGTGGCGGTCAGCAGCAGGGTGGCGGCGGCGGTGCTCCCGCCGACGACCCCTGGGCGACCGGTGCGCCGGCCGGCGGCGGCCAGCAGCAGGGCGGCGGCGGTGGCGGCTGGGGCGGAAGCTCCGGCGGCTCCGGTGGCGGCTACTCGGACGAGCCCCCCTTCTGAGCCTCAGGGCTTTCAGGCCTTCGGGCCGAGGGTGGGCCGAACCCCACTTCTTGATCACACAGGAGAAACACCATGGCGAAGCCGCCTGTGCGCAAGCCTAAGAAGAAGGTCTGCGCTTTCTGCAAGGACAAGGTCACGTACGTGGACTACAAGGACACGAACATGCTGCGGAAGTTCATTTCCGACCGCGGCAAGATCCGTGCCCGCCGCGTGACCGGCAACTGCACGCAGCACCAGCGTGACGTCGCCACGGCCGTGAAGAACAGCCGTGAGATGGCGCTGCTGCCCTACACGTCCACCGCGCGATAAGGGAAGGGTGACCGACTAATGAAGATCATCCTCACCCACGAGGTCTCCGGCCTCGGTGCCGCCGGCGAGGTCGTAGACGTCAAGGACGGCTACGCCCGCAACTACCTGATCCCGCGGAACTTCGCGATCCGCTGGACCAAGGGTGGCGAGAAGGACGTCGCGCAGATCCGTCGCGCGCGCAAGATCCACGAGATCGCGACCATCGAGCAGGCCAACGAGGTCAAGGCCCAGCTCGAGGGCGTCAAGGTCCGTCTGGCCGTCCGCTCCGGCGACGCCGGTCGTCTCTTCGGTTCCGTCACCCCGGCCGACGTCGCTTCGGCGATCGAGGCTGCCGGTGGTCCGAAGGTCGACAAGCGCCGCGTCGAGCTGGGCTCGCCGATCAAGACGCTGGGCGCTCACACGACGTCCGTGCGTCTGCACCCCGAGGTTGCCGCGAAGGTCAACGTCGAGGTCGTCTCCGCCTAAGCACTGCGCTTGGCAGGACTGAGTGAGGGGCCGCACCCATCGGGTGCGGCCCCTTTCTCGTGGGTCTCCGCTCCCGCTGTTTCACGTGAAACAGCGGGAAACGCTCAGCGGGTGGCGCCCGTGACGATCCAGCGGCCGGAGCGGGAGCGCAGCCACAGGGTCAGCATCCGTACCGCCATCATCAGTGTCATGGCGCCCCAGAGGGCAGTCAGACCCCCGCCGAAGGTCGGCACGAGCAGGGCGACCGGGGTGAAGACGGCCAACGTGACGATCATGGCCCAGGCCAGATAAGGCCCGTCGCCCGCACCCATCAGGACACCGTCGAGAACGAAGACGATGCCGCAGACCGGTTGGGCGAGGGCCACCACCACCAGGGCAGGCAGCGCCGCGTCCTGGACGGCCGCGTCACCGGTGAAGAGCGGGATGAACAGCGGGCGGGCGAGGACGACCAGCAGGCCGAGGACGACACCCGAGGCGATGCCCCACTCGACCATCCGACGGCAGACGGCGCGAGCGCCGTCCGGATCGTCGGCGCCCAAGTAGCGACCGATGATCGCCTGGCCCGCGATGGCGATGGCGTCGAGTGCGAAGGCCAGCAAACTCCACAGGGACAGCACGATCTGGTGGGCGGCCACGTCGGAATCGCCGAGACGGGCGGCGACGGCGGTCGCGATCATCAGGATGGCGCGCAGCGAGAGGGTGCGGACCAGAAGCGGCGCACCGGCCTGTGCGCAGGCCCTGATGCCGGCGGCGTCGGGGCGCAGCGAGGCGCCGTGGCGGCGTGCTCCGCGTACGACGACGTAGAGGTAGATGGCCGCCATGCCGCACTGGGCGATGACCGTGCCCCAGGCGGAGCCCGCGATGCCGAGGTCCGCGCCGTAGACCAGGCCGACGTTGAGGACGCCGTTGGCGACGAATCCGCCGATCGCGACGTACAGCGGGGTCCTGGTGTCCTGCAGTCCTCGCAGCACACCGGTGGCGGCGAGCACCACGAGCATGGCGGGGATGCCGAACGAGGAGATCCGCAGATAGGTGACGGCATAGGGGGCCGCGGTCTCCGACGCTCCGAAGAGCTCCACGAGAGCGGGGGCGGTGGGCAGTACGACGGCGATGACGAGGGCGCCGAGGAGCAGCGCGAGCCAGATGCCGTCCATGCCCTGGCGGATGGCGGACTGCAGATCACCGGCGCCCACCCGGCGCGCGACGGCGGCCGTGGTGGCGTAGGCGAGGAAGACGAAGATGCTCACCGCGGTGGTGAGGAGTGGCGAGGCGATGCCGAGGCCGGCCAGTTGCCCGGTGCCGAGGTGGCCGACGATGGCGCTGTCGGCGAGGACGAAGAGGGGCTCGGCGACGAGCGCGCCGAATGCGGGAACGGCGAGCGAGATGATCTCTCGGTCGTGCCGTCGCCGGGCGGCCTTGGGCGCCGCGGGAGCCTGTGTCATGAGCACCAATGTAATCTTCCACAGGTAAGAGATGCAATGCTTTAGAGACCCTTACCAGATGCGGCTTTCCGCGTGCCGCCGGGCGTGGTTTGCAACGATCTTGGTCCGACTGGGGAAGTTTTTCTTCTGCACAGCCGGTGGATGGGAAAAGCGCAGGTCAGAGGAGCTTCAGGAGGCAGGCTGAGGGCTTGTTCACAGGGCTGTCCACCGGACCGTGCACAGGTTTGGCGGGGTTCTCCACAGCCTGGGGTCCGTCATCCACACCGCCTGTGGATAACCAGATTGGCTGACGGTGCCCACAGGCCTACCGTGGTCCGGCGGCCGCCTCGTCGTACGACCTCGGAAACCCCGTAAAACCGACGCGTCAGAACCGGAGTTGGGCCCGCTTATTTGTCAGTGTCGTGCCGTAACAAAGAGGGGCACGGCGAGGTCCGCTCGGCGGACGGGAGGAGGTGGCCCGGTGAGTATCTCCGAGCCTTTGGACGACCCCTGGGCCGACAGCGGTCCCAGTGACCGTCTGCCCGTATCCCGTCAGCGCCGCGACGGAGGCAGGGGCCGCGACGAGCAGCACGACCGGGGCCGGGAGAGCGGCTGGGACGGTGGTGGTTCGTCGTTCGAGCGCGTTCCGCCGCAGGATCTCGACGCGGAACAGTCCGTGCTCGGCGGCATGCTGCTGTCCAAGGACGCCATCGCCGACGTCGTCGAGGTCCTCAAGGGGCACGACTTCTACCGCCCGGCCCACGAGACGATCTACGCCTCGATCCTCGACCTGTACGCGAAGGGCGAGCCGGCCGACCCCATCACCGTGGCGGCCGAGCTCACCAAGCGCGGTGAGATCACCAAGGTCGGCGGCGCATCGTATCTGCACACGCTGGTCCAGACGGTCCCGACGGCGGCGAACGCCGAGTACTACGCGGAGATCGTCCACGAGCGGGCCGTACTGCGCCGCCTCGTCGAGGCCGGCACGAAGATCACGCAGATGGGATACGCGGCAGACGGCGACGTCGACGAGATCGTCAACAGCGCCCAGGCCGAGATCTACGCGGTCACCGAGCAGCGCACCACCGAGGACTACCTGCCGCTCGGCGACATCATGGAGGGCGCCCTCGACGAGATCGAGGCGATCGGCTCGCGGTCGGGAGAGATGACCGGCGTGCCGACCGGCTTCACCGACCTCGACCAGCTCACCAACGGCCTGCACCCGGGCCAGATGATCATCATCGCGGCCCGTCCCGCCATGGGTAAGTCGACGCTCGCGCTGGACTTCGCGCGAGCCTGTTCGATCAAGCACAACATGCCGAGCGTGATCTTCTCGCTCGAAATGGGGCGCAACGAGATCGCGATGCGTCTGCTCTCCGCCGAGGCGCGGGTGGCGCTGCACCACATGCGGTCCGGCACGATGACCGACGAGGACTGGACCCGGCTGGCCCGGCGCATGCCTGATGTCTCGGCCGCCCCGCTCTACATCGACGACTCCCCGAACCTGTCGATGATGGAGATCCGGGCCAAGTGCCGCCGCCTCAAGCAGCGCAACGACCTGAAACTCGTCGTCATCGACTACCTGCAGCTGATGCAGTCGGGCGGCTCCAAGCGGTCCGAGAGCCGACAGCAGGAAGTCTCGGACATGTCGCGAAACCTCAAGCTCCTGGCCAAGGAGCTGGAGCTGCCGGTGATCGCGCTCTCGCAGTTGAACCGTGGCCCCGAGCAGCGCACGGACAAGAAGCCCATGGTCTCCGACCTGCGTGAATCCGGCTCGATCGAGCAGGACGCGGACATGGTGATCCTGCTGCACCGCGAAGACGCGTACGAGAAGGAGTCCCCCCGCGCCGGCGAGGCGGACATCATCGTGGGCAAGCACCGTAACGGCCCGACGGCGACGATCACCGTCGCCTTCCAGGGCCACTACTCGCGCTTCGTGGACATGGCGCAGACCTGATCTTCGGGAGCACGGCCTCCCTCTCCACGACGGTCCACAGGAGCGCTAGCCCCGCGGAAGTACCGTTCACAACCGTCCTTGCAGCGTCCTTCGGTTGCCTTCCTAGGGCTCCTAGGTTAAAACTAGGGGTCCTAGGATCGTTGGAGGGTGCATGGTGCGGGCCGGGCTGACGGTGGAGCGGGTGACGGTCGCGGGCGCCGAGCTGGCGGACGACGTCGGGCTCGACCGGGTGACCATGTCGCAGGTCGCGCGGCGACTGGGCGTGAAGGACGCGAGCCTCTACACGCATGTCCGCAGCCTGGAGGATCTACGCGGACGGATCGCCCTGCTGGCGGCGGACGAGAAGACCATCCGCATCGCGGAGGCGACCGCCGGGCTGGCGGGCAAGGAAGCGCTCGTCGCCTTCGCGGAGGCCTGGCGGGAGTACGCCCACCAGCATCCGGGCCGTTACATGGCAACGCAGGCCCCGATCCAGATCGACTCCGAGCTGGCCGCAAAGGCGGCCGGACCTCGGCGGGCGGTCGAGCTGACCTACGGCATGCTGCGCGGCTACGGACTGGCCGAGCCGGACCTGACCGACGCGGTCCGGCTGCTGCGCAGCACGTTCCACGGGTTCGTCGCCCTGGAAGCGGCGGGCGGCTTCGCGCACAGGCGTTCGCCGGAGCAGTCCTGGACCCGCGCGCTCGACGCCCTGCACACCCTCCTGGAGCACTGGCCCCCGTCCGGAGAAGGACACTCCTCATGACCGCCCCCAGCATCGGCAGCCTGCGGGTGAACGGCGCGACCTTGCACTACGAGGTGCGAGGCCAGGGCCCGCTCGTCCTGCTGGTCCCCGGAGGGACAGGCGGCGCGGCGTCCTTCGACGGCATCGCCGATGACCTGGCCGCCGCATACACCGTCGCCACCTACGACCCTCGCGGCATGTCGCGCAGCACGCTGGACGACCCCGGCGCCGAGCAGCACGTGGCCGAGCACGCCGATGACGCGTTCCGGATGCTGGAACTGCTGTCGCCCGGTGTGCCCGCCCTGGTCTTCGGCGCCAGCTCGGGCGCGATCGCGGTGTTGCACCTGCTCACCTCCCACCCGGAGCGCGTCGCACGCGTCGTGCTGCACGAGCCGCCGGTAGTAGAGGTCCTGCCGGATGCGGCCGAACACCGCGCACTCATCGCCCGCGTGCAGGACACGTTCCGCACCCAAGGGCTCATGCCGGCCATGGCCGTGTTCGCTGCGGGCCTGACGAAGGACGGCGACACCACCGAGCCGCAGGCCGAGCTCGAACTCCCGCCGCAAGCGGCGGCGCGGGCGGAGCAGACGATGGGGGACCTGCCGTACTTCGTCGGGCGGATCGTGCCCGGCTTCATGTCCTACGTGCCGGACATCCCTCGGTTGGAGGGGCTGTCGGACCGACTCGTGATCGCCGGTGGGCAGGACTCACGCGGTGAGCTGCCCTACCGCTCGGCCGCCGTCCTGGCCGAGCGTCTCGGCACGGAACTCCAGCACTTCCCCGGCGGGCACATCGGGCTGACCACGCATCCCGCAGAGTTCGGCGAGCTCCTGTGCAAGGCTCTCCAAGCCTCGATCTGACTCGCGCAGACCTGGTCGACTCCGTCGGAGGCGGTCGGAGGCGGTCGGAGGCGGTCGGAGGCGGTCGGAGGCGGTCGGAGGCGGTCGGAGGCGGTCGGAGGAGGTGACATGCGACAGCGCAGGATCTTCCCGGCCATCCCACACCCTGTCGTCCGGTTCAGAGGGCGCTGAGCCCGGTGAGTTCGCAGGAGAGGTCCCAGAGTCGGGCCGCCGCGTCCGGGTCGACGGCCCAGGGCTTGACGCCGCCGATCAGCATGTCGTCGGTGGTGGCGGGCACGGCGATGTCGCAGTCCTGGCAGTACGCCCCGCCGTGGCCGGCCAGCAGGGGCGAGGTCGCCGCCCACACTGCCGTCGCCGCGCCCTGTTCAGGCGTCTTGAAGCCCTCGGCGGGTGTGCCGTCCTGAGTGATCCACCCCTGGGCGAGCTGCTCGTCGCGGGGAATGTGGCGCTGCAGCGGGGTGAGGATGCTGCCGGGGTGGACGGCGAAGGCGTGCAGGCCGCGGGCGGAGCCGAGCCGGTCGAGGTGCAGGGCGAAGAGGGCGTTGGCGGTCTTGGACTGGGCGTAGGCCAGCCAGCGGTCGTATCCGGTACGGAAGTGCGGGTCCTCCCATCGGATGTCGGAGAGGAAGTGCCCGGAGGAGGCGACGGCCACCACGCGGGCCCCGGTGGACGCGAAGGACGGGGACAGGCGGTGGGCCAGCGCGAAGTGCCCGAGGTGGTTGACGGCGAAGTGCGCCTCCCAGCCCGGGCCGACGCGCGTCTCCGGACAAGCCATCACGCCCGCGCCGTTGATGAGGACGTCGAGCGAGCGGCCCGTTTCCAGGAAACCTGCTGCGAAGACGCGGACGCTCTCCAGGTCGGAGAGGTCGAGTGCCCGGACCTCGGTCCGGGGAAGGCCGTGCAGGGCGGCCTCGGCGGTGTCGGGACGGCGGGCGGGGACGATGACGTGTGCGCCCGCCTGGACCAGAGCGCGGGTGGTCGCGAGCCCGAGCCCGGAGTAGCCGCCCGTGACCAAGGCCGTCGCACCCCTCAGGTCCACGCCCGCGAGTACGTCGGTGGCCGTGCTGCGGGCGTCGAATCCGGTGCCGAGCTTGTGCTGTTCGGTGATCATGAGCGAGACGCTAGGACCTTGAGCGCAGGCTAGGTCAAGCGATCGAAGCGCAGGCCGGGTCGAGCGATCGATACGGTCCTGGCATGAGCGAGGACGCGGGCGGGCTGCCCGACGAGACGACGAGGCCGACGAACGGGCTGTCCATCGGCCAGGTGGCGGAGGCGACCGGCCTGAGCGTGCACGCACTGCGCTTCTTCGAGCGCGAAGGACTCTTCCTCCGCGAGATCCCACGCTCTGGCGGGGGCCAGCGCGTCTACCAACAAGCCGACGTGGACTGGCTCCTGTTGTGCCGACGGCTGCGCGACTCGGACATGCCCATCGCCACCATCCAGAGATTCGCGGCGCTCGTACGCTCCGGGCCGGGCAACGAACCGGAGCGCCTCGCGCTGCTCCAGGAACACGAGCGCGCCGTCCGCGCGAAGATCGACGACCTCGCCGCCTGTCTCGACGTCATCCACGGCAAGGTCGTCACCTACGAGCAGCACCTGCGCGACGGAACGGCCGCCGGGCTCTGGGCCCCTGGGCCGCTCACACTCCCGAGGCGCGATTCGTCGGTCCAGTGACGGACCACCACGGCACCCCTGCGGCAGGCAGCGGCGCCGGGCAGACGCTTGAGGAGAACACTCATGCCGGCTCGTATGCAGCACCCCGCCGTGATCATCCCTGAGGCCATGACCGCCCTGCTGGTCCTGTCCCGGGTCACCAGGACCCAGGGCCTGCCGCAGTCGACGGTCGAGCTGGTGCAGCTGCGCGTGAGCCAGATCAACGGATCCAGCGTCTGCGTGGACGGGAACGCGCGCAGCGCCGGCGCGGCGGGTGCTACGGACGAGCAGTGTTCCGCGGTGGCTGCCTGGCGTTCCACGCCCTACTTCACCGACGCGGAGCGCGCCGCTCTCGCTCTCGCGGAGGCGGCGACCCGGCTCGCGGACCGGCCCGACCCGGTGCCGGCCGCGGTCTGGGACGAAGCCGCGAAGTACTACACCGAGCAGGAGCTGGCGGCGCTCATCCTCGCCATCGGGGTGACCAACATGGTCAACCGGATCAACGTCACGACGCGGCGGGGCGCGGGCTCGATGCCCTGGGAGGGCTGACGGGTGCGGGGCGAATTGGCTCGACTCGGGGGCGGCTCCCGGGTGAACTGGTCCCATGACGACACCCCATGAAGACCTCCGGCCGTACGAAGGCCTCTTGCCGTCCACCCGTCGAGCTCTGTTGCACCGCACCGCCACCGCGCAGCGTGAGGGCCGTACCCCTTCCCTGGTCACCGCCGTGGCCCGGGACGGCGCGCTGGTGTGGAGCGCCGGCCGCAGCATGGTGGACGGGCACGCGCCGGACGAGAACGTCCAGTACCGCATCGGTTCGATCACCAAGACCTTCACCGCGGTGCTGGTGATGCGGCTGCGGGACGAGGGCGTGCTGGACCTGGGAGACCCGCTGGAGAAGCACCTGCCGGGCACGGGCGTGGGGGAGGCCACCGTGGCCGAACTCCTCTCCCACACGGGCGGTTTGGCCGCCGAGACGCCGGGCGCCTGGTGGGAGCGCACGCCCGGCTCGACGCGTCCGGAACTCTCCGACGTGCTGGGTGAGGAGCCCTTCAAGCACCCCGTGGGCCGACGCTTCCACTACTCCAACCCCGGTTACACGGTGCTCGGTTCGCTGGTGGAGGAGTTGCGCGGCGCTCCCTGGGAGGAGGTGCTGCGCCGCGAGGTGCTGGAGCCGCTGGGCCTGAACCGGACGAGCGCACAGCCGCAGGAGCCGCACGCGGGCGGCTTCGCCGTGCACCCTTGGGCCGATGTGATGATGCCCGAGCCCGTCGAGGACCTGGGTCTGATGGCGCCTGCGGGTCAGCTGTGGTCCACCGCGGCCGACCTGGCCCGCTTCGGGGACTTCCTCGCGAAGGGGGACGACCGGGTGCTCGCCGCGGAGTCCGTACGGGAGATGCGCACGCCGTCGGCTCCTCTGCAGACCGGCGAATGGGACAGAGCCTACGGGCTGGGGCTGGATCTGCTGCGCTGGCAGCAGGGCAGCCTGGCGGGGCACAGCGGATCGCTGCCGGGTTTCCTGGCGGCGCTGTGGGTGAGTGAGGCCGACGGGCTCGTCACCGTCGCACTGGCCAACTGCACGTCGGGGCCGCCGATTTCCGCGCTGGCCGTGGACCTGCTGAAGACCGTGGCCGATGCAGAGCCGCGTATCCCTGAGCCGTGGCGCCCGCTGACCGACGTCGACGAGAAGGCCTTGGAGGTGACCGGCCCCTGGTACTGGGGGACCCAGGTGCTCGCACTCCGGCTGACGGCCGATGGTGGGCTCGATCTGGGGCCGCTCTCCGGAGCGGGACGACAGGCACGGTTCCGGTCCAACGGTGACGGCACCTGGACGGGGCTCAACGGCTACTACGCGGGGGAGTTGCTGCGGACGGTACGGCGAGCGGACGGTTCGGTGAGCCACCTGGATCTGGGGTCGTTCGTCTTCACTCGTGAGCCGTACGACGCGGGAGCACCGGTTCCTGGAGGCGTGGACCCGCAAGGGTGGCGCGGCTTCCCGTAGGCGTTGTTGCGGTGCTTCAGGTCGGGCGGCCTGTTTCACGTGAAACGCCGCCCGCCGGAGCCAGGCGGCCTGTTTCACGTGAAACAAGGTGCGTGAAGTAGGCTGCTCCTCGCTCACGCTCCAGTGATGTCTCAGAGCTGGAGCTTGAAGCCCACGTGCGACGCCGAGAACCCGAGCCGCTCGTAGAAACGATGCGCGTCGGTGCGCGAGGCGTCGGAGGTCAGCTGTACCAACTGGCAGTTCCGGCGGCGGGATTCCTCGACGGCCCACTCGATGAACCGTGTGCCGAGCCCGCTGCCGCGCTCCTCGGCATGAACGCGTACGCCCTCGATGATCGACCGAGTGGCCCCCTTGCGGGAGAGCCCGGGAACGATCGTGAGCTGAAGCGTGCCGACGACGCGGCCATCGCGCTCGGCGACGACCAGATGCTGGTTCGGATCGGCGGCCAAGAGCTCAAATGCGGCGACGTACGGAGCGAGGTCGTCCGGCGACTCGCGCGCGGCACCCAAGGGGTCGTCGGCGAGCATGCCCACGATGGCGGGCAGATCCGCGGCAGTGGCAGGGCGTATTTCAAGATCTCCCATGGCCGCAGCTTATGTGGCCCGACCGCGGCGTGGGTGGGAGCCTCCGTAGCCGCGCCACCGCCGTCCGTCCCTATGCGGGCACGCGCAGCGTCTCGACGGCCTTGACCAGGGGGGCCAGCTCCGGGTTCCGCGCCGCCTCGTCGAGCGCTTCGCGGAGCGCCGCGTCGTTGGTGGGGCGCGCCTCGGCGAGGAGCGCGGCACCGGCCTCGCTGACGTCCGTGTAGATGCCCCGACGGTCGGTGGGGCACAGGTAGCGGGACAGCAGTCCGCGCTCCTCGAGCCGGGTCACCAGGCGGGTGGTCGCACTCTGACTCAGCACCACCGCGTCGGCGACCTGCTTCATCTGCAGGTGACCGCCCTCGCCGTCGTGCTGCCGGTTGAGGACGTCGAGGAGCCCGTACTCCCGCACGCTCAGGTCGTGCTTGGCCTGGAGGGCGCGCTCGACATGGGCCTCGATCTTCCCGTGGAGCAAGGAGAGGGCGCACCAGCTCTGTGCGAGCGCGGTGAGTGCGGGGTCTGTCGCTGTCATGGCTCTTGTTCCTCCGTCCCGGAGCGGCTGCACCCAGAGTAGTCCACCGATGCAATATCCGGCGGTTGCAATTAACCCGCGTACGCAACTATTGTGTACGCACGTTAAGCGCATCTGCAATCGTTTGGAAGGTAGATCCATGCCTCTCGCGCTTCTGGCCCTCGCGATCGGGGCTTTCGGGATCGGGACCACCGAGTTCGTGATCATGGGACTGCTTCCCGAGGTCGCGGGCGACTTCGGCGTCTCCATCCCGACGGCAGGCTTCCTCGTGACCGGTTACGCCCTCGGTGTCGTGCTCGGCGCTCCCCTGATGACCGCCCTCGGCACCCGTATCCCGCGCAAGCGGATGCTGATGCTCCTGATGGGCCTCTTCGTCGTCGGCAACCTGCTCTCCGCCGTGGCACCGGTCTTCGGAGTGATGCTGGCCGGCCGCGTCGTCGCCTCACTCGCCCACGGCGCCTTCTTCGGCATCGGCTCGGTCGTGGCGGCCGAACTGGTCGCTCCGGAGAAGAAGGCAGGAGCGATCGCCATGATGTTCTCGGGACTCACGGTCGCCAATGTCGTCGGTGTCCCGCTCGGCACGCTCGTCGGACAGGCCATCGGCTGGCGGATCACCTTCGTGATCGTCGCGGCCCTCGGCGTCCTCGGTCTCTTCGGGGTCGCCAAGCTCGTGCCGGACCTGCCCAAGCCCGAAGGCGTGCGGCTGCGCGACGAGATCGGAGCCTTCCGCAACGTACAGGTGCTGCTCGCCATGGCGATGACGGTCCTCGGCTTCGGCGGCGTCTTCGCGGCCATCACCTACATCACGCCGATGATGACGGACGTCGCCGGCTACGCGGACTCCTCCGTCACCTGGCTGCTCGTCCTCTTCGGACTCGGCATGGTCGGCGGCAACCTGGTCGCCGGACGGTTCGCGGACCGTGCGCTGATGCCGATGCTCTACGTGACGCTGGGCTCCCTCGCTCTGGTGCTGGGTCTGTTCACCCTGACCGCGCACAACAAGATCGCGGCCGCCGTGACCGTCCTGCTGATCGGCGCCCTGGGCTTCGCGACCGTGCCGCCGCTGCAGAAGCGGGTCCTGGACTACGCATCGGGCGCCCCGACCCTGGCCTCCGCGGTCAACATCGGCGCCTTCAATCTGGGCAACGCGCTCTCGGCGTGGCTCGGCGGGCTCGTCATCTCCGCCGGCCTCGGCTACACCGCCCCGAACTGGGTCGGCGCGGTCCTCGCCGCCTCCGCCCTCGTCCTGGCGCTGGTCTCGGCCGCCCTGGAGCGCCGCTCCTCCGGCCCCGGCCTCGTCGTGGCGGGCGGGACGCCGGTCCCCGTCGAGCAGTCGGCCCCCGTCGATCAGCCGACTCCCGTCCACCACTGATTCCCCACTCCCCCGAATCCCCGGTGTCGCCCGACCTCCCGACATCCACCGGGCCACCGGTACCGCACCACCTCGCACCACGCACCTCGCAAGGAGATCCCCTCATGACCACCACCCCCGTCGCCCCGCTGACCATCGAGGATGCCGAGGTTCTCGTCACCGCGGCCCGCCGCGCCGCCGAGGCCGCCGACGTCACCGTCAGCGTCACCGTCCTGGACGCGGGCGGTCACCTCCTCGCCTTCCGGCGGGACGACCGGGCCGTGCTGATCTCCGGCGAGACCAGCACCCGCAAGGCGTACACCGCCCTGCAGCTGAACACGCCCACCGCCGACCTGGTCGACGCCGTCCAGCCCGGCGGCCTCTTCCACACCCTGCCCACCGCCCTCGACCGCCCACTGCTCTTCATCGCGGGCGGGATTCCGGTCCACCGTGACGGCCGACTGATCGGCGCCGTCGGCGTCGGCGGGGGCGCGCCCGAGCAGGACCACGGCTTCGCAACGACGGCCGTGGAGGCCCTCGCGTAAAGCGTCCAGAGCACAGGGCGTCCAGAGCACAAGGCGTGCAGAGCACAGGGCACGCCGGACGTAGGGCACGTAGAGCAGCACATATGGACGGCGTACGAGAGAGGCCCGCCCCCGGGAAACGAACCCCGTGGGCGGGCCTCTCTCGCGTGACCTGGGCCGGGCTCCGCGTCTGGTGCCGGGCCGACGCGACCGGCTCAGCCGGCGGCGACCGTCAGCGGTGCGAAGCGTCGGGTCCAGTCACCCGGGAGCTCCGGCACTCCGTACGCCATCACGTCGTTGTCGGCGACGTGCGCGAGCCCGCTTTCCTTCGCCCACGCCAGCAGCTCCGTGTGCCGTGCGTCGATGTCGGTGCGCACCGGGCGGTCGGTGCCGGCGCCGAGTGCGGCGATCAGGGCCTGGGCGGTCCCGGTGTCCCGGGCGATGAGCGGGCCCACGACATGGGTCTCCATGTTGGGCCAGGCACCCGCGTAGCCGACGATTTCTCCGTCGGTCTCGGCGACTCTGAGCTGGTCGGTGAAGGCGGGCAGCCGGGTGATGACGTGCATCCGGTCATGGCCGAAGACTTCGGTGTCGAGCCGGAGGATGGCGGTCAGGTCTTCCGAGGTGGCCGGCCGGGTGGCGATGTCGGGCAGGGGGCCCGCGGGAACCAGGTGGCCCATGACCATCTCGGCCCGGCCGATCGCCTCGAACCCGAGCTGTTCGTACAGCGGACGGCCGAACGGCGTCGCGTGGAGGGTCAGCGGAGTGGTGCCCGCCTCCTCGACGGCGTTCTGCATCATGCGGCGGCCGATGCCCCGCCGGGCGTACCGCTCGGCGACGAGGACCATGCCGATGGCCGCGAGGTCGGGGCGCTCCGTAGCGCCGTACCGGGTCACCACATAGGCGCCGATCAGGCCGTTGCCGTCGGGGTCGTCGATGCCGTACCCCGTGCCGGCCGACAGGAGCAGGCCCCACTTGTGTTCTTCACGCGGCCAGCCCCGGTCTTCGGACAGGTCGGCGCAGGCCGGCAGGTCGCGGAGCGTCAGTCGGCGGATGGGCAGGGCGGAGAGGGAAGGTGTCGACACCTGGTTCAGGCTGTCGGACGTTCATCCTTGGCGTCCACCTGTTTGTGGAGAGAAGCACGGTGCTTTTGGCCACGGAGCAAGTGCGTCCAGCGGCGCGACGTTTCACGTGAAACACGATGTCGAGCGGGGAAGGCTGGGATGCGGAGGGGAGGGGTGTGTGGCAGCGGGAGCCGTCGCGGGCACTAGCCTCGGCGCACATGGCACGCCTACACCTCTTCGACCTGGACGGGACGCTGCTGCACGGCACGGCGGCGCCCGTGGAGATATCCCGTCAGCTAGGCCTCGACGCTGAGATCGCCGAGCTGGAGCGGGACTTCGTGGCTGGGCTGATCGGCTCACCGGAGTACGCGGCACGGGTGCACGTCCTGTGGGCGGAACTCACCGACGCCCACGTCACGGCCGCCTTCGACGGGGCACCGTGGCTCTCCGGCATCCAGGAGACCTGGGCCGCGATCCGGGAGAACGGGGAGTACTGCGCGGTGATCTCCCTCTCGCCGTCGTTCTTCGTCGAGCGGCTCACCGGGTGGGGCGCGCATGCCGCGCACGGCTCAGTCTTCCCGGCCGTGCCGTTCACCCGGCCCGTCGACCCGACGGGCCTCCTCGACGCCGCGGCCAAGGTGAAGGTCGCCGACCAGCTCTGTGGAGAGTTCGGACTGGAGCGGAGCGATTGTGTCGCGTACGGCGACTCGCTCTCCGACCTGGAGTTGTTCGGCGCGGTGCCCGTTTCTGTGGCCGTCAATGCGGATCAACGTCTGGTGAGCCTGGCCACCCACTCTTATGTCGGGCGGGATCTACGTAAGGCGTACGAATTGGTTCGGCACGACCGGTAATTATCGGCAATGCACAGTCAGAGCGGTGGAATTCCGGACGAGGGGTAGAGGGGCTTGTGTGTTCGACGGCTGCCGGTAAGGTCGATCAAGGTCGTACCCGGTGCGTCTCTTCGCACCCCGGGGGTACACGCGGCACTCCAGGGAGTGCACGCGCAGGGCAATGAAGCCTAACGGCGTGGAGAGATCCAGAACTCGGACTTTCCGTTATGCGGCTGTCACGGCGGCGGCAAATGGGATGCTGCGGTGAGATGACTGCGGGCAATGTCACATTCTCGACCTACTTGTCCGTAGGGTCCGGGACGCCGGGGTTCAATGTGGCCGTAAGGGCCGTCGAGGCAGAGCGGGGAAAGCAGGCAGCTTCCAGTAAGGAAGTGCACAGACCGACAGAGAGATGTTCGAGGCGAGGCACAGCATGGACGCTCCGACCACCACGTCGGCGGATGACGGCACTTCCGGTGACGGAGGCGGCTGGTTCACTCCGCGCAGACCTCCGCAGCAGGAGGAGGAGGGCGCACGGCACAGGCCGGACGCTTCCGGCGGCCCCTCCGAGGGGCATGCCCACCCGGCCGAGGCGTCCGAAGCGTCGTCCGGTACCGAGGCCGGTCCGATCGCGGCCTCCGGCGCAACGCCGCCTGCCGCAACACCTACCGCAACACCCGCAGCGGCGCCCGCAGCGACGTCAGTGGACGAGCGAATAGCCGCGGCTCCGGCTTCTCCGGCGCCGCCGCCCCAGCCCCAGCCGGCCTCGCCCCCCATCACCGCCCCGACGCCGTCGCCCTCACGGAAGGCGTCGCCCGACGCGGTGCTGGTGCAGCGCACGATGGCTGAGATAGGGCCCGTGGCGGACAAGGTCACCTCGTACTTCTACGCACTGCTCTTCACCCGTCACCCGGACCTGCGCGCCCTGTTCCCCGCGGCGATGGACACGCAGCGGGACCGGATCCTCAAGGCGCTGCTGACCGCGGCCGAGCACATCGACAACACCGACGTCCTCGTCTCGTACCTCAAGAACCTCGGGCGCGGACACCGCAAGTACGGCACGCAGCCCGAGCACTATCCGGCGGTCGGCGA
This sequence comes from Streptomyces sp. NPDC041122, assembly GCF_055592445.1. NCBI lineage: Bacteria > Bacillati > Actinomycetota > Actinomycetes > Kitasatosporales > Streptomycetaceae > Streptomyces > Streptomyces sp. NPDC041122. The sequence goes on along the minus strand of NZ_JBVIYQ010000003.1, from coordinate 223,398 downwards.
GTGCCTGATCGGCTCGCTGAGCCGGTACGCGAGCGCCGTCTGGGACGACGAGACCGAGGCCGCCTGGGTCCGGACGTACACGACGATCTCCCAGACCATGATCGACGCGGCGGCCGAGGACGAACTGCGCGCTCCCGCCTGGTGGTTCGCAGAGGTCGTCTCGCACGAGCTGAGGACCCCGGACATAGCCGTCGTCACGGTCCGCCCCGACCAGCCGTACCCCTTCCTCGCCGGGCAGTACACCAGCCTGGAGACCCCCTGGTGGCCGCGGATCTGGCGTAACTACTCCTTCGCGTCGGCTCCGCGAGCGGACGGGCTGCTGTCGTTCCACGTCAAGGCCGTACCGGCCGGCTGGGTCTCCAATGCCCTGGTGCACCATGCCCGTCCCGGTGACGTCCTGCGCCTCGGCTCGCCCACCGGCTCGATGACCGTGGACCACACCACCGACAGCGGCCTGCTCTGCCTGGGCGGCGGCACGGGTATCGCGCCCATCAAGGCCCTGGTCGAGGACGTCGCCGAACACGGCAGGCGCCGCCCGGTCGAGGTGTTCTACGGCGCCCGCACCGATCACGACCTGTACGACATCGACACGATGCTGCGGCTGCAGCAGTCCCACCCGTGGCTGGCCGTGCGTGCCGTCGTCGACCAGCGGGCCCAGCTGCCGGACGCGGTGCGCGAGTACGGGCCGTGGGACGAGTTCGACGCGTACCTTTCGGGGCCGCCCGGCATGATCCGCAACGGAGTGGACGCGCTGCGGGACATCGGCATTCCGGACGGCAGGATCCGTCACGACGCCATCGAGGAACTGATGGCGGCGAACTAGCCGAGGAACGGATCGGGACGCCCAGCGGATCAGTCGAGGTCGGCCGTCAGCCGAGATCGGGGGCGTGCATCGCGCGCACGCCCTCGATGTTGCCGTCCAGGTAGTGCCGCAGGGACAGCGGTACGAGATGGACCGAGGCGATGCCGACCCGCGTGAACGGCACATGCACGATCTCGTACTCGCCGCACGGTTCCTCGACCTCGGGGCCGTGTCGACGGCTGGTGTCCATGGACTCCAGCCGGCAGACGAAGAAGTGCTGCACCTTCACGCCGGTTGCGCCACCGTCCTCGCCGATGTGCTCCACGGTGTCGACGAAACAGGGCACGACGTCGGTGATCTTGGCGCCGAGTTCCTCGTGGACCTCTCGGTGGAGCGCGTCCACGACGGAAGCGTCCTCCACCTCGACGCCGCCGCCTGGGGTGACCCAGTACGGATCGACGCCGGGCTTGGTGCGCTTGATCAGGATCAGGTCGTCTCCGTCCAGCAGGACGGCGCGTGCGGTGCGCTTGACCACGGGTCGGACGGTCATGGGGGGAATGTGGCCCGGACTGTTCCACGTGAAACATCGCGGGCCTGCGGCGCCCCCATCGGGCGCATGGATGTGTCCTCGTGATGGGACACTGACGCAGGGTCAACTAGCCTTGTGTGCACGGTTCTGCGCGCGTGGAACCGGAACGGTCCGAGCCACGAGGGGGGGAGGCTCGGACCGTTCGTTGTGCGCAGTCGCCATGGCGACGCGAGGGTTGCCCCGCGGGGTCAGCCGGTCGCGTCGGCCGACTCCTCCAGCGCCCGCAGTACGTCCGCCACCAGGTCGCCGGAGTCCTCGGCGCCCGCGGAGAAGCGGATGAAGCCCTCGGAAACGGCGTCGCCGCCCCACCGCCGGCGGCGCTCGGCCGTGGACCGCACGCTGCCGAAGCTCGTGGCGTCGTCGACCAGGCGCAGTGCGTCGAGGAACCGCTCCGCACGCGCGCGCGAGGGCAGCGTGAAGGAGAGCACGCACCCGAAGCGCCGCATCTGCTGGGCGGCGATCTTGTGCGAGGGGTCGTCGGGCATCCCGGGGTAGCGCAGCCCCGACACCTCGGGGCGGGCGCGCAGCGCCTCGGCGAGGGCCAGGGCGTTCGCGTTCTGCCGGTCCGCGCGCAGCTGCAGCGTGGCGAGCGAGCGATGGGCGAGCCAGGCCTCCATCGGCCCCGGAATCGCCCCGACGAGCTTGCGCCACTGCCGCACGGAGGCGGTCAACTCGGCGTCACGGCAGGCGACGTATCCCAGGAGGATGTCGCCGTGGCCGGTGAGCATCTTGGTGCCGCTGGCGACCGCGAAGTCGGCGCCGAGCTCCAGGGGACGCTGCCCGAGAGGGGTGGCCAAGGTGTTATCGACGGCCACAAGCGCGCCCCGCGCGTGTGCCGCTTCGGCGAGCCGCCGCACGTCGCACACGTCGAGGCCGGGGTTGGAGGGCGTCTCGATCCACAGCAGCTTGGCGCCGTCGAGAACGTCGAGCTGGGCGTCGCCGCCGGTCGGCGCGGTGCGCACCTCGATGCCGTAGGCCGTGAGCTGCTCCCGGACCAACGGCAGCACCTGATAGCCGTCGTCCGGCAGAACCACCGCGTCACCGGCGCGCAGCTGCGAGAACAGCACGGCCGAGATCGCGGCCATCCCGGAGGCGAAGACCAGCGTCTCGACGTCCGGGACGGCGTCCGGGCCACCGTCGGGCGCTTCGAGCTCGCCGATGGCGCGCTCCAGGTGCGTCCAGGTGGGGTTGTCGTCGCGCCCGTAGGCGTACCCGCCCGTCGGGTCGCCGGGCAGGTGGAAATGCGCGGCGAAGACGGGGCCGGGCAGTGTCGGCTCGTGCTTCACGGGCTCGGGCAGCCCGGCCCGCACTGCTCGCGTGCCGTCGCCGATGCGTGCCGCACCGTCACCCATGGGTCCCGCGTCCGTCATGCCGCCGCCTCTCCACTGCTCACACGTTCATGTACGACGCCGAGCAGGCTGCTCGGCGCCCGACCAAGCGCCCGCCCCGCGCCCGACCAAGCACCCGACCTGGCGCCTGGCAGGATCTCGCTCGCCGTCTCCCCCATTCTCCGACACGCCTCGAACGCCAGAACGCGACGAGCGTTCGAGCGCCTCGCACGAGGTGCTCCCGGGAGGTGCTCCCACGAGGTGCTCCCGAGCAAGAGTGCTCGCACGCGGTCACCCGCTCTTGGTCGCGCGCTCTCGGTCACCGCATCCGATCAGTCGTCGTCGGGGAGCACCACGTTCAACGCCCAGGACACGATCGAGATGATCAGGCCGCCCAGCACGGCGGTCCAGAAGCCCTCGACATGGAAACTGACGTCGAACTTGTCGGCCAGCCACGACGTGAGCAACAGCATCAGAGCGTTGACGACGAGGGTGATCAGGCCGAGCGTCAGGATGAACAGGGGAAAGGTGAGGACCTTGACCACCGGCTTGACCAGGAAGTTCACCAGGCCGAAGAGCAGGGCGACGACGATGAGCGTGCCCACCTTCTTGCCCGTGCTGTCGCCGGTCAGGGTGATCTTGTCGAGCAGCCACACGGCGACAGCCAGGGCCGCGGCGTTGGCGATCGTCTTGACTACAAAATTCTTCATGTGTGTGATCGTGGCAGACAGCGGCGGACAAAGGTCGGTCAGCAGGCATCAGCGAGGGGTGTGCGGGAGCGATGAAGGCATTCCGACTGGACGAGCTGGAAGCGGAGCGCGCCGCGAACGACGGTGCGTATCTGCAGTTCCTGCGTGAGCGGAACATGTCGGTCGGGCTGTACGCGCTGGACGCCGGCGAGGCCGACCCGCAGCAACCGCACCGCCAGGACGAGGTGTACATGGTCGTCAGTGGTCGTGCCTCGATCACGGTCGGCATGGAGACCACGCAGGTGGCACGGGGCAGCGTCATTTATGTGCCGGCCGGGGTGGCCCACAAGTTCCACCACATCAGCGAAGACCTGCGGGTGCTCGTCGTCTTCTCTCCGCCCGAATCCTGAGCTCCCTCCGCGGCGCGTAAATCCTCCTGCCAGCTTTCCCTCTGCGGGCTCTCCCTCTGTGGGGTGACCTCTTCAGGGCTGCGACCTCGGGGTTCCCTCAGGGTCGGATCAGGGGACGGCAAGGGGTCCGAGGCCCCCGTTGCGCCCTTCGGCGCCCTAGCATCGAATGCAAGACGCCAGGAACCTGCGGAGATTCAGGAAACCGCACCGAGGCGAAGAGCGCGAAGAGCGCGAAGTGCGGGCAGAGCGCGGAAGCGCGGACAGAGCAGAGAGAGGTAAGGACGATGGCAGCGAAGGAGATCTTTGCGGGAATGCCGTGGTGGGTGAAGTGGGTGGCGATACCCCTCATCGCACTCGTCGTGTTCGGCGGCGTGATAGCGGCTGTGGTCGGATTCGTGGTCGCCCTGCTCTTCAAGGCGCTGATATTCGTAGCCTTGGTCGGTGGACTCATCTATGTCGTACGGAAGTTCATATCCGGCTCGTCCTCGTCCCGCAGCGACTGGTGATCTCCCGGGTTCACCCGTCGGCCGGCTCCCGTGGCGGGGTTCCCTCGGGCGGGGGAAGTTTTCCCGTGCGGCTCCGTAGGGCGAAGGCCAAGGATTAGAGTCCGGAATCCGACGCGGGCTCGATATCCGCGGACGGGCGCACGTGCACGGTCCCTCCCTCGCTACTCCGGGCACGGGCGGACCCTTCACGCGCTTCGGGAGTGAACCTTGGACGCGGTCGACAACACCATGCCGCCGGTTGTTGATGCCGTCACTTCACCGTCCGACGACGTCTCCGCTGCCGTCGGGCCGACCCTCATCGGCTCCGTGCAGCGGGCGATGCGGTTGCTGGAAGCCGCCGCCTCGCACCAAGGCGGGGCGCCCGCAAAGCAGTTGGCCCGGGAGGCGGGACTCGCCCTCCCCACGGCGTACCACTTGTTGCGCACTCTGGCCCATGAGGGCTATCTGCGCCGGGAGAAGGGAGTGTTCGTGCTCGGCGAGGCCGCCGAGCGGCTGGGCGGAAGCGGAGCCCAGCAGAACCGGCGCGGAGCCATCGACAAGGCATTGGCGCACTGGCGGGACACCATCGGCGTCCCTGTGTACTTCGCCGTCTACCGCGAGGGCGAGATCGACGTCGTCGCCATCGCGGACACCCCGGGGAATCCGGCTGTCGAGGAGTGGGCGGACTTCCGGGAGACGGGCCACGCCCACGCGATCGGTCAGTGTCTGCTGGGTCAACTGGACGACGCGGCACGCAAGGACCATCTGGACCGGTATCCCGTGCAGTCGATCACGCGCTATTCGGTCCGCGACGACCGTGCGTTCGTCCGGCGGCTCGACGCGCGGGAACGAATGCAACCCGTGGTGGAGCGGCAGGAGTACGCGCTCGGCACGGTCTGTGCGGCGATTCCGATCACTGCCGGTGACACCGCGGCTACCATGGCCATTTCTGTTCCCTCCTATCAAGCCGATCGGCTGCTGCCCGCAGCCCACCGGCTGCAGCGTGAGATCGGAAAGCTACTAGGGACACTCGCCTTCTCTATCAGCATCTGAAAACTCACTCCTTGTGATCTGCCCTGTACGTTAAGCAAGATGCCAGGGGTGTCGGGAAGTTGGTTCCTGGCTCCTTGCGGGCGATGCGACGGGGTAGGGCGGGATGGGCGAGACGGTTCAGGCAGAGGTCATGATGAGCTTCCTTGTGTCCGAGGAGCTGTCGTTCCGCATCCCGGTGGAGCTGCACTACGAGATGGGCGACCCCTATGCCGTGCGGCTGACGTTCCATCTGCCGGGGGACGCCCCGGTGACCTGGACGTTCGGGCGGGAGCTGCTCATCGACGGAGTGGGCAGGCCGAGTGGGGACGGCGACGTACGGGTGAAGCCCACCGACTCCGCGAAGCTCGACGAGGTGCTGATCAGGCTTCAGGTCGGCGCGGATCAGGCGCTGTTCCGGGCGGGCATTCCGCCGTTGCTCGCCTTCCTCGACCGCACGGACAAGCTGGTGCCGCTCGGACAGGAGCGGGCGCTCGCCGGCTTCGACACCCATCTCGACGAGGCGCTCGACAGGATCCTCGCCGAGGAGCAGAACGCGGGCTGACGCTCAAGGTCAACTGCGCTGCCCAGGTGGCATTTTGGTGCATTTCATGGCATCGGGATTGGCGCGAAATGGTCAGCGCTTGCGACGACGTCCCTTGCCGCCGCGCGAGGGCCGCGGAATACCGGCGCCCACCTCCGAGCCGGCCCCCACCTCCGAGCCGGTCCCCACCCCCGAGCCGGAACCGACACCCGCGCCCGAACCGACCCCCGGACCGGCCCCGACACCGCCACCGGCCCCACCACTGGCCCCGACTCCAGTAGCCCCAACACCCGCGCCACCAACACCCGCGCCACCAACCCCGGCACCACCAACTCCGGCACCACCAACCCCCGCACCACCAACCCCCGCACCGAAGCGCAGGCCGGAAGCCGCACCGCTCCCCGATCCGGATGTGCGGTCCGCCGAGACGACCAGGGCGGCCAGCGCGGTCGTCACCGGCACCGAGGCGACCAGGCCGATCGAGCCGATGAGGGTACGCACGATCTCCTCGGCGACCAGTTCGCTGTTGGCCACCGTGCCCACGCTGGACTGGGCGATGGAGAAGAGCAGAAGCAGGGGCAGTGCGGCGCCCGCGTAGGCGAGGACCAGGGTGTTGACGACCGAGGCGATGTGGTCGCGGCCGATGCGGATGCCCGCCCGGTAGAGGCCGCGCCAGCCCATCGTCGGGTTGGCCTGGTGCAGTTCCCAGACGGCGGAGGTCTGGGTGACCGTCACATCGTCGAGGACGCCGAGCGAGCCGATGATGACGCCCGCGAGAAGGAGGCCGCTCATGTCGATGGACGGGTACAGGCCATGGATGAGGCCGGTGTTGTCGTCCGTGTTGCCGGTCAGCGAGGCCCAGCCGATGAAGAGGGAGCCGAGAAGACCGATCAGGAGGAGGGAGATGAGCGTGCCGAGCACCGCGACCGACGTACGGGCCGTGAGGCCGTGGCAGAGATAGAGCGCGATCAGCATGATGGCGCTCGCCCCGATCACCGCCACCACCAGCGGATTCGAGCCCTGCAGGATGGCCGGCAGGATGAAGAAGGTGAGCACCAGGAAGCTGATGGCGAGGGCGACCAAGGCCATCACGCCGCGCAGCCGACCCACCACGACGACGGCGAGGGCGAAGATGCCGGCGAGCAGGGCCATGGGGAGCTTGCGGTTCACGTCGGTGACGGAGTACTGGAGGCCTTCGGGGGCCTTGGGTTCGTAGGCGACCACCACCTTCTGACCCTGCTTCAGTTGCCGGGGGGAGTCCGGCTGGATGATCTCGGTGAAGGTGCGGCCCTGGTCGTCGCCGCTGGTGACCTCGACCGTCGCCCGCTTGCAGGTGCCCGCCGCCCGGGACTGTGCGGACTGGCCTTCGGCGGTGGAGGTGTCGCCGTTCGGCGGGGTCTGCGAGGGGTTGAGGTCCTTGCAGGGGAGTTCCTGGATCTTCGTGACCTTCGCCGACTGGGTCTGCCGGTCGAAGCCGACGCCGGTGCGCTCGTGACCGGGCGTGCCTCCCGGCCACAGCACCGCCAAGCCCACGACGACCGCGGCGGCGAAGGGGATCAGGACCGCGGCGATGACCTTGCGCAGATGCTGGGAGACGGGGGCGGCCGGACCGTGACTGTGTGAGTGGCCGTGCCCGCCGTGTCCGCCGTGTCCGCCATGCCCATGGTGCCCTCCGTGCCCATGGCCTCCGTCCGCGTGACCTCCGTCCCCGTGGCCTTCGGGCCGGTGGCTTCCGCTCTCGTGGCCTTCGGATGCGCGGCGGTCGGGCGGGACGGGGCCGGGTCGTCCGGACGGGGGCGGGAGCGGCGGCTCTGTGGTGGTCACTGCCCGATCATCGCAAGAACAGAGGGGGCCCTCTGTTCAGCGCGCCCGAGATGACGCTAGCGTGGAGCCACCTTTGCAATCGCGGGAGCTCGGAGCACCGGGCTGAGAGGGCGCTGACCTCCGTACGAACCGGCACGAACGTGCACGAGCCGTACGGGATCCGCTGCGTCGACCGCCGAACCTGTTACCGGGTAATGCCGGCGTAGGGAGTAGGTCTCATGACCACATCGGACGCACGCACGCCTGCCTCCAGCAGCGACAACAGCACCGCCGCAGCTGACGAGGCCGGGAAGTCCATCGGCTGGCACAAGGCGTATGTCGAGGGTTCACGCCCCGACCTGCGCGTGCCGGTCCGCCAGGTGCACCTCACCAACGGCAAGGCCGTCACCCTGTACGACACCTCAGGTCCGTACACCGACCCGTCGGCCGAGACCGACGTCCGCCGCGGTCTGCCGCCGCTGCGGGAGAACTGGATCATCGCCCGCGGCGACACCGAGGAGTACGTCGGACGGCCGCTCCGGCCCGAGGACGACGGTCTCAAGCACACCTCGCCGCGAGGTGGTCTCAAGAACCTCGACGCGGTCTTCCCCGGCCGCCCCCGTCAGCCGCGCCGCGCCCGCGAGGGGCAGGCGGTCACGCAGCTCGCGTACGCGCGCCGCGGCGAGATCACGCCCGAGATGGAGTTCATCGGGATACGCGAGAACCTCGACCCCGAGGTGGTGCGGGCCGAGGTCGCCGCGGGGCGCGCGGTGATCCCGGCGAACGTCAACCACCCGGAGATCGAGCCGATGATCATCGGCAAGAAGTTCCTGGTGAAGGTGAACGCCAACATCGGCAACTCCGCGGTCACCTCGTCCATCGAGGAGGAGGTGGACAAGATGACGTGGGCGACCAAGTGGGGCGCCGACACGGTCATGGACCTGTCCACCGGCCGCAACATCCACACCACCCGCGAGTGGGTGCTGCGCAACTCCCCCGTGCCGATCGGCACCGTGCCGCTCTACCAGGCCCTGGAGAAGGTCGACGGCAAGGCCGAGGAGCTGACCTGGGAGATCTACAAGGACACGGTCATCGAGCAGGCCGAGCAGGGCGTGGACTACATGACGGTGCACGCGGGCGTGCGCCTTCCGTACGTCCCGCTCACCGCGCGCCGCAAGACCGGCATCGTCTCGCGCGGCGGTTCGATCATGGCGGCCTGGTGCCTGGCGCACCACAAGGAGAGCTTCCTCTACGAGCACTTCGAGGAGCTCTGCGAGATCCTCGCGGCGTACGACGTGACGTACTCGCTGGGTGACGGGCTGCGGCCCGGGTCGATCGCGGACGCCAACGACGAGGCGCAGTTCGCCGAGTTGCGGACGCTCGGGGAACTCAACACGATCGCCAAGCGTCACAACGTACAGACGATGATCGAGGGCCCCGGGCACGTCCCGATGCACAAGATCAAGGAGAACATCGACCTTCAGCAGGAGATCTGCGAGGAGGCGCCGTTCTACACGCTCGGTCCGCTGACCACGGACATCGCGCCCGCCTACGACCACATCACCTCCGGCATCGGCGCCGCGATGATCGGCTGGTGGGGCACGGCGATGCTCTGTTACGTCACGCCCAAGGAGCACCTGGGCCTGCCCAACCGGGACGACGTGAAGACCGGAGTCATCACGTACAAGATCGCGGCGCACGCGGCGGACCTCGCCAAGGGCCATCCGGGTGCGCAGGACTGGGACGACGCGCTCTCGGACGCGCGCTTCGAGTTCCGCTGGGAGGACCAGTTCAATCTGGCCCTCGACCCGGTCACGGCACGGGAGTTCCACGACGAGACGCTGCCGGCCGAGCCCGCCAAGACGGCGCACTTCTGCTCGATGTGCGGGCCGAAGTTCTGCAGCATGAAGATCTCGCAGGACATCCGGCGTCAGCACGGCGGCGACCTCGGTGAGGCGGACATCGAGGCGGGGATGGAGCAGAAGTCCAAGGAGTTCGCCGCGGCGGGCAACCGGGTCTATCTGCCGATCGCCGACTGACCAACTGACCAACCCATCGGGCGGTCCGCCACCGTGCTCCGCGTGCTCCGCGCAGGGCGGACCGCCCGCCTGTCGTTGTCGGCGCGCCTCCCCTGCGCGACCGGCCCGGACTTGGACGGCACCGCTCCGGGATGCCGACCCCGAGCGTCGCCGCTCACCGGCGGCGACGCTTCGGCAGCGGGACCGGGCCCGCTACTCCGGCTTGTGGTCGGGCCCGCCGAAGTCGGGGCTGGAGAAGTCGGGGCTCGAGTAGCTCGGCCGCGGACCCGCGGCCGAGCCGCCGTCCGGGCTGCTGAACCCCGGCCGGTGATAGCCGAGTTGGGGCATCCGGCCGTGACCGCCGGAGGCCCCCGCTCCGGCCCCGGAGCCCGCCGCCGACGTCCGGGCGGCGGGAGCCGCGCCCGGGTCCGTCAGCGCCTCCCGGAGGAACGGCACGACGCCGCGTTCGAGGAGCGCCCGCCCCCAGTCCTCCCTGGCGCGGGACACCTCCTCGTACCGCTCGCCGTGCAGTCCTGCCTGGAGTGAGGTGGAGCCGTTGCGCAGCGCGGTCAGGAGCAGACCGACCGCCGCGACCAGGATGCCCCCGGCGGTGAGCGCGCCGAACAGCCAGCCCACGGTGAGCAGGGTGTCCGCGAAGGCGGGCTCCGGGGTGAGCATCTTCAGGATGTAGCCGACGAGCAGGAAGATCGCGGCGGCCGCCCCGGCGAGGACGGGTGCGAGGACCGCGACGACGGCGATCGCCCCGGCTCCCGCTGCCGCCGGTTCCGCCACCTCGCCCATCGTGGTGGCGAGGCTGAGGCCGCCGGAGCCCGACTCCGCGGCGCTCTGTCCGTTCCCTTCACGGATCGATGTGGACGTCGGTCGAGGTTCGCGCAACTCCTCGCGAACCTGCACGTAGTGCGCGTACTCGGCCGCTGCCGCGGCCGTGATCAGTGCTGTCGCGTTCAGGGCCATGGTGCGCAGTTGTTCGGTGTTGAGCCGCTGGCCCACTGCGGCGAGTTCAGGACGGTCAGGTGCGGTGCGCAGCGCCTCGTCGAGGATCCGCTCGTACTCGGGGCGGTCCTCATTGAGCAGGTGTGGAGCGCTGTTCATGTGCATCCCCCGATGCTCCGTAGGGCTGAGGCTCGCATGGCTACGAGCCGTTGGGCAGAAACGGAGGGGAGCCTGCTACGGATAAGCCGATGGTAGAGCCGTGACCGCGCGCGGTGACAGGGGGTTTCCGGAAATTGCCCCCCTGGCCAGCGTGATCGTGTAGAGGGGCGCCTGCCCGAATAACGCTCAGATACCCAGGGGGAGTTGGCGGACCAGTAGCTTTCCGGCCATGGTCACTCCGCCGTCCATGGCGATGGCCAGGCCGTCGGCGTAGACGTGCGGACCCTCGATGACGGGGCCGCCGCCGTCCGACTCGTCCTCGGAGCCGACGTCGCCCAGGAGGTAGGGGATGGGGCTGTGGCCGTGGACGATGCGGGTGCCGCCGAAGACGTCCAGGAGTTCGCGGGCGGCCGAGGGGCCCGACTCGTCGCGGAAGGCGAAGCGCTTGGTGAACTTGCGGAAGAGGTCCCAGCACTCGTCGGCGTCGTTGCGGGTGAGGGTCTCCCGGATGGTGTCGTTCACCGCCTCGATCGAATCGCCGTAATCCAGGTAGGCGGTCGTGTCGGAGTGCACGAGCAGGTGGCCGTCGGCCTCCTCCATCGCGTCCAGGCGGGCCATCCACTGCAGGTGGTGGTCCTCCAGGCGCTCCATGTCGGACTTCTGCCCGCCGTTGAGCAGCCAGGCCGCCTGGAAGGTGGCGGTGCCCGCGCCGGAGTTGACGGGGGTGTCGCCGAAGCGCTTGGCGCCGAGCAGGAGCAGCTCGTGGTTGCCCATCAGCGCCTTGCAGTAGCCGCCGGCGGCGGCGGCCTCGGCGGACAGCCGCATCACGAGGTCGATGACGCCGATGCCGTCGGGCCCGCGGTCGGTGAAGTCGCCGAGGAACCACAGGCGCGCGTTGCCCGCGGCCCAGTTGCCGTCGGCGTCGAGAAGGCCCTGCTCCTGGAGGGCCGCGACGAGCTCGTCCAGATATCCGTGCACGTCGCCGACGACGAACAGCGGTCCGTGCTCGTCGCCGGGCGGCGGCTGCGGAGGCTCCGGCATGACCTGCACCTGCACCTGGACGGTGTCGCCCCGGTTGATGACCGGCAGGTCGCGCTGGGTCGGGGTGTAGCCGTCACCCGGCCCCTCGACCGCCACGTCGCCGCCCGGCGCCTCACCGGGCGCGCCGGGGCTCACCGGGCCGGGGCCGGCCGTCTCATGGACGTACGCCGGTACGCGGAAGTCGCGCAGCGTCGCCGTCCGCACATCGGGTCCCTGACCGGCCCCCTGAGTCATCGACCCCTCCACCACCATTGCGCCGCATCTGCACCGAGATCGGACTGCCTGGTCGCAGCGGCCCGCGGTGTCGTCCGCCCATCATAGGAATGCGGCTCCCGCTGTGTGGTGCACCAGGGGTGGTGAATCGGTTCCGGACCGCGGTTCACCGTGGATTTCTCCCGAATTGGGCAGAGGTTCTCCCCTGATTTCCCCCCGGGCGGGGAAAGGAAGTCGGCCTCTGCCCGGGGCCGGGTGCTCGGGCGGGAGCGGTCAGCCGTGGCCGGGCGAGCGGGGCGGGCTGACCGTCGTGCGCGGGGGACGTCGCTCGGACGAGGTGCGCACGATCAGTTCGGTCGGTATCACCTGCTCGACGGGCCGGCCCGAATCCAGGCCCTCGATGGCGTCGATGAGGAGCTGGACGACCGCCGTGCCGATCCGCCGCGGTTTGAGCGACAGCGTGGTGATGGGCGGCTCCGTGGTGGCGTACACCGTGGACTCGCTGCAGCAGACGAGCAGCAGGTCGTCGGGGACGCGCAGGCCGTACCGCCGGGCGGCGGCGAGCAGGTCGGTGCCGTTGGGGTCGAAGAGGCCGTAGACGGCGTCGGGCCGGTCGGGCCTGGCGAGCAGCCGGTCGGCGGCGACGGCGCCCGCGCACGGGTCGTGCGCGGGGTAGGACTCGTAGACCGGATCCTGGCCGACGCGTTCGCACCAGCGCAGATAGGCGGTGGTGGAGAGGTGGGTGTACGTGTCGGTGGTGGTGCCGGTGAGGAGGCCGATCCGGCGGGCGCCGGCCGCGGCGAGGTGGTCGAGGATCTCCAGGACGGCCGCCTCGTGGTCGTTGTCGACCCAGGCGGTGACCGGGAGGGAACCCGCCGGGCGGCCGTCGGAGACCACCGGCAGGCCCTGCCGGACCAGTTCGCTGACCACGGGATCGTGGTCGGAGGGGTCGACGACGACGGTGCCGTCGAGGGCGACGTTCGACCACACGTCGACGGGGCTGCGGCGTGAGGTGGCGGGCAGGATGACCAGGGCGTATCCCCGGGCGAGTGCCGCTGAGGTGGCGGCTCTGGCCATCTCGGCGAAGTAGGCGAACTCGGTGAAGGTGAAAGGTTCATCCCCGTACGTCGTCACGGTCAGGCCGATGAGTCCTGACTTGCCGGTACGGAGCGTGCGGGCCGCCGCGGACGGGCGGTAGCCCAGCCGTTCTGCGACCTCGCGGACGTGGCGTCGGGTGGCGTCGGGCAGCCGACCCTTGCCGTTGAGGGCGTCGGAGACAGTCGTGATGGAGACACCGGCGGCGGCGGCGACGTCTCTGATGCCCGCTCGACTTTGCCGGTTGCCCCGGCGTGCGGTCTCCGCTCGGCTCACCTGATGCTTCCCTGCTGCTGTCATGGCGACCCGATAGTAGGGCTCATGGGGGTGGGTAGCAGGGGCGCATATTCACTCGTTGACAGGCACGTTTCTGCATGGCCAGCGACCGCCAATGACCTTGGAACGGAAGGCAGTTGGCGGGGCCGACGGGTAGCTGCCCCTGATCGTCGCGCATGAGCCTGCCAAGTGGGGCAGGTCTCGAAGAGGTCTCAACTCACCTTCACGGGGGACGCGCGCCACGGAGCGAGCCACCGGCGCACGGGGGAGCACTGGGCGCCCCCTGTCGTGCGTACGCCTTCGCGCGGAAGGGGGCCGGAGGGGGCTGTGCGGTGAGAAGGGGCGGGCCAGGGCGCAGGCCAGGGGCTCGTGAGGTGCGTGCGGCAATGCCGGATCGTTCGTACGCCGATGCCGGGAGGCCATTCGCAGCGGGGCGGAATCCTCATAAGGTAAGCAGTATTCGAACTGGTTGTGCCGGGCTACGAGGAGGACTGCGGTGAGCGAGACGAACCCGAGGCTGCGCGCCGAGCTGGCGGGGATCCCCACCTACAAGCCGGGCAAGCCCGCGGCGGCCGGCGGTCCTGTGGCCTACAAGCTGTCCTCGAACGAGAACCCCTACCCGCCGCTGCCCGGCGTGATGGAGAGCGCGCTCGCCGCGGCCGGCTCCTTCAACCGCTACCCCGACATGGCCTGCACGGGCCTGATGAGCGAGCTGGCCGAGCGGTTCGGGGTGCCCGTCTCGCACATCGCCACGGGCACCGGTTCCGTCGGTGTCGCCCAGCAGCTGTTGCAGGCCACCTCTGGCCCGGGTGACGAGGTGATCTACGCCTGGCGGTCCTTCGAGGCGTACCCGATCATCACCCAGGTCAGCGGCGCGACGTCGGTGCGGGTGCCGCTGACGGACGGCGAGGTGCACGACCTCGACGCGATGGCGGACGCCATCACCGACCGCACGCGACTCATCTTCGTCTGCAACCCCAACAATCCCACCGGCACCGTGGTCCGCAGGGCGGAGCTGGAGCGGTTCCTGGACCGGGTCCCCCGTGACGTGCTGGTCGTCCTCGACGAGGCCTACCGCGAGTTCATCCGCGACCCTGAGGTGCCGGACGGCGTCGAGATCTACCGCGACCGCCCGAACGTCTGTGTGCTGCGCACGTTCTCGAAGGCGTACGGCCTCGCGGGGCTGCGCGTCGGTTTCGCCATCGCCCACGAGCCGGTGGCCGCCGCGCTGCGCAAGACGGCGGTGCCCTTCGGCGTGAGCCAGCTGGCGCAGGACGCCGCGGTGGCGTCGCTGCGCGCCGAGGACGAGCTGATGGGCCGGGTCGGCTCGCTCGTCGCCGAGCGCAGCCGCGTGGTGGAGGGGCTGCGCGCCCAGGGCTGGACGGTGCCCGAGACGCAGGCGAACTTCGTGTGGCTGCGGCTCGGGGACCGGACCCTGGACTTCGCGGCGGTGTGTGAGCAGGCCGGTGTGGTCGTACGGCCGTTCGCCGGTGAGGGAATGCGGGCGACGATCGGCGAGACCGAGGCCAACGACGTCTTCCTGCAGGCGGCGGAGGCCTTCCGCAAGGAGCTGTAGCCGGTAGCCGGGGTAGCTTGCGGAGGCCTTCCGCAGGCCCCCGTCAGTCCTCGACGGCCTCGACCCGGATGGGGTCGCCGCTGCGCACCGTGGCGAGCAGGCGGGCGTCGCCGTCCAGGCGGCCGAGGACATTGCACGGGCTCGCGAGGCGGCACTCCTCGCCCCGCGAGATCGGCGTCGGGCCGTAGGGGAGGGCGAGGGCGTCGCCGTCCGTCCAGAAGGCGACCGTGCCGGGCTCGACGACCTGCTGGGCACCGCCCTCGCGCGGGACGCTGACGCCCGTGTCGAAGTACACCTCCTCGCCCCAGGTGTGGGCGGTGGAGCTGAGCGGCAGGACCTTGCCCAGGGCCTGGGCGGTCGGGGTGTCCTCGAGCGTGGCGGTCAGGTGTCCGGCGGGCCAGGAGATCCGTATCTGCGTCTGCATGACGCGGATTCAACAATATGTTGAAGAGATGGGGAAGGCCCCGGACGACGGTCCGGGGCCTCCTCGCGTTTTAGGGGGACCCCCCGTTCGGAGATCGACAGCCCGTACGACATAATGCTTGTGAATGTGAACGCGTTCACAAGCGTGTCCCGGTTCATCCGGAGATCAGCGGGACAAAAGACGCAAAGTGTCTTCTGACCCGCGGTGAGTAAGGAGAAGGCAGTGGACCTGGCTCTGGCGCCGGAAACCCTGGCGCGATGGCAGTTCGGCATCACGACCGTCTACCACTTCCTGTTCGTCCCCCTGACGATCTCGCTCGCCGCCCTCACGGCGATCCTTGAGACGGCATGGGTGCGGACGGGCAAGGAGCACTACCTCAGAGCGACCAAGTTCTGGGGAAAGCTGTTCCTGATCAATATCGCGATGGGTGTCGTCACCGGCATCGTCCAGGAGTTCCAGTTCGGCATGAACTGGTCCGACTACTCGCGCTTCGTCGGTGACGTCTTCGGGGCGCCGCTCGCGTTCGAGGCGCTGATCGCCTTCTTCTTCGAGTCGACCTTCATCGGCCTGTGGATCTTCGGCTGGGACAAGCTGCCGAAGAAGCTGCACTGCGCCACGATCTGGATCGTCTCGATCGGCACCGTCCTGTCGGCGTACTTCATCATCGCCGCCAACGGCTTCATGCAGCACCCGGTCGGCTACAAGATCGTGGAGCGCGACGGCACCAAGCGCGCGGAGCTCACCGACTTCTCCAAGGTGCTCTTCCAGGAGACGACGCTCGTCAACTTCTTCCACGTCATCTCGGCGGCCGTCCTGGTAGGCGGCGCCTTCATGACCGGCATCGCCATCTTCCACCTGCGCAAGAAGCAGCACGTGCGCACCATGCGGACGTCGCTGCGGCTCGGCCTGGTCGCCGCGTTCGCCGGCACGCTGCTCACCGTGGTCAGCGCCGACACCCTCGGCAAGGTCATGTACGAGCAGCAGCCGATGAAGATGTCGGCCGCCGAGGCGCTCTGGGAGTCGGAGAAGCCGGCGCCGTTCTCGCTCTTCGCGTACGGAGACGTCGCCAAGGGCCACAACGACGTCGCCATAGAGGTACCGGGCGTCCTCTCCTTCCTCGCCAAGAACAACTTCAGCGCCGAGATCCCCGGCATCAACGACCTCAACAAGCAGGCGCAGGAGAAGTTCGGGCCCGGCGACTACCGGCCCAACATCCCCACCGCCTACTGGTCCTATCGCTGGATGATCGGCTTCGGCGGGGTCTCGATGGCCCTGTGCACCGTGGGCCTGTGGCTGACCCGCAAGAAGTTCTGGCTCGCGCCGGAGCACCGCACCGGCGAGGACGACGTGCCCAAGCTGATGCTCACCAAGAACAAGGAGCTCGCGCCACGGCTCGGCTCGTGGTGGTGGCGGCTCTCGCAGTGGACGCTGATCTTCCCCCTCATCGGGACCGCCTGGGGCTGGATCTTCACCGAGACGGGACGTCAGCCCTGGGTGGTCTACGGAGTCCTGCGCACCAAGGACGCGGTCTCCCCCGGCGTCTCGCAGGGCGAGGTGCTCACCTCACTGATCGGGTTCACGCTGATCTACGCGATCCTCGCCGTGATCGAGGTGAAGCTGCTGCTCAAGTACGTCAGGAAGGGCCCGCCCGAGCTGACCGAGGCGGACCTCAACCCGCCGACCAGGATCGGCGGACCCGGGTCGGGCGGTGGCTCCGGCTCCGATTCCGGCCAGGACACCGACGCCGACCGGCCGATGGCCTTCTCGTACTGAAGGAAGGAGCGACAGGGACATGGAACTTCACGACGTCTGGTTCGTACTGATCGCCGTCCTGTGGATCGGCTACTTCTTCCTGGAGGGCTTCGACTTCGGGGTGGGGGTCCTCACCAAGCTGCTCGCCCGTGACCGGGTCGAGAAGCGGGTGCTCATCAACACCATCGGCCCCGTCTGGGACGGCAACGAGGTGTGGCTGCTCACGGCGGGCGGCGCGACCTTCGCCGCCTTCCCCGAGTGGTACGCGACGCTCTTCTCCGGCTTCTACCTGCCGCTCCTGATCATCCTGATCTGCCTGATCGTGCGCGGCGTCGCCTTCGAGTACCGCGCCAAGCGGCCCGAGGAGCGCTGGCAGACCAACTGGGAGCACGCGATCTTCTGGACCTCGCTGATCCCGGCGCTGCTGTGGGGCGTGGCCTTCGGCAACATCGTGCGCGGCGTCAAGATCGACGCCCACAAGGAGTACGTGGGCAGCTTCGGCGACCTGCTCAACCCGTACGCGATCCTGGGCGGCCTCGTCACCCTGACGCTGTTCACCTTCCACGGCGCGGTCTTCGCCGCCCTCAAGACGGTGGGCGACATCCGGATGCGGGCCCGGAAGATGGCTCTTGGCCTCGGGCTCGTCACGGCCGTGCTCGCGCTCGGGTTCCTGATCTGGACGCAGGCCGACAAGGGCGACGGCAAGAGCCTGGTCGCCATGGCCGTGGCCGTGATCGCGCTGGTCGGGGCCATCGCGGCCATCAGGATCGGGCGCGAGGGCTGGTCGTTCGCGCTGTCGGGGATCACGATCGCGGCGGCCGTCGCGATGTTCTTCCTGACGCTCTTCCCGAACGTCATGCCGTCGTCGCTGAACGACGAGTGGAGCCTCACGGTCACCAACGCCTCGTCGAGCCCGTACACGCTGAAGATCATGACGTGGTGCGCGGGTGTCGCGACGCCCGTCGTGCTGCTCTACCAGTCGTGGACGTACTGGGTGTTCCGCAAGCGCATCGGCACGCAGCACATCGCCGACGCGCACTGAGTTCGCCTCGAACCGCCGGCCCCCTGCCCTTCGGAGGGTGTGTTTCACGTGAAACCAATCGACCCGCGTCTGCTGCGGTACGCCCGTGCCACCCGCTTCTTCCTGGTCGCGGTGGTGGTCCTGGGGTTGCTCGGGGCGGGGCTGGTCGTCGGTCAGGCGATGCTCATCGCCGAGATCGTGGTGGGCGCCTTCCAGAAGGGCCACTCCGTAGCGGACATGGGGACCCCGCTATGGCTGCTCGCCGCGGTCGCGGTGGGGCGGGGTCTGGTCTCCTGGCTGACCGAGCTCGCCGCGCACCGGGCGAGCGCGGCGGTCAAGTCGGAGCTGCGCGGGCGGTTGGTGGAGCGGGCGGGCGCGCTCGGGCCCGGCTGGCTCGGGGGGCAGCGCACGGGATCGCTGATCTCCCTCGCCACACGGGGCGTGGACGCGCTCGACGACTACTTCTCGCGCTATCTGCCGCAGTTGGGGCTCGCGGTGGTGGTGCCGGTGGCGGTGCTCGCCCGCATCGTCACCGAGGACTGGGTCTCCGCCGCGATCATCGTGGTGACCCTGCCGCTCATCCCGGTCTTCATGATCCTCATCGGCTGGGCCACGCAGAACCGCATGGACCGTCAGTGGCGGCTCCTCTCGCGGCTCTCGGGCCACTTCCTGGACGTCGTGGCCGGGCTCCCCACCCTGAAGGTGTTCGGCCGCGCCAAGGCGCAGGCCGATGCGATCCGCAGGATCACCGGTGAGTACCGGCAGGCGACGATGCGGACGCTGCGCATCGCCTTCCTGTCGTCGTTCGCCCTGGAACTCCTCGCGACGATCTCGGTCGCCCTGGTCGCGGTCACCATCGGCATGCGGCTCGTCCACGGCGAGATGGAGCTGTACGACGGGCTCGTCGTCCTCGTCCTCGCGCCCGAGGCCTATCTGCCGCTGCGGCAGGTGGGGGCGCAGTACCACGCGGCGGCGGAGGGGCTCTCGGCCGCCGAGGAGATCTTCGAGGTCCTGGAGACCCCGGTGCCGGATGCCGGGACGGGGGCGGCGCCCACGGGTGTGCTGAGCGTGGAGGGAGTGACGGTCCGGTATCCGGGGCGCTCGTCCGACGCGGTCTCCGGCGCCTCCTTCGCGGTGGCCCCGGGCGAGACCGTGGCGCTCGTCGGGCCGAGCGGGGCGGGCAAGTCGACCCTGCTGAACGTGGTGCTCGGCTTTGTGCGGCCCGTCGCGGGACGGGTGTGTGTCGGGGGCGTCGACCTGGCCGACGTCTCGCCCGAGCGGTGGCGGGAGCGGATCGCCTGGGTGCCGCAGCGGCCGCACCTGTTCGCCGGGACCATCGCGGAGAACGTACGGCTGGCGCGGCCGGACGCGGCGGACGCGCAGGTGCGGGAAGCCCTGCGGGAGGCGGGCGCCCTGGAGTTCGTGGACGCGCTGCCCGCCGGGGCGGAGACGGTTCTGGGTGAGGACGGCGCGGGTCTCTCCGCGGGGCAGCGGCAACGGCTCGCCCTGGCGCGGGCGTTCCTCGCCGACCGGCCCGTGGTGCTCCTCGACGAGCCGACGGCGGCGTTGGACGGCGGCACCGAGGCGGAGGTGGTCGACGCCGTCCGACGACTGGCCGTCGGCCGGACGGTGCTGCTCGTCGTGCACCGGCCCGCCCTGCTGGCCGTCGCCGACCGCGTCGTACGGCTGGACGACGCCACCGGAGCGGTGGCGCAGGGGCAGCGGGCGCGGGGGACCGGGGCGGCGTCCGCGCACGGTCCGGGCCCGCACGCCACGGCGGACCCGGCGACGGACTCGGCGGATGTCATCTCCGACCTGGCGGCTCGGAGCGGTGGCCAGGTGGCTGCTCGCGGTAGCGGTGACCCGGAGGCTCGGAGCGGTGGCCATCCGGCCGTCGCCGGGCCGCAGAACCGGGTGTTGGCCCGGGTTCGGCGCGCGGCGCGGGCCCGGTGGGGGCAGCTCGCTCTCGCGCTGCTGCTCGGCAGCCTCGCGCTCGCGAGCGCGGTGGGGCTCATGGCCACCTCGGGCTGGCTGATCTCGCGGGCCTCGGAGCAGCCCCCGGTGATGTACCTGATGATCGCCGTGACGGCGACCCGCGCCTTCGGCATCGGCCGGGCCGTCTTCCGGTACGCCGAGCGGCTCGTCTCGCACGACGCCGTGCTGCGGATGCTCGCCGACACCCGCGTCGCCGTCTACCGGCGCCTGGAACGGCTCGCCCCGGCCGGCCTGCGCGGGGCCCGGCGCGGTGACCTCCTCTCCCGTCTCGTCGCCGACGTCGACGCCCTGCAGGACTACTGGCTGCGCTGGCTGCTGCCCGCGTCCGCCGCGGGGCTCGTCAGCGCGGGCGCCGTCGGGTTCACCGCCTGGCTGCTGCCCGAAGCGGGCGCCGTGCTCGCCGCGGGGCTGCTCGCCGCGGGCGTCGGCGTGCCGCTCCTGAGCGGTGCCGTGGCCCGGCGCGCCGAGCGACGGCTCGCTCCCGCGCGCGGGGTGCTCGCCACCCGGGTGGCCGACCTGCTCACCGGGACCGCCGAGCTGACCGTCGCCGGTGCGCTGCGGCGGCGTACCGCCAAGGCCGGGGAGGCCGACGCCGAGCTGACCCGGATCGCCTCGCGGGGCGCCACCGCCACCGCGCTCGGCGACGGGCTCGGGGCGCTCATCACCGGGCTCACCGTGGCGGCGGCCGCGCTCGTCGGTGTGCGGGCGGTCGACGACGGACGGCTGAGCGGGGTGGCCCTCGCCGCGGTCGTCCTCACCCCGCTCGCCGCCTTCGAGGCCGTCATGGGCCTGCCGCTCGCCGTCCAGTACCGCCAGCGGGTCAGGAAGAGCGCCGAACGCGTCTACGAAGTCCTCGACGCGCCCGTCCCCGTCCCCGAGCCCGTGGCCCCCGCCCCGGCGCCGAAGACGCCGTTCCCGCTGCGCGTCGAGGGGCTGCGGGCCCGGTACGAGGAGCAGGACCGGGACGCGCTCGCCGGCGTCTCCCTCACGCTGGAACGCGGCCGCCGGATCGCCGTGGTGGGGCCGTCCGGGTCCGGCAAGACGACCCTCGCGCAGGTGCTGCTGCGCTTCCTCGGGACGCGGGAGGGGACGTACACGCTCGGCGGCACGGACGCGGCCGCGCTGGACGGCGACGCCGTGCGCCGCATGGTCGGCCTGTGTGCCCAGGACGCGCACATCTTCGACAGTTCCGTGCGCGAGAACCTGCTGCTCGCCAAGAAGGACGCCACCGAGGCGGAGCTGCGCGACGCCCTGGAGCGGGCGCGGCTCGACGGCTGGGCCGACTCGCTGCCCGACGGGCTCGACACGCTCGTCGGCGAACACGGCGCGCGGCTCTCCGGAGGGCAGCGGCAGCGGCTCTCGCTGGCCCGCGCGCTCCTCGCCGACTTCCCCGTCCTCGTCCTCGACGAGCCCGCCGAGCACCTGGACCTGCCGACCGCCGACGCCCTCACCGCCGACCTCCTGTCCGCGACCGAGGGCCGTACGACGCTGCTCATCACGCACCGCCTCGCCGGGCTCGACGCCGTGGACGAGGTGCTCGTCCTGGACGCGGGGCGGGTGGCGCAGCGTGGCACGTACGCGGAGCTCGCGGCGGAGGAGGGCCCGCTGCGGCGCATGCTGGAGGTGGAACGTGCGGCGGACCTGCTGGTGGCGGGGTGACGGGACGCGACCGACGCCGCCGCGCGGGGCGCGGCCCACGGGTCCGGTGCCGCGCCGCTCAGATCCGCGACGGCTTCGACTTTCCCCTGCAAATAGGACTTACTAGGCTCAAAGGCATGTCAGCACCCTCGGCCTCCGCCGGCTCATCGCCCCCCGACGGCACACCCAGCTCGGTGGAGGCGGCGGCGCAGGCGACCCGCAGCCTCCAGGGGCTCTCGCCCGAGCTGACCTCACGGGTGCCGCAACTGCTCGAGGCCATGCGGTCGGTCGGCACCGGACTCGAACTGCACACCACCCTGGACCGCATCTGCGAGACCGCCGCCGAGCTCGCGAACGCCCACTACGCGGCGATCGGCGTCGTCGCCGAGGACGGCGAGGGGCTCTCCGACTTCGTCTACCACGGCATCGACGCGGAGACGGCCGAGCGGATCGGGCGGCTGCCCGACGGCCACAAGGGACTCCTGGGCGCCCTCATCCACCAGCCGCGCACCCTGCGGCTCGCGGACCTCTCCGCCGACCCGCGCTCGTGCGGGTTCCCGGCCCACCACCCCCCGATGCGGACCTTCCTCGGCGTCCCCATCCGCGTCCAGGGCGAGATCTTCGGCAACCTCTATCTGACGGAGAAGCGGGACGGCGCGGAATTCAACGACTACGACGTGCACATGGTGCGCGTCCTCGCCACGGAGGCGGGCATCGCCATCGGGAACGCACGCCTCTACGAAGCCGCCAAGCAGCGCGAGCGCTGGATCGACGGCTCCGTGGCGGTCACCACCGCCCTGCTGTCCGGCAGCGACGCCGAGGAGGCGCTCGCCGTCGTCGCCGAGCAGGCCAGGCACCTCGCGGACTCGGCCGCCGGCATCGTGCTGCTGCCCGACGAGGAGGGCGGCATGGAGGTCGTCGCGGTCTCCTCGGACGAGCCCACCGGGGCGCTCGGCGTGGTCGTGCCGCCGGAGAGCCGCATCGTCGCCGACCTGCTCGAAGGCCACTCCGTGTTCATCGACGACATGGCCGGCGACCCTCGCGTGATGACCGAGGTCGCCCGCGCCTTCGGGCCCGTCATGATGCTGCCGCTGCAGAGCGACGGACGGGTCCTCGGCACGCTCGTGACGCCCCGCGTGCGCGGGGAGCGGCCGTTCAGCGAGGCCGAGCGGACGCTCGCCACCCAGTTCGCCTCGCAGGCCGCGCTCGCGCTGATGATGGCCGAGGCGCAGCGGGACCGGGAGCGGCTCGCGGTCTACGAGGACCGCGACCGGATCGCCAGGGACCTGCACGACCTGGTCATCCAGCGGCTGTTCGCCACCGGGATGATGCTGGAGAGCGCCCAGCGCCGGTCGGTCGTGCCGGAGGTGCAGGTCGGCGTGGGCAGGGCCGTCGACGAACTGGACGTGACGATCCAGGAGATCCGTACGGCGATCTTCGCGCTGCAGCAGGGGCCGGCCGAGGCACCCTCGGGGCTGCGCACCCGCGTCCTGCGCGAGATCAACATGGCCGCCGTCCCGCTCGGCTTCAAGCCCTCGCACCACTTCGTCGGCCCCGTCGACACGGTGGTCGGCGAGCTGACCGGCAAGAACCTCATCGCGGCCCTGCGCGAGGCGCTGTCCAACGCGTTCCGGCACGCGCAGGCGGCCCGCATCGACGTCGTCGTCGACTCGACCGTGGTCCTCCCCGACGGCCAGCACGGCGTACGGCTGACCGTCGCCGACGACGGCGTCGGCATCGCGGAGGGCGGCCGGCGCAGCGGCCTGAAGAACCTCAAGAGGCGCGCCGAGTCGCTGGGCGGCGACAGCTGGTACGGCCCCGGGATCGGCGAGGACGGCGGCGGTACGACGGTGGTGTGGGAGGCGCCGTACTGACCTCGGCGAGGCGAGACGAGACAAGGAGGGGCGGGGCGGCCCGTTCCGTCCCGTCTGTCCGTTGCCCCCGTCGGCCTCCCGCCCCGCGTCAGTCCTTCGTCCGGCGGCGGTCCGCGAGGATCTGCTCGATGACGACCGCGACGCCGTCGTCGTTGTTGGCGACGGTGCGTCCGGAGGCCGCGGTGACGACGTCGGGGTGCGCGTTGCCCATCGCGTACGACGTGCCCGCCCACGCGAGCATCTCGATGTCGTTCGGCATGTCCCCGAAGGCGACGACTTCCTGCGGGGTGATGCCGCGCTCGGCGCAGCACAGCTCCAGCGTGCTGGCCTTGGAGACGCCGGGGCCGCTGATCTCCAGGAGGGCGCTCGGGCTCGAACGCGTGACGGTGGCCCGGTCGCCGATCGCCGCGCGGGCGAGCACCAGGAACTCGTCGGGGGCCAGCCCGGGGTGGAAGGCGAGCACCTTCAGGACGGGCTGGTCGGCGGCGGACGGGGCGGCCAGGGCGCCGTCCCCGTTCGCGTCCGCGCCGCCGCCACCGTGCGTGGCCACGCCGGCTCCCGTGCTCTCCGCGAGCAGCTTCTCCGCGGGGGCGATGCTCTCGCCCGGCTCCATGTGCAGCGGCGGATACGTCTCCTCGTGGTGGAGTCCGCCGGTCCGCTCGACCGCGAAGGACGTGCCCGGCGCCGCGGCGCGCAGCCTGCGCACGACGTCGAGGGCGCACTCCCGGGTCAGCTCACGGACCTTGACGAAGCTGTGGGTGCCGGGGCCGCCGTGCAGATCGACCACCGCGGCGCCGTTGCCGCAGATGGCGAGGCCGTGGCCGTGCACGTGGGCGCTGACGACGTCCATCCAGCGGGCCGGGCGGCCCGTCACGAAGAAGACCTCGATGCCTGCCTCCTCGGCGGCCGCGAGCGCGGCGACGGTGCGGTCCGAGACCGTCTTGTCGTCACGCAGCAACGTGCCGTCGAGGTCCGTCGCGATCAGCCGGGGCCGCGGCCGCGACCCGGCCGGGACGCCGACTGCCGGAGCGGTGGCTGCCGGGGTGGGGGCCGGGCGCTGCGGCCCTGGGGTAGCTGAGGTCACGCCGTCGATTGTCCCGCACCCGCGTGCACGACCGTGCGCTGGGGCGCACATCTGAGTGCCCCGCGACCGCCCGCGCGGGTGGGGGCCGTGGGCGGTGGCCGGGGCAGCGCCCACGCGTCAGGGTCCCGGCTCCGCCGTAAGCTCTGTGACATGAGTCTGCGCCTGAGCACCGTGATTCTTCCCGTACGCCGCTGGCACGAGGGGGCCCGCGACCAGTGGGTGCGCGCCGAGGAGCTCGGCTTCCACGCCGCGTACACGTACGACCACCTGGCCTGGCGCACCTTCCGGGACGGCCCGTGGTTCGGCGCCCTGCCCACGCTGACCGCCGCCGCGACGGCCACCACGCGGCTGCGCCTGGGCACGCTCGTCACGTCGCCCAACTTCCGGCACCCGGTGACGCTCGCCAAGGAACTCATCTCCCTCGACGACATCTCCGGCGGCCGCGTCACGCTCGGCATCGGCGCCGGCGGCAACGGCTTCGACGCCACGACGCTCCTGAAGAGCGGCGAGGAGCCCTGGACCCCGCGCGAGCGCGCCGACCGGTTCGGGGAGTTCGTGCCGCTGCTCGACCGTCTGCTGACCGAGGACTCGGTGACGTACGAGGGGACCTTCTACTCGGCGACCGAGGCGCGCGGCATCCCCGGGTGCGTGCAGCGGCCTCGGCTGCCCTTCGCCGTGGCGGCGACGGGACCGCGCGGTCTGAAGCTCGCGGCCCGGCACGGACAGGCGTGGGTGACCACGGGGGACCCGAAGCTCTACGAGGCGGGCACGCCGGAGCAGTCGCGTGAGGCGCTCGCGGGCCAGGTCGAGAGGCTCGGCAAGGCGTGTGCGGAGGTCGGCCGGGACGTCGCCGAGCTGGACAAGGTCCTGCTGACCGGCTTCACCCCGGACCGCGCCCGTCCGCTGGAGTCGGTCGACGCCTTCGTGGACTTCGCGGGCCGCCACCAGGAGCTGGGCTTCACCGAGATCGTGGTGCACTGGCCGATCCCGGACTCGGTCTTCGCCGCGGACCGGTCGGTGTTCGAGAAGATCGCCACGGAGGCGGCCCAGCAGCTCGCCTGAGGCCCGTGTCCGCAGGGCCCCCGCACCCCACCGTGCGCCCCCCCCTCGCACCCCTCGCCGCGCGCTCGCTTCAGCGCCGCGGCCCGGGAAAGCGCAGGTACTCGGGCGGTACGGCGGCGGTGAGCCAGACGCCGTTGGCGCTGACCTGGAACGCCCGGCCGTCGCGGTGCATCGCGCCCGCGTCGACGGTCAGGACGACGGGCCGGCCGCGCCGGGCGCCGACGCGCGTCGCGGTCTCGCGGTCCGGTGAGAGGTGCACGGCGTGCCGGTTCATGGGGCGCAGCCCCTCGGCGCGGATCGCGGCGAGGGCGGCGGCCACGGTGCCGTGGAAGAGATACGCGGGCGGGGTGGCCGGCGGCAGCGCCAGGTCGACGTCGATCGAGTGGCCCTGGCTGGCGCGGATCCTGCCGTCCGCCACGGCGAAGCGCTGCTTGTCGTTGACGGCGACCACGTGGTCGAGCTCTTCCCGGGTGAAGGGGAAGTGGTGCGCGGCCGCCGCGGCGAGCAGCGCGTCGATCTCCACCCAGCCGTGCGCGTCGAGGGTGAGCCCGATGCGGTCAGGGCGGTGGCGCAGGTGCCGCGACAGGTATCTGGACACCTTCACGGTGCGCGCTTCGGTCCCGTCAGGAGGTCTTTCCTTCATGCCTTCAGGGTCTCGGCCAGCTGTTCTCCGCGCACTCGATTTTCGTCCATCGACTTTTCATCGACGGATTTCGATCCGAAGGTTTGATCCACAGCCAAGTCGAGTTATCCACAGGCTAGTTGACGATTCTGTGGACAACTCTCAGGCCGTGGGAGGCATTTGCCCAATTTCCGCACCTTGCACCCCAGTTGTGGCAAGAGCGTCCAATTTTCTTTTCTGCACCTCACGTTCGGCTGCCGCCGCCACGAACGCGGCAGCGTTGTCGGTACCAACCAGCCGCTCCACGCTGTGCATTGTGGATGCCGGGAGCGCCACATTCCGCGGCTCGTCCGACGGGCCATCCTGAGCTCCCGGCTCCAGGTGCAGCCGCAGGTGGCGGGTGGCGAAAAGGCGCATCGCGCGGGCCAGTTCGGCGTCCACCGACTGCTGGGCGAGCGGGCGCAGCCGCCGTACGAGCGCCGCCGCCTCGGCCGCGTCCGCCTCGGTGGGCGGGTGGTGGCCGAGATAGCGCGCGAACACGTGCTCGGTCGTGAACTCCAGGAAACGGGCGGCGATGTGCTCGACCTGCCCCCTCAACTCCCGCAGATGGCCGGAGATCGCGGAGAGTGGCACTCCCGCCGCGTACAACTCGACGGCCACCGACAGCTCTTGAGGGCTCGGCACCAGGAACTCGTCCTCGCGCCCCGGCATCGGTTCGAGCACCCCGAGGGCGACCGCGTCGGCCACCGCCGCCTCGTCCGGCGTACCGCCGAAGGCCGCGTCGAGCTCCGCGCGGGTGATCCGGTCGGCCTTCTCGTCCGTCCACGGACCGTCGACCTCCGCCGCCAGACCGAGCACCCCGCCGAGGCCCCGACCGGCGTCCCAGGCCTCCAGGAGCTCCTTGATGGAGGCCAGGGTGTACCCGCGGTCCAGCAGGTCGGCGATCTGCCGCAGCCGGGCCAGATGCGCGTCCCCGTAGACATTGGACCGGCCGCGCCGCTCCGGGCGGGGGAGCAGCCCGCGGTCCTGGTAGGCGCGGATCGTGCGGACCGTCGCGCCGCTGAGGTGCGCCAGATCCTCGATGCGGTACTCCGCCCGGTGCTCGGTGGGCTCCGTGTTCGCCACGCTCCCCGCCCTTCGTGTTGCCTCGTGCCAGGACCTAGGCGGTGGCCGCCCGGCCGATCGCGCCCGCCGCGGCCCGCGCCGGGGGCGACCGCGCCAGATAGGCGACGGCCTCGCGCAACGAGCCTTCCTGCGAGGGATGGTACGACCGCCGCAGATAGCGGGGTATCGCCGTACCGATCTCACGCCAGGTGGGCAGCAGGCCCTTGGCGACCGCCCTGTTGTGCTCCGCCAGTGAGTACCGCACGCGGCCCGCGAGTTGGGGGTCGTGACGGATCAGATAGGCCGTGCCCCACACCCAGAGGTAGAGCATCACGGGCGCCGTCACGGTCATCCCGGCGACCCGTCGGGCGTACCGGGGCAGGCCGCTGCCGCCGCAGTGCTGGAACATGTCTAAGGCGACCGCGCGGTGCTCGACCTCCTCCGCGCCGTGCCAGCGCAGCAGGTCGAGCATGACCTCGTCGGCCTCGGCGCGGTCGAGGCCCTCGGCCCGCAGGACCCAGTCGCCGAGGACCGCCGTGAACTGCTCGATCGCGGCGATGATCGACAGCCGGAACCGCAGCCACTCCTGCGTCGGCACCGGCGCCCCCAGCGGCGGCCGCTCACCGAGGAGCTTCTCGAAGAGGAAGTCGACGTACCGGGTGAAGGCGGCGGTGTTGAGGTGCTGCGCGGCCAGGTGGTCGAGCACATGCGCGTGCTGCACGCTGTGCGTGGCCTCCTGGCCCATGAACCCCTTGACGTCCCCGCGCAGCACCGGGTCGGTGATCAGCGGCAGGCCTTCCTTGAAGACCTTCACGAACCATCGCTCCCCCGCCGGGAGCAGCAGATGCAGGACGTTGACTACGTGGGTGGCGGTCGGCTCGTCCGGTATCCAGTGCAGCGGCGTGCCGTCCCAGTCGAACGAGACCCGGCGCGGAACGATCGTGTGGTGCTCCTCGGCACGGGGGTGCGGATCCGTCTCCTTGCTCACAGCGGCGGCTCCAATCGGGCGATCGCGCGCAGGGCCTTCGGGCTGAAGCGGGACATGAAGCGGGCGCCGCGCGCCTCGGGGGTGACCGGGACCACCGCCTGGTTCTTGACCACGGCGTTCAGAATGGCGTCGGCGACCTTCTCCGGCGGGTAGTTGCGCAGGCCGTACAACCGGGCCGACTTCTTCTGGCGGCGCTTCTCCTCGTCGGCCGCGACACCGACGAACCGGGACGTCGACGTGATGTTCGTGTTGACGAGGCCCGGGCAGATCGCGGAGACCCCGATGCCCTGGCCCGCGAGCTCGGCGCGCAGGCACTCGCTGAGCATCAGGACGGCCGCCTTGGAGGTGCTGTAGGCGGGCAGGGTCCGGGAGGGCTGGTACGCCGCCGCGGACGCGGTGTTGACGATGTGGCCGCCCTGGCCGCGCTCGGCCATCTGCTTGCCGAAGAGCCGACAGCCGTGGATCACGCCCCACAGATTCACGTCGAGGACCTTCTTCCAGTCCTCGCTGGTGGTGTCGAGGAAGGAGCCCGCGAGGCCGATGCCGGCGTTGTTCACCAGGACGTCCACCACGCCGTACTCCGTGGCGACGCGCTCGGCGAGCTTCTCCATGGCCTGCTCGTCGGTGACGTCGACCGTCTCGCCCCAGGCGTCGGGGGCGCCTATCAGACGGGACATCTCCGCGGTGCGCGCCGCGCTCTCCGCGTCCCGGTCGACGGCCACCACGCGCGCGCCCGCCTCGGCGAACGCGAAGGCGGTGGCCCGCCCGATGCCGCTGCCCGCGCCGGTGACCAGGACGAGCCGGCCGCCGAACCGGTCGGCGTGCTTGCCCGTGGCGCTGCTGTCGTTGACAGGCATGCCATCCTCGTTCGTCGTCACGAATTCGCCGATCCAGGCGGCCAGTTGGTCGGGCCGGGTGCGCGGCACCCAGTGCTTGCCCGACAGGGTGCGGCGGACCAGCTGCGGGGCCCACAGCTCCAGCTCGTCGTAGAGCCGCTCGGAGAGGAAGACGTCCCCGGACGGCGTGATGAGCTGCACGGGAGCGTGGGCGTAGGCGTCGGTGCGGGGCCTGCGCAACCGGGCGCGGATGTTGTCGCGGTAGAGCCAGGCGCCGTGCGCCGCGTCCTGGGGCAGCGACGTCGTCGGGTAGTCGCCCGCCGGGACCTTCTCCAGGCGCTGCAGGATCGTCGGCCACCGCTTGCCGAGCGGGCCGCGCCAGGCCAGTTCGGGCAGGACGGGGGTGTGCAGCATGTACACGTACCAGGACTTGGCGCCCTGGCCGAGGAGCTGGCCCACCTTGCGTGGCGTGGGCCGGGACACGCGCTTCTTGATCCAGTGACCGAAGTGGTCGAGCGAGGGCCCCGACATCGATGTGAAGGACGCGATGCGCCCCTCCGTGCGCTTGACCGTGACGAACTCCCAGGACTGCACCGAGCCCCAGTCGTGCCCCACCACGTGCACCGGGCGGTCCGGGCTCACCGCGTCGATGACCGCCACGAAGTCGTCGGTCAGCTTCTCCAGCGTGAAGCCGCCGCGCAGCGGTCGCGGGGCGGTCGACCTGCCGTGGCCCCGGACGTCGTACAGCACGACATGGAAGCGGTCCGCGAGCCGCCCGGCGACCTCGCTCCACACCTCCTTGGAGTCCGGATAGCCGTGCACCAGCACGACCGTGGGCCGCTCCGGGTCGCCCAGCTCGGCGACGCACAGCTCCACGCCGCCCGTGCGCACCCAGCGCTCGCGCGCGCCCGTGAGGCCCTGTCCCATGCCGGCGCTCCCGCCGATGTCTCCCGTCGTCATGCGGCGGCCCTCTCCTCAGCCCAGCGCCGCACATGCGGCAGGTCGTCGTCCAGCCAGAACGCGCTCTCTTCGGGGTCCCCGGAGTCGGTGACGACCAGGATCTCCTCGAACTTCGCGCCCGTACCCCGGAAACCGAGGTGCGGCTCGACCGCCCAGAGCCCCTGCTGGGGCGGGTGGTCGGAGAACTTGTAGGGGGACCACAGGGGCGACCAGCCGTCCCGGTGGCCGCGCAGCGCGTCGCTCGCCAGGCCCTTCAGCGACTGCGTGCCGAAGCCGAAGAGGTGCGGGGTCAGCCGTCGCTCCTTGACCCGGTCGACCTTGTGCGCGATCACGCCGAACGGATACGCGCGGTGGCGGTTGGCATAGCCCTGGCGGACCATGAGCCGGTCGACGTCCTCATAGATCTCACGCAGCGGCCGGCGCTCGCGCACCTCGCGCAGGATCAGCTCGCGGTGCGCCTCCAGGTCGGCGAGGAGCCGGTCGTGCACCGGATTGAGGCCCAGACAGCCGGAGTAGCCGATGTCGGCGGTGAAGCCCTTGTAGACCGGGGCCATGTCGAGGATGAA
The DNA here is from genome assembly GCF_055592445.1 of Streptomyces sp. NPDC041122. NCBI lineage: Bacteria > Bacillati > Actinomycetota > Actinomycetes > Kitasatosporales > Streptomycetaceae > Streptomyces > Streptomyces sp. NPDC041122. Next base: position 192,461 of record NZ_JBVIYQ010000003.1, on the reverse strand, counting down.
GGGCATCCCCGGCTCCAGCTCGCGACGGGTGGGGAAGAACTGCAGCGGGACGCGGAAGTTGACGAACGCCGTGCGGTCCCCGAACCAGGCGAAGGGCAGATGGAACCAGTCCCGCACACCCCGCTCGCGCAGCCAATCGCGCTGCATCCGCGCCGCCTCGCGCTCCGTCACGCCCGGCCGGAGCTGAGCCGCGACCGCCTCCGCGCACTCGTACGCGAGGGTCTGCACTTCCCTGAACCCCCGCAGCTCCGCGGAGAGCTCGCCTGCCACCCTTGAGGTCATGCCACCGTCCGTCCCGAGTCCGGTCATCCCGTGTCCGGTCCATCGCCGTACGCGGTCGTAACTTGACACTGATGAATGTGACAATGCCCGGCGGCTACGTCAAGAGTTCTGTCCGACTGTGCGGGAGAGGTCCGGAAGAACCCCCAGGGGGCGACTCCCGGACGACCCCTACGGACCCGTAATACTCCAGAGTGAGAGCAGGACAAGCCCATGGTCTGACGACCGGTGTGGTCTGCGCCACTACCGTCGAAACGTGACTGTGATCGCGACCGAAAGCCTGAGCAAGCGGTTCCCCAGGGTGACCGCGCTTGACCGGCTCTCCATGGACATCGGGCCCGGTGTGACCGGACTCGTCGGAGCCAACGGAGCCGGCAAGTCCACACTGATCAAGATCCTGCTGGGTCTGTCCCCCGCCACGGAGGGCCGCGCCGCCGTGCTCGGTCTGGACGTCGCCACCAGCGGCGGCGAGATCCGCGAACGCGTGGGGTACATGCCGGAGCACGACTGCCTGCCGCCCGACGTCTCGGCCACCGAGTTCGTCGTCCACATGGCGCGGATGTCCGGACTGCCGCCCTCCGCGGCCCGCGAGCGCACCGCGGACACCCTGCGCCACGTGGGGCTCTACGAGGAGCGCTACCGCCCCATCGGCGGCTACTCGACCGGCATGAAGCAGCGCGTGAAGCTCGCGCAGGCCCTCGTCCACGACCCCCAGCTGGTCTTCCTCGACGAGCCGACGAACGGCCTCGACCCGGTCGGACGCGACGAGATGCTCGGCCTGATCCGCCGCGTCCACACCGACTTCGGCATCTCGGTCCTGGTCACCTCGCACCTCCTCGGCGAGCTGGAGCGCACCTGCGACCACGTCGTCGTCATCGACGGCGGCAAGCTCCTGCGGTCCAGCTCCACCACCGACTTCACCCAGACCACCACGACGCTCGCCGTCGAGGTCACCGACACCGAGACCCACCCCGACGGCACCCGCGCCCTGCGCGACGCGCTGCACGGCCGCGGCATCGACACACAGACCGGCGGCGAACTGCCCGGCGCGGGCCACACGATCCTGCTCACCGCGGACGGCGAGGAGACGTTCGACGTCGTCCGCGACCTCGTCGCCGATCTCGGCCTCGGCCTGATCCGGATGGAACAGCGCAGGCACCACATCGCGGAGGTCTTCAAGGACGAGCCCCGCCAGGAGCCCGTACCCGAGCGGACGGCCGCCCTGGCCGCCACCGCCGCCGCTCAGCAGAAGGAGGGAGGCGCGCGATGAGCACCGAGTCCACCCAGATCCACAACATCGGCTACCGCAGCTACGACGGCCCGCGCCTCGGCCGCGCCTACGCCCGCCGTTCGCTCTTCTCCCAGAGCCTGCGGGGCGCGTACGGACTCGGCCGCTCCGCCAAGTCCAAGGTCCTGCCGATGATCCTCTTCGCGGTGATGTGCGTGCCCGCGGCGATCATGGTGGCGGTCGCCGTCACCACCAAGGCCGACGACCTCCCCGTCGACTACACGCGCTACGCCATCTTCCTCCAGGCGGTCATCAGTCTCTTCCTGGCCGCCCAGGCCCCGCAGACCGTCTCGCGCGACCTGCGCTTCAAGACGGTGCCCCTGTACTTCTCGCGGCCCATCGAGCGCGGTGACTACGTGGCGGCCAAGTTCGCCGCGATGTCCTCCGCCCTCTTCGTGCTCACCGCGGCGCCGCTCCTCGTGCTCTACGTGGGCTCGCTGCTCGCCAAGCTCGACTTCGCCGACCAGACGAAGGGATTCGCCCAGGGGCTCGTCTCCGTCGCGCTGCTCTCGCTGCTCTTCTCCGGCATCGCGCTGGTCGTCTCGGCGGTCACACCCCGCCGCGGCTTCGGCATCGCCGCCGTCATCGCCGTCCTGACCATCAGCTACGGCGCGGTGTCCACGGTCCAGGCCATCGCCTACGAACAGGGCAGCACCGGAGCCATCGCCTGGCTCGGCCTCTTCTCCCCGATCACCCTCGTCGACGGCGTGCAGTCCGCCTTCCTCGGCGCGACCGCGTCCTTCCCCGGCGGGGAGAGCCCCTCGACCGGCGTCGGCCTCGTCTACGTCCTCGTCGTCCTCGCCCTCGTCGCGGGCTGCTACGGCGCCCTGATGCGCCGCTACCGGAAGGTCGGCCTCTGATGACCACCCTCACCATCGACCACGTCTCCCGCTGGTTCGGCAACGTGGTCGCGGTCAACGACATCACCATGGACATCGGCCCGGGCGTCACGGGGCTCCTCGGGCCGAACGGCGCGGGAAAGTCGACCCTCATCAACATGATGGGCGGCTTCCTGGCCCCCTCCACGGGCAGTGTCACCCTCGACGCCCGGCCGATCTGGCGCAACGAACAGATCTACAAGGAGATCGGCATCGTCCCCGAGCGGGAGGCGATGTACGACTTCCTCACGGGCCGCGAATTCGTCGTCGCCAACGCCGAGTTGCACGGCCTGGACGAGCGCGCCGCCAAGAAGGCGCTCGCCACGGTCGAGATGGAGTACGCGCAGGACCGGAAGATCTCGACGTACTCCAAGGGCATGCGCCAGCGCGTGAAGATGGCCTCCGCCCTGGTCCACGACCCGTCCGTGCTGCTGCTCGACGAGCCGTTCAACGGCATGGACCCCCGCCAGCGCATGCAGCTGATGGAACTGCTGCGGCGCATGGGGGACGAGGGGCGCACGGTCCTGTTCTCCTCGCACATCCTCGAAGAGGTCGAGCAACTGGCCTCGCACATCGAGGTGATCGTCGCCGGACGGCACGCGGCGAGCGGCGACTTCCGCAGGATCCGCCGGCTGATGACCGACCGCCCGCACCGCTACCTGATCCGTTCCAGCGACGACCGCACCCTGGCCGCCGCGCTGATCGCCGACCCGTCGACGGCCGGCATCGAAGTCGACCTCAAGGAGGGCGCGTTGCGCATTCAGGCGGTCGACTTCGGCCGGTTCACGGCGCTGCTGCCGCGGGTCGCCCGCGAGCACGGCATCCGGCTCCTGACGGTCTCGCCCTCGGACGAGTCCCTCGAGTCGGTCTTCTCCTACCTCGTCGCGGCCTGAAGGGAGCCCTCATGTACGACCCCACCGTCGCCCGGCTCACCTACCGGGCCCTGCTCGGCCGCCGCCGGGCACTGATCCTCTTCGCCCTGCCCCTCCTGCTGGTCGTCATCGCCGGAGCCGTCCGCGGCTTCAGCGGCGCCGACGACCAGGTGGCCGTCGACGTCCTCGGCGGTTTCGCGCTCGCCACGATGGTGCCGATCATCGGCGTCATCGCGGGCACCGGCGCGATCGGCCCGGAGATCGACGACGGCTCCGTCGTCTACCTCCTCTCCAAGCCGGTCAAGCGGCCCACGATCATCGTCACCAAGCTGACCGTCGCCATCGCCGTGACAATGGCCTTCTCCGCGATCCCCACCTTCATCGCGGGCATGATCCTGAACGGCAACGGCCAGCAGATCGCCGTCGCCTACACGATCGCCGCGCTCGTCGCGTCCATCACCTACGCCGCGATCTTCCTGCTCCTGGGCACGATCACCCGGCACGCCGTCGTCTTCGGACTCGTCTACGCCCTGGTGTGGGAGGCCCTCTTCGGCTCCCTCGTCTCCGGTGCGCGCACGCTCAGCGTGCAGCAGTGGTCCCTCGCCGTGGCCCAGAAGGTCGGCGAGGGGGACCTGATCACCTCGGACGTGGGCCTGCCGGCCGCCACCGTGCTGCTGGTCGTGGTCACCGCGATCGCCACCTGGTACGCGGGACAGAAGCTGCGGTCGCTGACGCTGGCCGGCGAGGAGTAGCCCCAAGGGCGGTGCGCGGGCGGCGCGGCGGGGCGCGCTTTATTCGGTGGCGGTGAACCGCCCGCCCGGGCACAGTGGTTGGTGGCAGCGTCCGCGGGAGACTCCGGAGCGGTCACTCGCTCCGTGGAGTCCCGCACACGGGGGAGCTGCCGGGGGCGGCCGCTTCGAGCGCGCCGATCCGCATCGCTGCGCGGGTCGCCCCTCCCGGCCGACGCACCGAGCCGGGCACCGCGTCCTGCGGCGCCCGGCTCGGGTGCGTCGGGGGAACACCGGGCGCCGGGCGCCCGGTCCGGCTAGCCCAGCAACCGCTCCAGCACCACCGCGATGCCGTCCGCCTCGTTCGACGTCGTCACCTCGTCCGCGACGGCCTTGAGCTCCGGGTGGGCGTTGGCCATGGCCACGCCGCGCGCCGCCCAGCCGAACATCGGGATGTCGTTGGGCATGTCGCCGAAGGCGATCGTGTCCGCGGCCTTCGCGCCGAGGCGGCGGGCCGCCAGGGAGAGACCGGTGGCCTTGGAGAGGCCGAGCGGCAGGATCTCGACTATGCCCTCGCCCGCCATCGTCACGCCGACCAGGTCGCCCGCCACCTTGCGGGCCACCTCCGCCAGCGCGTCGTCGCCGAGGCCGGGGTGCTGGACGTACACCTTGTTCAGCGGGGCCGCCCACAGGTCGGCGGCGTCCTTGATGGGGACGGCGGGCAGCGGCCCGTCCTGGACCGCGTATCCCGGGCCCACCAGCACCTCGCCGTCCAGGCCGTCGCGGCTCGCGGCGAGGAAGAGCGGGCCGACCTCCGCCTCGATCTTGGCGAGCGCCAGACCGGCGAGCTGCCGGTCGAGCGTCACCGAGGTGAGCAGCCGGTGCTCCCCCGCGTGGTAGACCTGCGCGCCCTGGCCGCACACCGCGAGACCGTCGTAGCCGAGGTCGTCGAGGATGTGCCGGGTCCAGGGCACCGCGCGGCCGGTGACGATGATGTGCGCGGCGCCCGCCGCGGTGGCCGCGGTGAGTGCCTCGCGCGTCCGCTGCGACACCGTGTCGTCGGGGCGCAGCAGCGTCCCGTCGAGGTCGGTCGCGACCAGCTTGAACGGGAAGGCCGGTGTGACCGGAGCAGGGTGACTCACTTGGCGATGGGCTCCAGGATCTCTCGGCCCCCCAGGTACGGACGCAGGACCTCGGGCACCACCACGGAGCCGTCGGCCTGCTGGTGGTTCTCCAGGAGGGCGACGATGGTGCGCGGGACGGCGCACAGGGTGCCGTTCAGCGTCGCCAGCGGCTGCATGACCTTCTTGCCGTCGCGGTTGTCGCGCATGCGGATCGACAGGCGGCGGGCCTGGAAGCCGTCGCAGTTCGAGGCCGAGGTCAGCTCGCGGTACTTGCCCTGGGTGGGGATCCACGCCTCGCAGTCGAACTTGCGCGAGGCCGAGGCGCCGAGGTCGCCGGTGGCCACGTCGATCACCTGGAAGGGCAGGCCGAGGCCGGTGAGCCACTGCTTCTCCCACTCCAGGAGGCGCTGGTGCTCGTTCTCCGCGTCGGCCGGGTCGACGTACGAGAACATCTCGACCTTGTCGAACTGGTGGACGCGGAAGATGCCGCGGGTGTCCTTGCCGTACGTGCCCGCCTCGCGGCGGAAGCAGGGCGAGAAGCCCGCGTACCGCAGGGGGAGCTTGTCGGCGTCGATGATCTCGTCCATGTGGTAACCGGCGAGCGCGACCTCGGAGGTGCCGACCAGGTAGTAGTCGTCCTTCTCCAGGTGGTACACGTTCTCCGCGGCCTGGCCGAGGAAGCCGGTGCCCTCCATGGCGCGCGGGCGGACCAGCGCGGGCGTCAGCATCGGGATGAAACCGGCCTCGGTGGCCTGCGCGATCGCGGCGTTCACCAGCGCGAGCTCCAGCAGGGCGCCGACGCCGGTGAGGTAGTAGAAGCGCGATCCGGAGACCTTCGCGCCGCGCTCGACGTCGATGGCGCCGAGCAGCTCGCCGAGCTCCAGGTGGTCCTTGGGCTCGAAGCCCTCGGCGGCGAAGTCCCGCGGGGTGCCGATCTGATCGAGGACGACGAAGTCCTCCTCGCCGCCGACCGGGACGTCGGGGTGGACGAGGTTGCCGAGCTGCCCGAGCAGGCGCTTGGTCTCCTCGTCGGCCTCGTCCTGCGCGGCGTTGGCCGCCTTGACGGCGGCGGAGAGCTCGCCGGCCTTCTTCAGGAGCTCCTGCTTCTCCTCGGGCGGGGCCTTGGGGATCAGCTTGCCGAGCGCCTTCTGCTCGGCGCGGAGTTCGTCGAAGCGGGTGCCGGACGACCTGCGCCGCTCGTCGGCGGAGAGCAGGGCGTCGACGAGCGCGACGTCCTCTCCACGGGCGCGCTGGGAGGCGCGAACACGGTCGGGGTCCTCACGGAGCAGGCGAAGGTCAATCACCCCTCAAGGCTACCGTCGCGCCGTTCGGGCCCACGACTCCATATTCCCTGGCGTGCGGTTTGCCCGTTTTGCCGGAATGTGAATTCCCGGGGAGGGTGGCCTCGAATCGCCCCCGCGGCGGCCGGAAAAGGCCCCTTCGCGCTCGTCCGGCCACCGGTCAATAAAACGGGCGCCATTCCCCGAAATGGGGCAGAGCACGCCTGCCGCCTTGACCTGAAGCCCTTGTGGGAGACGGGACTTGGGCCCTCCGTCCACCGCGGTTGTCCACAGGAACCAGGGGCTCCGGACGGTTATCCACAGCCTGTGCGAAAGATCTGTGGATGCCGGAAGGCGACGTTCCGAAAGCCTCGTGCCGGGCCAATGATTCCCTTCCCAAACCACCCGCACACCCACTTTCGAGTGGAAATCACTCGCTCCAAAGAGTTGATCAATAGAAAAGAGTGGACGAGGGGTGACGTGCGGGACTGTGGACGGACTTGGGGGCTGTGGGCCGATTTGTCGACCATGTCGCGCTTCGTTGTCGACTTGTCCCCAGGTCGAGACGCAGCCCTGTGGATAACTTCTGTGGACAACGTAAATCTGCAGGTAGGACCGGAGAGAAGAGCCGCGGGCAGCCGTCGGACCGGCTAGAAACGGCCGTCCTGGCAGCGCGCCAGCCAGTCCGACGCCGCCATGAACTCGGTGTCGGTGGTGCCGGGACGCGGCGGCTTGACGTCCTCCGTCGCCACCCCGGCGCGCGGATACGAGCCGAGGAAGCGCACCTGCGGGCAGACCCGCTTGAGCCCCATCAGGGCCTCGCTGACGCGGCGGTCGGTGATGTGCCCCTCGGCGTCCACCGAGAAGCAGTAGTTGCCGATGCCCTGGCCCGTCGGGCGCGATTCGATCCGCATCAGGTTGACGCCGCGCACGGCGAACTCCTGCAGCAGTTCGAGCAGGGCGCCGGGGTGGTCGTCGCCCAGCCAGATGACGACGGAGGTCTTGTCGGCGCCCGTCGGTGCGGCCGGGCGCGCCGGGCGGCCGACCAGGACGAACCGCGTCTCGGCGTTGGCCGCGTCGTGGATCTCGCTGACCAGCGGCTCCAGGCCGTACGTCGCCGCCGCGAACTCGCCCGCGAAGGCGGCGTCGAAGCGGCCCTCCTGGACGAGCCGGGCGCCGTCCGCGTTCGAGGCAGCCGACTCCCACAGGGCGTCGGGCAGGTGGGTGGCCAGCCAGTTGCGGACCTGGGGCTGCGCCACGGGGTGGCCGGTGACGGTCTTGACGTCCTTGAGCTCCGTGCCGGGGCGCACGAGCAGCGCGAAGGCGATCGGCAGGACGACCTCGCGGTAGATCATCAGCGGCTCGCCCTTGGCGAGCTCGTCGACCGTGGTGGTGACGCCGCCCTCGACGGAGTTCTCGATCGGCACCAGCGCCGCCGCCGCCTCGCCCCTGCGGACGGCGTCCAGCGCGGCGGGCACGGAGACCATGGGGACGAGCTCCCGGGTGGCCGCCTCGGGCAGCGTGCGGAGAGCCGCCTCGGTGAAGGTGCCTTCAGGACCCAGGTACGTATAGCGCGTCGCCGACATACCGTCACCCTAATGGGCCGGACGTGGCACGGCTCACGCGTCTCACGGAGCGGCACCCGCCTCGCGTACGCGCGTACGAAGGCGCCGCGCGTGCCCGCCCGCGCTGTAGGGAGGGCCTGGGCCTCACCCCTCCGGGCTCACCCCTCCAGCAGCCGCTGCCCCACGTACTCGCCCTTCGCTGCCCCGCCCGGCACCGCGAAGAGCCCGCTCGCCTCGTGCCGGATGAAGTCCGACAGGGCGTCGCCCCGGTCGAGCTTGCGCTGCACCGGGATGAAGCCCTGCATCGGGTCCGCCTGCCAGCAGACGAAGAGCAGGCCCGCGTCCGGCTCGCCCTTGGCGTCGAAGCCGTCGTGGTACGAGAAGGGCCGGCGCAGCATCGCGGCGCCGCCGTTCTGGTCGGGCCGGGTGATGCGCGCGTGCGCGTTGAGCGGGATGACGACCTTGCCGTCCGGGCCGGTCTTCTCCAGCTTCGGCTCGGTCGTCTCGGTGCCGCCGGTCAGCGGGGAGCCGTCCGACTTGTGCCGGCCGATCACCGCCTCCTGCTCCGACAGGCCGAGCTTCTCCCAGTCGTCGAGGAGCATGCGGATGCGGCGCACCACGACATAGGAGCCGCCCGCCATCCAGGCCGGATCCACGCCGTCGGGCACGAAGATGCGCCGGTCGAAGGTCTTCTCCGACGGCTTGGGGTTGTTCGTGCCGTCGATCTGGCCCATCAGGTTGCGGGTGGTCAGCGGGCGCGCGGTGGCGCCCGGCGAGCGGTTGAACCCGTTCATCTGCCAGCGGACCTTCGCCGTGCCCGCCGCCCGCTGCTGGAGCGCGCGCAGCGCGTGGAAGGCGACGAGCGGGTCGTTCGCGCCGATCTGCACCCACAGGTCGCCGTTGCTGCGCGCCTTGTCGAGGTGGTCCGAGGAGAAGTCGGGCAGCGGGTCGAGGGCGGACGGGCGCTGCTTCTGCAGCCCCGTACGGGAGAAGAAGGAGGCGCCGAAGCCGAAGGTGACCGAGAGCGAGGACGGACCGGCGTCCCGGGCGACCGCGGTGTCCTCGCCGTCGGCGGGCCGGCCCGCCATCAGCCGCTCCGCCGTGGCCGACCAGCGGCGCAGCAGCGCCGCCGCCTCCTTGCGCCCCGCGCCCGCGGCCAGGTCGAAGGCGACCAGATGGCCGCGGGACTGCATGGGCGTGGTGATGCCGGGCTGATGTTTCCCGTGAAACATCACCTCGTCCGCGCCGAGGGACGCCAGCGCCGACGAGGAGCCGCCCGGACCCGCCGCGTCGGACGGGTCCGAGGGGGCCGCGGCGTATCCGACGGCGCCGCCCGCGGCGCCGAGCGCGAGACCGGTCGCACCGGCGGTGCCGAGCAGCCGCCGCCTGGAAATGCCGTTGTCCGCCATGGTGGTTCCACTCAGCCGATCTGCGCGTTCTTCTGCACGGTGATCTGGTCGATGTCGGAGGTCCGCACCGTCACCGCGATCTTCCAGTTGCCTGCCATCGGGATCTGCACGCCGTTCGCGCTCCAGTGTCCGGTGGCGATGTGGTCCGGCGCGACGGGCAGCGGGCCGAGGTCCTTCGACTTGAGCGTGAAGGACACCTTCACCTCGGGCACGTCGAAGGCGCTGCCGTTGGGCCGCTTCACGTACAGGTGCAGGGTGTTGCTGCCGCTGCGCCCGGGGTCGAGGTCCAGCTGCACGGTGCCCTTGCCGTCGGTGCCGCCCGTGTCGAAGGGCACCTTGACGGCGAGCGGGCCGGAGCGCTGGGCGGCCGCCGCGGCGGTGGCGCTCGCGGCCTCCTCCTCGGTGCGGCCGGGCTCGGTGGTGGTGAGGATCGTCGTCACGGCCAGCAGGACGACGGCGATGCCGGTCTCGGTGAGCACCGAGCGGCGCAGGCCCGAGCGGCGCGGATCGGCGTCGCGGATGCGCTTGTCGCGTGCGCTGTCCATGGCGGCCTGCTGGCGCGCCAGCTGCGCGGACCGCTCGGTGTCCTGGCCGGCCCGCTTGCCGCCGCCGGTGCCGTCCGCCGTGCCGCTCGCCTTGCCGTTCTCCACTCCAGCAGCCGCTCCGCCGTCCTCGCCGCCGGACGACGGCACCGTGACCGCCTTCTTCTGCGGCTTCTTCGACGACGACTGCTTCCCGCGCTGCTCGACCACCACGGCGGCCGCGGCCTCGGGAGCCAGGCCGTCCGCCTCGGCGGCGATCCGTCCGGTCCACCGCCGGGAGATCGAGGCGACGCCCACCAGGACGACGACCAGACCGATCTTGACCAGGAGCAATTGCCCGTACGAGGTGCCGGTCAGCGCCGACCACGAGCCGACCTGACGCCACGACTGATAGGTGCCGGTCGCGGCCAGGACGACGACGCTGGTGAACGCCACGGTCGAGAACCGCCGCACCGCCGACGCCTCCAGCGAGGGCGTGCGGAAGAGCGCGAGGCCCAGCGAGGCGAGACCGCCGAGCCAGGTGGCGACGGCCAGCAGGTGCAGCACGTCGACGGGCATCGCGAGGCCCGCCTGGATGCCGGTCGACGCGTGCTCGGCCATCGCCCAGGTCGCCGCGATGCCGATGGCCACGACGGTGCCGCCGATGGCGAGGCCGAAGGTGAGGTCCTTCTTCTCGGCGGCGTTCTCGGGCCCCTCGCGCTTCCCGTACGCCCCGAACAGCACCGCGATGAACAGCGCGGCGGCGGCGAGCAGCAGCAGCCGGGAGACCAGCGCCGCGCCCGTCTTGGTGTTGAGGACGTCGCCGAGCTTGCCCAGGTCGAAGATGTCGGCGAGCTTTCCGGAGCCGGTGTAGGGGGCGCGCAGGAGCAGCAGCAGGAGCGTCGCGGCGGTGAGCGTGACCCAGCCGGACGTCACGAGCCGCTGCACCGGCCGCACCCCGGCGCCGCGCGGCCAGCAGCCGAGCACGAAGGCGCCGCCGCCGACGAGCAGGATGAACCCGGCGTAGGAGAAGTAACGGGTGATGTCGTAGAGCACGCCGACGAGACCGCCGCCGGCCTCCTGGTCGGGGAGCGCCACCTTGGTGTCGGAGGGCGCGCCGATGGAGAAGGTGAAGGCGCCGGAGACCGGGTGGCTGTCCGCGGAGACGACTTGGTAGGCGACGGTGAAGGTGCCGTCGGGCAGGCCAGGACGCAGCTTCACGCCGTACGTGTTGGAGCCCAGGTCGGCCGTCCTGCCGGCGTCGGCGCGCTTGCCGGACGGGTCGAGGACCCGCACGGAGCCGTCCGACATGGCGACCTTCTCGGAGAAGGTGAGCTTCACCTCGGCGGGGGCCGAGGTGACCACCGCTCCCTGCTTGGGGTCGCTGCCGGTCAGCGCGGCGTGCGCGGAGGCCGGGGCGGCTCCGGCGAGGAAGGCGCCGGCCGCGGCGAGCAGGACGAGCAGGAGCCGCCAGACGCGGGGGATGCCCGGGGAGACGCGGGAGGCGCCCGCGGTCCGCGGAGTGGCCCTGGAGCGGGGAGCGATGGTCTGCATCAACGGTCCGTCCCTCAGTGCGAGTCGTGTGACGTGTCGTGCTGCGGGGGCTGGTACGTGGCTTCCTTGACCGGAACCTCGACCTTGATCGGGTCCGACTTCTCGAAGTGCAGCGTCAGGGTGACCTTCTCGCCCTGCTTCGGCTTGTGCCGGAGCTTCTCCAGCATCAGGTGGTTGCCGCCGCTGGCGAAGTCGAGGTGGCCGTTCGCGGGCACGGCGAAGGACTTCTGCTCCTTCATCTCGCCGCCCTTGGTGCTGTGCAGGGTGACCGAGCCCGCCAGGTCGCTGGTGGCGGAGGTGAGCTTGTCGGCGCCGCCCTTGTTGGTGAGCGTGAAGAAGCCGGCCGCCATGTCGGCCATGGTGGGCGCGGGGATGTAGGCGCCGCTGACCTTGAGCTCGGGCGCCTTCGCGGAGTCCGACGCGTCGGAGTCCGAGCAACCCGTCAGGACAAGGGCGGCGGCGGACATCAGGACGCCGCCGGCGAGCGTGCGGCGCCGGGTGGTGCGGTGGCGCCGGGTGGTGCGGTGGTTCACGGATTCTGTCCCTTGAGGAGCTTGGGGAGGTCCTTGGTGTAGTCGACGGCGGTCGCCTTGTCGCTGTACATGACGTAACCGGCGTCGTTCTTCGGCGAGAAGGCGAAGACCTGCGTGCCGTGCATCGAGACGATCTTGCCCTTCTCCTTCTTGGACGGCTCGATGCTGATGGCGAGCTGGCGGGCGCCGGCCTGGATGGTGGCGAAGTCACCCGTCAGACCGATGAAGTCGGCGTCCACGCCCTTGAGCCACTTGCCCAGCTCGGCCGGGGTGTCCCGGTCGGGGTCGGTGGTCACGAAGACGACCTTCAGCTTGTCCTGGTCGGCCTTGGGCAGCTTCTTCTTGGCGACCGCGATGTTGTTCATCGTCAGCGGGCAGACGTCCGGGCAGTGCGTGTAGCCGAAGTAGATCAGCGTCGGCTTGCCCTTGGTCTCTTCGCGCAGGTCGTACTTCTTGCCGTGCGTGTCGGTGAGGACGAGGTTCGGCTTCTCGTACGGCTTGTCCAGGACCGTGGCGGCCTTGCCGGAGTCGGTCTCCACGGAGACGTCGGCGACCGGCTTCTTGCCGTCGTCGGCGCCGCACGCGGTCAGCGTGAGGGTGGCCGCGGCCAGCAGGGCGGCGGCGGCGAGCTTGGTGCGGCTGCTCTTCGAGGGGTGCGGGGAGTGGCTCTTCGAGCTGTTCGTGCGCATATGGAAATGTCCCAGATGTGAGGGGGCCGGGGTGCACCGGGGCGGCTGTCCGCCGCGCCGGTACACCCCGAAGGTGGCTCGGCGCGGGTCAGCCCGTGACGCGGCGGCGGCCGGCGAGCACGCCGAACGCGACGCCCGCCGCACCGACGACGATGCCGACGATGCCGAGGACCCGCGCGGTGGTGTCGCTGCTGTCCGACGAGTCGGAGGACGCGCTCTCGGTCTTGGCGCCCTTGTCGTCCGACGCGGGGTCGGCGGCGGCGCCGTGGCCCTCGGTCGCGGCGGTCAGCGGGAGCGCGGGCGCGGGGTGCTCCGGCTCCTCCTGACCCTTCTTCTGCGGCTCGATCCAGCGGACGACTTCCTTGTTGTCGTACGTCTGGACGGCCTTGAAGACGAGCTCGTCGGTGTCCTCGGGCAGCTGGCCGAGGGAGAGCGGGAACTTCTCGAAGGAACCGGGCCGGATGCCCTTGCCGTCGGCGGTCCAGGTGACCTTGGAGACGGCCTCGTCGATCTTCTCGCCGTGCATCTCCAGCGGCTTGGCGAGCTTGGTCTTGGTGACCTCGACCTTCCAGCCGGGCACGGCCTGGGTCATCACGGAGGCCAGCGGGTGGTCGGCGGGGAAGGAGACCTCGAGCTTGTTCGTCGAGGCGTCGTCCATCTCGTTCGGCACCTTGAAGTTGACCGTCGCGTACCCGCCCTTGGCGGCCTGGCCCTCCGGCGCGACGCTGACGTGCGCGAACGCGGGCGCCGAGAGGACGAGGACGGCGGAGGCGGCAACGGCGCCGGCGGCGGCGACACGGGACATCTTCATGACAGGAACACTCCACTTTCGTCAGTGGTCATCGGTACGCGACATGCGGCGTCGTACCGAGTGCTGGATACGAGGGGTGAGCGCGGCCGTGCGGCACGCGCGCGTGCGCGCCGAGCGACCCCTCCGTACAGCGGTGTTCCGTACAGCGGTGTACGTACGGCCGGCAGGGAGTGCGTCGCGTCAGGCGGCGAGTTCTACGTCGAGGGCGCGGGCCGGGGGACCGCGCCGGATCACCGCGTCCTCCAGGGCGACGGTGCGCGGTGTGGCGGGCGCGAGCAGCGCGGTGCGCGGTGCGCGCGGGCCGGTGGTCTCGGGCGCGCCGGGCAGGCCCGCCCGCAGGGCGCGGACGAGGGTGAGCGCCGAGCGCAGGGAACGCACGAGCGCTCCCTCGGCGACTCCGTGCGCCCCGCCGGCGAGCCGCACGAGGCGGAGCAGCGCGACGTCGCCGCGGCGCAGCAGCCAGCCGGCGGCCACGGCGGCGAGCAGGTGGGCGAGGAGCATCGGCAGGGACGGCAGCAGCGCCATGGCGCCCATCGAGCCCATGGAGTCCATCGACCCCGGCGCGCCCGCGGCGCCCGGGGCGACGGCCGTGCCCGCCATGGAGTCCATCGCGGTGCCCGCGGCGGCGGTCCCGCCGTGCGCGTGCGCGGTCGCGTGGCCCGCTCCGGAGGCGCCCGTACCGCCGGGGCCGAGCCCCGCGGTGGTCAGGATCCGGTGGGCCTGCGCGGGCGTGATCGTGGCGGCACCGGCCCCGCAGACCAGGCGCGCGGCCCGCTCCACGAGGGTGCCGTCACCGTTCTGGGTGACGGTGGAGCCGTGCTGGCCGAGGCCGAACAGGGCGTGCAGACCGAGCTGTCCCGCCGCGAGCAGCGCGGCGATGCCGGGCAGCGAACGGGCCCGCCCGGCGAGCGGCAGCGTGACGGCCAGGACGACGAGGAAGGCGGCGCCGAGCGTCCACAGCGGGACGGCGACGCAGGAAGCGAGCACATGGCCCCCGGCGGACAGCACGACGCAGACCGCGGCGAACGTCGCGGCCCTGAGCAGCCGGAGATCGGCTCCGTCGCGCGCCTCGCGCTGATGGGGGGCAGTCATGGCCGAGTCATCATCGCACTGGGCCCACCCGGTCCACACGGCAGGTCCGGAAGGTCCGGTTCCATGGTGTTGGGGGGTGTCCGGGGGGTGTCCGGGGTCTGTCCGGGGCCCGGCGGAGGGCGGATGGAGGGCGGACAGAGAGCGGACGGAGGGCGGACGGAGGGGCTCACGGGCCGCCTCCGCACACCGGTTTCCTACACCGGGTGGCGGCGCCCGCGCGTCCGCCGTATGGGCGGTATCACGTCAACCGGGCGCTTATCCGTGGGCGGGTGTGGCAATACGTATCGGTATGTCGAGCCGCAGCCAGGAGGCTGGAGCATGAGCATCTGGTGGTCTCTCCATTTGCGGCGCGAAGCTGCGAGCGTCCCGCTCGCCCGCCGCCTGTTGATCGGCACGATGGAGACCGCGGGCGTGGACCCGGACGTCTCCTACGACCTGTCGGTCGCCCTCAGCGAGGCGTGCGCCAACGCCGTGGAGCACGGCGGGGCGGGCGCGCCCGGCGGCGGCGCGGCCGGGGCGGGCGGCGCGGGGGGATACCGGGTCACGGCCTACCTGGACGGCGAGAAGTGCCGCATCGAGGTGACCGACTCCGGGCCGGGATTCCCCGGGGCTTCGCGCGGCTGTCCCGCCCCCCGGCCGCCCGCCGCGGAGACCGACGAGCACGGCCGGGGGCTGTGCCTGATCCAGGAACTCGCCGACCACGTCCACCTCGGCAACAAGCCGGGCAGGGGCGGCGGCGCGGTGATCAGCTTCGACAAGATCCTCAAGTGGCGCGAGGACGCGCCGCTGATGACGGCCTGACCGGGAACACGGCCCGCGGACCGGTCGTTGGCAGTGAGCATGACGACGACAACTGCGGTGACTGCGGCGGAAGATGAGCGCGAGCGGTTCCGGCGGCCCGCCCGGATGCACACGGTGCGGCTCGGCCGGACGAAGCTGACGTACATACCCGACGGTGCCGTACAGCTGTCGCCGCGCGGGTGGTTCGCCGCCTCCACGGAGGAGGACTGGGCGGCCCACCCCGAATTCCTGGACGCGACCGGTTACTTGGTGGCGAGCGTCGGCGGACTGCTCGTCGAACACGAACACGAACACGGGGACGGGGACGGGGACGAGGGCAAGGCCGGTGCCGGTGTCGAGGGAGAGGATGCGGGCGGCAGCGCGGGCGCGCTCCTCATCGACGCCGGCTTCGGACCGTTGACGGCATCCGCCCGGGAGGGCGAGCGGATCGGCGCGGCGCACAGCGGGGCGCTGCTCGAAAGCCTCGCGGCGGCGGGCCGTGCCCCGGCGGACATCGGCGCCGTGGCCTTCACGCATCTGCACCCCGACCACGTGGGCTGGGCCTGGCACGCGGCGCCCGGCAGCGAAGGGCCGGCGCTCGCGGGCGCCGCGTACGTGCTGGCGGAGCAGGAGTGGTCCGGTCGGCACAGCGCAGGTCACGAGGGCCTCGACGACGCCATCCTGAAGACGCTCGAACCGCGGGTCCGCACGGCCGCCGACGGCGAGGAGATACGCCCCGGCGTCCGCGTCCGCCTCCTGCCCGGGCACACGTCCGGGCACACGGGTTACGTCATCTCCGCGGGCGGCAAGCGCGTCATCGCGTTCGGCGACACGATGCACTCGCCCGTCCAGATCTCCCACCCCCAGTGGTCGGCCTCGCCCGACCTGGACGGGGAAGCAGCGGCGGAGGCCCGCCGCGCCCTCATCGCCGAACTGGCGGAGCCGGACACCATAGGCTTCGGCATCCACTTCGCGGACGTCCCGTTCGGGACGGTCCAGCGGGACGGCGACGGGCTCCACTGGGTGCCGTATCCGACGGAGGTCGCGACGCCGTAGGAACGCGGCGCCGGGGCAGGCGGCCCTCCCCCGCACGCCTCACCCCACCTAACCCCAAGCATCACCTCGCCCCAAGCCTCACCTCACCCCACGCGCCCCCTCCTCCTCCCCCTCCGCCGGTGGCAGCGCCCGGAGCAAGGTCTCCAGTGCCGCCCCGTACGCGTGTTCCGTAGGGGTCGCGTAGCCGACCACGAGGCCGGCCGGCGGGGGCATCGTGGCCTCGGGGTGGCGGAACTCGGCAAGGCCGTCCAGCGCGATCCCCTGCCAGGCCGCCGCCTTCACGGCGGACGCCTCCGTGCCGGGCGGCAGCCGCAGCACCGCGTGCAGCCCCGCCGCGATGCCGGTGGCCGTGATGTGCGGGGCCCGTTCGGCGAGGGCGTCGACGAGCCGGTCGCGGCGGCGCCGGTAGGCCTGCCGCATCCGGCGGACGTGCCGGTCGTACTGCCCGGACGCGAGGAACTCCGCGAGCGTCAGCTGGTCGAGCACGCTCGCCCACGCCTCCCGCTCCCCCTTCGCCGCGAGCACCCCGTCGACGAGCCGTTCGGGCAGCACCATCCAGCCCAGGCGCACCGCGGGGGACAGGCTCTTGCTCACCGAGCCGAGGTAGACGACGTGTTCGGGGTCGAGGCCCTGCACCGCGCCGACCGGTTCACGGTCGTAGCGGAACTCCCCGTCGTAGTCGTCCTCCAGGACCACCCCGCCGCTGGTGCGGGCCCAGTCGACGACGGCCGCACGGCGCTCCGGGTGCAGCGGGCCGCCGGTGGGGAACTGGTGTGCGGGCGTGAGCAGTACGCCCCTGACCCGCGGCCCCCCGGTCAACTCCGCGATACGGGCACCCTGTTCGTCGAGGCCGAGCGGGACCGTACGTACCCCCGAGCCCTCCAGGATCCCGCGGTGGAAGCCGAGCCCGTACGCCTCCACGGCGAACGGGCCGCGCAGCACCCCGCCGCCCGCGCCCCGCGTCCCCGCGAACAACAGCCGCAGCGCGTGCGCGAACCCGGAGCAGACCACGATCCGTTCGGGATCGGCGCGCACCCCGCGCGCCCGCGCCAGATAGTCGGCGAGCGCCCTCCGCAGCTCGACGCGGCCCCGCGGATCGCCGGGCCCGAACGCGTCGTTGGGCGCGGCCGAGAGCGCCCGCCGCGCCGCCGCGAGCCAGGCCGTACGGGGGAAGGACGCGGTGTCCGGAGTGCCCTGCCGCAGGTTGTACGCGGGGGCGGCGGACCGCGCGGGAGCGGGCTTCGGCTGCCGCGGGCGCTTGAGCGGGGCGGCCCGCTCGGCGACCCGTGTCCCCGACCCCTGCCGGGCCGTCAGCCAGCCCTCGGCGACCAGTTCGGCATAGGCGTCGGCGACCGTGTTGCGGGCGAGACCGAGGTCGGCGGCGAGCGAACGGTACGGCGGCAGCCTGGTGCCCGGAGGGAGCCGCCCCGCCCGGACGGCGTCCCGCAGCGCCCGGATGAGAACGGCGCGGCGACTGCCGGGACCGGACAGGTCCACGTGCAGGTCACTCCCGATGCGCTCCGCCATATTGACCCATGATTCCGGCATGGGAATGCACCCTACGCGAGGTCTTTCCCGCCCCTAGATTCATGGTCATGACGAACAACACGAACGCCTCGCAGCCCACCGCCACCGCCTCGCAGCCCACCACCGCCGTTCACCCCGACCACTCCCAAGTCCACGCTCCCCGCCTCAACTTCGCCAAGGCCGCCCCCAAGGCCTTCAAGGCCCTCATCGGATTCGACGCCGCCGCCCGCGAGGGCATCGACCCCGCCCTGGTCGAGCTGATCCAGATCCGCGCCTCGCTCCTCAACGGCTGCGCGTACTGCCTCCACATGCACACCTCCGACGCCCGCAAGGCCGGCGAGGACGAGGCCAGGCTGCACATGATCGGCGTATGGCGCGAGGCCAGGAACTTCTTCTCGGAGAAGGAGCAGGCGGCCCTCGCCCTGACCGAGTCGGTCACCCTCGTCGCCCGCGGCGGCGTCCCCGACGACGTCTACGCCGAGGCCGCCCGCCACTTCGACGAGCAGGAACTGGCCCGCGTGCTCGCCCTGATCTTCACCATCAACACCTGGAACCGCATCGCCCTGAGCACCGGCAAGGTCGCCGGCGAGGACGAGCGGGTGGCCCACTGATGGCCGTCACCCTGGAGCCGGCGGCCGGCACACACCCGGCCCCCGCCCCCGCCCCCGCCCCCGCCCCCGCTCCCGCCCGCCGCACAGCGAGCGCCGCGACCCTCGCCCTCCTCGCCTTCGCCCAGCTGATCATCTCCGTCGACTACAACATCGTGTACGTGGCGCTCCCCGAGATCGGCGGCGGACTCGGCTTCTCCGCGCAGCACCTCCAGTGGGTGATCAGCGCGTACGCCGTCGCCTTCGGCGGCTTCCTGCTCCTCGGCGGCCGGGCCTGCGACCTCTTCGGCCCGCGCCGGATGTTCGTGCTCGGCCTCGGCCTGTACGGCGTCTCGTCGCTGGCCGGCGGCCTCGCCACCGGCCCCGGCCTGCTGATCGGCGCCCGCGCTGCGCAGGGCGTCGGCGGCGCCTTCCTCTTCCCCGCCACGCTCACCCTCGTCGGCACGCTCTTCGCCGAGGGCCGCGCACGCGACCGTGCCTACTCGGTGTGGGGCGCGGCCGGCGGCAGCGGACTCATCGTCGGCGCGCTGCTCGGCGGCGTCCTCACCGAACTCCTCGGCTGGCGCTCGGTGTTGTACGTCAACGTCCCCCTCGCCCTGATCGCGGCGGTCGCCGCCGTCCGCCTCATCGCCCCGGACACCGTCGACCGCGCGGGCCGCCGGATCGACCTGCCGGGCGCCCTGACCTCGACGCTCGGCGTCACCGGTCTGGTCGTCGCCCTCGTCCAGGGCCCCGAGTCGGGCTGGCTGTCGGCGACCGTCGTGCTCCCCGCGTCGGCGGGGGCGGCGCTGCTGGCCGCCTTCCTCCTGATCGAGTCCCGCACCCGCGACCCCCTGATGCCGCTGCGGCTGCTGCGCGGTCGCGGTCTGCGCACCGGCATGGCCGTGACGTTCCTGTTCATGGCGACGATCGGCAGCCTCGCGTACTTCCTGACGCTCTACTTCCAGAACGTGCTCGGCTACGGCGCCCTGCGCACCGGTCTCGCCTACCTCGTCCCGATGCTGGCGATCACCGCGGGCTCGCTGCTCGCGGCCCGGATCACCACGCGGCTCGGCACCCGCACCGCGATGACCGGCGCCCTCGCCCTCGGCGCGGCGGGCACGGCCCTGGTGGCGTTCGCGATGGGCGCGGACGGCTCGTACGCGGCGCTGGTGCCCGGCTTCCTGATCCTCGGCCTCGGCCAGGGCGCGGGCTACACCCTGATGTTCGGCGCCGCGTCGGCCGGCATCGCGGGCCACGAGCAGGGCATCGCCTCCGGCATGGCGTCCACCGCCCAACAGGTCGGCGGCGCGGTCGGCCTCGCGGTCCTGGTCGGCGTCGCGGGCCTCGGCGGGCACGCCTCGGCCGCGGCCACCGCCGACGGCGCGCGCACCGCCCTCTTCGTCGCCACGGCGGGCATCGCGCTGACCGCGCTGGTGGCGCTCGGATTCCCCCGGCGGGCGACGCGGTGAGGCACCGCCGACGGCAATGCCGAAGGGCCGGCCCCCGGACGGGGACCGGCCCTTCGGCGTCGGTGGGTGCGGCTCAGCCCTTGACCCGTGCCATCCACGCCTCGACCTCGTCCGAGGTGCGGGGCAGCGCGGCCGACAGGTTCCGGTTGCCGTCCTCCGTCACCAGGATGTCGTCCTCGATCCGGACGCCGATGCCGCGGTACTCCTCCGGCACGGTCAGGTCGTCGGCCTGGAAGTACAGGCCCGGCTCGACGGTCAGGCACATGCCCGGCTCCAGCGTGCCGTTCACGTACGTCTCGGTGCGCGCCACGGCGCAGTCGTGGACGTCCATGCCGAGCATGTGGCCGGTGCCGTGCAGGGTCCAGCGGCGCTGCAGGCCGAGCTCCAGGACGCGCTCGACCGGGCCCTCGACGAGACCCCACTCGACCAGCTTCTCGGCGAGCACGCGCTGCGAGGCGTCGTGGAAGTCACGGAACTTGGCGCCCGGCTTCACCGCCGCGATGCCCGCCTCCTGCGCCTCGTACACCGCGTCGTAGATCTTCTTCTGCAGCGCGTCGAAGCGGCCGTTGATCGGCAGCGTGCGGGTGATGTCCGCGGTGTAGTACGAGTGCGTCTCCACACCGGCGTCGAGCAGCAGCAGCTCGCCGGAGCGGACCGCGCCGTCGTTGCGCACCCAGTGCAGCGTGGTGGCGTGCGGGCCCGCGGCGCAGATCGAGCCGTAGCCGATGTCGTTGCCCTCGACACGGGCGCGCAGGAAGAACGTGCCCTCGATGTAGCGCTCGCTGGTGGCCTCGGCCTTGTCGAGGACCTTCACGACGTCCTCGAAGCCGCGCGCGGTCGAGTCGACGGCCTTCTGCAGCTCGCCGACCTCGAAGGCGTCCTTCACCAGACGGGCCTCGGAGAGGACGACGCGCAGCTCCTCGTCGCGCTCCGCGGCGACCTTGTCGGTCAGCGCGGCCTCGATCCCGGCGTCGTACCCGCGCACGACGCGCACGGGCCCGGTCGCCTCGCGCAGGGCGCCGGCCAGCTCGCGCACGTCGGAGGCGGGCATGCCGTACAGCTTCTCGGCCTCGGTGAGGGAGTGCCGGCGGCCGACCCAGAGCTCGCCCATGCCGTCCAGCCAGAACTCGCCGTTCTCCCGGTTCGAGCGCGGCAGGAGGTAGATCGTCGCGTCGTGGCCCCCGCTCCTCGGCTCCATGACGAGGACGCCGTCCTCGGTCTGGTTGCCGGTGAGGTACGCGTACTCGACGGAGGCCCGGAAGGCGTACTCGGTGTCGTTCGACCGCGTCTTCAGGTTGCCCGCGGGGATCACCAGGCGCTCGCCCGGGAAGCGCGCGGAGAGCGCGGCACGGCGGGCGGCGGTGTTCTCGGCCTGCGCGATCGGCCGCAGGTCGTGCAGCTCGGTGTCGGCCCAGCCGGACTTCATGTTCTCGGCGAGCTCGTCGGACACGCCCGGGTACAGCCCGTTCTTGCGCTGCTTGATCGGCTCTTCTTCGGTCTCTTCCGGGGTCGCCGGGTTGAGCGCCTCCGACACGATCTGCCTCCTCTGTACGACACTGGGCCGTCCTCCATCGTACGGGCGTACGGAAGGGGTCCCAGGGCCGGAAGGCCACTTACACACCGTGCCCGGCACCTCACGCCGGCGGGCCGGGGCGGCTCACTCGAAGCGGGCCGCCAGCAGCACCACGTCCTCGTCGCTGTCCACCGCGTCGAGCCCGTCCGGCAGGACGGTGTGCAGCACGTGGTCGGCGATCGCCCCGGGGTCGTCCCTGATGCCCCTGGGCACGCTCGCCGCCGCCGCGTGCAGCCGCGCGAAGGCCCGGTCCATCGCCTCGCCCGTGCGGTACAGCAGCCCGTCGGTGTAGAGCAGCAGCGTTTCTCCCGGCTCCGGGCTGATCTCCACGCTCGGCGCCTCCCAGCAGGCGAGCATCCCGAGCGGCGCGGACAGGGAGGTCTCCACGAACTCGGTGCGCCGCTCCCCGACGATCAGCGGCGGGCTGTGCCCGGCACCGGCGAGGACGACCTTGCGCAGCGCGGGCTCGCAGTACGCGAAGAGGGCGGTCGCCGACCGCGCGGGCTCGGTCAGCCGCAGCAGCAGCTCCAGGTCGGAGAGGACGGCGACGGGATCCTCGCCCTCCATCACCGCGTACGCCCGCAGTGAGGCGCGCAGCCGGCCCATCGCGGCCACCGCGCTCGGCCCCGACCCGGTCACCGACCCGACCGCGAGCCCGAGCGCCGCGTCCGGCAGCGGCAGCGCGTCGTGCCAGTCGCCGCCGCCGCGCGGTCCGGTGCGGTGCCGGGCGGCGAGCTGCACCCCGGCGACCCGGGGCAGCCGCGAGGGCATGAGCTCCTCGCGCAGGGTGGCGTCGGCCGCGCGGGCGCGGTCCAGTTCGATCAGCCGCGCCACGTGCTCGGAGGCGTGGCGTGCGTAGAGCCCGACCAGGTGGCGGCGGCGCTCGGCCGGTTGGGCGGGCTCGTCGTACAGCCAGACCGCGGCGCCGATCCGCGGGCCCGTCCCGGCGGTCAGCGCCACGGCGTAGCTCGCGGCGCAGCCGAGGCGGACGGCCACCTCGCGCCGGCGCGGGTCGAGGCCGTCCTCGGCGAGCAGATCGGGCTGCACGATCTCGTCCGGCACACCACCCGGCTGGCCCTCGACGGCGTCCAGGATCCGGCCGTACGAGGTGGCGCCGCGCGGCACCGTCTCGATGTGCCCGAGATCCGCGCGGCCGAGGCCGAGGGCGACGGTGGTGTCGGGGCCGAGCCCGTCGGCGGGCTCCACGACGACGAGGCCGCGCCGGGCGCCCACCAGCGCGGCGCCCGCGCGCAGCAGCTCCCGCAGGGCCTCGTCGAGGGTGGCCGTACGGGCCAGCCGCTCGGTCAGTTCGTGCAGCGTGGTGAGGTCCGAGACCCAGCCGGCGAGGCGGTCCTGGAGCACGGCGCCGGGAGCGGTGAGGACGGGGGCGCCTTCGGGGACGGCTGCGGCGGGTGTGGTCTGCGCGGTGGGCGCGACAGTGTGGGCCGGTGGCGGAACTGTGGAATCGATTCCGGCCACTTTCGGAAGGTGAGGGGCGTTCATGGCTGACGGCTTTCCGGCCGGTGCGTAATGCTCGATAGCATCGCAAACCCCCATGTCATTCTGCGCCGCTAGCAATGCCTCCAGATGTACACGCACTGGTGAGGGGATGTCCAGCATTGTCCTGCCGGGATTCCTGGTGTCCGAGGGAATTGCGTGCCGTAGAAAAGATCTTGAAAAGTTGGCTGAAAACAGCGCCGGGTTAGGGCATATTGGGGTCGACTGACGTTGTTCGGTAAAGCGTTGCAGGGGTCGCGCTGGGTACGTACTCAGTGATGACCAGGGGCAGTTGGGGTCCGTCCGGAACCTGACCGAGGACCCGGGCGTCCTAACTCACGACGACCGTGCCCCATCCTCCCGTGGCGGAGGCGGCAAGCAATATCGCGGGACGGCAAACGCCAGGCGCCGCCACCCCACGCCACGTCAACGCTCGGTTCAGAGTGGTTCCCCATGCCGCAGGCTGGGGTCGGATGTGCCAGCTCGTACGTACAGCGAAGAGATCCACACATGGTGTGATGTGGCCCGCAGTCTCCCCGGCTAACGCCGGCGTGCAACGGAAAGGAACGAGCGCTCATGCGCGAGATCCTCGGAAGGCGACGCAGGCTCCTGCCCTGGCGAATCGGAAGAAAGCCCGGCCGGAGCGCCGGACAGCTCGGCGCGGCCCTGACCTTCGCGACCGAATGGCGGTGGCCCGTACTGCCGGGCGTCGCCCTCGACCGGCGGGACGGCAGCCGCTGCGCCTGCCCCGACCCCGACTGCGCGGTACCGGGCGCGCACCCCCTCGACCCCGGCCTCCTCGCCGCCACCACCGACGAGCGGATGGTCCGCTGGTGGTGGACCAACCGGCCCGGCGCGCCCGTCGTGCTCGCCACCGGCGGCCACGCCCCGTGCGCCGTGAGCCTCCCCGCGGACGCGGGCGTGCGCGCCCTCGCCGCGCTCGACGAGGCGGGCATCAGGCTCGGCCCGGTGGTCGCCACCGAGGACCGGATCCACCTGCTCGTCGCGCCGTACTCGCTGGAGCAGTTGGGCGAGCTCCTCTACGCGCGCGACCACGTACCCGGCTCGCTGCGCTTCCACGGCGAGGGCGGCTACCTCGCGCTGCCTCCCTCCGAGACGGGACAGGGCCGGGTCCGCTGGGAGCGCGCCCCGCTGCCCGGCTCCGCCGCCCCCTGGGTGCCGGACGTCGAGGCCGTGGTGGACGCGGTCGTCGACGCCCTCACTCGTACGGGTGTGAGCGCACCCGAGTTGTAGGGGAATCGGGCGCGCGGCGACCGGGCCGCGCGCCCGCGGTCGCTATCTTCGGCTCATGCAACCCCGCCTGATCGCGCTCATGGGCGTCGCGGCCGTCACGGTCCTGCTGCCGCTCGCCGGCGCGGCCGCGGGACCGGTGGGCGACGGTGACGCGAAGTCGCCCCTCCCCGCCCCCTCGAACGCCTCTCCGAAGCCGCACCGGCCCCCCGAGCCCCGGCGGAACCCCTCGCTCCCCGCGGCCCTCGGCGCGACCACCGTCGCCCGCTGCGGACCCGAACTCGCCGCGCCCGACGGCATCGAGGCCCAGACCTGCGTCCTCACCCACGGGCGTGACACCTGGGCGCGCACCTACTACCGCAACGCCACCGGCGAGGAGCTGACCGCCGTCCTCACCCTGATGGGGCCCGGCAGGCGCACCGTGCAGATGCGCTGCGCGGTCGAGGCGGGGGACGAACCGGCGACGTGCGAGACACCGCGCGAGCGGACCGCGGGCGAGGCGGGCGCCTACTCGGCGGTGGCGGAGTACGCGGCGGGAGAGGCCGACGGGCTGCTGCTGCGCTCGGGGAGCAACTCCCCGCATCCGCAGGGCAGTTGAGAGCCGGACCGGGTCTCCGGGCATGAAAAGGCCCGGTTGCTGGCGACGGGGGATGCACCAGCAACCGGGCTACCTGAACGGTAACAAGAGATCGGCTCCTGGCAAATTCGATCTCACGTATCCGGACAGGGATTCGCGTGCGACGACGGGGAGTTGTGAGCGGAGTCACGCATTCCGTACGCGCCCCGCCGACCGGCCCGCCGACCGCCCCGCCGACCGGCCCGCGGGCCGGGGCGACGAGGTCAGCTGAGCGTCACCTGGCGGTTGGTCAGACCGCCGCGCGCCCGGCGCTCGTCCGCGGTCAGCGGGGCGTCCGAGGCGAGCGCCGCGGCGAGCCGCTCGGCGAACTCCGCGGCGGGCTTCTCGACGTCCGCGGCACCGACCCCGGTCGGCAGGTCCCACACCGGCACGGTCAGCCCGTGCGCACGGAAGGAGCCGACCAGGCGGGTGCCCTCGCCGAGGCTCGAGGTGCCGGCCGCGTGCAGCCGGGCCAGCGCGTCGAGCAGCCGCTCCTCCGGGTGCGGCATGACCCAGCGCAGGTGGTTCTTGTCCGGGGTCTCGCACCAGTACGCGGCGTCGACGCCGGTCAGCTTCGCGGTCGGGATGGCGGCGTCGTTCGCCCGCTCCAGGGAGGCGGCGACCTCCGGCGTCGCGTTCTCCGCGTCCGGCACCCAGAACTCGAAACCGGCGTGCACGACCGGCTCGAACGGGCCCTCGGGGTCGAGGAGATCCTGCAGCCGCGGACCGTCGGCCGGGGCGCGGCGGCCCTTCACCGGCGTACCCGGCTCGGCCTCCAGGGCGCGCTGCAGGGTGTCCGCCAGGTCGCGGCTGATGTCACCGGACGCGGTGTCGTTCTGCAGACCGAGCAGGACCGAACCGTCGTCGCGGCGCAGCGCGGGCCACGCCATCGGCAGCACGGTGGCGAGGGAGACCGAGGGGACGCCCTCGGGGAGCCCGCCCTTGAGGGTCAGCTCGACGGTGGCGGCCGGCACCAGCTCGCGCAGCGCGACCCAGTCGCACTCGCCGGGCAGGCCCTCGAAGGGACGCTGCACCAGCTCGGTCACCGCCTGGGCGGCGGCCCGGCCGTGACAGGCCTTGTAGCGGCGGCCGGAACCGCAGGGACAGGGCTCCCGGGCGCCGACGACCGGCAGCTCCCCGTCCCCCCGCTGCGGCTGCTGCGACTTGCCCTTGGTCTGCGGGCGCTTCTTGGCCATCTTGGGTGTCTCCCGGCTACGGCTCTCTTGCGTACGGGCGCGAGCCTAGCCGCTGGCGCGGAGGCCGTCGGGACGCGTGCTCGCGCGGTCGCCGCACCCGGCCCGGGACGCCCCGGGGCACGGGACGGTCAGTCCAGGTCGTCGAAGGGGTCGGCGAAGGCCAGGTCGGAGAGCGCGGCCGCCGACGGCGCGGCGACGCGCGTAGCGAAATCCTCGTGGTGGTGCCCCGCTTCGAGGACGACCCACACGGTGACCTCGCCGTGCGCGTCGTCGCGGACCCCCCAGGTGTCGGAGAGCGCCGTGATGATGTTGAGCCCGCGGCCGCCGTGCGCCGTCACCGACGGGGTCGCCGGAACCGGGCGGGTCGGGCCGCCGCCGTCCGTCACCTCGACCGTCAGCCGGCCCGTCTTGTCGACGTGCCACGCCGCCCGCACGTCACCGTCGCCGACCATCCCGCGGCCCAGCGGCCTGCCGTGCCGGCAGGCGTTGCTGAGCAACTCCGACAGGACCAGTACGGCATCGTCGACGACCGACTCCGGCACCCCGCTCATGCGCAGCTGACCGCGCATCCGCGCTCGCGCCTCCCCCACGCCCGCAGGGCCATGGGGAACGGCCATGCTCGACGACGTGGGCACCTCCCGTGCCACCACCAACGCCACCCCCGAGACCTCCTTCGCCCCACGCCACGGTGTGGATGCCCCAATGGACTGGACCGGAAACCGGCCAATCCCCGCCCGGTGACGCACTCGTAACGATCGAATACGGACCGAACGCGCCGGTGCACACCCTGTAACCGGAGTTAGCGGAGTCCCAGATGGTCCAGTTGGGACAGAACCTGCTTGGGGCGGTTGGTGATGATCGCGTCGACACCCAGTTCGGCGCAGAGTTCGACGTCCTCGGGCTCGTTCACCGTCCACACGTGCACCTGGTGCCCCGCGCGTTTCAGCTTCTCCACGTAGCCGGGGTGATTGCGCAGGATCCGCATGGCCGGGCCTGCGATGCCCACGCCCGCGGGCAGGCGTCCGTCGCGGTGGCGCGGCGAGACGAACTGCATCAGATAGACGGTCGGCAGCGTCGGGGAGGCGGCCCGGACGCGGTGCAGTGAGCGCGCGGAGAAGCTCATGATCCGTACCGGCGACGCGGCATCGGACGAGGGAGCGTCCAGGCCGAAGCGCTTCAGCAGCAGGAGCAGGCGCTCCTCCACCTGGCCCGCCCAGCGGGTGGGGTGTTTGGTCTCGATCGCGAGGCGCACCTGACGCCCCGAAGCATTACTTTCGGCCACCAGCTCAAGGAGCCGCTCCAGCGTCAGGACGGAGGTGTCCTCGCCCGCGGAGCCCTCCCAGTCCGGACCCTCGTCGGCCTCGCCGTGCTGTCTCTTCCAGGAGCCGAAGTCCAGGGCGGCGAGGTCGGCCAGTTCGAGGGCGGAGACGGCGCCGCGGCCGTTCGACGTACGGTTGACGCGCCGGTCGTGGACACACACGAGGTGGCCGTCGGCGGTCAGCCGTACGTCGCATTCGAGGGCGTCGGCACCGTGCTCGACCGCCTTCTTGTAGGCGGCCAGGGTGTGTTCGGGAGCGTCTTCGGAGGCTCCGCGGTGGGCGACGACCTGGATCTGGTGCTGTCGTGCGAGGGTCACCGCGTCATGGTGCCATCACGGGGTACCCGACGGCTCGCCGGACGGTGCCCTCCAGGGGCGCCGGACGCACAGGATCGGCTTATGGTGCCCTGACAGCCCATGGGAAAAGCTGACTGCAGACATCTGTACCGCGGACTCGGCAGCGCGTACCCGCGCAAGCGGCCGCCCCGCGCACGCCGCGTCCACAGGTGGCCGGGCCGCCGCGTACACAGGTAACAGGTGCACAGTAGGCACAGCCAGGCCGTGACCGAGAACGCACGCAACGACAGCATGGACCGAGGAGAAGAGCTGTGAGCACCGAGAACGAGGGCAACGAGGTACCCAAGGCCCCGTCCGCGCCTCCCGCGCCGGTGGACGCTCCCGCTGTTCCCGCCGACTCCGCTGCCGCCGGTCCCGCCGCGGGGTCCGCGCCCGGGACCGGCGCCGGCGCCGCGGCTCCGCCCGCGCCCGCAGGACAGCCGGGGCACGCGGGGGCGGCACACGCGGCTCCCGCGCACTCCCACGCTCCCGCCCACGCCCCCGCTCCGGCCGCCGCGGGCGCTCCGCAGAGCGGTTCCGGCGCCGGGAACTGGCCGCCGCCTGTGCCGCCCGCCGTGCCCTCGTACGCCACGGGCGGCGGTTCCGGATCCGGCTGGGGCGCCTCCTACCACCCGCAGGAGCCGAAGCCCGGCGGCCGGCGCGGCGGTCTGGTCGCGGCGGTGCTCGCGGCGGCGCTGCTCGCGGGCGGCATCGGCGGCGGCGTCGGCTACTGGGCGGCCGAGCGGGGCGACGACGACACGGGCTCCACGACGGTCTCCGCCGCGGACACCCCCGCCGACCTGAAGCGCGAGCCCGGCTCGGTCGCCAAGATCGCGAACGACGCGCTGCCGAGCGTCGTGACCATCGAGGCGCAGAGCGGTGGCGGCGAGGGCGGCACGGGCACCGGCTTCGTCTACGACAAGCAGGGCCACATCCTCACCAACAACCACGTGGTGGCGTCGGCCGCCGAGGGCGGCAAGCTCCAGGTGACGTTCTCGAACGGCAAGAAGTACGGCGCCGAGGTCATCGGCCGCGCCGAGGGCTACGACGTGGCGGTCATCAAGCTCAAGAACGCCCCCGAGGGGCTGCGGCCGCTCGCGCTCGGCAACTCCGACCGGGTGGCCGTCGGCGACTCGACCATCGCGATCGGCGCCCCCTTCGGCCTGTCGAACACGGTGACGACCGGCATCGTCAGCGCCAAGAACCGCCCGGTGACCTCCAGCGACGGCGGCCAGAGCGGCAAGAGCTCGTACATGAGCGCGCTCCAGACCGACGCGTCCATCAACCCCGGGAACTCCGGCGGCCCCCTCCTCGACGCGCGGGGCGCGGTGATCGGCATCAACTCCGCGATCAAGCCCGCGGAGAGCGGCGGCGGCCTCGGCGGGGGCGGCCAGTCCGGCTCCATCGGCCTCGGCTTCGCGATCCCGGTGAACCAGGCGAAGCAGGTCGCCCAGCAGCTGATCAAGACCGGTACGCCGGTCTACCCCGTGATCGGCGCCTCGGTCTCCCTCCAGCAGGAGGGCGACGGCGCGACGATCAGCCGGGGCGGCGCGGACGGCACGTCCAAGCCGGTCACCCCGAACGGCCCGGCGGACAAGGCGGGCCTCAAGCCCGGCGACGTCATCACCAAGCTGGACGACATGGCGGTCGACAGCGGCCCGACCCTGATCGGCCAGATCTGGACCCACAAGCCGGGCGACACCGTCAAGATCACCTACGTGCGCGACGGCAAG
Source organism: Streptomyces sp. NPDC041122 (assembly GCF_055592445.1). Lineage (NCBI taxonomy): Bacteria > Bacillati > Actinomycetota > Actinomycetes > Kitasatosporales > Streptomycetaceae > Streptomyces > Streptomyces sp. NPDC041122. The sequence goes on along the minus strand of NZ_JBVIYQ010000003.1, from coordinate 162,896 downwards.
GAGCACACGGTCGACGTGACCCTGGGCCAGCGCAAGGGCGACAGCTGACCCGCTAGTCTTGTCCCCGCGCAGTCCTGATCCCACCGCTCCGGCACGGGCGGGACGGCGCGGGGTGGGTTGCCCGAGCGGCCTAAGGGAACGGTCTTGAAAACCGTCGTGGCGCGAGTCACCGTGGGTTCAAATCCCACACCCACCGCTCGCAGGCCAGCGTGTGTGCTGGTCAGAAAGGGTGTCTCTCATTGAGAGGCACCCTTTTTCGTGGGGGGCGTGTCTCACCTTGATCCGCGACTGTCACGCCTTTGACCAGCGTGTGTGGACCAGGCGTGGACCACGGTGGAGCCCGAACGGGGCCTTTAACCAGGGGCTTTGGGCCATCAATGGGCCAGCATCCGAAGTGCTGTGGGAACCGCGGGCTTGTTCACGGACCTCGGCTCCGCGCTAGTACAGCGAGCAGCGCCCCAGGGCAAGACCCTGGGGCGCTGTGTCGCTTGGCTGCTACTGACCCACGGTGAGGGACCAGCGAACTGCGGAGGGGGCAGTCACAGTGACAGTGCCCTCTGGCCTCGCCTTCTTGAGGCCCAGCTCGTTGTATGTGCTGCTGATCTCGCCGTCCACACAGGCGAGCGGGAAGCTCAATCCCATGGGTTGGACCGTGACCTTTAGCGTTCCCTTGCCCTGGCAGTTGACGAGCACGGACAGCGGCCCCGCAGCGACACGGCCGAGCGGGACGTTCTGATTCCCCTTAGCCGCTGCGATTTCGGCCAGCGCCTTGCCCTCCGGAAGCTTTGGCGCCTCGCTGACCGACTCCCCGGGGATGTGCTCCGGCCTGGGTTTGTCCTTGGAGGGAGTCGCGGAGGATGTCGGTTTCGACTGCCTCGACGAGTCATCTGCCCCAGAGCAGCCGCCAAGGACGACGCTTACCAACAGCACGCCAGTGATGCAGCTTGCCGTGCGGAGAGTTGCCCGCTTGGCAGTGTGGGGCATCACGTCTCCCAGATGTACCAGCCCACCCGGTACGGGGAGTAGCTGGTGATCGTCTTCTTCGCGGTTGTCGAGCAATCGCTGTAGTAGGAGTAGCTCTTGCCCTTGTGCTTCAGCCGGTAGACGCCGTACTTGGCATGTGTGGTCCTCTTGGAGGGGGTATCCACGCTGATGACGTTGCCCATCTTCGCGGTCAGTTCGACCGACAGATTGACGTTGAACTCGCCCTCAAGCTCATGCACCAGCGTGCTGACCTTCACCTTGAGCCCGGCAGATACCGATACACCGACCTTGCCGGTGACTTCGGCCTCGAACCGAGACTTGGCAGTACGGCTCGTGCCGTTGTAGTTGGCATTCGTCGGGCCAACCCCCTTGTGGAACTTTCCGCCCTTGCTGGTGGGCCGGTACACACCGCCCGGTGTGCAGTGCTCGGCGCCGGGAGCAGGATCGGCCTTCCCAGGCGGCAACTCTCCGCCTTCTACGGGAGCGTCGGGGTCCTGGACCTCAATGAGGTCCGTCTCCTCCGGCTCGGCGGGCGGGCCGGGCTGGACGGCGGTGTCCTCCGCGTCTGCGGAGCTACCGGCTATGGGTTCTGGGCTGGGTGCGTCTGCCAGTGCTGGAGTGGTCAGCCCCGCACAAAGCAGAAAGGTGGCTGCCGGAATCAGCAGGCCCTTGGTTGCTCTGATGCCCACAAGGCACCTTCCCCGATGAGCCGCCCCTATTGGGCGGCCGGTCACCTGAAAGTACTGGAGCGGATGCTCTGGGTGAAGGTCGTAGGTGATCTTCTGAGCAAGAATTGAGGTCCAAGAACAGCGCGAGCGCCGTCCTGCCTGATGGGGGCGAAGGACGGCGCCTTGAGGAGCGCGTAGAACTAGCGGTCAGTCCTCTTCTTCTGCCGCCTCCAGAGCTCGCTCAATCTGGCGGTTCGACCGATCCTGGCTGCGGTGGATGGCCTTCGCGTAGAAGCGGAAGAGGACCGCGATGCTGTGGCCCGCGCGACGGGCGACCTCTGCCGGGGAGACCCCCGACTCAAGCCAGAGCGACACGCCCGCATGCCGCAGGTCGAGGGAGCGACCCATGAGTAGTGGTGTCCCTTCCGGGTGGGAGCCCGCGGGCGGCACCGGGCAGGTGGGTGCCGCCCGCGGGCAGAACGAGGAGGCCGCGGAGATTCCCGTAGCGGTACCTGTCGACGAGATGATCCATGCGCTCGCCGCTCAGTTCACCGTGGGGTACAACCGTCGGCTTGCGAAGATGGGCCGTCAGCTTCCTTGAGGTGTTGGAAGCCTTCGCCGCCGTGGCTCCGCCGGCTTCTCGCCCAGGGACTTCTTCGAACTGCCCGGCTGCGCATCAACTCCCGCTCGTTGCGACCTGTTTGTGCGGGAACTGAGCCGTACCTGCACCTTGCGGGTTTTACGTGCTCTTGACATGCGGTGAGAGGAAACGCATGATCTCTCGGCGCCAGGAACCTGGCGTCTGACATGTGAAACGGGAGAACGACGATGCGTAAGGCCTGCGTGGCGATTCTGACGGGGCTGTTCAGCCTCACCCTCTTTGTCGCGCTTCCTGGCAACCAGGGCGACGCCCGGGCCATGACGTTCGACCCCAACGCGTGCCTCGACCTCTCCCAGGTGCAGGTGTGCAAGAAGGGTTACATCTGGAAGAACGTCCCGGTGCAGGGTCCTGTCGTGCCGGGTAAGTGCCGTCCGTACGTCCAGGTCAAGACCGCGAAGAAGTGCTGACGGGCTGAGTGACGCCCGGGCCGACGCGGTCCGGCGGCCGCACCGCACGCGGAAAGGGCGCGATCCCCGCGGGGATCGCGCCCTTTCTGTGTCGTCCCGCCTTACGGCGCGATGCTGCGCCTGATCAGTCGTTGACGCAGGTGTTGCCGAAGGCCGGGTTCAGCAGGCCGATGACGTCAACGGTGTTGCCGCAGGCGTTGACGGGGATGTGGATCGGAACCTGGACCATGTTGCCGGAGATGACGCCCGGGGAGTTCACGGCAGCGCCCTGCGCACCGGAGTCGGCGGCGGCGAGGCCGGCGCCACCCATGACGAGGGCACCGGTGCCCAGCACGACAGCGGTCGTCTTCTTCATTGCGGACATGCTTGTTCTCCTTGATTACGTGCCTGTCGAAGGCGCCCCGCCGGGCCACACACAACACGACGTCGCTCCGGCAGAGGAGCAGCACACCTGTCGGGCGCCTGCGTGATCAACGCTCACCCCCGCCGCCGGACACGTTCGTACCGCCATTCGGGGGACGGCTGTGGTCGGTGGGGGGTGAGGGATGTGTGGGCTTCGCAGGTCAGCCGTGACGGCAGGTCAGTCGTGACGCGTCAGGCGTGACCTCTCAGGCGCGACCTCTCGGATGTGACCCGTCAGGCACGACCTCTCAGGTGTGACCCGTCAGGCGCTCCGCCGAGGCGATCGTCGAGAGGGCCTCGCGTTCGGTGAGGCCGACGCGGAGGGCGGCGTCGGTGAGCCGGGGTGCCAGGGCCTCGCCGATGCCGTTCTCGTACGCGCGGCAGGCGGCCCAGAACAGGCGGGTGTTGCGCTGGCCCTCGTGCGCCGCGAGGACGAACTGCACAAGACCCTGGCCGCGTTGGGCCTCCGGGTTCGAGGGCGTGCGGGGCGCGCGCGACGGGGGCGGCGCGAGCAGGCGGAGCAGCGCGGGCGGGCAGGGCGCGGGCGGCAGATGGTCCGTGCCGGGTGCGGTGCTGTAGATCCCGTGTTCGGTACGGGAACCGGGGCCGACGAGGTAGCCGCCCGCGCCCCTGACGTCGATGCCGGGGGCGAGCCGGCCCGCCGAGTTGGGGACCACGGCGTGCGGCGGCCCCGTCAGCCAGATGTGCCGACCGCCGCTCGGCGTGGTCACGACGACGGTCGGGGGGATCGTGAAGAGGTGGCGCAGCGCCAGTTCGCGCAGGCCCGCGGACGCGTCCGTACCGGACTTGGTGTCCAGGTCGATCCCGATCAGATGGTGTGGCGGCAGCCCGCAGGCGATGCCGTAGCCGGTGGCCCAGGGCGCGGCGGCGAAGAGTTCCCGGATGCGGTGCGGGTCGGTCGTCGCGTCGTACACGCCGTGGCCGGGGCGGCCGCACTCGCCGTGGCAGAGGGCCGGTTGAGGGTCGTCGTGGTGGGGGGAGCGCAGGGCGGGGAGCTTGGTGCGGGAGAGCGGGATCACCGAGAGGCCCCGCTCGGCCGCGGACAGGGCATGGGCGAGCGCGAGGGTGGCGGCGCGGCGGTCGGCGACGCTTCGGGCGGCCGTGCTGGACGCGGAGGTGCGGGCGGCCGCGCTGGATGCGGAAGAGCTGCTTCCAGTGGCGCCGCGTTCGGTGGGGGCCATGACTTCATTTTCGTACACGCGTTCGAAGAAGGGAAGAGGGGGCGACCCCCGGACGGTGGGGTGGTGTGCTCCGCAAGGGGCGCCGCCCCCTCGCTCCGGGCGCTTCGTGCGGCGCTGCCGGAACGCTTCGCCTCATGCGGCACAAGGCATGCGCCCCGGTTCGAATGGGTTCGCACAGCCCTGAAAGGCGATGCAGGGGGCGTGAAGCGTGTTTATCGACATGTCATCACGCTTGCGGGGGAATCGGGGCGATAGGGGTGGTTCGCCGGGGATTCGGTGGGCAACTCTGATCTCGCGACGTCGTACAGAACTCCAAGGCGGTCGGCCAACTTCCTTGGGATAAGCCGTACTTCCGGTGCTCACGGACGCCCGTCCGGCGTGCACCTCCTGCTCTGGAGGAAACAGACATGGCAAGCATCCGTACCGCCCGCATCATCGCCGCCGCCGCCGCCGTGCCGCTGGCTGCGGCGCTCTTCACGGGCATCGCGACGGCCGACAACGGCTCCTTCGCGAACGACGGATCGAACGCGGGCGTGGCGACGGTGAACGGCAGCGGCGTCGGCCACAACAACAGCGGCAACTCGTCCACGACGCAGCAGCAGGCCGTCGGCAACGGCGCCTCCAACCAGAGCAACACCGCCCAGGTGAACGGCTCCGCGTTCACGGCGATCCACCAGGAGAACGAGAACATCGCGGTCAACTTCACCCACCTCTGGTGAGCCGACGGCCCCTTGAGTCGCTCGGGACGGCTCCAAGGGGCGTGGGCTGTGGGGTGTGACGCTCTGTGCGGCGGTGCTTCGGCGCCGCCGCACAGGCGTGTTCGGGGGTGGAGTGCGGGTGGGGTGCGGGGTGGGCGGCTTGTGGTGGGCAGCCGGCTGTGGGGGATCTCTTGGTGCCGGGGTCTCTTGGTGGCTTGGTGGCTTGGTGGCTTGGTGTCGGAGTGTCTTGGTGTCGGCATCTCTTGACACCGGTACGCGATCTGACGGACAGTCAGAAACCCTAGTCAGTACGGGATGGCGACAGCGATATGCGGCTCGTACGAGCGGTGCGCCGCCGCGCGCCCGTACGTCCCCGAATCGCCCGTACCCGCCCGTGCCACCCGTACCGCCCGTACGCGCCGTACGAGCCGGAGAGGCCGCCACCGTGTACCTCGCCTCCACCGAACGCCAGCGCCGACGCCGCGCCGAACTGCGCGCGTACTTCCGGGACGTGATGCCGGACGGCCCCCCGGACGGCGCGGACACGCAGGGCCAGCGACGGCTGCTGCGGCGGATCGGGGCCGACGGCATGCTGGGCATCGGCTGGCCCGTCGAGTACGGGGGGCAAGGGTGCGGCGCCGACGAGCAGTTCGTCTTCTTCGACGAGGCGTACCGCGCGGGCGCACCGGTGTCGATGGTCACCCTCAACACCGTCGGGCCCACCCTCATGAAGTACGGCACGGAGGAGCAGAAGGCCGCCTTCCTGCCGCGGATCCTCAGCGGTGACCTCGTCTTCGCGATCGGCTACAGCGAGCCTTCCGCCGGGACGGACCTCGCGTCCCTGCGGACGAGGGCGGTGCGCGTCGACTCCGACGGGGCGGCCGGTGAGGGCGGGGACTGGCTGATCGACGGGCAGAAGATCTTCACGTCGAACGCGCAGAACGCCGACTGGATCTGGCTCGCCTGCCGCACCGACCCCGACGCCCCCAAGCACCAGGGCATCTCGATCCTGCTCGTCCCGACCGACGCCCCCGGCTTCTCCTGGACACCCATCGAGACCGTCGGCGGCCTGACGACGACGGCCACCTACTACGACGGCGTCCGGGTGCCCGCCGATCACCTGGTCGGCGAGGAGAACGGTGGTTGGGGCCTCATCACCAACCAGCTGAACCACGAGCGGGTGGCGCTCGCCGCGATGGGCATGCAGGCGGAGGACTTCTACGCGGCGGCACGGGCGGCGGCCCGCACACCCGATCCGGTGACGGGCGAGCGGCGGATCGACGCCCCGTGGGTGCGGGCGCGGCTGGCCGAGGCACACGCCCGGCTGGCGGCGACACGCCTGCTCAGCTGGCGTCTGGTGGGGGACGTGGGGGCGGGGACGCCGGCGCCGGGCGACGCGAGCGGCGTGAAGTTCATGGGAACCGAATCGGCCGTGGCGGTGTACCGGATATGCCAGGAGACGGCGGGCGAGGCGGGGTTGGTCCGGGCCGGCTCACCGGGCGGATGCGGGGACGGGGAGCTGGAGCGGATGAACAGGGCGGCGCAGATCAACACGTTCGGGGGCGGGGTGAGCGAGGTGCAGCGCGAGATCGTGGCGACGATGCGGCTCGGGATGCGGAGGGGGCGACGGTGAAGGGCGAGATCCCGTACGACGAGCTGCGGGCCTTCGAGGGCCGGGCCGCGGAGGAGACCGGGCGCGGCAAGGACCCGGTCAACCGTCCGATGATCAGGCACTGGTGCGAGGCGATGGGCGACACCCATCCCGCGTACGGGGGCGAGGATCCCGTGGCGCCGCCGACGATGCTGCAGGCCTGGACGATGGGCGGCCTCTCCGCGCGCGGCGGCCGCTTCCGCGCCCACGACGAGCTGTTCGCGCTGCTGGACGGCGCGGGGTACACCTCGGTGGTCGCGACCGACTGCGAGCAGGAGTATCTGCGGGCGCTGCGCCCCGGCGACGAGATCACCTATGACGCGGTCATCGAGTCGGTCTCGCCGCGCAAGACGACCAAGCTGGGCACGGGCCACTTCGTGACGACGCGGATGGACGTCCTGGCCGGCGGCGAACTGGCGGGGACGCATCGTTTCCGCATCCTCAAGTACGCTCCGGCGGTCCAGCGGGAGCGCCCCTCCGCGGACGGCGGGACGGAGCACACCCGGGCCGCCCGGCGTGACCGAGCCGGAGCGGGGGCGCAGGACCGAACCCCGGCGGACCTGGGTGACCGAACCCCGGCGGACCTGGGTGACCGAACCCCGGCGGACCTGGGTGACCGAACCCCGGCGGACCCGGGTGACCGAACCCCGGCGGACCCGCGGCAAGCCGCCGCGGGCCAGAAACCGAGAAGCAGCCGCCCCCGCCCCGTCGTCAACCGCGACAACGCCGGGTTCTGGGCGGGCGTCGCCGAGCACCGCCTGCTGATCCAGCGCTGCACCGGATGCGGCGACCTCCGCTTCCCCTGGCTGCCGGGTTGCAACGCCTGCGGCTCACTCGAGTGGGACACGGTGGAGGCGAGCGGCGAGGGCACGGTCCATTCGTACGTCGTGATGCACCACCCGCCCTTCCCGGCCTTCGACCCGCCCTACGCCGTCGGCCTCATCGAGCTGGCGGAGGGCGTGCGGATCGTCAGCAACGTCACCGGGGTGCCGTACGACAAGGTGCGCGTGGGGATGCCGGTCCGGCTGGAGTTCCAGCGGGTCGACGCGGAGTTGGAGCTGCCGATGTTCCGGGCTTCGGACAGCGCCGGTGCCGGTGCCGGCGACGCGGGAGGGGTGGGCTGACATGGACTTCACGCCCACCCAGGAGCAGGCGGCGGCCCGTGATCTCGCCGGGGAGATCTTCGCCGACCTGGCCACCCCGGAGCGGCTCGCGGCGGCGGGCACGGGGTCTGACGCCGAGTTGTGGAAGGCGCTGTGCGCGGCGGGTCTGCCGGGCGCGGTGGAGGAGGTCGGGCTGCTCGGGCTCGTGCTGCTCCTGGAGGAGCAGGGCCGGGTCACGGCGCAGGTGCCGTTCGCGGCGAGCTGTGTCTACGGCCTGCTCGCGGTGGCGGCGCACGGCACGCCGGAGCAGCGGGACCGGCTGCTGCCTCCGCTGCGGCAGGGGAGCGCGGTCGCGACGGGGGCGTTCCCGGCCCGGGGCGGGGTCGTGGCGTCCGCGGACGGGCGGCTGAGCGGCGAGGTGGCGTGGGTGCCCTGGCTGCGGGACGCGACGCAGGTCCTGGTGGCGGCGGCCGACCGGAGCCTGTGGCTGGTGCGGGTGGCCGACGCGCGGGTGGAGCCGGTGGAGCTGACCGCGCCCTGGGCCGCGGGCCGGCTCGTGCTGGAGGGGGTCCCCGCGGAACGGCTCGGTGAGGCGGGCGCGGAACGGGGGACCGGCGGGTCCGGCGGGGCCGGCGGGCCGGGTGTGGAGCGGGGCGGGGGCACGGGTGCGGGCGGGGTCGGTGGGTCGGCGGCCGAGAGAGGTGGCGGTCCGGGGGCCGAGGGGGGCCGTGGGGGATCTGGGGCGTACGAGGACGTGCTGGCCTCCGCGCGGACCGCGTTCGCCGGGCTGCAGGCCGGGGTCTGCGCGGGTTCGCTGGCCCGCGCGGTGGCCCACACCAACGAGCGGGAGCAGTTCGGCCGCCCCCTGGCCGCCAAGCAGGCCGTCCAACTGCGCGCCGCGGACGCCCACATGGACACCGAGGCGATACGGGTGACGGCCTACGAGGCGGCCTGGCGCCGCGACGCGGGCCTGCCCTGCGCGACGCACGCGCTCACCGCCGCCTGGTGGGCGTCGGAGGCGGGCACCCGCGTCGTGCACGCGAGCCAGCACCTGCACGGCGGCGCGGGCGCCGACCTCGACCATCCCGTGCACCGGCTCTTCCTGTGGGGGCGGCAGTTGGACGCGTACTTGGGGAGTGGCGGCGAAGTGCTGCAGGAGTTGGGCGAGTTGATCGCGCGGGAGGAGGAGCCGGCATGACGGGGAGAGCAGGCACGACGGGGAGAGCAGGCACGACGGGGAGAGCAGGCAGGGCGCGGGAGGGCGAGGTGCTGCCCCCGCTGGAGATCCCGGTCACCCGCACCCTGATCGTCTCCGGGGCCATCGCGTCCCGTGATTACCAGGACGTGCACCACGACGCGGAGCTGGCGCGGGCCAAGGGCTCCCCCGACATCTTCATGAACATCCTCACCACGAACGGCCTGGTGGGCCGGTACATCACCGACCACTTCGGCCCCACCGCCGTCCTGCGCAAGGTGGCCATACGGCTCGGCGCCCCCAACTACCCCGGAGACACCATGGTGTTGACCGGCACGGTGGAGCGCGTCGCTCCCTCTCCCGAGGGCGACACCGCGACCGTCAGGGTCGTCGGGGCCAACGGCATCGGCAACCACGTGACGGGCACCGTCACGGTGACCGTCGGCGCGGGAGGGAGGGCCGCATGAGCGTCCGTACGCGCGACAGTCTCGGCGGCCGGGCCGCCATCGCCGGCATCGGGGCCACGGAGTTCTCCAAGGACTCCGGGCGCAGCGAGCTCAAGCTGGCCGTCGAGGCGGTGCGGGCCGCGCTGGACGACGCGGGGCTCGCTCCCGCGGACGTGGACGGCATGGTCACGTTCACCATGGACACCAGCCCGGAGATCACCGTCGCCCAGGCGGCCGGCATCGGTGAACTGTCCTTCTTCTCCCGCGTCCACTACGGCGGCGGCGCGGCCTGCGCCACCGTCCAGCAGGCGGCGCTCGCGGTCGCGGCCGGGGTGGCCGAAGTCGTCGTCTGCTACCGCGCGTTCAACGAACGCTCGGGCCGCAGATTCGGCTCCGGGGTGCAGCGGCGCGAGCCGTCCGCCGAGGGGGCGGCGCTCGGCTGGTCGCTGCCGTTCGGCCTGCTCACCCCCGCCTCCTGGGTGGCGATGGCGGCCCAGCGCTACCTCCACACGTACGGCCTGACACCGGACGCCTTCGGCCACGTCGCCGTGATGGACCGCCGGTACGCGGCCACCAACCCGGCGGCGTACTTCCACGGGAAACCGATCACCCTGGAGGACCACGCCGCGTCGCGCTGGATCGTCGAGCCGCTGCGGCTCCTGGACTGCTGCCAGGAGACGGACGGCGGCCAGGCGCTCGTCGTCACGACCACGGAGCGGGCCCGCGACCTCCGGCACCCTCCGGCGGTCGTCGCCGCCGCGGCCCAGGGCGCGGGGCGGGCGCAGGAGCAGATGACCAGCTTCTACCGCGACGACCTCAGCGGTCTCCCCGAGATGAGCGTGGTGGCCCGGCAGCTCTGGCGGACCTCGGGGCTCGCCCCGGCCGACATCGACGTGGGGATCCTCTACGACCACTTCACGCCGTTCGTGCTCATGCAACTGGAGGAGTTCGGGTTCTGTCCGCGCGGTGAGGCCGCGGGCTTCGTCGCCGAGGGGCGGCTGCCCCTGAACACCCACGGCGGCCAGCTGGGCGAGGCGTATCTGCACGGCATGAACGGCATAGCGGAAGCCGTCCGCCAGGTGCGCGGCACCTCGGTGAACCAGATACCCGGCGCCGCACGCACAGTGGTGACGGCGGGCACGGGTGTTCCCACATCGGGGTTGATTCTGGCGGCGGACGGCTGAACCCGGCGCGTCCCTCGCGTGTGCGACGAGGCCCGGCCCTTTCACTCGCCCTATGCGTCTCCAAAAGCTGATCATTGGACTTGTCCTCGTTCTGACCGCCCTGACCGCGGACCTCACGGCGGCACCACCGGGCGTCGCCGCCGACCCCACCCCCGGCACGGGCGCCCCGTCCGGCTGGGCCAGCGCCATCGGCTGGGCCGCGGCGGCCGAAGCGGCCGGTGCGTCGGGTGCCTCGGACGCGGACGACGTGGTCGAGATGCCCTGGTCGGGCGCGCGGGCGTCCGCCAAGGTGTCGACCTTCAACGGCAAGGCGTTCGACACCTGCAACACCCCGTCCGCCGACACCATGCGGCGCTGGCTCAAGTCCAGCTACCGCGGCGTCGGCGTCTACTACGCGGGGCGCGGCCGGGCCTGCAAGAGCCAGGCCCACCTCGACCACGCCTGGATGCGCTCGGTGAAGCGCATGGGCTGGCGGGTCCTGCCGGTGTACGTCGGTTCCCAGGCGCCGTGCGTCGTCGCGAAGAACAAGCGGCACGTGCGCATCGGCAAGAACCCCGCGGCCCAGGGGCAGCGGGAGGGCGCTGACGCGGTGCGCATGGCGAAGACCTTCGGCATCGGGAAGCAGAGCCCGCTCTACCTGGACATGGAGGCGTACCCCTACCGCAAGAAGAGCTGCGCCGACAGCACGCTCTCCTTCGTCCGGTCCTGGGACCGGCAAGTGCGCCGACAGGGCTACGTCCCCGGGTTCTACAGCAGCGCCGACTCCGGGGTGCTGCACATGGAGATGGCCCGCAGGGCGGGGGTGCGGGACCTGCCCGAGGTGATGTGGTTCGCGCGCTGGCACACCAAGCCGAACCTGTACCGCGAGGCGGCGCTGGGCCGTTCGGCGTGGCACCCGGCGCGGCGCATCCACCAGTACGCGGGGAACGTGAAGGAGAGCCACGGCGGGCGTGCGCTGAAGATCGACCGCAACCTGGTCCACGCGCCGGTGGCGCGCATCAGCTAGTCCGTCCACCGTACGGAGGCGCGGGGCTGCGGCATGGTGCGGTGGGGTGGCTCTCGGGGGTGAACCCTCAGGGGGACGCCCCGCCTCCTCCACCTGTAGGAGGTGGCGTCAGCCCCACTCGTACAACCTGAGGCGGACACCGCTTCGGGACCTGCGGCCGATCCGCTGAAGTAGGGGGCGCTTCTAGCGTGGAGCCATGACCGCATCCATGGTGTCCGTGTGCACCAGCGCATCGAAGGCCGCGACGCGGCGCCCGGGTCCGACGCGGCCCGCCGGGCCCTCCGCGTACCCGTCCTTCGCGTCCTACGTACGGGCCCGTCAGTCCGTACTGCTGCGCACCGCCCGCTCGCTGACCGCGAATCCGAGCGATGCCGAGGACCTGCTGCAGACCGCGCTGACCAAGACGTACGTGGCGTGGGACCGGATCGAGGACCACCGCGCGCTCGACGGCTATGTGCGCCGGGCCCTGCTGAACACGCGCACGTCGCAGTGGCGCAAGCGCAAGGTCGACGAGTTCGCCTGCGACGAACTGCCGGAGCCCGACGTGGCGCCGGCCGGGGACCCCGCCGAGCAGCAGGTGCTCCGCGACGCGATGTGGCGCGCGATCATGAAGCTGCCGACGCGGCAGCGGGCCATGGTCGTCCTCAGGTATTACGAGGACCTCAGCGAGGCCCAGACGGCCGAGGTGCTCGGGGTGTCCATCGGCACCGTCAAGAGCGCGGTGTCGCGCGCGCTCGGCAAACTCCGCGAGGACCCGGAGCTGACCCCCGTCCGCTGAGGCGGCGCAAGGGGATACCCGGGGTCACGGGGCTGCCGGAAGCCCCGCGGACGAGGCCGGACGATGATCGATCATCCCCTGGACTAGTGACATACCAAGCGGTATGCGCGCAGAATCAGCGCAGCCCCTACTGCCGCGCGGGCGATCTGCCGCGCAGGCGATGTCGCCCCAGGAGGACGCCGTGCTGAGCACGATGCAGGACGTACCGCTGACCGTCACCCGCATCCTCCGGCACGGCACGACCGTGCACGGGACGTCGCAGGTCACGACCTGGACCGGCGAGGGCGCCCCGCAGCGCCGCAGCTTCCGCGAGATCGGTGAGCGCGCCGCCCGGCTCGCCCACGCCCTGCGCGAGGACCTCGGCGTCACGGACGACGAACGCGTCGCCACCTTCATGTGGAACAACTCGGACCATGTGGAGGCCTACTTCGCGGTGCCCTGCATGGGCGCGATCCTGCACACCCTCAATCTGCGGCTGCCCGCGGAGCAGCTGACGTGGATCGTCGACCACGCCGCCGACCGCGTCATCATCGTCAACGGCTCCCTCCTCGGCCTGCTCGCACCGCTGTTGCCGCACCTGACGAGCGTCGAGCACCTGGTCGTCTCGGGGCCCGGCGACCGCTCCGTCCTCGCGGGCTGTCACGCCCAGGTCCACGAGTACGAGGACCTGCTCGCCGGCAAGCCCGGCACCTACGACTGGCCCGAGCTGGACGAGCGTGCCGCGGCCGCCATGTGCTACACCTCCGGCACCACCGGCGACCCCAAGGGCGTCGTCTACTCCCACCGGTCCATCTATCTGCACTCCATGCAGGTCAACATGGCGCAGTCGATGGGCCTGACGGACGCGGACACCTCGCTCGTCGTCGTCCCGCAGTTCCACGTCAACGCCTGGGGCCTGCCGCACGCCACCTTCATGACCGGCGTGAACATGCTGATGCCGGACCGCTTCCTGCAGCCCGCCCCGCTCGCCGAGATGATCGAGTCGGAGCGCCCCACGCACGCGGCGGCCGTCCCGACCATCTGGCAGGGGCTGCTCGCCGAGCTCACCGCGAAGCCGCGCGACGTCGGTTCGCTCGGCCAGGTCACCATCGGCGGCTCGGCCTGTCCGCCCTCGCTGATGGAGGCCTTCGACCGCCTCGGCATGCGGGTCTGCCACGCCTGGGGCATGACGGAGACGTCGCCGCTCGGCACCGTCGCCCGCCCGCCGGCCCACGCCGTCGGCACCGACGAGGAGTTCGGCTACCGGCTCACCCAGGGCCGCTTCCCCGCCTCGGTCGAGGCCCGGCTGGTCGGTCCCGGCGGCGAACACCTGCCGTGGGACGGCGAGTCGGCCGGCGAGCTCGAGGTGCGTGGCCCCTGGATCGCCGGCGCCTACTACGGCGGCGCGGGCGGCGAGGTGCTCCGCCCCGAGGACAAGTTCAGCGAGGACGGCTGGCTGAAGACCGGTGATGTCGGTGTGATCACCGCGGACGGCTTCCTGACCCTCACCGACCGGGCCAAGGACGTCATCAAGTCGGGCGGCGAGTGGATCTCGTCGGTCGAGCTGGAGAACGCCCTGATGTCGCACCCGGACGTCGCCGAGGCCGCGGTGGTGGCCGTGCCCGACGAGAAGTGGGGCGAACGCCCGCTCGCCACGGTCGTGTTGAAGGAGAACGCGACCGCCGACTATGCCGTCCTGCGCGACTTCCTCGCCGGCTCCGTCGCCAAGTGGCAGCTCCCCGAGCGCTGGGCGGTCATCCCCGCGGTGCCGAAGACCAGCGTCGGCAAGTTCGACAAGAAGGTCCTGCGCAGGCAGTACGCGGACGGCGAGTTGGACGTCACGCGGCTCTGACGTGGCCGGGGGCCGAAGCGCGACCGGAGCGGGAGGCGGGCCCGGGACCGTGCCGGTGGCACGAGCCGGGTCCGGGGCCATGACGGTGACGGGGCCGGTGCCGGGGCCGGTGACCGGCGCCGGGGGTCAGGCCACCCCGGCACCGGCGGCCGTCCCGCCGCCGCGGCGGGCCGGTATCGCGGTGCTCGCCCAGCCGAGCGCGAGCCAGAGCGCGGCCACCGCGCACACCCCCGTCCACCCCCAGTGGGTGTACGCGCTGCCCGCGAGGGCGGAGGCCAGCGCGCCGCCCGCGAAACCGGCCACCACATAGGCGGTGTTGGCGACCGCGGGGGCGGAGGTGGTCGTCAGCGCCAGGGTCTGGTTGGCGACGTGGTTGGTGACCAGCGCCGCGTGCAGGGCTGTCGCCGCCACGCACAGCGCCCAGAGCGCGCCGCCGCCCAGCCAGAAGAGCGGCACGGAGACCCCGGCGGCGCCGTACGCGTACGAGACGACCTTGGCGGCGCCGAAGCGGTCGACGAGCCCGCCCGCGAGGGGTGCCACGACGGTGGCCGCGAGGCCGAAGAGTCCGAAGAGGCCCGCCGTGGCGGTCGTCATGCCGTACCCACCGGAGCCGCTCTCGGTGAGCAGCAGGGCGAGGGAGGTCCACAGCGCGCTCCACGCCCCGTACATCCCGGCCTGGCGGACGCAGGCCCGCCGCAGGTCGGCGGAGCCGCGCACTACGCCGGGCAGCTGGGCGAGGCCGGTGAAGAGCCGGCCCGCGGGGCGACGGTGCTCCTGGGGCAGCACGGCGGCCGAGGCCAGACCGAGCAGCGCCGTGAGGACGGCGGCGCCGACGAACACCGAGCGCCAGCCGAAGGCCTGGCCGGCCAGGGCGCCGAGCACGCGGGCCGCGACGACCCCGGTGAAGAGGCCGGCTATGACCGCCGCGACATGGCTGGCCCGCCGGTGCGCGGGCGCCCGCTCGACGACCAGCGGCACGAGCAGCTGCGGCACGACCGTCGCCGCGGAGGCCACCAGGATGGCGGCGGCGAGCGCGGTGGTGCCCGAGGCGGCCGCTCCGAGGCCCAGCGCCACCGCGGTCACGAGGGAGAGCACCGCGACCAGTCTGCGGCGGTTCACCCGGTCGCCGAGCGGGGCGAAGAACAGCAGTCCCGCCGCGTACCCGAACTGGGCCACGGAGGCGATCCACGCGACGGCCGACGGTGTGGACCCGAAGTCGCGGGCCATCAGGGGGAGCAGGGGCGCGGCCAGGTAGATGTTGGCGGCCGTCACGGCGGTGCAGACGGCGATGAGGACGAGGAAGACGCCGTGCGGAACGGGGAGCGGGTGAGGGGTGGTCGGAGCCGATGCCTGGGCTCGGTCCTGCGCCTGGGGCGGCTTGGCGGAAGCGGGGGCGGAGGTGGCGGCGGAGGAGGTGGAGGGTGCTCGTGAAGGCATGGGCGTGACGACTCCCGCGAGTGAGGGGCCAAGTTTGCAACCAACTGGTTGGTTGGAAAGAGTCTGCGCCCGCCGCCGCCGCACTGTCAAGCAACCAACCAGTTGGTTACCCGGAAGTGTTCGCTACCCTGAGCGCATGGCAGTGAGAGACCCCGAGGCCACCAAGGCGCGGATCTTCGAGGCGGCGGTCGCCGAGTTCGCCCGGTACGGCATCGCAGGCGCCCGCATCGACCGCATCGCCGCCGAGGCGAAGGCCAACAAGCAGCTCATCTACGCCTATTTCGGCAACAAGGCGGAGCTGTTCACGCAGGTGCTCGAGAAGCGCATGCTGGAGATGGCCGTCGCCAACCCCGTCGACGCCGACGACCTGGACGGCTGGCTCGACCGGCTGATGGACTACCACGGCGCCCACCCCGAGCTGCTGCGCCTGCTCTTCTGGGAGGGCATCGAGTACGGCACGGAGGAGCTCCCCGACGAACAGGAGCGGCGCGACCACTACAACGGCAAGGTCGCCGTGCTCGCCGACGCCCAGAAGCGGGGCGTCATCAGCGACGAGATCCCGGCGTCGCACCTGCTCTTCATCGTGGTCGCGCTGGCCGGCTGGTCCACGGCGGTGCCGCAGATGCGGCGGATACTCGTCGGGGACGAGGACGCCGACCGCGAGCGGCTGCGCGCCTCGGTCAAGGCGGCGGTACGGCGTATCACTGCCTGAGGCCTGAGCCTTGCCGGCTCCCCCTCAGGTTCGTGCCGACGCGTTCATACCGACCGCGTCGTGCCCGCTAGTTCGTGCCGATCTTCGCCAGCAGGTCCACGATCCGGCCCTGCACCTCGCTGCTGGTGGAGCGTTCCGCGAGGAACAGCACGGTCTCGCCCGCCGCCAGCTTCGGCAGCTCCGTCTCGTCGACGGCCGCGGTGTAGACGACCAGCGGAGTGCGGTTCAACTGCCCGTTCGCACGCAGCCAGTCGACGATCCCGGCCCTGCGGCGGCGCACCTGGAGCAGGTCCATCACCACGAGGTTGGGCCGCATCTGCGCCGCGAGCGTCACCGCGTCCGCGTCGCTCTCGGCCCGCGCGACCTGCATGCCGCGCCGTTCCAGCGTGGCGGTCAGGGCGAGCGCGATCTCCTCGTGCTCCTCGATGAGCAGTACGCGCGGGGGGTGCTGCTCGCTGTCGCGCGGCGCGAGGGCCTTCAGGAGTACGGCGGGGTCGGCGCCGTACGCCGCCTCGCGCGTCGCCTGGCCCAGCCCGGCCGTCACCAGCACCGGAACCTCGGCGGCCACGGCGGCCTGACGCAGCGACTGCAGCGCCGTACGCGTGATCGGCCCCGTCAGCGGGTCGACGAAGAGCGCCGCGGGGAACGCCGCGATCTGCGCGTCGACCTCCTCCCGCGAGTGCACGATCACCGGGCGGTAGCCGCGGTCGCTCAGTGCCTGCTGCGTGGTGACGTCGGGCGCGGGCCACACCAGGAGGCGCCGCGGGTTGTCGAGCGGCTCGGGCGGCAACTCGTCGTCCATCGGCTGCGGCTGGGGCCGGTTCGCGACCTCGACGGCACCGCCGGGCCCGTCCAGCGGCTCAGGCCCCTCGTCGGCGTCCTCGTCCGGCGCGCCGATCGCGTACGACCGTCCGGTGCCCTCGGTGGCGGACGCGATACGGGACTGCGGGGGCGTCGGAGCGTGGCCCGAGACGGGCGTCTGCGGCAGCGGGTGCGGGCGTACGGGGGCCTCGGGACGCTCGTCGGCCGAGGGGTCCGGCGGCGTGCCCAGCCTGCGGCGGCGTCCGGAGCCGCCGAGCGTGTGCGACTGCCCGGCAGCGGTCTGCGGCGAGGCCGGCTGCGGCTGCGCGGTCGGCCCCTGGCCGGTCTGACCCGGCAGAGGCTGGCTCTGGCCCTGGCCCTGGCCCGGCAGAGGCCGGCCTGCCTGCGGCCGGCTCGTCGGGGCCTGCTGCGGTGCATGAGGTGACTGAGGCGGCTGTGGTGCCTGCGCCGGCTGCCGGGGTTCGGCTGCGGCGTCCGTGGGGGACTGGGGCGCGGACGGCTCACCGGGCTGCGGTGTCTGCGGTGCCTGCGGCGGCAACGGAGGCTGCGGCGCCTGCGGGATACGGGCGGTACGCGGCGGCTGCTGGCCACGCCCGCCCTGCTGACCCTGCCCGGCCTGACCCGGTGCGGGCCGGCCCGGGGCTGGCTGCTGGTCCTGCGGGGGCCGGCCGGCGCCGGGTACGGCCGTGCCGCCGCCGCCGTTGCCGCCGCCCTGCCGGCCCCGCTGCTGGTCGGTGATCTGCTGGCCGAAGGGCACACCCTGCCCGAGGGTGCGCACGCTGATCGAGCGGCCCTGCGTCGAGTTGGGGTCCCCGGCCGGGGCCTCGGCGGGCAATGGCTGGGCCGCGCGGGCCTGCGCGCCCTGCTCGGGCGGGAGCGCGGCGCCCTGCGTCTGTGACGGGAGCGCCTGTGACGGAACGCCGTGCGCCGGGGCACCCGCGGAGTGCGGGGCGCCCTGCGCGGGTACCCCGCCGGGCGGCGTCGTCCCGTCGGGCCACGGCTGCGGCGCCGGTGCCGGCCCCTGTCCCTGTCCCTGAGCTTGCGCCTCCCCCGCCCCCTGCGGGCCACGCGCGGGCGCACCCTGACCCGGCACCCCGGGAACACCCGGCACCTCGGGAACACCCGGCACCCCGGGAACACCCGGACCGCCGGGCGCCCCAGGAGCGGACGGAACCGGACGACCCTGCGCGCCCGAAGACGGCTCGGCCGGAGCCTGCGGTGCCGCCACCGCACGGCGGGAACGGCGCCCCGTGGGGGCCTGCGCCGGATGGGGCTGCGGCGGCGTGTGATCGTCGTCCCCGGCACGCACGGCCGCACCGTGGTGCCCGGTGATCTCCTGCGCGGCCGCGTACTCCTGGCCCGCGGCATGCCCGGCGGGCGCGTACCCGGCGACGTCCTGTCCCGGTGTGCGGTCGGCGGCGGCGGGCGGCAGCGCGAAGACCCGCCCGCTGTTCGCCTCCTCCGCGGCGGCCCGCTCCTTGGCGGCGGCCAGCGCGCGTCGCGCCCGCCGCCCCGTGGGCCGTGCGGTCCCGTCGCCGTACCCGGCCTCGACCGCCGCGAGCTCGACACCCGTGGAGGGGCCGGCCGCCTCGGCCGGGCCCGACGCCAGCGCGGGCAGCGCGTGCTGCTCGCCGACCCGGCGGGCCCGGCGCCCGGACGCCCCTTCGCCGGCGGGCACGCCCTGCGGCGGCACCGTCTCGCCCAACGCGGCGGATCCGGCCGCGTGTTCGGCCGCGGTCATCACGGCGCCCTCGGCACCCTCGGCGGCGCTCGGCCGCCCGCGCCGCCGCCCGGTCCCTCCGGAGGCACCGCCGTACGTCTCCGAAGAGGAAGCTCCCGTACCGCCGGCCCCGGCAGCACCGCCCGTACCAGCGGCACCAGGGCCACCAGCCCCACCCGGGCCGCTCGCCGCGGGATCCGTGGGCCCGGCCACCAGGTCCGTGGTCACGGATCCGCCGAGGCCTTCCGGAGCGGCCTCAGGGGCCCGCCGTCCCCGCCGACGCCCCGTACCGGTAGCCGCACCCGTACCGGCAGGCGCACCCGCGCCACCGGTGTCCGTACCCCCGGACGGCGTGTCCGAAGTGCCCGGAACAGAGTCCTCCGCTCCGGTGGCAGAACTGGCCGCGCCCGGAACACCGCTCTCCAGGAACGAGTCCACCGAAGCCCGCCGGGCCCGCCGACGCCCGCCCCCGGTACCGCCCGAAGCCTGCTCGGGAACCATGACCGCGTGGCCGGGACCGGCACCAACACCGGCACCAGCACCCACACCCGCGGCAGAACCACCGGACACACCGGACCCACCCGAAACAGCCTTCTCCGCGGCGACGCCCGAAGAGACGCCCGAACCGTCGCCCTCCGCGGCCCCCGTCCCCGTCCCCGTCCCCATCGGCACTTCGAGCACGTACGCGCTGCCGCCCATGCCCGGCACCTCGTGGGTCTGCAGCACACCCCCGTGCGCCCGCACGATGCCCCGGACGATCGGCTCGTGGACCGGGTCTCCCCCGGCGTACGGGCCCCGCACCTCGATGCGGACGACCTCGCCGCGCTGGGCGGCCGCCACCACGATGGTCGAGTCGACGTACCCACCCGCCGCGGGGACCCCGGGAAGCCCGCCGGACGCTCCGACACCCGCGCGCGCGTTGCCGGTCGCGTCGATGCCCGCCACGTCCGCGACGAGATGGGCCACCGCCGTGGCGAGCCGTTCCGCGTCGACCACGAGCTCGATCGGCGGCGCGTGCACCGCGAACTGCGCGCGCCCGGGCCCGATCAGCTCGATCGCGCCCTCCACACCGGCGGCGACGACCGCGTCCAGCAGGACCGGCGTACGGGAGAGCTGGTCGTCGCCCGCGTCGAGCAGCTGGAAGCCCAGGACATTGTCGACGAGGGTGGTCATCCGGGCGTAGCCGGCCGACAGGTGGTGCAGCACCTGGTTGGCCTCGGGCCACAGCTGGCCGGCGTCGTCCGAGGCGAGCGCGGCCAGCTCGCGGCGCAGCTCGTCCAGGGGCCCGCGCAGCGAGGAGCCGAGGACGGCGAGCAGCTGTTCGTGCCGCGCGGCCAGCGACTCGTACCGCGTCTTCTCGCGCTCGGCCAGCTCCTCGAAGCGGTCCTTCTCGCGCTCGGCGAGCGCCGCGTACCGCTCCTGCTCGGCGGCGAGCTCCTCGGCCCGCTGCTCCTCGGCGGCCTCGGTCTCCGCCGCGCGCCGCTCCTCGGCGGCCCGCACCTCTTCCTCGCGGCGCTCCTCGGCGGCGCGCAGCTCCTCTTCGTGCCGGGCGAGGGCGGCCTCGTACTTCTCGTTCAGCTCGTCGTAGGGCCTGCGGTCGGTGAACGTCATCACCGCGCCGACCAGTTGGTCACCGTCGCGCACCGGCGACGTCGTCAGGTCGACCGGCACCTTGGC
The DNA here is from genome assembly GCF_055592445.1 of Streptomyces sp. NPDC041122. NCBI lineage: Bacteria > Bacillati > Actinomycetota > Actinomycetes > Kitasatosporales > Streptomycetaceae > Streptomyces > Streptomyces sp. NPDC041122. The sequence continues at coordinate 142,312 of NZ_JBVIYQ010000003.1, read as the reverse complement.
GCCGCTCTTGGACCACAGGACCTGCCCGCGCACCCGGTGCTTGCGGCCGGAGCGCAGCGTGTCGGCGAGCGGGGACTCCTCGTACGGGAAGGGCTCGCCGTCGGCGCGTGAGTGCAGCACGAGCGGGTGCAGTTCCTGGCCGCCGAGGTCGCTGGCGCGGAAGCCCAGTATCTGAGCGGCGGCCGGGTTGACCAGGACGACCCGGCCGTCGGTGTCGGTCCCGACGACGCCTTCGGCCGCGGCGCGCAGGATCATCTCGGTCTGCCGCTGGGAGCGCGCGAGTTCGGCCTCGGTGTCCACCGTGCCCGAAAGGTCCCGGACGACCAGCATCAGCAGTTCGTCACCCGTGTATCCATGGGTGTCGTACGCCGTCCTGCCGTCCTCCAGCGGGGAGCTGGTGACCTCGACGGGGAACTCGATGCCGTCCGTGCGCCGGGCGGTCATCCGGGTCGGCTTGGTGCGCCCGCGCTCGTCGATGGTGTCCGGCCGCCGCATGGATCCGGGGATGAGCCGGGAGTCGAACTCCGGCAGCAGATCCAGCAGACCGCGCCCCACGAGCGCGGTGCCGGGCGTCTCGAACGCCTCCAGCGCGATGGCGTTGGCGTTCACGACCGTGCCGTTGGCGTTGACGAGGACGAGCGCGTCCGGGAGCGCGTCGAGTATGGCTGCGAGGCGAGCAGCGCCTCGGGATGGCCTGCTGCTCACGACGACGCTTCCTCCCTGATGTACCGCTTCTTGCCGACTCGCTCAGGCCATCTTGCCCCTCGGCCCGTGGCGTGTCACGGGAGGGAGTCTACGGGGAGTGGTTGTGCGCGCGTTGCCGGATGAGAGGGAGGTCGCACGCAGAAGATGTGAGTTTTCGGTAGCCCCTGGTCACGCGGAGGTCGCGGGGAGCACCGGCACGAGGGCGTTCCACCGCGAGATCTGGCAGCCGTCGGTGCGGGAGTAGCGCGCGTCGACGGGCCGTCCCGCCCAGGTTCCCCGGATGTGCGCGGTGGCGGGGCCGCCGTACTGCATCGTGCACATCGCGTCGCGCGGGACGGGGGCGAACGGATTGGTCCCGAAGACGGTGACCTCGTCGAGCCGGGCACACGCGTCGGCGGCGTCCGGGTGGTCGCCGCCCGTCGGGTGGCACTTCAGTACGTATGTCTGGTCGTCCTCGCCGCCCATGTCGGTGACCGTGACGGTGAGCCGGTCGGTCGGGGCCGGGGCGGGGGCGGCGGCCTGGGCGACGGTGGGCAGGGCGGACAGCGCGGCGACGGACGCGGCGGCGGTGAGGACGAGACGGCGCAGCATGGGGGCTCCACGGTGAGAGGGGACGAGGCTCTACCGCTCTAACGCCGTGCGCGACGCGACGTTGCGGTGGGGAGGAACGCTTTTGCCCTGCGGGCCGCGCGGCTAGTACCGTGGGGGCCGCGATTGGTGACCGGCCGCCCGGCTGTGTCATCATCTGCACGCACCCCGCGCTCGCGCAGGTGTGCAAGCTGGAGGCGTCGCCTAGTCCGGTCTATGGCGCCGCACTGCTAATGCGGTTTGGGCCTTAAAGCCCATCGAGGGTTCAAATCCCTCCGCCTCCGCAGCTTGATCCGAAGCCCCGGTCCGTCTGGACCGGGGCTTCGGTGCGTAGGCGCGCGTGTCGGCGCATACGGGTGTTTCCCCAGCTCACAAGGGGTCGGGCTAACGGATTTCACATGGCGGCGGCAGTCATGTAATGTTCTTCCTGTCGCCGCGAACGGGCCGCAAGGCCGGGAAGCGAAGACAGAAACAAAAGAAAAAACAAGCACTCGTAGCTTAACGGATAGAGCATCTGACTACGGATCAGAAGGTTGCAGGTTCGAATCCTGCCGAGTGCACAGCAGCCCAGAGGCCCCGTGGAGCAATCCACGGGGCCTCTGGCTTTTGCGTTGACGCGGTGTTCGACGGCAACCGTCTCAGGAGAGTCGGCACAGTCGGGAGCTACCCGGATGTGGTGTGGATGAAGCCCAGGGAGGCCAGTCCTTCGGATTGACACAGCCGGTCCGAGGGGCCGCCGGTCTCGGTCTGGAGGAGTTGGTAGGAAGCGCCGTGGGCTTGCCCCCAGTGCATGGCGGCCCGCCACAGGACACGCCCGAGGCCCTGGCCTCGGGCTTCGGGCAGGACGGCGAAGTACTGGGGCATGAGCTGGGGGCGTCCGATGGCGTCGGACTGGATCTCCATGGGGCCGATCGCGCCCACGATGCGGTCTTCGATGGCGGCGGCGAGGACCGGGCCGCACCGGCCGGCCTGCATCTGCGTGTGGAGGAAGGCCAGGCCATCGCCCGCCATGGCCTCGGCGAACGAGGCGAAGGTGTCCTGCACAGCGGTCGGCCAGGCAGTGACGGGTCGGACCGGGCCATCGAGGGTAGGGCAGGGGCCGGCAGTGAAGTCCTTCAGCTGGATGCGGGTACCGCGCGGGTGTGCGGCCTCGGGGCGGAGGGGGCATACGACCCGGGCGTTGACCACATCGTGCGCGGCAGCGAGCTTGGCGGCCAGCTCTGCGGCCTCATCCACGACGCTGTCACGGAGCCCATAGGCGAAGACCTTCACAGTGCCGCGTCCACCACGCCGAGTCAGCGTGGGGATGAGGGTGTGCCCGGGCTGGTGCACCACGTCTTCGCGGAGGACTTTCTCGTCCTTCTCGCCGCCCCAACGCCGGTCCTTGTCGTAGGGCAGGAAGCCTCCGGTGTCGGCGGCTCGCAAGGTGTCCTCGAAGATGCCGACGGTCAGGGCGTCGGGATGGACGGGACCGAGAGTCGGCACGATCGGTGCGGCCAGTTGGGGCCGGAGCCAGTCCCAGCGGAAGAACATGAGCGGCACCCTAACGGTGAGCCGGTCAGGGCTCAGGCCCCGACGCGAGCACGCCGGGGCCTGAACAGAGTTGACCGGATCGTGTCGGTCAGTGGGGGTTATCGTCACCGGCGTCGCAGGAGCACTCTGCGCTCTCCACGATCACGTCGAGGTCCTGGACGGCGGTGATCGACGCGGTCGCGACGGGCGGGGCTGCTCGGCGGGCCGAGGCCGGCGGGCCGGGGAGGATGGTCACCGGTACGGGCGGGGTCATGAGGCGTTCTCCTTGTCTCCGTGCTGGCAGTAGCTGTGCAGCGGCGCCTTGGCCTCCTGGTAGTGCTTGGCCAGGGGGCGGCAGACCCGGCAGGTGCCGGACAGGGCGCAGCCTTCGCACCCTCCGGTGCGAAGCATGAGGCGGTCGGCGATGGCGCCGAGCCGGGTGAGGCCGTCGATGCCCTCGGCCATGAGGTCGATCTGGTCGTCGCGGCCGACCTTGCAGATCGACACCTTGGCGTGGGGGTCGGCGTGGAAGAAGGTGTGTCCCGCGTTGCAGCCGGCGAACGGCTTGCGCTGCCGCAGGTGGGCGGCGGACTGGGCGAGCAGCGGCTCTCCGCCGCCGTAGATCGTGGGCGTCATGTTCGTGTACGCGTGGTTCTCGACGTTCCACTCTTCGGCGAGGGCGGCCATCTCGTCGGCTTCGGAAGCGTTGTCCTCGGTCACCACGACGTTGATGCGCAGAGGAAGACCCGCCTCACGGGCGGCGTCCATGCCGCGCCGGAACGCCTTCCACGCGCCACGGCGCTGGGTGAGCGTGTCGAAGGACTCCTCGCTCGCCCCGTACATGCTGACCACCAGGCGGTAAGGCGGGCAGTCGCGGAAGAGCTTGAGGAGGTCAGGCCGCCAGAGCAGCGAGCCGTTGGTGGAGATGGTGACCATCATCCCGGCCTGCCAGGCGTACCGGTAGGCGCCTTGGAAGTGGGGATCCATGGTGGGTTCGCCGCCGGTGATCTGGAGCCAGAGGACACCGGCCTCGCGCATGATGTCCAGCAGCCGCACCTTGTCCTCCCAGCCGAGGCCGGAGAAGGGGCGCTCGCCGAGGTAGCAGTGCTTGCAGCCGAAGTTGCAGCCGAGGTTGATCTCCCAGGAGGCCCGGCAGTAGCCGTACGGGGACGGCTCGCGTACCAGCACGGTGCCCCGCGCGGGCAAGCTGCCCAGGTCCAGACCCCACACGTCGGCGGCGGTCTGCACCGCCCAGTCGGACAGCGGTTCACCGTCGGTGGTGGCCTGGCGCAGGCCCTCGTAGTGGTCGGCGGAGATTCGGGCACCGGCCCTTGCTCCCGGCTTGAGGAGAAGGTGCCCGTCGAGGAACGGGGAGGCGATCAGAGCGTGGGCCATCGGTGGCCCTCCTTCCGGATCACGGAGCGGGACAGCACACGGGACTCCTGGCGGCCGACGCGGCAGTAGATCTCGCCCAGCCCGTTGCAGGTGCCGCAGGTCTTGCCGGACGAGTTGGCGCCGCTGCCACCGCAGTCCCCGCACTGTTCGTTGCGAGGCGAGCGAGGGGGCCGGGGCTTGCGCGGGCTCGCGATCAGTTGGTGCACGAGACCTCCTCCAGGGCGTCTTCCCAGGTGTGCTGCATGGCGTGGTCGGCGAACAGACAGCAGCCCTCACCGTCAGGACCCGGGGCGGCCACCGGGCAGTCCGGCAGCACGACAAGTTCCGCCTCGTCCGTCCCGTGCCAGCGGAGCCACAGCGCGGTCCCGTACGCGCCGGCGTCGGCGAGGAGACCGAAGTGCTCACCGTCGTGCGCGGACAGCTGGCACTGCACCGCCCTGTCGACGTGCGGGGCGGCCGACCTCTCCCGCGCTTCCCGTGCCAGGTCGAGGGACACCCGACGCCAGTGCACGCACCGCATCACGACACCATCCGGAAGGATCCGATGGCATTCCGGGCCTGCTGCGAGCAGCGGGGGCAGACGCAGGGCGGGTAGCGACCCGGATTCTCCGGAACCACAGGGTCCTCGCCCACGCGTACCTCCGTGAGAGGCCCCCACGTCTGGCCGGAGTCACGGGAGACCCGCAACGTCATCCGTACGTCATCCTGTCCGTTCGCCATGGCAAGGAGCATCGCGATCCACGGACCCGACCAGAAAGGCCAAGCGGATTACCCAACTTGGGTAATATCACCCTCGGTTGACCAAGTGCAGCGATCCGTAGTCCTCATGCCGGAGCGTGCCCGATGCCCGAGCCATCTCGCTCGAAGGAACTCCCGGTCAGCCTGCTCACGGACCCAGTGATGATCGAGGCATGCCAGGCCAGAGACTTCGGCCGCATCTTTCAGCTGGTCAAGGCACGAGCAGGCATCTATCCGTCGATGATTGCGCGCCGCTGCGACCTGACCCCGAGCCGTGTGGGCGAGGTGATTGCGGGACGGCGGCAGTTGCTGCACATGGACGTGATCGAACGGATCTCGGACGGACTACGCATCCCCGGACACATGCTCGGACTTGCCCGACGCTCCTGGGAGACGCCGCCCAGCCTGACGGTCACACCCCGCGAACCGGCCGAGGTGCCGACCTCAGCCGTCGCACCACTGGCCGCCGGACTGCCGGGGGCGGATGTCGACAGCATCCTCTCCCTGGCGACCGAGCGGGATCTCAGCGTCTCGACGCTGGACGCGCTGCATTCGTCGATCGTGGACTACTGGCGCCGTGACGACGAGCACGGCGGCGAGACCTTACGGCCGGCGGTCGTCGGCCAACTCCGATATGTCGTCGATTTCCTCAGGGAGCAGCGTCCGGCTCCTTTACGGGACGGCCTGCACAGCATCGCGGCCGAGCTGGCCCGGCTCACCGGGTGGACCTATTTCGACGCCTGCCAGTACAACCAGGCGCGCGCCTACTTCACCGAATCGCTCGGCCTGGCCAAAGCCATCGACGACCGCCAGTTCATGGCCAACGTCCTCGCCTGCATGAGTCTCCAGGCCACCTACCAGGACAAGCTCGGCGACGCCCTCGCACTCGTCACGGCGGCCCAGGACCAGGCGCGAACGGCCGCGGGGGCGACACCGCGTGTGCTGGCCATGCTCGCGATGCGTGAAGCTTTCGCCCACGCCACCCTCGGCAATCGAGGCGCGACCCACACCGCGATCTCGGAAGCCCACACCCACTTCGGACGGGTCGGCACCGGTGATCCGGACCCGGCCTGGGTCGCCTACTTCGACGAGCCGAAGCTCATCGTGGACACCGGCATCGCGCATGGCCGCCTGGGTGAAGCCGCTCTTGCCGAACCCCTCATCGCGGACGCCCTCCGCCGAGAGCACCAGACGAACCACCGAGGCCGCGCCTTCCACGCCTTCTGGCTCGCCCGCACGCAGCTCCAGCGCGGCAAAATCGACGAGGCGTGCCATACGGCCATGGACGCCCTGGCCCCAGCGGCGGCCGTCAGCTCGCAACGAGTCGCCGGCCACCTCCGGGAGTTCTACGAGCAGTTGGAGCCCTTCCGTCGCGAACCGGCCGCGGTGGCGTTCGAGTCTCGGCTCCGGGAAGCGCTGCCCCGGCAGATCAGCGGATCGTGTCGTCCATGAGGACGTAAAGCAGTCCGACCAGGGAGCCGCTGCTGACGATCTCGCGGCGGTCGATCATGCCCCGCACGTCGGCCAGCGGGATCCACTCCACCCGGTCCGACTCGTTCTTCTCGGTCGGCGGTCCTTCGTACGTCGCCCCGTCGGACCGGAAGACGTGGTGCTGGGAGTCGGTGATGCCGTTGGCCGGCTCGGCGTAGATCAGCGGCTTGAGCGGACCGGTCCGCCAACCGGTCTCCTCCAGCACCTCACGCGCGGCCGCTTCGGCGGGGGTCTCGCCCACCTCGACCAGGCCCATCGGCAGCTCCCACGCCCAGGCGTCCGTGATGAAGCGGTGCCGCCACATCATCAGAACCTCGCGCTGCTCGTTGACCACGGCCGCCACGGCCAGGTGCCGGAGCTTGACGACATGGTGCTCCCAGCGGTTCCCGTCCGGGGTCTCGATATCGGTGAGCCACACGTTCACCCAGGCGTTCTCGTAGATCGGACGTTCCCCGTGGATCTTCCACTGCATCGCTGCGGCCCCTCTCGATCGGCCTACAGGATCGCAGAACGTACCTCCAGGGCAGCAGAGTGCGGCCATTTAGCGTCCGCCTGACCAATATCGGACGCGACGATCCGCCGCAAGCACTTCCCTCATCTTGGCGGCCTAGGCTCGGGGTCATGCGTGTGCCCTACGCCTTGCAGGTGGCGTTGGCCGGCGGTGCGAGGGGTGACGGCGGTGGCGTGGCGGTGTGCGGGGCTCGGGTGGCCGGACGGGAAACCGGTGCTGCGGTGGGAGGGCGGGCGGGCGAGCGTCCTCTCGTACGGGACCGAGCTGGGGTTCCGGGGCGTCGGGGAGCGGCGGTGTGTGGGGGCGCGGGGGAATCCGTGTCCCTTGCGGGCCGTCGTGGCGGGTACGGCCGCGCAGGCTCGGTGTTCTGAGTGTGCGCGGTTGGATCGTCTTTTCTCCGTGGCCGCGGATGGGGTTCCCGATGATCCGCGGACCTATCGGGTCTATCTCGCCTGGTTCGGGCCCGGGCTCCTGAAGGTCGGGATCACCGCCGAGGAGCGCGGGGCCGTGCGGCTTCTGGAGCAGGGGGCCGTGGCGTTCTGCTGGCTGGGGCGGGGGCCGTTGATGGCGGCCCGGCGTACGGAGGAGCTGTTGCGGGCCGCGCTCGGGGTGCCGGATCGGGTGCCGTACGCCCGTAAGCGGGAGGTGCGCGGTGCGCTGCCGGTGTGGGCCGAGCGGGCGCGGGAGCTCGCGGAGCTGTACGGGCGGGCCGTGGGGCTCGACGGGTGGGCCGAGACCCTGGAGCCGGTGCCGTTCGAGGCCGTCGATCAGTCGGCGGCCTTCGGGATGGCCGGCGGTGGGGGCGCGGTCGGTCACCTGGTGATGCGGGAAGCCGTCGACGGTGGCGTCGTCGCGGGGCGGCTGGTCGCCGCCGCCGGGCCCGATCTTCAGCTGCGGGTGGCGGGCGGGGACGTGCTCGTCGTCGATACGCGGCTGCTCGTGGGGTGGGAGCTGGTGGCCGCCGACGCGGGCGCCGGCGTCAGCGTGCCGGTCCGGCCGATCGCGTCGCCGCCGGGTGGAGGAGGCGTTGAGCAGGATGGGCTCTTCTGACAGGGGGCAGGGGGCAGGGGGCAGGGGGCAGGGGTAGAGGGCGGGGCGTGCTCAGGGAGCAATCGCTTCGTTGACCGAATGGTCAAGTCCGGTCGACCGTTGGGCAAGAGTGTGCGGAAAGGGGTGGACGTGGGCGCCACGCGGGCCCGAGTGTGACGTCATGAGCGATCACACCCAAGGTCCTGTCGGTCCCTTCGAACCGCCTTACTACGTCGTCGTGTTCTCCTCCGTGCGCACCGAGGGAGACCGCGGATACGGCGAGACCGCCGACCGCATGGACGAACTGGTCTCCGACGTGCCGGGGTTCCTCGGCGTCGACTCGGCCCGCACGCCGGACGGCCTCGGCGTCACCGTCTCGTACTTCCGCGACGAGGAGGCCATCCGGGCCTGGCGCAGCGACCTGGAGCACCGCGCGGCGCAGCGGCGCGGGCGCGAGGACTGGTACGAGACGTACGTCCTCCATGTCGCCAAGGTCGAGAGGAGCCACGGGTTTGTGCGGGAGCGATAGCGGTAGAGACCAGGGAGACCGAGGCGACGAGGCTCTCGCCGTCCGGCGGTTCTGCGAGCAGGTCGGGGTGCCCGGGCTCGTCGACGTCCACACGCACTTCATGCCGGAGCGGGTGCTGGAGAAGGTCTGGGCGTACTTCGACTCCTACGACGCGACGGGCGCGGTGGAGTGGCCCATCACCTACCGGCACGAGGAGGCGCGGCGGGTCGCGCTGCTCGGGGAGTTCGGGGTGCGGGCCTTCACCTCGATGCTGTATCCGCACAAGGCGGGGATGGCGGAGTGGCTCAACCAGTGGTCCGCCGGCTTCGCGCGGCGCACGCCCGGCTGTCTGCACACCGCGACGTTCTTCCCCGAGCCGGGCGTGGACCGGTATGTGCGGGAGGCCGTCGAGGCGGGCGCGCGGGTCTTCAAGTCGCATGTGCAGGTGGGGGGTTACGACCCCAATGACGTGCTGCTCGATCCCGTGTGGGGGCTGCTCGCCGAGGCCGGGATTCCGGTGGTCATGCACTGCGGGTCCGGGCCCGAGCCCGGCAAGCACACCGGGCCGGAGGCGGTGGCCAGGTTGCTCGCGCGGCATCCGCGGCTGCCGGTCGTCGTGGCGCACATGGGCATGCCCGAGTACCGCGAGTTCCTCGGCCTCGCGGAGCGGTACGCGGAGGTGCGGCTCGACACGACCATGGCGTTCACCGACTTCAGCGAGGCGCTGATGCCGTTCCCGCGGGGGGAGGCGGGGCGGCTGGCGGACCTCGGGGACAAAGTGTTGCTGGGCAGCGACTTCCCCAACATCCCGTACCCGTACCTGCATCAGCTCCAGGCGCTGGAGCGGCTCGGGCTCGGCGACGCCTGGCTGCGGGGGGTGCTGTACGGGAACGGGGCTCGGCTCTTCGGGGTCGGGTGACCCGGGGGTCGGGCGATCCGGGGGTCGGGTGACCCCGGGGACTTTGGGGTCGGGTGACCCCGGGCCCGAACGACCCCGGGCCCGGCCTTTTCTCAGGGAATTCACAGGTTCGCGCAAGAGTGCTCTCAGAGGCCCCGCACAGGGTGTGCGTATGACCACGACCACGCCTCAGTCGCGTACCGAACTGCTCAGGCCGGACGGGAGCCCCGTCCGCGTGCTCGTCGTGGACGACGAGGTGTCGCTCACCGACCTGTTGTCCATGGCCCTGCGGTACGAGGGCTGGGAGATCCGCAGCGCGGACGACGGGGCGGGCGCGGTGCGGGCCGCGCGCTCCTTCCGGCCCGACGCCGTGGTGCTCGACATGATGCTGCCCGACATGGACGGGCTCGCCGTGCTCGGCAGGCTGCGCCGCGAGATGCCCGACGTGCCGGTGCTGTTCCTCACCGCGAAGGACGCGGTGGAGGACCGGATCGCCGGGCTCACGGCAGGCGGCGACGACTACGTCACCAAGCCGTTCAGCCTGGAGGAGGTCGTGGCGCGGCTGCGCGGGCTCATCCGACGGGCCGGTGCCGCCGGCAAGCGCAGCGAATCCCTGCTGGTGGTGGGCGACTTGACCCTCGACGAGGACAGCCACGAGGTGACGCGGGGCGGTGACTCCATCCACCTCACCGCCACCGAGTTCGAGCTGCTGCGCTATCTGATGCGCAATCCGCGGCGGGTGCTCAGCAAGGCGCAGATCCTCGACCGGGTGTGGAACTACGACTTCGGGGGCCAGGCCAACGTCGTCGAGCTCTACATCTCGTATCTGCGCAGGAAGATCGACGCCGGGCGCGAGCCGATGATCCACACGCGGCGCGGCGCGGGGTATCTGATCAAGTCGGCGGTTCCCGTCGCCGGGGCGTGAGACGGCTCCTGAGCCGCGCGGGACGTCACCTCCCGCGCCGGGACCGGCCGCGCACGCTCCGCACCCGGCTCGTCCTCTCCGCCGTCGCCCTGATCGCCGTGGTGTGCGCGGTGATCGGGACCGTCACCACGCTCGCCCTCAAGTCGCATCTGTACGACCAGCTCGACGGCGCGCTCAGCGACGTGGCCAAGCGGGCGTCCGGGCCGGCCGTGGCACCCGGCACGGGCAGCGGTTCCGGCGGCCTGCCAGGTGGCGGTGGGGGCGGTGCGGGCGGAGGCGAGGGGCCCGGTGCCCACGACCCGCTGGAGTTCGTCACCCGCGGCCCGCAGGAGCTCGGGACCATCGGCGCCGAGGTGGGCCGGGACGGCGCGGTCGTCCGCGCCCTGGTCAGCACCGAGGCGGACGACGACAGCGGCAGCCCGCTGCCGGACGCGACCCGGCTCGACACCGGCCAGCTCGCCGCGCTCGCCGCCGTCCCCCGGGACGGCGAGTCGCACGACGTCGACATCCCGGGGCGCGGCGCGTACCGCGCCACGTACGCGTCCGGCGTCCGCGGCGACTTCCTCGTCGGCGTCCCCGCCGCCAAGGCCGAGAACACCCTCGACACCCTGATCGTCGTCGAGGTCAGCGTCACCGCCGCGGGCCTGGCCGCCGCCTCGCTGGCCGGCGCCGCCATGGTCGGCGTCGCGCTGCGCCCGCTGCGCAGGATCGCCACGACCGCGACCCGCGTCTCCGAACTCCCCCTGCACAGCGGCGAGGTGGCCCTGCACGAGCGGGCGCCCGACGCCGATCCGCGCACCGAGGTCGGCCAGGTGGGCGCCGCGCTCAACCGCCTGCTCGACCACGTCCACTCCGCGCTCGACGCGCGCCAGCGCAGCGAGACACGGGTACGCCGGTTCGTCGCCGACGCCAGCCACGAGCTGCGCACCCCGCTCGCCTCGATCCGCGGATACGCCGAACTGACCCGCCGGGGGCGGGAGTCCACCGGTCCCGACACGCGGCACGCGCTCGGCCGGATCGAGTCCGAGGCGGAGCGGATGACCGGGCTCGTCGAGGATCTGCTGCTGCTCGCCCGGCTCGACGCGGAACAGCCGCTCTCGTACGAGAGCACTGATCCGGCGCCGCTCGTCGTCGACGCCGTCAGCGACGCGCGGGCGGCAGGACCCGACCACCACTGGCGCCTCGACCTCCCCGGGGAACCGGCCCTGGTACGCGCCGACACCGCCCGCCTGCACCAGGTCGTCGGCAATCTCCTCGCCAACGCCCGCACCCACACCCCGCCCGGTACCACCGTCACGGCCCGGGTGCGCGCGGAGGGGCGGCACGTCCGTCTGGAGGTCCTGGACGACGGGCCCGGCGTACCGCCCGACCTGCTGCCCGCCGTCTTCGAACGGTTCGCCCGCGGCGACGCGTCCCGTTCCCGGCAGGCCGGTTCGACGGGCCTCGGCCTGGCCCTGGTCCGCGCCATCGTGACCGCGCACGGCGGCTCGGTCAGCGTGGAGAGCGTGCCGGGGCGGACCGTGTTCGGCGTCGTGCTGCCGGCCGTCGCGGGCCCGCCGCCCCTCACCTCACAGTCGGACCACAGCCTCACCACACAGCCCTGACAGACCACTTGGCGAACGTCGGGCGCATGCGAACCGACTCTTCCCCGGGCGCTTCCCCGGCCGCCGCTTCCCCGGGCGTCTCCCCGGCCGCCGCTTCCCCGGGTGCCCTGCCGTCGCGGGACCACCTGCCCGCCGCGTGGCGGGACGTGCCCGTCCTGGACGTCGTGATCCCGGTCCACAACGAGGAGAAGGACCTCGGGCCGTGCGTCCGGCGGCTGCGCGACCACCTCGCCCGCACCTTCCCCTACCCCTTCCGCGTCACGGTCGCGGACAACGCCTCCACGGACCGCACCCCTGAGGTCGCCGCCGAGCTCGCGGGCTCCGTGCCCGAGGTGTGGCACGTGCGACTTGAGCAGAAGGGCCGGGGCAGGGCCCTGCGCGCCGTCTGGTCCGCCTCCGAGGCGCCCGTCCTCGCCTACATGGACGTCGACCTGTCCACCGACCTCAACGCGCTGCTCCCCCTCGTCGCCCCGCTGATCTCGGGCCACTCGGACCTGGCGATCGGCTCGCGCCTCGCGCGCAGTTCGCGGGTGGTGCGGGGCCCCAAGCGGGAGTTCATCTCCCGTACGTACAACCTCATCCTGCGCGGCTCGCTGCACGCCCGGTTCTCCGACGCCCAGTGCGGGTTCAAGGCGATCCGCGGCGACGTGGCGCGGGTGCTGCTGCCGCTGGTGGAGGACACCGGCTGGTTCTTCGACACCGAGATGCTGGTGCTCGCCGAACGTGCCGGGCTGCGCATCCACGAGGTGCCGGTCGACTGGGTCGACGACCCGCGCTCCACGGTCCACCTGGTGCGGACGGCGACGGACGACCTCAAGGGCGTGTGGCGGGTGGGGCGGGCGCTCGCGGTCGGGGCGCTGCCGCTCGACCGGCTGGCCCGCCCGTTCGGCGACGACCCGCGCGACCGCCGGCTCACCGGGGTCCCCGGCGGCCTCACCCGCCAACTCGTCGGCTTCTGCGTGGTCGGCGCCCTGTCGACGCTGTTCTACCTCCTCCTCTACAGCGGCTTCCGTACGTTCACGGGGTCGCAGGCCGCCAACGTGCTCGCCCTCCTGGTCTCGGCGGTGGCCAACACCGCGGCGAACCGGAGACTCACCTTCGGCGTCCGCGGCCGGGTCCGTGCGGTCCGCCACCAGGCGCAGGGCCTCGTCATCTTCGCCATCGGCCTCGCCCTCACCAGCGGCTCCCTCGCGGCACTCGGCGCGGCGTCGGGCGACCCGGCGCACGCCACGGAGCTGGCCGTCCTGATCGCGGCGAACCTCGCGGCGACGGTCCTGCGGTTCCTGCTGCTGCGGGCGTGGGTGTTCCCGGACCGCCAGGAGCCCGCGCCGCCGACGCCCTCCGCCGTCCCGCACGTCCCCACCGCTCCCCACGACCCGAGGAACGCCCGATGACCACGACCTCCCCCGCGGCGACGCCGCTGCCGGCCGCGCCGGACGGGGCCGCCCGGCGACGGCCGCTCGGCGCCCCGGCCGCACGGCTGTGGCGCGGCCGCCCCGACGACCCGCGCTGGGCCCGCCCCGCCCTCCTCGGCCTGCTCCTCGCGACCGCCGTCCTCTACCTCTGGAACCTGAGCGCGTCCGGCTACGCCAACTCCTTCTACTCCGCCGCCGTGCAGGCCGGCAGCCGGAGCTGGAAGGCCCTCTTCTTCGGCTCGCTGGACGCCGGGAACGCGATCACCGTCGACAAGCCGCCCGCCTCGCTCTGGCCGATGGCGCTCTCCGTGCGCCTCTTCGGCCTGAACTCCTGGGCGGTCCTCGTCCCGCAGGTCCTGATGGGGGTCGCGACCGTCGGGGTGCTGTACGCGGCCGTGCGGCGCCGGTTCAGCCCGGCGGCCGGACTGCTCGCGGGCGCGGTCCTCGCGCTGACACCGGTCGCCGCGCTGATGTTCCGCTTCAACAACCCGGACGCGCTGCTCGCCCTCCTGATGACCGTCACGGTGTATTGCGTACTGCGCGCCCTGGAGCACGGCCGCACCCGGTGGCTGGTGTGGGCGGGCGTCGCGGTCGGCCTCGCGTTCCTCGTCAAGACGTTGCAGGCGTTCCTGATCTTGCCGCCGCTCGCGGTCCTCTACGCGGTGTGCGCGCCGGTGCGACCGCGCAGGCGCTTCGGCCAGCTCGCCGCGTCCGCCGGGGCGATGGCCGTCGCGGGCGGCTGGTGGGTGGCGGTCGTCGAGCTCTGGCCGGCGTCCTCGCGCCCGTACATCGGGGGCTCGCAGAACAACTCCTTCCTGGAGCTGACCTTCGGCTACAACGGCCTCGGCCGCATCAACGGCGAGGAGACCGGCAGCGTGGGCGGGGGCGGCGGCCCCCGCGGCGGCGGTGGCGGCGGTCAGTGGGGCGAGACCGGCATCGGGAGGATGTTCGACTCCGAGATCGGCGCCCAGATCTCCTGGCTGCTGCCCGCCGCGCTGATCCTCCTGGTGGCGGGGCTCGTCCTCACCCGCGGGGCGCGCCGCACGGACACCGCGCGGGCGGCGTTCGTGGCGTGGGGCGGCTCGCTCCTGATGACCGCGGCGGTCTTCAGCTTCATGGCGGGCATCTTCCACCAGTACTACACGGTGGCCCTGGCCCCCTACGTCGCCGCGCTCGTCGGCATGGGCGCCACGGTCCTGTGGGAGGAGCGCGCGACCCGGTGGGCGGGCGCGGTGCTCGGCGTGACGGTCGCGGCCACGGCGGTCTGGTCGTACGAGCTGCTGGGCCGCGCCCCGGACCACCTCCCGTGGCTGCGCTGGGCGGTGCTCGTGGCGGGTCTCGCGGGGGCGGCGGGCCTGATGTGCGCGAGCCGCGCCGGACGTCGACTGGCGCTCACCACCCTGGGGTTGAGCCTGGCGGCCTCCGTGGCGGGACCGGCGGCGTACACCTGGTCGACGGTGGACAGCGCGCACACGGGCTCGATCGTGACGGCGGGCCCGGCGTCGGCGGGCGGCATGGGCGGCCCGGGGGGCGGCGGCAGGCCGGGTGGCGGCGGTCCGGGCGGCGGCCCCGGCGCGTTCCCGGGCCGACAGGGCAAGGGCGCCCAGCCCCCCGGCAACGGCACCAACGCCCACGGCGCCGGCCCCAACGCCATCGCCCCCACCCCGCAGGGCGGCAGGGCGAAGAACCGGCCGGGCGGCGGCAGGGCACGCGGCGGCGGCATGGGCGGGCTGCTCAACGGCGCGCAGGTCTCCGCCACGGCGAAGAAGCTCCTCGATGCGGACGCCGACGCCTACACCTGGGCGGCCGCGGCCATCGGTTCGCAGAACGCGGCGAGTTACCAACTCGCCACCGAGAAGCCGGTGATGGCGATCGGCGGCTTCAACGGAAGCGACCCGGCGCCGACGCTCGCGCGGTTCAAGCAGTACGTGGCGGACGGCGAGATCCACTACTTCATCGCAGGCGGCGGAACGGGCGGCCGCCCGGGCGGTGGCGACGGCACCTCCGCCGGGATCACGTCGTGGGTCGAGTCGACGTTCACGAAGGTGACGGTGGGCAGCGCCACGTTCTACGACCTGACACAACAGAGGAAGTAACGGGCCCAGGCCCCGGAGGGCCCGTCCGGTTCCCCCCTCCCGTAAATCTCTTGTACGCCGTATGAGAAGTGTTCTACGCTGTAAGTCACACAGCCCCATACACCGTAGAACAGGGAACAGGGAAAGGGAGGGCCGCATGACGGCGACGACTGCCGAGACCCCCACCGCCTCGTCCAGGCACCCGCAGCGCTGGCTGATCCTCGGCGTCATCTGCCTGGCGCAGCTCACCGTGCTGCTGGACAACACCGTCCTCAGCGTCGCGATCCCCTCCCTCACCCGGGAGCTGGACGCCTCCACGTCCGACATCCAGTGGATGATCAACGCGTACTCGCTGGTCCAGTCGGGGCTGCTGCTCACCGCGGGCAGCGCCGCCGACCGCTACGGCCGCAAGAAGCTGCTCGCGGCGGGCCTCGCCCTGTTCGGCATCGGCTCGCTGGCGGCCGGTCTCGCGCAGAACTCCGGGCAGCTCATCGCCGCCCGCGCGGGCATGGGTGTGGGCGGCGCGCTGCTCATGACGACCACCCTCGCGGTGGTCGTGCAGATCTTCGACGACGCCGAGCGCGTCAAGGCGATCGGCCTCTGGGCCACCATCAACTCCCTCGGGTTCGCGGCCGGTCCGCTGCTCGGCGGCTTCATGCTCGACCACTTCTGGTGGGGTTCGATCTTCCTGATCAACATCCCGGTGGCACTGCTCGGCCTGATCGCGGTCCTCAAACTGGTGCCCGAGTCCAAGAACCCCCATGGCGAGCGCCCCGACCTCCTGGGCGCGTTGCTCTCCACGATCGGCATGGCCGCGGTGGTCTACGCGATCATCTCCGGCCCCGAACACGGCTGGACGTCGTCGCGGGTGCTGGTCTCCGCGGCCGGCGGCGTCCTGGTGCTCGGCGCGTTCGCGCTCTGGGAGCTGCGCGTCCCGTACCCGATGCTGGACATGCACTTCTTCCGCAACCAGCGCTTCGTCGGGGCGGTGGCCGGCGCCATCCTGGTGGCGTTCGGCCTGAGCGGCTCGCTCTTCCTGCTCACCCAGCACCTGCAGTTCGTGCTCGGGTACGAGCCGCTGGAGGCGGCGCTGCGCACGGCGCCGCTCGCGGTGACCATCGTGGCCCTGAACCTGGCGGGCGTCGGCGCGAAGCTGCACGCCAGGATGGGCACGCCGGTCACGATCGCGTCCGGCATGAGCCTGCTCGCCGCCGGGCTCGCGGCCATAGCGCTGCTCGGCGGCGACAACTACAACGGCCTGCTGCTCGGCCTCATCGTGATGGGCGCGGGCATCGCGCTGGCCATGCCGGCCATGGCCAACGCCATCATGAGCGCCATTCCGCCGGAGAAGGCGGGCGTGGGGGCGGGCATCAACGGCACGCTCGCGGAGTTCGGCAACGGCCTCGGCGTCGCCGTGCTCGGCGCGGTCCTCAACTCCCGCTTCGCCGCGCTGGTGGCGGTCTCCGCCGCCTCGTTCCCCGCCGCGATGGCCGCGGCGGAGTCGCCGGGCGAGCGCGCCCGGATCGCCGACGCGTTCTCCTCGGGCCTGGAGACGAGTCAGCTGGTCGGCGCGGCCGCGGTGTTCGCCGGGGGCATCCTCGCGGCCGCGTTGCTGCGCAGGGCGGAGAGGGCAGACTCCGTGGGTAAGACAGCGGCATAGCATCGGGGAGGGCGGACATCCGGTTCCGGAGCGGACCGGGGCGACCGCCCTCCCACGCCGCCCGCCCGCAGACGGACACCCGCCCGGAGACAACCGCTCCCGGCCCGAGGACCAACGAGGAAGGTGCGCCATGGCGAAGGCAGCCGGCCGCACGAAGAACACGGCGCGGTCGAGCGTCTGGCTGCAGGCCAAGGCCCCGCGCGGCGGCGGCCGCAAGGGCGACCAGCCGAGCGGCCTCGACCGTGACCGCATCACCGAGGCGACGGTCCGGCTCCTGGACGCGGAGGGCCTCGACAAGTTCTCCATGCGCAGGCTGGCCGGCGAGCTCAACGTCACGGCCATGTCGGTCTACTGGTACGTGGACACCAAGGACGACCTCCTGGAGCTCGCCCTCGACGCGGTGTGCGGAGAGATGCGGCTGCCCGACACCGAGGCGGCGCCCGAGGCCTGGCGCGAGCAGCTCCGCGCGCTGGCGGAGGAGTACCGGGCGGCGCTGATCCGGCACCCGTGGGTGTCCCCGCTGGTCGGCCGGTACCTCAACATCGGCCCCAACTGGCTGGCATTCGCCCGGGCCATCCAGTTCACGGTACGCAGCACCGGGCTTCCCGCGTACACGCAGAACGGAGCGATCTCGGCGGTCTTCCAGTTCGTGTACGGCTTCGGCACGATCGAGGGCCACTACATCTCGCGGTGCGCGGAGGCGGGGATGTCGCAGGAGGAGTACTACCGCGAGGCGGCCGGCACGGTCCGCGACGAGCTGGCGTCGCACGGGCTCCTGGAGAGCGCGGACGAGCTGATGGCGGCGCGGGACGGCGACACGGTCGAGGAAATGTGGGAACGGGACTTCACGATCGCCCTCGACCTGATGATCGCGGGCATCGAGTCCCTCCTACCCCGTCCCTGACGCCGTGTCACTCCGCTGTGGGTGGGCGGGGTGGGGGTGCCCCCCTGCTCTCTCCCCCCACCGGCTCCAAACAGCCCCGCCGCTCCGCGGCGGATGTCTCCCACCCACCCGTTTGCCCCGCACCGCAGGGTCGGAGTAGGGGCGGGCGGGCCGGCCCCCCCGGCGCCGGGTGGCTGGCGCGGAGCCGCCCCACCGGCCCGCAGGCGCGTACGAGACGGGAGGGGACGTGGGGGTATGTGCGCACGGAGCACCGAGCACGCAATAGCAACATTGTCCGCGAGGCAGCGCCGCAGGGATGGCGAGTACGCACATACCCCCACGGCCCCGCACCCACAGACGGACCCAAGGCGCAGGCCCCCCAAGGCGCCCCGCCAGGACCCTCAGCCCACCTCCGGCAACGCCTCAGCCCACCTCCGGCAGCGCCTCCCCCTGCACCGCCTGAATGTCCAGAGACACCCGCAACGTCGTCCCGATCGCCGAGATCCCCGCCTGCACCACCTGGTTGTAGTTCATCGCGAAGTCCTCCCGCCGCAGCTCGGCCGTCGCACGGAACGCCGCCCGCGTTCCGCCCCACGGATCCGCCCCGGTCCCGAGGTAATTGAGGTCCAGGTCCACCGGCCGCACGACCCCGTGCATGCCCAGCTCACCGTGGACCGTCCACCGGTCCGTACCCGACGGCGTCAGACCGGTCGAGCGGTACGTGAGCTCGGGGTACTGCTCGACGTCCAGGAAGTCCGGAGACTTCAGGTGCCCGTCCCGCATGCCGTTGCCCGTGTCGATCGACGCCGACCGGATGACCGCCTCGACGCGCGACTTCTCGACGTCCTCGGCGATCTCGATCCGCCCGCCGAACTCCGTGAACCGCCCGTGCACGCTGGTGATCCCGAGGTGCTGGGCGACCGCGCCCACGGTCGAGTGCGCGGGGTCGATGGCCCACGGCCCGGGCGGCGGCAGCTCCGTGCCGCCCTGCCGGGCGAGGACGACGTTGCCGACCTCGGCCCGCCCGCTCGCGGTGACGAGCGCCGTGGAGGCGACGGGCGCGTACCCGACGGCGGTGACGATGACGGTGTAGGGCCCGGCCGCGAGCGGGGTCTCGTCGCGTACGACGCCCTCGCCGTCCGTGGCGGCCCGCAGCACCTGCGTGCCGGTCATGTCGGTCACCGTGACGACGGCGTGGGGTACGGCCCACCCGTCACGCGTACGGATCCGAGCGTTCAGTGCCATCCCGTTTACTCCTTGCCGGACTTCCCGAGGGGAAGCCCCAAAGTCCCAAAGTCAGATGCGGTCAGCCGCAGAAAGCCGCAGACACCGCGGTCAGCCGCGGTCAGACGCAGACGCCCCCGGGCCGACGGTGGCCGGCCGTCCCCTGCCGTGAACGCCACCGCCGGCCCGGGGGCCCTTTCCGCGACCGGCCCGGGGCCGCGCCTCCGCTCGGGGCGCGGCTCCGGGCCGGGGCCGGTCACTCGCCCGGGTGGGCGAGCTCGATGTCGTGGCCGTCGGTGCCGCTGCCGGCGACCGTCAGCCCCGTGGCCACCGGCGGGTACCCCGTCGCGATGACCGTGTACTCCCCGCTGTCCAGGTCGGTGAAGGCGTACGCCCCGTCCGCCCCGGTGGTCGCGGTGGCGACGACGTTGCCGGCGGCGTCCACCAGCGTGACGCGGGCGTCGTTCAGCGCCGAGCCACCGGCCCGCACGGTGCCGAGCACCCGCGCGCCGGACTTGAGCTCGACCTCGACCCGGGTGACCCCGGTGCCGCCGACCTCGACGGGCAGCGCCGTCGGCCGGTGACCGGCGGCGTTCACCGCGATGGTGACGGTGCCGGGGACCAGCTCGGCGAACGTGAACTCGCCCTGCTCGCCGGAGAGTCCGGTGGCCAGCACGTCACCGCGGACGTCGGTCACAATGACCATCGCGCCGCTGACCGGCAGCTTGCTGTCGGCGTCCCGCACGAGCCCGCTCAGCCCGCTGGTGCCGCTGAGGAGGATGTCGTACGACAGCGCGTCCTCGCCCACGACCACGGTCGAGGCCTGCGGCTGGAAGCCGTCGGCGGAGGCGATGAGCACGTACGACCCGGCGCCCGGGGCGTCGACGGTGTAGGCACCGTCGCCCTGCGCGACCGCACGGCCCAGCTGCCGTCCCCCGAGGGAGATCAGCGTGACGGCGGCCCGCGGAACGGGCGCGCTCTCGGCGCCGCGGACATGGCCGCGGACCGGGATGCCGTTGGTGACCGGAGGAAGATCCCCCGTGCCGGCCTCGGCGGCGGACGCCACGGCGGCGAGCCGCTGCGTGCCCTCGGGCCCCTCGGGCCCGGCCTCGGTGTGCGAGGCGACGGAGGCGAGCACGGGCTGCTCGGCGGTGGCCGCGGGAGCGGCGGAAGCCGTGGCGTCGGCAGGGGCGTCGGCCGGAGCCGCGCCGTCCGTGGTCGCCGCGGCGGCCTGGGCGATGCCGCCCGACGTCCGCAGCGGAACCTCCTTGATGAAGAGGGTGATCAGGAAGGCGAGGAACGCGAGCGGCGCGGCGATCAGGAAGACGTCGGCGATGCCGTGCCCGTACGAGCTCTCCATCACCGTGCGGAACGGCTCCGGGATCTTGTCCAGGTCCGGGATGCCGCCGCCGCCCGTGCCGCCGTGGCCGAACTGCGCCGCGGCCTTCGGGCCGAGGTCGTTGATGCCGTCCTTGACGTAGTCGGTGATCCGCGTGGACATGATCGCGCCGAGCGCCGAGACACCCATCGCACCGCCCAGGGAGCGGAAGAAGGTGACGGTGGAGCTGGCGGATCCGAGGTCCTCGGGGGCGACCTGGTTCTGCGTGCACAGGACCAGGTTCTGCATCATCATGCCGATGCCGAGACCCATCAGGGCCATGAAGATCGCGATGTGCCAGTACTCGGTGTCGTACCGGATGGTGCCGAGCAGACCGAGGCCCGCCGTCACCAGCACGCCGCCGCTGACCAGCCACGCCTTCCACTTGCCGGTCTTGGTGATGACCTGGCCGGAGACGGTCGACGAGATGAACAGACCACCGATCATCGGGATCGTCATGACGCCGGACATCGTCGGGGACTTGCCCCGGGCGAGCTGGAAGTACTGGCTGAAGTAGACCGTGCCCGCGAACATCGCGACACCCACGAAGAGCGAGGCGAGCGAGGCGAGGGTGATGGTCCGGTTGCGGAAGAGCCGCAGCGGGATGATCGGCTCCTTGGCCTTCGTCTCGACGAGCACGAAGAGGAGTCCGAGGACGATCGAGCCGCCGACCATGGCGGCCGTCTGCCACGACATCCAGTCGTACTTGTCACCGGCGAAGGTGACCCAGACGAGCAGCAGGCAGACCGCAGCGCTGATGAAGAAGGCGCCGCCCCAGTCGACCTTCACGTCGCGCTTGACGACGGGGAGCTTCAGGGTCTTCTGCAGGACGATCAGCGCGATGATCGCGAACGGCACGCCGACGTAGAAGCACCAGCGCCAGCCGAGCCACGAGGTGTCGGTGATGACACCGCCGAGCAGCGGGCCGCCGACGGTGGCGACGGCGAAGGTGGCGCCGAGGTAGCCGGAGTACCGGCCGCGCTCGCGCGGGGAGATCATCGCGGCCATGACGATCTGCGCGAGGGCGGAGAGACCGCCCACGCCGATGCCCTGCACAACGCGGCAGGCGATCAGCATCCCGGCGCTCTGCGAGAGACCGGCGACGACCGATCCGCCGACGTAGATGATCAGGGCTATCTGGACCAGGGCCTTCTTGCTGAAGAGGTCCGAGAGCTTGCCCCACAGGGGTGTCGTCGCGGTCATGGCGAGCAGCGACGCGGTGACGACCCAGGTGTAGGCGGACTGGCCGCCGCCGAGGTCGCCGATGATTTCGGGCAGGGCGTTGGAGACGATCGTCGACGACAGGATCGCCACGAACATGCCGAGCAGCAGCCCGGACAGCGCTTCCATGATCTGCCGGTGCGTCATCGGAGCGTTCTCACCGGGGTGGCCGTGATGTGCTCCGTGCTTGGCATGGCTGCCCCGCACACCGGCTGGTGTGGTTGTTGCCATGGAGTTCCTTTTCTTACGCGGGTGTACGGGTGGTCTCCGACGTGGTCCGCACGTCGTGGGGGGAGGGGGGCTGCGACGCGTGCGGCCCCGCCGCGGGGCGGGCCGAGACCGCTCGGCAGTCCCCGAAACTGTCGCGCAGGCGCGCGAGCAGCGTGCTGAGCTGGACGACCTCTTCGTCGCTCCAGTCGTGCAAGTAGTGGGTGAGCGTCCGGATGGAGAGCTCGGCGAGCTCGTCCACCTTGGCCTTGCCGTCGGGCGTGA
Source organism: Streptomyces sp. NPDC041122 (assembly GCF_055592445.1). NCBI lineage: Bacteria > Bacillati > Actinomycetota > Actinomycetes > Kitasatosporales > Streptomycetaceae > Streptomyces > Streptomyces sp. NPDC041122. Next base: position 120,060 of record NZ_JBVIYQ010000003.1, on the reverse strand, counting down.
GCCGCAGGATCCGGGAGCGCCTGTCCGCGGGGTCGGGATCGCGGGCGATCCACTCCTTGTCCGCGACGTGCGCCACGTGGCGGCTGGTCACCGACGTGTCGACGGCGAGCAGCTCCGCGAGCCTGCTCATCCGCATCGCGCCGTGGCGGTCGAGCAGGATGAGGACGGCGGCGGATCCGGCCGGGCAGTCGTGCGGCAGGCCCCTTCCGAGGCCACGCTTCACGGCACCGATGGCGCTGAGCTGCTGGGCCAGCTCCTCGTACTGACGCTGCGCGGCCACGGCACCTCCAATTTTTTGTTGCTTAGGGCAACGATAGAAGCAGTTGGTTGCCGCAGGCAAACTAAAAGCGGACCTTCGGCCTAAAGAGTCGGCAAAGCTCTGGGGGCCGGGTCGTAAAGTCCCTGGCCAGAGGGGGTTGGGCCGATGGCCGTGGATTCGCTAGGGTCCTGCTCCATGGCACACAACCCCCAGGGCAACCAGGGCAACCAGGGTCACCACGCTCCGCAGGGCACCCCCGACCCCGCCGGCAGCACGCAGATGTTCCGCGCCTTCGTCGACGAGGCGCCGCGGGGGAGTCAGCCGCAGGCGGCGACGTCCTCTTCGGGCCCCCGGGTGGGCCTGATCGTCGGCGTGATCCTCGCGATCGTGATCGTGGTGGGAGTGGCGTGGCTGGCGTTGTCGTAGGGGGGTTCCGGCGGTTTCCGCTGCGGGGCTTGGGCGGTTTCTGATCTGCGGGTGGCCGGTGGCTGGTCGCGCAGTTCCCCGCGCCCCTGAGCTACCCGCAGCCCCGCCCCCGAGAAGCCCCCGCCCCAGACCGGCGGGTCCCGCAGGGGAACGACGACACGAGCGCCCCGTCAGGGGCGCGGGGAACTGCGCGAGCAAGCACGACGCACCCGCAGGCGAACGATGGCCTCAGGCGCCCCGTCAGGGGCGCGGGGAACTGCGCGAGCAACCACGACGCACCCGCAGATGAACGACAGCCTCACGTACCCCTCAGGGGCGCGGGGAACTGCGCGAGCGGCCAACGACGCACCCGCAGGGGAGAGTCAGCCTTCAGCCCCCCCCCCCCCCCCCACGGGGGGCCTACTCCCAGTCCACCCAGACGTCCCGCGTCTCCACCCGCATACCCAGCGGCACGCGCCACGCGTCCACACACACCGGCCAGGTCCTCACCCTCTTCTGCCCCGCACCGATCGGAGCCGGCAACGCCACCGTCGACTTGATCGTGGCCCAGTCCACCCCGAGCGCCCCGATGATGTGCGTGCCGAACGTGACCTCCCCCGAACGCACCGCGGACCCACCCGTGTTGCGGAAGGTCACCGTCACCTTCTCGCACCACCGCTTGTCCGCAGGGGCCCGTTCCGGATCGCCGACGGCGAGAACCGCGGGCCCACTCGGGGACGGATCCGCCCCCGGCCCCGACGGGCTCGGGGAACTCCCACCCGTACCCGCACCTGACCCCGTACCCGCACCAGAACCCGTACCCGTACGACCGTCCCCGCGCCCCGACGAGGCCCCAGTCGGCGACGAAGACGACCCCGACCCGGAATCCGAGCCCGCGCCCGAACGTCCTTCCCCGCCCCGTGACTTGCCCGGCGACTTGCCCGGCCACTTCCCCGCCGAGTCGCCGGCACGGCCCCCCGCCCCGGGGCCGCCCTCCGACGCCGCCCCCGGCGAGTCGCCGGAACCGTCCCGCTCCAGTGGCACCATCCTCACGTCACCCGTGGGCCCCACCGTCTTGCCCGGCGCCCGCCCGGGCGAGGCCCCCGCCGCGCCCGTCGCCACGTAACCGTCGCCACTGTCACCGCCGCAGGCGGACAGCAGGCCGCCGAGGCACAGCACAGCGGCCCCCGCACCGAGGACATCCCGCACTCCACGTCGCATCGCGCCAGTGTGTCTGACGGCCCGTCAATGAGGAACCCCGTCAGCAACACCGGTGCCGGGTACGAGAGTTACGAGGCGCGTGAGTTACCCGGCACGTGAGGCGAAGCGCATGCGACTTCGCGGGCCTCAGTCCGCGATGAGCCCGTCCCGCAGCTGCGCCAGCGTCCGCGTCAGCAGCCGCGAGACGTGCATCTGGGAGATGCCGACCTCCTCGCCGATCTGCGACTGCGTCATGTTGGCGAAGAAACGCAGCATGATGATGCGGCGCTCGCGCGGCGGCAGCTTGGCGAGCAGCGGCTTGAGGGACTCGCGGTACTCCACACCCTCCAGGGCCGAGTCCTCGTACCCGAGGCGGTCCGCGAGGGAGCCCTCGCCGCCGTCGTCCTCGGGCGTCGGGGAGTCCAGCGAGGAGGCCGTGTACGCGTTGCCGACGGCGAGGCCGTCGACCACGTCCTCCTCGGAGACGCCGAGCGCGGCGGCCAGTTCGGGGACGGTCGGCGAGCGGTCCAGCCGCTGGGCCAGCTCGTCGCTGGTCTTGGTGAGCGCGAGCCGCAGCTCCTGGAGGCGGCGCGGGACCCGCACCGACCAACTGGTGTCCCGGAAGAAGCGCTTGATCTCACCGACGACCGTCGGCATCGCGAACGTCGGGAACTCCACGCCGCGTTCGCAGTCGAAACGGTCGATCGCCTTGATCAGGCCGATCGTGCCGACCTGGACGATGTCCTCCATCGGTTCGTTGCGACTGCGGAAGCGGGCCGCCGCGTACCGCACGAGCGGGAGGTTGAGCTCGATGAGCGTGTCGCGCACATAGGCGCGCTCCGGGCTGTCCTGGTCGAGCGCGGCGAGCCGCAGGAAGAGGGAGCGGGACAGGGTCCGGGTGTCGATGACTTCCGGAGCCGTTGAGCTCTGAAGCGCGTCGGGCGCGGATTCGCTCGGGCTCTTGGTGAGCGTGAGCGTGAGCACCTTCGAGCTGCCCTGGTCTGCGGACATGCCACCCCCTTGAGGTCGCGGACGGTCGCGGCGGGCGCTCCCGTCGGAGGAACGCAGCCTCCACCTGAATACCGGAGGTGGGGCTACGGCAAACGCGGTTCCAGCAGAATGTCACATGTCGGCAACACGCTGTAGTTACTTGTCGACAAACAAGGGTGACATCCATGCAGGAAAGAGGGGGTCTGAGGCTTTTCAGCAAAGAGTGCCGTCGGCAACCGCCGCGACGGCACTCCACTCGATACGGTTACGCCTCGATCCGATTTGCGGACCGAAGGCGTGCGAAGCTCCGGGCGAGCAGTCTCGACACATGCATCTGGGAGACGCCGAGTTCGGCGCTGATCTGTGACTGCGTCAGATTGCTGTAGTAGCGGAGCAGCAGGATCCGCTGTTCCCGCTCGGGGAGTTGGACCAGGAGATGACGTACGAGGTCGCGGTGTTCGACGCCGTCGAGCGCGGGGTCCTCGTAGCCGAGCCGGTCGAGCAGGCCGGGCAGGCCGTCGCCCTCCTGGGCCGCCTCCAGTGACGTCGCGTGGTACGAGCGGCCGGCCTCGATGCAGGCCAGCACCTCGTCCTCGGTGATGCGCAGCCGCTCGGCGATCTCCGAGGTCGTCGGCGAGCGCCCGAAGGCGGTGGTGAGGTCCTCGGTCGCGCCGGTCACCTGCACCCACAGCTCGTGCAGTCGGCGCGGTACGTGGACGGTGCGGACGTTGTCGCGGAAGTACCGCTTGATCTCGCCGACGACGGTCGGCATCGCGAAGGTCGGGAACTGCACCCCGCGCTCCGGGTCGAACCGGTCGATGGCGTTGATCAGCCCGATGGTGCCGACCTGGACGACGTCCTCCATCGGCTCGTTGCGGCTGCGGAAGCGGGCGGCGGCGTACCGCACGAGCGGCAGGTTGGCCTCGATGAGGGCGCCGCGCACCCGGCCGTGTTCCGGACTGCCCGGCTCCAGCTCCTTCAGCTGACCGAAGAGCACCTGGGTGAGGGCCCGGGTGTCGGCACCGCGCGTGCTTCCGGTGGTCCCGGCGCTCCGGGGGGTCCCGGCGCCCGGTACGGGTGTGGCGGGTGGAGCTTCGGGCGCAGTACTGGCCGGCACGGGCAACGCCACCCCTTCTCAGACAAGCTCAGTCAAGCTCGGTCGACCTCGGTCAACTCATCCGTCAAAAGCGGTCATAGCATCACAAGACATGTGCACTGTGTGCAAGCACCTGATAACTACGTGTTGAGGGCAAGAGGGAGGGCGTACGACAGCGAACGGCCCCGCACCGTCGCGGTGCGGGGCCGAAGTGGCGAGGTGGGAGGAGCGCGACCCGGATCAGAACGCGTAGTCCGCGATGACCCACGTGGCGAACTCGCGCCAGAGCGCGACGCCGGCCTGGTGGGCGGGGTGCTCGATGTACCGTTTCAGCGCATCGGTGTCCTCGACCGCCGAGTTGATGGCGAAGTCGTAGGCGATGGGGCGGTCGGTGATGTTCCAGTCGCACTCCCAGAACGTGAGCTCCGGGATCTGCTCGCCGAGGGCGCGGAAGGCCTCGACGCCCTCGACCACGCGCGGTTCGTCGCGCCGCACACCGTCGTTGAGCTTGAAGAGGACCAGATGGCGGATCACGGGCACTCCTTGGGGAAGGCGGGGAGGGGAGGGGGAAGGGCGGGGGATCGGAAGCCGTCCCGCCCCGGCCGCGCGGGCCGGACCGGTCGATTCCGGCCGCTCAGTCCTTGCCTCCGTTGGCGACCCACGTCATGAAGTCCCCGATGCTTTGAGCGGCGCTCGAGATCCCTTCGAAGCCTATCTGGACGTAGTCCGCGGCCTTGGCCGGGTCCGTGATGATCACGTAGAGCACGAAGACGACCACGGCGAAAAGGCCGAGCTTCTTCCACTGCACTGCCACGATCCTGGCCTCCCCTTGCCCGCGACGCGTGTGTCCCCTGTGATCGCGGTGAGTCTAACCCGGGCCGTACTCACGGGGCTTTTAGGGACCAACGGCCCGGCAGCAGAGGCCCTTTGCCCGCGCCCCACGGGTGGCGCGGGGAGCAGGATGGGTGGTGAGCCCAGCGGATCTGGCAGGAATCCGCGGGTGAGGGACCGGCCCTACTGCGGGGTCCGCGCCGTTCGCTTCCCCCCGACGGCGGCGCTGACTTGAGGTCCGGTCCTCGTCGGGGGGAGCGGCTTGTCCCCCCGATGCCGTTCCCCCCGTCCCGGCGGGAGAGAGCCCCGGCGCGTGGAAGGCGCCGGGGCTCTTCGCGTGCGCGGTCCATGCGGGCGGGTACGCGCGACCGCACGCGGCCCGCACCACGCAGGCAGCACGCCGGCAGCACGCACGACGACACGACGAAGAGCCCGTCCAGCTGGACGGGCCCTTCGTATCGAGAGCGGTAGCGGTGGGATTTGAACCCACGGAAGGGGGTTACCCTTCACTCGCTTTCGAGGCGAGCTCCTTCGGCCGCTCGGACACGCTACCGAGAGGAACTCTAGCCCAAGGTGGCCCGTGTTCTGAAATCCGTTCGGCCGGCCCCTCGAGTGCCCCGCGAGTCAGCGGTTCCGGAAGAACTCCGTGAGCAGCGCCGCGCACTCGTCGGCGAGGACTCCCTGGATGACCTCGGGGCGGTGGTTGAGCCTCCGGTCGCGTACGACGTCCCAGAGGGAGCCCGCCGCCCCGGCCTTCTCGTCGAGCGCTCCGTAGACGACCCGGTCCACCCGGGACTGCACGAGCGCGCCCGCGCACATCGTGCAGGGCTCCAGCGTGACGACGAGCGTGCAGCCGGTCAGCCGCCACTCGCCGAGTCCGGCGGCGGCCCTGCGCAGGGCGAGCACCTCCGCGTGGGCGGTGGGGTCGCCGGTCGCCTCGCGTTCGTTGTGGCCCGTCGCGAGCACCGTCGTACCGTCCGGGGACAGCACGACGGCGCCGACGGGCACGTCGCCGCCCTCGGCGGCCAGCCCGGCCTCGGCCAGAGCGAGCCGCATGGGCGCCCGCCAGCGGTCGCGTACGGGATCACCTTCGGTGATGTCGTCGGGGGAACGGTCGGAGAGGAGGGAACGGTCGGAGAGGAGGGGACGGCCGGCGTTCGGGTCGGTCGAGCCGGTCGGGTCGTTCGGGTCGGTCACACGGGGAACCTAGCGGACGGTCTCGAGCACCTCCGCCGCCCCGAGGATTTCGGCGATGTCGCTGAGCGCGTCGCCTGCCTCCAGACCGAGCAGATCCTTCTCGGGCACGCCGAGGTCGGCGAGGATCTCCGTGTCGCCCAGGGGCCCGGACGGCACTCCCGAGGTGCCGGCGCCGTCGTCCGCGTCGCCGTCGGAGTCCGTGTCGGACTCCTCGGGTTCACCGTCCTCCGTACCGTCGAGGTCGAGGGCGTCGAGGTCGACCGCCCCGTCGTCGTCCGGGTCGCGGCCCAGCATCTCGTCGGTGAGCAGGATCTCCCCGTACGAGCTGCGGGCGGCCGCGGCAGCGTCCGAGACATAGATACGAGGGTCCTCCTCACCGTCCACGCGGACGACGCCGAACCACGCGTCTTCCTGTTCGATGAAGACGAGCACTGTGTCGTCGTCGTAGTCAGCCGTGGCTTCACGGGCCAGATCGGCCAGATCCGCCAGGGTCTCCACATCGTCGAGCTCCGTGTCGCTCGCTTCCCACCCGTCTTCGGTGCGCGCGAGCAGTGCGGCGAAGTACACCGTGACTCTCCCACTGGTCATAGGCAGTGCCGGTTGGCGGTTTGGGGTCCCCCCGGCGAGGTCGGGGAGCGGGGAGCACTGCGTTCGAGCCCCGCCCATTCGGAATCGTGGCAGAAACGGCGCCGTCAGGAGAGGTCTTCCGCTCGCTGTGTTCCGCGTCGCGTTGTCCGGGAGGCCTCGCCGAAGGCTCCGACGGAGCTCCGGCAGGGGCCCGCGGGCGGGAGCCGGCCGCCGGTGACTACCAGCGGAACGTACGCATGCGCATCTGCTGACGCATGCGTGCCGCCCGGGCGCGGCGCGGCTTCACGCGGTCGCGGAGCTCGATGGCCTCGGTGCGTTCTCGCAGGAACTGGGCGCGGCGCCTGCGGCGCTCGGCGTCGTTCTCGTCGTCCGGTTTGCGCTCCGCCATGGGCCACACCACCTCAGTTCGTACGTCCCCACCTTCCCTCGGACGGCGGTGTTGATGCCAGCGAGAGGCGTGGGGTCCGGGCCCGGTTACTGTTGATGTCATGCGGATCCACGTCGTCGACCACCCGCTGGTGGCGCACAAACTCACCACGCTGCGCGACAAGCGCACCGACTCCCCGACCTTCCGGCGCCTCGCCGACGAGCTGGTCACCCTGCTCGCGTACGAGGCCACCAGGGACGTGCGCACCGAGCAGGTCGACATCGACACCCCGGTCTCGCGGACCACGGGCGTCAAGCTCTCCCACCCGCGGCCGCTGGTCGTGCCGATCCTGCGCGCCGGTCTCGGCATGCTCGACGGCATGGTGCGGCTGCTGCCGACCGCCGAGGTGGGCTTCCTCGGCATGGTGCGCAACGAGGAGACGCTGCAGGCGTCCACCTACGCGACGCGCATGCCGGACGACCTCTCCGGCCGCCAGGTGTACGTGCTGGACCCGATGCTGGCCACGGGCGGCACGCTGGTCGCCGCGATCCAGGAGCTCATCAAGCGCGGCGCGGACGACGTGACCGCCGTGGTGCTGCTCGCCGCCCCCGAGGGCGTCGAGATCATGGAGCGGGAGCTGGCGGGGACGCCGGTGACGGTCGTGACGGCCTCGGTCGACGAGCGCCTCAACGAGCAGGGCTACATCGTGCCCGGGCTCGGGGACGCGGGCGACCGGATGTACGGCGCGGCGGAGTGACGCGGCAGGCGTTCTAGCAGTTCTTCTTGCCTGAGGGCACGGACGTCGGCTCGGGCTTGGCCAGTGCGGCCAGGGCCTTGTCGGCGTCCTCCTTTTTGGCCAGGTTCTTGAACCGGTCGCCGATGATCAGGTCGACATCGCCGGTCTTGCGGACGTCGGACGTGAGCTCGGCGCCCGCGAGCTGGGTGCCGAGGACGGGGAGCGAGGTGTCGGCGGCTGTCTTGGCGCCGACCAGCAGCCCGGTGCCCTTGACCTTCTTGTCGAACTCCTTGGTGGCGTTGCCGACCTTGCCGATGGCGAAGCCGCGCTTCTTGAGTTCGTCGGCGGTGGTCTTGGCCAGGCCGCCGCGGGGCGTGGCGTTGAAGACGTTGACGGTGATCTGCTTCGGCTTCGGCAGCGGCTTGCCCTTCGCCGCGGCGGCGGGGTCGCCGGCGGTGTCGTGGCCGCCGCCGTCCGGGTCACGGTCGCAGTCGCCGGCCGCGGAGCTCGCCGCCGACGCCTTGTGGCCCCCCGTGAAGACATCGATGAGCTGCAGCGTGCCCCAGCCGATGAGGCCGAGGGCGGCGGCGGACGCGATGACCGCGAGTACGAGCCTGCGGTGGCCGTTGGGGCGGCGCATCCGTGGGTATTTGTCCCCCGTGATGCGGTATTCGCCGCCCATGCCGGGGGGAGTGAGCATGCTCATGGGCGCAGCGTAGTGCGGTGCGAGAGCGATGCCTACTAAATGATCATTACTTGAGGGGCAGTCCAACCCGAAAGGGCGAATGCGGGGTCGGGGGCCGCCTCGGCGGGGCTCCATCGGGGCGGTCGGACCCTGGTCGGGGTCGGCCCGAATCGAGTACGTCAGCCCGGCTCGGGTGCGTCAGCCCGAATCGGGTGCGTCAGCCCAGCTCGAGTACGCGCGCGTGGAGCACCTGGCGCTGCTGGAGCGCGGCGCGGACCGCGCGGTGCAGGCCGTCCTCCAGATAGAGGTCGCCCTGCCACTTCACGACGTGCGCGAAGAGGTCGCCGTAGAACGTGGAGTCCTCGGCGAGCAGGGTCTCGAGGTCCAGCTGGCCCTTGGTCGTCACGAGCTGATCGAGGCGGACCGGGCGCGGTGCGACGTCCGCCCACTGGCGGGTGCTTTCCCGGCCGTGGTCGGGGTACGGCCGGCCGTTTCCGATGCGCTTGAAGATCACACGGAAAGCCTACCGGGCAAGGCTCTCCGGGCGCAGCCATGGTGACGGAGTGCGAGCCTGGGAAATGACGCCGTAAAGCGGGGCAAACCGGAAACGCGCCGGCCGGGAACAGCCGGGAACAGGGGCCGAAGTGAGCGATAGCCAGCCGATGCCGTCCACTTCGAGCCGGGCGAATCCCCCGAACGAGGCCGCACCGGCGGCGGAGCCGGGCGCGGCAGGCCCGGGTGGCGGGGCGGGCGGAAGCAGGGGCGACGGGACAGGTGGCGGGGCGGAGGGAAGCGGTCTGCCGCGGGAGGCCGCGGAGATCGCCGCCGGGTACGCCTTCGCCGGGCCGGCCCTCGACCTGGGCGCACTGCTCTGGGACGGACGGTGTCTGCCCGACGCGCCGGTCCGCATCCCGCTGCCCATGCTCAACCGGCACGGGCTCGTCGCCGGCGCCACCGGCACGGGCAAGACCAAGACGCTGCAGCTCATCGCCGAACAGCTCGCCGCGCAGGGCGTCCCCGTCTTCCTCGCGGACATCAAGGGCGACGTGTCGGGGATCTCGGCGCCCGGCGCAGCGAACGACAAGGTCACCGAGCGGGCCCGGGACGTCGGACAGGAGTGGGCGGCGACCGGGTTCCCGTGCGAGTTCTACGCGCTCGGCGGCATCGGTACGGGGATTCCGGTACGGGCCACGGTCACCAGCTTCGGTCCCGTGCTCCTCTCGAAGGTGCTGCAGCTCAACCAGACCCAGGAGCAGTCGCTCGGACTGGTCTTCCACTACGCCGACCGGAAAGGGCTGGAACTGGTCGACCTGAAGGACCTGCGGGCGGTCGTCACCTTCCTCACCTCCGACGAGGGCAAGCCGGAGCTGAAGGGCATCGGGGGGCTGTCGTCCGTGACCGCGGGCGTCATCCTGCGGGCGCTCACCACGTTCGAGGCGCAGGGCATGGCGGACTTCTTCGGGGAGCCGGAGTTCGACACGAGTGAGTTCCTGCGGCTCGCGCCGGACGGGCAGGGGCAGGGGGAGGGACAGGGACAGGGGGAGGGGCGGGGGCTGGTGTCGGTCCTGGAGCTGGCCGGCGTCCAGGACAAGCCGCGGCTCTTCTCGACGTTCCTGATGTGGCTGCTCGCGGATCTCTACCACGACCTGCCGGAGGTGGGCGATGTGGAGAAGCCGAAGCTCGTCTTCTTCTTCGACGAGGCGCATCTGCTCTTCAACGGGGCGTCGAAGGCGTTCCTGGAGTCGATCACGCAGACGGTCCGGCTGATCCGCTCGAAGGGGGTCGGCGTCTTCTTCGTGACGCAGACGCCGAAGGACGTGCCCGCGGATGTGCTGGGGCAGCTCGGCAACCGGGTCCAGCACGCGCTGCGGGCGTTCACGCCGGACGACCAGAAGGCGCTGAAGGCGACGGTACGGACGTTTCCCGACTCGGCGTACGACCTGGAGGAGGTCCTCACCGGGCTCGGCACGGGCGAGGCCGTGGTGACCGTGCTCAGCGAACGGGGCGCGCCGACGCCGGTCGCGGCGACGCGGCTGCGGGCGCCCGAGTCGCTGATGGGGCCGGTGGAGGCGGGGGCGCTGGAGGGGGCGGTGCGGTCGTCGCCGCTGTACGCGCGGTACGCGGAGGTGGTGGACCGCGAGTCGGCGTACGAGAGGCTGGCGGCGAGGGAGACGGGGACGGCGGGGGAGAAGGCGGGTGAGGCGGGGACGGGGACGGCGAAGCCGCGGGGGCCGGAAAGGTCGCCCGGCCCGGGGTCCGTCGTGGAGCAGGTGGTGGGGAGCGGGATGTTCAAGTCGCTGATACGGTCCATGGGGACGCAGATCGGGCGGGAGATCTCGCGGTCGGTCTTCGGGACGGCCCGGCGCCGCCGCTGACCCCGGCGGGGCGCCCTGAGCGGGCTGCCTGGTGCGGGGCTGCCTGGTGCGGGACTGCGCCGGGCCGTCCGTCGGGTCAGGCGTCCTCGGGTCGCTGCTCGGGTTCGGTGGGGTCGGTCCCGCGGGGCGTCTTCTCCGGTGAGGTGACCGGTTGCGGGGGTGTCGACTGCGGGGGTGCCGACGGCGGCGGTGTCGACTGCGGCGGTGCCGTACGGACGGCCTCCGCGCGCAGGAGCGCTTGCAGGGCCGCGTGGGGGTCGATGGGCATGAAGGTGTCCTTGATCTGCGCGCTGGGACGGCTGACGGGGGACGGGGCGGGGGCGGCCGGTGAGGGCCTGCTCCCTGTCCCAGTCCTGGTCCCTGTCAGCAGCGCAGGACCACCGAACGGGGGGTCGGGACGCGGGGGTGCGGAAGGGCGGGGCGCGGGGCCGGGCCGGCGGCGGGGTGCCGGGGCGGCGCCGGATCGGGGGTGCGGGGGGTGGGGACGCGGGTGGCGTGGCCGGTCGGGAGGCGCAGCGCCGTGTCGGTGGCGTCCTCCTGGATCTCGCTGCCGCCGGATTCCGTGGAGACGGCGGCCGGCGGGGGCGGGCCCGCCGCGGCGGTGGGGGCGGCGGTCAGGGCGCCGAGCAGGAGCGCGAGGAGCGTGAGCAGCACCCGGGGCCACGTGAGGTGGCGGCGGTACGGGGGCGGGGCGCTCATGGAGGGCATGTCCCCCGTACGAACGGTTCGTCGACCACCGCACGCCGAGATCCGCCCTCATGGGCTAGGGGCCGACCCGCCCCCGTCCGGCCTTGGCCTCCGCCTTCAGCTGCTGTTTGTGCGCCCGGACCTTGAGGAGGGACTCCGGACCCGTGATGTCCGCGACGGACCGGTACGCCTCGGTGGCGCCGTAGTCCCCGGCGGCCTCGCGCCAGCCCTGGGGGCGGACGCCCAGCTGCTTGCCGAGGAGGGCGAGGAAGATCTGGGACTTCTGCTTGCCGAAGCCGGGCAGGTCGTTGAGGCGCCCGAGGAGTTCCTCGCCGGTGGCGGCGTCCTGCCACAGCGCCGTCGGGTCACCGTCGTAGTGGTCCATCAGGTACTGGCAGAGCTGCTGGATCCGCCGGGCCATCGAGCCCGGGTACCGGTGCACCGCCGGCTTCGTGGAGAGCAGCGCGGCGAAGTCCTCGGGGTCGTACGCCGCGATCTCCCGCGCGTCGAGATCGTCCGCGCCCAGCCGCGTGGCGATCGTGTACGGGCCCGCGAACGCCCACTCCATGGGGACCTGCTGGTCGAGGAGCATGCCGACCAGCGCGGCCAGCGGGCTGCGGCCGAGGAGCTCGTCGGCCGCCTCGTCCTGTGCGAGGTGAAGGGTCACGTCCATGCGCCGATGATCCCCCGTGGACGGCCCCGCCGCCCGTCGCACGGCCCGTCGCGCCGCCCGCCGGGCCGGAGGCGAACGGTGAACGGCCGCGGGGCGCGGAAATCCGGGTGCGTCCCGCCCGGCCTGCGCGTTAGCCTCGGACACATGTCTACGCCCCGCATCTCCTAGCCAGGACACACGCCTCCACGTCACCCGTGTGTCCATTCGCTATTGCGGAGCGTTACCTCATGATCACCGTACGAGGTGCCGACGTGCGCGTCGGTGCCCGCCTCCTGCTGTCCGACGTCTCCTTCCACATCGCCCCCGGCGACCGCGTCGGCCTGGTCGGGCGCAACGGCGCCGGCAAGACCAGCCTCCTGAAGATCCTCGCGGGGCAAGCCACCCCCGCCGCCGGCACCGTCACCCGCACCGGCTCCGTCGGCCACCTCGCCCAGGACCCGGGCGCCGCCGACCCCGCCGTCACCGTCACCGACCGCATCCTGTCCGCCCGCGGCCTGGACGAGGCGGTCGCGGCCCTGCGCACCGCCGAGGCCGCCATGGCGGCGGCGGTGAGCCCGGCCGCGCAGGAGCGGGCCATGGCCGCCTACGCCCGCGCGGACGACCGTTTCCAGGCCCGCGGCGGATACGCGGCCGAGGCCGAGGCCGCCCGCGTGGCCGGCGGACTCGGGCTGCCCGAACGCGCCCTCCACCAGCCCGTGGGCGACCTGTCGGGCGGCCAGCGGCGCCGCGTGGAGCTGGCCAGGATCCTGTTCTCGCGGCACGACACGCTGCTCCTGGACGAGCCGACCAACCACCTCGACGCCGACTCGGTGGCCTGGCTGCGCGGCTACCTGGCGGGGTACCCGGGCGGCCTGGTGCTCATCAGCCATGACACCGCGCTCCTCGCCGACGTGGTCAACCGCGTCCTCCACCTCGACCCGCGCCGCGCGGCCATCGACGTGCACAACACCGGCTGGCACGCCTACCTGGCCCAGCGCGCGGCGGACGAGCGCCGCCGTACCCGGGAGCGCGCCAACGCCGAGCGCAAGGCCGCCTCCCTGCGCGCCCAGGCCGACAGGATGCGCTCCCGCGTCGCCACCGCCACCGCCGCCAAGAACATGGACCGGCGGGCCGGCCGGCTGCTCGCGGACGCGGAGCCGGTCCGGCGCGCCGAGAAGGTCGCCCGCATCCGGCTGCCCGAGCCCGCCCCGTGCGGCCGGACGCCGCTCGGCGCGGTCGGCCTCACCAAGGCGTACGGCTCCCATCGCGTCCTCACGGGCGTCGACCTCGCCGTCGACCGGGGCAGCCGGCTGGTCGTCCTCGGGTTCAACGGAGCGGGGAAGACGACGCTGCTCCGGCTCCTGGCGGGACGTGAACTCCCGGACGACGGCAGGGTGGTTGAGGGGCCGGGGCTGCGGCTCGGGTACTTCGCGCAGGAGCACGACACCCTGACGGCGGACAGGACCGTACGGGAGAACCTCGCGGCCGCGGCCCCGCACCTGACCGACGGCGAGGTGCGCCGGGTGCTCGGCTCGTTCCTGTTCGGCGGGGACGACGCGGACAAGCCCGCTGCCGTGCTCTCGGGCGGCGAGAAGACGCGGCTCGCCCTCGCGGGGCTCGTGCACTCGGGCGCGAACGTCCTGCTCCTGGACGAGCCCACCAACAACCTGGATCCGGCGTCCAGGGACGAGGTGCTCGCGGCCGTGGGGACGTACCCGGGCGCGATCGTGATGGTCACGCACGACGAGGGCGCGATCGACGCGCTGCGCCCGGACCGGGTCCTGCTGCTCCCCGACGGGACGGAGGACCTGTGGAGCGCCGACTACCGGGGGCTGGTCACGCTCGCGTGAGTCCGGGGGAGGGAGGGGGCGGTCAACTCCCCTTTGGATGAGGCGCGTTCGGCCCGGTGGCCCCGCACCCTCCTCCGGCCACCTGATCACCGCCCGTTCACCGCACGATCACCACCCGATCCCCGCCCGGTCGCCGTCGGGGCCGCTCCCGGCGGCGGGGTGGTGACTTGGGCGGGAAGCGGGCGTGCCGCTCCCGCGGCTGTGATTCGATGCTGCGATGAGACGAGACCGTGCCGCCGACGCGGCTGACGGGCACCCCGTCCTCCGGTTGCGGGAACGTTCCGGTCAGCGTGACCTGGAAGCCTGTATCGGGGTGCTGGCCGGCGTCCACAAGGTCGACGGCTACCCCGTCAACTGGCCGGACCGGCCCGCCGAATGGCTGGAAGGCGAGGGCGGACTCGGTGCCTGGGTCGCCGAGCTCGACGGCCGGGTCGTCGGACACGTGGGCCTCGCCCGCCCCGGCCGGGGGGACGAGGCGCCGGCCCTGTGGGGCGAGCGGGCGGGACCGGAGGCGGTCGCGGCCGGCGTCGTCAGCCGCCTCTTCGTCGCGCCGGACGCCCGGGGCCACGGCATCGGCGCCCTGCTGATGGGGCGGGTCGTACGGGAGGCGCGGGCGCGCGGGCTGCACGCGGTCCTGGACGTCGTGTCCTCCGACACCGCGGCCGCCGCGCTCTACGCACGCCTGGGCTGGCAGCTGCTGGCCGTCGTGGAACAGCAATGGCGACCCGGCCAGCGGGTCGCCCTGCACTGCTACGCCGCCCCGCCGGTGGGCGCCCCCTCTCACTGAGGCGCCACGCGCGACGGGCCCGGCCCCCGGCCCTCAGCCCAGCAGCGAGCGGACCGCTGCGCGGTCGACGCTCGTCAGGGCGCGGACCAGCTTCGGGGTGAGGAGGACCAGCACGGCGCCGACACCGGCGACCGCCGCGATCTGGGCGGGCGAGGTGATGTAGTACGCGTGGTGCTGCCCGCCCGACGTGAAGTCGTAGACGCGGTAGCCGGGCCAGCCCACGTACCGGTGGAAGACCCAGGAGTACGTGGGGAAGAGCGCGACCACCCAGCCCGTGACGAAGAACGTCACCGTCAGGACGAAGCTGAGGACGCGCCAGGGGAACATGACCACCTGGAACAGCAGCGCCTTCCAGCCCGCGGCGTCCGCGAGCCGGGCCCTGGTCCTGGCCCAGAACCCCTTCCTCCGCATCCCGTCGGTCTCCGCGCCGAACGCCCCCGCGCCGAACGCTCCCGGGCCGTCGACGGTGAGCCCGAGACCCACCCGGGCCCGGAGCCGTTCCGCACTGCCCAGCCCGCGCGCCCCGGCGAGCGCCAGGGCGAGGACGGGCAGCCCGAACAGGGTGACGAGCAGCCCCGCGCCGAGGCAGAACGTGGTCACGGCGAAGACGAACCCGGCGATGGCGACGGGGAACGAGGTCAGCACGTACCCGATCTCGCGGAAGGTGACCGCGGCGAACGGCGCCCGCAAGAACCCGGGCCTGCGCGGACCGGCCGTCGGACCAGTCACCGGACCGGCTGTCGGACCGGTCGCCGGAGCCGTCTCCGGGGCGGCCGAAGAGGTCGAAGTGGCGTACGGCAGGGTGCTGGTGCTCATGGCGGGCCCTCGAATCGTCGTGGAGCGTGGGGAGCGGGGACGTGTCGTGCTGACGTGCTCCACGCTCCCGTATCCGCGGGCCCGGCGGCATCCGGTGCTCCGGTGTCTACGGGGTGGTGCTAGACCCCCTGTGCCCCTACGGCCCCCTAGGGCGGAGGGAGTCGCCGGTGCGCCAACTCCGCCCGGCGGCGGGCGCCTTGCTCGCGCAACCACCGGACGACGTCATCGGCGACGTCATCGGCGGCGGCGTCGATGGCGACGTCCAGCGGAGTCATGTCGTCGTACCCGACCCAGTCGAGCTCGGCGCCGCGCTCCAACAGATAACGGGCGGTGGCCAGTTGGCCGCCTTGGCAGGCGCCCCAGAAGGCACTGGAGATGTCGACGGGGTCCGGCGGGTGGGGTGGCGGTGTCCCGGCCGGACGGGGGCTCTCGACGAGAGCCGTGACCCGGTCGAGCAGCCCCAGTGTCGCCGCGTCCTGCAACGTGGTGCGGGCCCCGTGCTCCAGCAGCCGCCGCGCCGCGCGCCACTGTCCGAACCCGCGCGCGTCGGCGAGCGGGGTGCCGCCCGCGATGACGCCACCGGTCGCCTCGATGTCCGCGCCGGCCGCGATGAGGGCGTCGAGCGCGGGGACGTCGTCGTTGCTCGCGGCCCAGTGCAGGGGAGTCTCGGAGTGCGCCCCGACGAACGGCGTGCCGGGATCGGCGCCGGCCGCGACCAGGACGGCGATGACCTCCGGGCCCGCGGGGATGTGCCCGGGCCAGTCCGTGGCGATGTGCAGCAGGCTGCGCGTGCCGGCCGCCTCGCCGACCCGTCTGATCCCGGTGGCCGCGAGGGCGGGATGCGTGACGAGCAGCTGCCGCAGACCGGCCACGTCGCCGGAGCGGATCGCCCCGGTCACCGCGACGGCCAGAGGGTCCCTCGCGTCGAGAACTGCCATGCCCGACCTCCTCACGCTTGCCGCGATTGTGTCAGGGCCCACTGACAACGGCCGCCGGCTCCGCGCCGGCCTGCCCGCTCCTGCGGTGCAGGACCGCGCCGATGGCCACCGCGACGGCCACGGCGAGCAAGTGCTCGCGCCCCGCCAGGTCGAGGTCCCTGAGCGAACCGGTCACCGTAGGGACGACCGCGGCGAGGAAGAGGAGAGGCGCGCGGAGCGCCACGGAGGTGTAGGCGAAGAGGCCGACGATCGCGGCGGAGGTACCGGTGTCGACCGCGTGCGCGGCTTCGGCGGGCAGTCCGCCGAGCCGGTCGGGCCCGAGAGCGACCATGAGGCGCGCCCCGAGCGTCCCGGCGAGCGTGACGGTGTACGCCACCGCCAGCGTGCGTATGCGACCGAAGGCGAGCTCGGCCAGCGCGAACGCCAGGAACAGCCGGGGCAGCCCGCCCCAGACGGGCAGGTCCACGGCGGGCACGAACATCGACACGGGCGTCCGCAGCAGGCTCACCCAGAGCGGCTGATCGGCCCGCACCTCACTGACGAGGCGCACCACGTCACCACCGACCGCGGTCTGCTGGAACGTGTGCAGCCCGATTACGGCGAGAGCCCCGAGAACGGCGAGCGAGACCCCCCGGATCCCACGCTCCCGCACCCGTCCCACACACCTGACGACCACGGCCCGCCACTCGTGCACCAGGACCTGTCCACCCCGTCGGGCCAGGCGTGACACCACCGGGACCAACGACACCTGTGACACCAGCAGCCCATCCTCTTCGCGCTCCGTCGCCCGGACGGGCGATTGCGGAGGATACGTGACGTGCGGGGGCGGTGCGGGGGTGCGAGGGCGAGTCAGTCGTCCGTCCCCGGGTGGCCCTGCGGCGGGTCCTCCCGGCGCCTGCGTGGCCGGTGCGCCATCAAGTCCCGTGTGCCGCGGGCCTCGTCCCTGCCCACGATCGGGAGCGGGTGCGCTCCTCGGGGCGGCCCCGAGGGAAAGTGGAACAGCCGGGCGGAGGAGCCGGGCGACGCGGACTGCGGCTCCGCTTCCGCATGGCTCGCGGGCCCCGCCGCGGCGGACTCATGGTCGCTCGCGCGGGCGTGGTCGGCCGCACCCGCGGTCTCCGTCGCGCGGGCGTGTTCGGCCCAGCCCTCGCGGAACCAGCGCAGCTGACTCTGCTGCGTCTCCTCCTCGGTGAGTATCCGGACGCCGTCGACACCGGCTTGCCGGATCTTCGTTCCGAGTTCGATCAGTAACCCGCCGACGAGGAGGGCGAGCTCATCCGTCGCGTCTGTCTCCCCCTCGACGCCATGCCGTCCCGTACCGCGTCGCGCGCCTCCGGACGGCCCCTCCGCTTCGTCAGTCGGCATGTTCGCACTCCCTCTGTGCCCCCGGGGCTGCGTAAGGCCCCCTGCTATTCGACCTGCGGCAGGAACGCCTTCGTGACCCTCACGAAGACCGCCTGCAGCTCTGGAGGCACCCCCATTCTCCGGGCCGCTTCCTCGGGGCTCAGCAGTCGGGGGGCGTCACTCTCACCGCCGCGTGCGGCCACGATCGGCAGATCGTTCTCCGACAGCCGCCCGGACCGGATCAGCATGTCGCGCAGCGGGACGCCGAGCACGGCCGCCAGCCGCCGCATCGTCTCCAGGTCGGGCATGCTCTGCCGCTGGATCAGCCGGCTGACCGCGGCCCGGTGCACGCCCGCGTCGTCCGCGAGCTTGGACTTGCCGCCGCCGCGCGGGCTGTCGATGTCGTAGCCGCGCTCGCGCATCACGCCCTCGATCCATTCGGCGAACTCCTCCAACTCGTCCGCCCGATTCCGGCCACTCTCCCGACTCTGGTCATGGCCGAACCCGGGCCTGTACGCCTGATCGATGCGGGCGCTGGCCCGCTGGCTGGACACCATGTCGTCGCTCTCCCCTCGTCGCAGGGCGAGCGTACCGATCGCGCGCGCACTGAAATATGTGCGCGCTCGCACGTTGTCGTGAAGATCCGGCGCAGGCGCCCCCTGCAACGCAGATTTCCAGCCACCCCTTACTCCTCTCTGCTCACTCGCCCCTCCGATTTTAGTTGCGCGTGCGCACGCAGCGTGGAACTCTGATCACGCATCGACGTTCTCGAACGTATGTTCGCACACCTGCGGAGGGGTTGCGCATGCCAAATCCAACGCTTGTTGCCGCACCTACTCTGAACAGCGCTTTCCCTCCCACGCGAGGTCTCTCCGACGAAGCCCCCGACTGGCGCGGAGACGCCGCCTGCGCGGATCTCCCCCAGCAGTACGTGTTCACCCGGAGCCCCGCCGAGGCGGCGCCGGTATTGCGCGCCTGCAATCAGTGCCCGATCCGACGTGAATGCGAAGCCATCGTCGACCCCTCGCACACCTGGTTCGACGGGGTCAGCGGGGGACGCCTGTGGCGCAACGGCCGCGAGGTCAAGCCGCGCAAGAAGGCCGGGAGGCCGTGATGAACGACCAGGAATGCCCGACGAACGGCACGGCACGCGCGGCGCTCTGGATCGACTCGCTCCGGCGCCGGTACCCCCTGCTCCTGGCCGAGCTCGCGCCCAGCGCGGGCCGCACCCTGCGCGAGGTCCGGGGCGGCGGCCCCGGCCCGGCCACCGGAGCCCCCGTCCGCCTCTACGTATCCGACGCCCTCCGCGACATCGGCGACGGAGTGGTCGAACTGGAGGAGGCCGTACGCGACCGGCTCGGCCTGCGCCGCATTTCCGCGGCGCCGGTGCCGGTCCGCCTGCGCCGCCTCGCGGAACTGCTCGACGCGGTCGCGGGACTGCCCGACCTGGCCGCCCACGTCGAGGCCGAGACCCGCCGCATGTCCCGGCGCTGCGCCCGCGCCCTGGGCGACCCCGAACAGCTGGTGCGGCTCCCGGGCCGCTGCCCGGCCTGCGACTCCGTGTCGCTGCGGGCCTTTCCCGAGCGGGGCGTCGCGATGTGCGTGAACCCTCCCTGCCGGCACGTGCTCGACGAGCCGGACGGGGAGGGGGCGGCGTGACCGCACAGCTGACCGCACCGCTGATCACGGGGGAGCTCGCCGCCACCGAGGCCGACGTCTCGCCCGCCACCATCCGCAAGTGGGTGCAGCTTGGCCACCTCAAGGCGGCCGGGCGGCAGGGCCGGCGGTCCATGTACCGGCTGGAGGACGTGTTCGCCGCGGAGCGCGCTGTACGAAGGGCGCGGGCTCGGACGTAGACCGTAGACGTGGAAGAGAACGAAGAGGGCCCCGCACCAGGGTGGTGCGGGGCCCTTCCCGCGTATGCGTACGGACCCCGACCGGCCGTCCGCCGAACTCAGTTGCGGGAATCGGCACCCGGGATCACACTTGGAGCAGCGGCAGAGCTGCGCCCCCGGTGAGGGGCGGCGGACCTGCCGCTTTGTGTTGCCCCCGCTCGATCGGATCCCTTCTGATCCTTCTGATGACAGGGAGTGTCCATGTGTCCATCCTGACCTTTCCCGACGCGGAACGGCTCGTCGTCGACTTCCTCAAGAACCGGGCGGAACTGGCCGGTTCGGTCGTCGACAACAGACCGCCCGCCGGGTTCGACGGCACCCAGAAGGCCGTCCTCGTCTCCCGCGTCGGTGGCGCGTGGGTGGACGACCGGCATCTCGACCAGCCGCTGATCGACTTCGAGGTCTACGGCCCGGACAAGTCCACCGCGCACGGCATCTCCCTCGCCGCCCGTGCCTGTGTCCTCGAACTGGCCGGCACCTCGTACGGCGGGGCCGTCGTCACCGACGTCACCGAGACGGACGGGCCGCGCTGGCTGCCCGACTACAACCGTCCGGCCGGCAGTCGGTACCTCTCGACGGCGCGGATCTCGATCCGCCCCGAGTGAGCAGATCCCGGACATCCCCGCATTCCCCGCATTCCCCGTCTCCCGTTCCCGGGCCCTGCCGATCCGGCGGGGCCTTCGTCGTACCCGGGACCGACTCCCGGTCGCGGACCAACCGATTCTGAGGAGTACGCATGGCAGGCAACAACGGCAAGGAAATCCGCGTCGCCGGTAGCGGACGCGTCCTGATCGCGCCCATCGACACCGAGCCGCCGGCCACCATCGCCACCGAGTGGGACAAGGCGAAGTGGACCGACCTCGGTTACACCACGACCGACGGCATCAAGTTCAACAAGAAGGACAAGATCGACCCGGTCGACACCTGGCAGTCGGTGAGCCCGGCGCGGTTCATCTACTCCGACCGTGACCTCACGGTGAAGTTCCAGCTGCTGCAGCTGAACAAGGCGACCCTGGCCTTCTTCATGGGCGGCGGCGCGGTCAAGCCGGTGACCACCCCGGCGGCGGGGCTCGCGGACCCCGACCTCAAGGAGTTCACGTACGACCTCGCCAACTCCCCGCTGCCGGACGAGCGGGCGCTGGGGATCGAGTTCGTCGACGGCGCGTCGATCTACCGGTTCGTCGTGCCGCGCGGGCAGGTCACCGAGACCGAGGAGATCGGTCTGACCCGGACCGGTGCGGTGAAGCTGGGCGTGACGTTCACGGCGCTCGCCAAGAACGACAGCGCGCCGCTGGCCAGCTTCCGCATCAAGGAACTGACCTCGTCGTACTCGTGAGCGAGGGCGCGCACGGCGAAGGGTTCCGGGGTGCCGACTGAAGAGCTCCACCCCCAACACCCCCTGTCTGCCGCCTAATTGATTGCGCGAAATCGCCGCTTGCTTTTGCGCGCGACCGCATAGGATCCCGGCGACGCCCGGCCCGCGCCCCCAGCGCGGCCGGGCGTCGCCCTGCCGAAGGAGAGACCCTTGTCCGGCTTCAACGTCAACGCGGCCCGAGCCCAGCGCCTCGAAGCGCTCGGCCGCGCCTGGACCTTCGAGCTCGACGCGGACAGCTTCGAGCTGCCGACCGAGCTGACCCGCACCACCGCGCGCAAGCTGCGCGATCTCGACGACAACGACGTGGACGGACTTCTGGAACTCCTCCTCGGAGAGCAGCAGTTCGCCCGCTTCGAGCGGCACGACGTCACGATGCAGGACATCGCGGCGATCCTGGAGGCGTACGGCAAGGAGACCGGGCTCGGCCTGGGGGAAGGCTGAGCCTCGGCGTGTTCGTCGACGAACACGCCGAGGCTCTGGAGGCCGACCTGCTCCGCTTCTACGGCCTCGACCTCCTGGACTGGCACCGCGGCCGCCTCTCCTCCCGCCGCCTCGCCGTCCTGATCCGGCATCTGCCGCGGGAGGGGGCGGTGGCTCGGGAGAGCGAGGGGGAGGCGGCGGAGTGGTCGGTGGGGGATTACCTGCTGGCCCACGCCGTGGACCAACTGGCGCAGGCGAACTGGATGTTCGCCACGGTCAACCAGGACGAGGACGCGGATCCCCTGGAGCCGCCACAACCCCTCCCGCGCCCGGGTGCGGACCTTCTCCCGGACGATACCGGGGACGAACGGTCCCCGACCCCTGCCGCCCCCAAGCCGACGGCCGTGGAACTGGCGTCCTTCTTCTCCTGATCTTCCCTCCTCCTGTCCTTCCCACCGCGACACCGGGCGGGCGATGATCTGCCGGACAGGGTGGATCAGGGGAGGGGACCTCATGAACGATCCGAAACAGCGGTGGTCATCCTGGCGCAGCCGCGAAATCCTCATCCGGGAGGACGGAGACACCGCGCCCATAGCGTTGGAGATTCGAGGAGTCTTTGGAGCGCAACTCGACGCATACGTCGTCCAGCGCACGGAGAGCACGCACAAAGCGGGGTACGGCTCCACGTTGTGGAACCTGAGCCGCCAGCGGTTCGTGCTGCCTTCGGACTTCAATTCCCTCAGGCTCTTCCGGCATGGCGGCAAGGCCACTTTCACAGGGGTGGGCGGGTGGAAGGTCAGACGGCTGGCCGATGAGGAAGTCGAGCTCGTCGCCGGCGAGATGTCCGGTGAAGGGCCGTGGGTACTACGAGTGACCGATGGCACGAAAAAGCGCCTGCGCATCACGTGGAACAAGGGGCAGTACGCGGGGACCTTGACGCACTTCGGCCCCGCCTTCGGTGCCGGCAAGGAGTTGTCCGCGCCGAACCACACGCACGAGACCATCAGTGTCTCCGGCCCCGGATACCTCCTGTTGAACGCCCAGCACTGGAGTCTCACCACCGACTGAGCACACAAACCCCAATTGGCGGCCTCTCATGCCTGACCCATGGCATGCGGGGCCGTCATCTGTTTGAGGAGTTGATCATGGCAGATGACGACAGTTCCCTGGTAGACAGCACGGTCAAGCGGATCAAGGACATCACGGAACGCGAATACGTCAAGAAAGCCGAACTCACGGCATTCAAAAGCGAGTTCAACGGCGGCGCCTTCGCCTTCAACGCCGCTGGTGGTGGGGTCACTGGGATCAAGCTGGAGCACACCTTCTTTGACCCCATAGGCGACATGATGAAGAAGCGGGAGAAGGCCAAGGAGGCGGCCGAGGCGCGTGCGCGCAACGAGCACCCGGAGCAGCTGAAAAGCGCGGCTGCCAAGGCACAGACGACCGCCGACAAGGCGGTCACCAAGGCCAACGGTGCCAACCGGCGCATCAACGCCCTGTCCCGCGACGTCAATCAGAAGCTCCGGCGCAAGGCCGACAAGTCCGCCGTTTCCCTGGCCAACAACCGGCAGAACAGTCAGCTGTCCGCGCTGCGGAGCACCCAGGTCGCCGCACTGCGCCGCGAGGCCGACCAGGCCAACCTCAGCGTGCAGCAGCTGAACAACCAGATCGCTCGGCTCAATTCCCGCTTCTGACGCGGTGAGCGAGGAGTGGAAGACCTAGGGAGCAGAACCCCATGGCACTGAACCAATCCATCAGCACCGCCGCCACCCAACTCGGCCGCATGCGCAGCGCAGCGAGTCAGGCCGCCACCCAAGTCGGGAAGTTGGGCAAGTCCACCGGGTCCGCCGCGGGCTCCGTCAACCAGCTCGGCAAACCCACCGGTTCCGCCGCCACCGCCGTCGGCAAGCTCGGCAAGTCCACCACGTCCGCCGCCACCGCCGTCGGCAAGCTGCGGACGTCCGCCAACAGCGGCAGCAGCGCGGTGAAGAAGCTGCACTCCGGGCTCCGGACCGCCGACGGGTCCCTCGGGAAGGCGAAGCAGGGGTCCGACAAGTTCAAGAGTTCGCTCGACAAGCTGCGGAGTTCGGCCGACAAGGCCAAGACCGCCCTGCGTGACGTGAAGCGCCAGGCCGACGCCGTCGACAAGTCCGTCGGGAAGGCCGGCAAGAACGCCGACAAGGGCGGCAAGTCCATGGGCAATCTCGGCAAGGGGCTCAAGGGGGCGAGCACCGCGCAGAAGGGGCTCAACCTCGCCATGGCGTCCAGCCCCTTCGGGCTGATCATGACGCTCGCCGCCCCGCTGATCGCCCAGTTCGTGAACATGGACAAGGTCACCGCCGCCCTCAAGCGCGGGATGAACGCCGCCTGGAAGGGCATCAAGTCCGGTACGCGTGCGGCCGTCGACTTCATCAAGCCGCTGGTCAAGGGGCTCGGAAACGTCATCCTCACCCCGATCAAGGGACTCGCGTCCGCGCTGAACGGAGTGTTCGGCGTCCTCGCGGGGATCAAGATCTCCATCCCCAGCTGGGTGCCCAAGTGGGGCGGGAAGTCCTTCGGATTCCCGCGTCTGCACGTACCCGTACCCCACCTCGCCCAGGGCGGCATCGTGCAGGCCCGCAACGGCGGCACGCTCGCGCTCGTCGGCGAGGCGGGCGAGAGCGAAGCGGTCATCCCGCTCTCCCGGCTGGAACGGATGATCGGCAACGGCGGCGCCAACGCCGTCGCCCTGCGCCGCCTCGCCGAGGCCATGGAGCGCCTCGCCGACCGCCCCGTACACGTCGACGTCGACTCGCAGACCATCGCCCGCGCCGTCTTCGCGGGACAGCGCGCCCTCGCCCGCAGGTAGCCGCGGCCGCACCATCCGCGATTCACAACAGAACAGGAGGAGTCCATGGCCAGGAACCTGTGGATCGGAGCCCCGGGCCGGCTCCGCGAAATCCGTCAGGCGGCGAAGAGCTGGGACCGCACCGCCGAGCTCGACGTCACCGAGTTCAAGGCGCTCGAAGGCCGCGTCACCACCTTCGCGCCCACCCGCACCACCCGCCGCCTCAAGCTCTCTTTCGAGTGGCTGGAGCCCGCGGACGCCCAGCACCTCGTGCAGCTCGCCCGCCGCGTCGGCACCGGCCGCGGCCCTCTCGTCGTCCTCGACCCCGCCTCCGTCAACCTGCTCGACCCGTACCAGGCGGCCGGGCAGTCGGAGCTTCCCGGCGGCTGGGACCACTGGTTCACCATGGACGGCGACATCGCGCTCGCCCGCGCCGCCGACGGCATCACCACCGTCGACTGCCGGGACGGGGCCGCCGCCGTCGGCTGGATCCACGGGGTCTGGGCCGGCTGGCCGGTCGAGCCGGGCATGGGAGTCTCCTGGCTGCTGCCGGCCGGCTGGGACCCGGCCACCGCCACCGCCCAGCTGGACTGGAAGGCGGCGGACGGAAAGTACCTCGGCACCAGCCAGGCCACGGGCGCCTCCGTCACCGCCACCGCTCCGGCGGGCGCCGCCTTCGCCACGCCCGTCGGACGGCCCGGGGCCGTCGGCCTGTTCGGGCTCGCGGGCGGCTGCCTCACCCTCGACGAGGAGCCGGTCGCGCACGTCCTCGGTGACGGCTGCCCGGCCATGGTCGTCACCGCGTACACCGACGTCCCGTCGGCCAGGCTGCCGTACCGCAACGTCGGCATCGACCTCGTGGAGGTCCGTGATGCAGCGCTCTGACGAGGCACTCAACCAGGCCCTGACCGCCCCCGAGCGCGTGCCGTCCCACTCCACCCGCCTCGGCGGCAAGGAGGTCGGCCCGCAGGTCCAGTCGTGGAAGGTCGAGCGGGCGTACGCCACGGACCTGCCCGAGGCGATGCGCGCCGTCTCCGGCAGCGCGTCGGCCCAGCTGGAGCTGCTGCTCGGCGGCGCGGAGGGCGCCCCCGCCCCGCAGCTGTACTCGGCGTGGGCGGATCGCCTCACGGGCGACCTCGTACGCCCCGGGCAGTCCGTCGTCCACGCGGCGGGAGCGGCCGGCCGCACCGTGCCCGCCTTCCGCGGCACCGTCCGCTCCCGCACCGCCGCGTCCGGCAGCGACACCGTCACCGTGCAGGCCCTGGACGGCGCCGAGCGGCTGCGCGGCCCGGCCACGCTCCCCAGGCCGTACCACGGCTACTACTACGGCCGCCCGGTCGCCACCGCTACCTGGTGCGTCGACGAGCTGCTGCGCCAGGGCGGCATCCACAGCTGTCCGCCGCCGCGCGCCCCGGCCGTCGACCCGACCGACACGAAGCCGTTCACCGCGCTCTACGCCTCGCTGCACGGCGGCTTCAACGCGACACACGGGCAGCCGGAGCTCGTACCGAGCCCCTCGACGTACGACTGGATCCGTGAGGGCGCGCCCTTCGAAATGGCCCTCATGCCGAAGGAGGCCGGGCTGACCGCCTCCTGGATGCCGCGGTCGCGGTTCGTCGTGCCGGGCAAGGTCTTCCAGGTGGAGTGCTGGGTCAATACGGCGATGGCACGCGGCAACATGATCGAGATGTCGGCCGTGTTCGACCAGAACGGCACGCGGACCGGCTACGTCAAGGTCTCCTTCGACATCGCCACCGGCAAGGTGCACACCACGTCCGGAACCGTGGGTGTCGGCGAGCAGACCCTGAACCCCTGGCCCTTCGACACGCTGGCCTCCTTGCGAGGGGTCTGGCACCTCGGCTTCATGGTGGAGACGTCCTCGACCGGCTCGGTCGTCGCTCCGAGCGTGCAGCCCCGCCTCACTCAGCCCGATGGCAGGAACCTGTGGGGTGCGAAGGTCACCTTCGACAAGGAGATCGCCTGGCAGCCGGTCTCGGAGCTGCAGCAGATCGACCTGAAGACCGACATGGCCGTCGAGTGCCTCCAGGTGACCGACCGGGTGTGGACGGACTCCGCCTCCTACCCGTGGGCGGAGTGGGAGCAGCGGGGGCAGTGGACCAAGGGCGCCGTCCTCGACACTCCCGAACTGCCGCTCTTCGACGTCCCGCGGGTGTCCGGCTCCCAGTGGGACGTGATCACCGAGATCGCGCGGGCCAGCATGTCCACCGCCGAATTCGACGAGCAGGGCGTCTTCCGCTGGCGCGGCCCCTCGCGGTTCACCAAGGTGCCGAGCGCCCCCGACCTCACCGTCACCACGCGCCGGGACATCTCCTCGCTCACCGTCACCGAGGAGATCGACGCGTGCCGCAACTACTGCGAGCAGCCGTACCAGGACTGGAACGGCGTCTACGCGGTGGTCGGTGAACCGATCGAGGACACGGTGATACGGGAGATCAAGCCGAACTCGGCGATCGTCGTGCAGTACGCCATGGCCGAGGACGACACCGAGGTCGGTCCGCCCGTCGTCCTGGACGACACCGTCGTCGGCAAGGGGCACCAGGTGCGCTTCGGCAGCGCCAAGACCGGTGGTGTGTCGGTCAAGGGCGATGTCACGGTGGGATGTTGGCGGGACGGGCCGACGTACTACGTGCGGTTCGCCAACCACAGCGCGTCCAGCGTGTGGACGGTGACGAAGGACGGCAAGCCCTCCGTGCGGCTGCAACCGCTCAAACGCTCGGCCGACCCGAAGCAGCGCATGTACGCGTTGACGAACTCGACCAGTCAGAAGTACTACGGCAAGCAGCAGTACACGGCGTCCTCCGACGAGTGGGTGCAGACGGCCGAGACCGCGGTGGCCCTGACGAAGGCCATGAGCAACGCCGGCCGCTATCCCGTGCCGCTCCTCGGCGACGTCGAGGTCCTGCACGATCCCCGCATCCAGCTCGGCGACGTGGTCCGGGTGGTGGACACCGCGGGCGCCGAACTCGACACGCTCGCCTGGGTGGTGGGCATCCGCACCACGCACGCGGCGGGCAGCACGCCGCAGCAGACCCTCACCCTGCGCGGTACCTCCTTCAACGGCGTGCCCGCCGACGCCGGGCTCGCCCCCGACGCGCCGGTCGACCCCGCCTTCGGCCGGCAGCGGCAGTACCAGCGGCTCACCGCGCAGTACGCGACGCTCGACGCCCTCACGAAGCAGGCGGTCACCTACCGAACGCTCCTCGAGACACCGGGAGCCACGGCATGAACCGGGAGTCCGGCATGAACGAGGAGGAGCCGGCTGCGGACGGCCACGACCCGGCTGCCGACGGCCACCAGCCGCCCGTGGACGGTTATGAGCCGCCGTCGGGGCCCACCCAGATCGACGACCCCCTCGTGGCGGCGGGCGACGAAGGGCCCGATCCGAGCCAGATGCTCCCGC
Organism: Streptomyces sp. NPDC041122; assembly: GCF_055592445.1. NCBI lineage: Bacteria > Bacillati > Actinomycetota > Actinomycetes > Kitasatosporales > Streptomycetaceae > Streptomyces > Streptomyces sp. NPDC041122. Next base: position 92,319 of record NZ_JBVIYQ010000003.1, on the reverse strand, counting down.
TGCCGGTGGACCGCTGACCCACGGCTCCGGCCGCCCCCAACCACGCTCATACCAGGAGGACTTGTCCCATGGTCGCTCTCACCCCGCTCGGCAGCCTGCCCTACCCGCAGCCCGCCGACAACGCCGACATCCCCGTCCACCTGCAGTCCCTCGCCGAGGCCGTCGACGGCCGCACCGTGCTGCGGTTCGCCGACGCCGCGGCCCGCGACGCGAAGGTGACCGACCCGATTCCGGGCATGATCGCCTGGCTCAACAACCCGGGCCGGCACTACTACTTCACCACCGGCAAACTGTGGGCCCCGCTCTCCCTCGGCCCGGCGCACTGGTCGAGCACGCTGAGCGGTACGACGACATCGACGGCCTACGTCGAGACGCTCACCGGCGCCACCGAGCCCTTCGCCATGACGTTCCTCGCCCCGCCGTACGGTGCCGCGGTCCTCACGGTCGGTGCCCGCTTCAACAACAGCGCGGCCGGCCTCGCGTACTTCTCGGCCTCCGTGAAGCAGGGCACCAGGGTCGTGAGCGCCGCGGCCGACACCCGCGCGGCCGTCGTCGGCGGCACGAACCAGGTCACGGCGAGCATGCAGATCCCCCTCACCGGTCTCACCCCGGGCGCCGCCTACACCGTGACCGGCGCCTACCGCACCACCACGGGCACCCTCACCCTCAGCAACCGCTACCTGACCATCACATCCCTGATCTGACCCGGTCCGACGCACACCGAGGAGGCCCGATGGCCACACCTCTGACCCCCGACGCCCTCGTCCGCGCTCTGCGCGGCGAGGGCGTCCGCATGAGAGAACACGGCAACTGGAGGACGCACAACCGCAATCACAAGGGCGCCTGGGGCCCGGTGCACGGCGTCATGCTGCACCACACCGCCGGCCGCGACAGCCTCGCGCTCTGCCGCCGCGGCACCCCCGACCTGCCCGGCCCGCTGTGCATCGGCCTGATCACCAAGGACGGCACGCTCCACCTCGTCGGGTACGGCCGCACCAACCACGCGGGCAGCGGCTCGATCGCGGTGCTCGACGCGGTCCGCACGTCGAGGCTGCCGCCGTCCCGGCCCGGCCCCGACGCCGTGGACGGCAACGCCCGCTTCTACGGCTTCGAGATCGAGAACCTCGGCAACGGCAGCGACCCCTACCCGGCCGCCCAGCTCGACACGGTGGAGCGCCTCTCGGCGGCCCTGTGCCGGGCCCACGGCTGGTCGGGCGGGAGCGTCATCGGCCATCGGGAGTGGACCCGCCGCAAGATCGACCCGACGTTCTCGATGCCGGTGATGCGCGGCCGCGTGGCGAAGCGGCTCGGCACCGAGGAGCCGGGCGGCGGGGGCACCGACCACGCGCCGTTCCCCGGTGCGGCGTTCTTCGCGATCGGGCGCCGCGACGCGCTCTGCACGGCCGTGGGCCGCCGCCTGGTCAAGGAGGGCTGCGGCCGTTACGAGGTCGGCCCCGGCCCGGTCTGGACCGAGGCCGACCGCGCCTCGTACGCCGCCTGGCAGCACAAGCTCGGCTACCGGGGCGCGGACGCGGACGGGATTCCGGGCCGGACCAGCTGGGACCGCCTGCGCGTCCCACGCCCCTGACCCCGCCCCGTCCCCTTCCCCCTGCCCGGGCGGCCGTCCCGACCATCGAGTCCTGGGGAGGACGATCATGAACGATGCCACGCGCAGAGGCCTGCGCACCGCCGTACAAACGCTGTTCACCCTCATCGCCGCCCTGCCGCTCCTCGCCGCCGACCCGGGCGTCTCCGACGTCCCGGCACTCGCGGGCCTCGTGGCCTTCGTCACGGCCCTGAGCCGGCTGATGGCCGTACCGGCCGTCGAGGCGCTGCTGCCCTCGTGGCTGCGGAGGAAGGGCCGGACCGAGGGGGTGGACGATGGCGGGAGCTGAGACCGGGAGCGTCCCCCTGGAGTTGGAGCGACTGCGCCGCTCCGTAGACGTCGGTTTCGCCACCACCCGGGGCGACCTCGCCCTTCTGCTGCAGCGCGCCGACCAGACCGACAAGACCCTCTCGGAACACGAGGACCGCCTGGACACCCTGGAACGCAGCCGCTGGCCCCTGCCCTCCCTGGCAGCCGTCACCTCCTGCACGGCCCTGGCGGTCACGCTCTGGCAGGCGGGCGGAAAGTAAGCAGGAAAGCAAGCAAGAGGGAGCGGGCTCGCGGGCCCGGCCCCCGAAAACGACGAAGGTCCCGGCCGGCGAACCGGTCGGGACCTTCGTCTGCCCTCTCGGGCGGGTGCGGAGGATACGAGATTCGAACTCGTGAGGGGTTGCCCCCAACACGCTTTCCAAGCGTGCGCCCTAGGCCACTAGGCGAATCCTCCGCCGCAAACAATACAAGACGTTGAGGGGTGCTCGCGAACACGATCCGGAGGTCGCCGTCGTGATCGTCGGGGCTCGTCCTCGGGGAGGAGAGCGGGTGGGACCGGGCGTCGCTTCCGGGGCCGGGGATCCGCTACTGTGGGGGTCAGCCCCTCACGTGGCGCTATCTGACTGAACTCCCCCAGGGCCGGAAGGCAGCAAGGGTAGGTCGGCTCTGGCGGGTGCGTGAGGGGCGCTTTGCGTTGGGGCGGTCCGGGTTGTCGGTGGTCGCCTATAACCTCGTATGCGTGTCGTCTCTCGCGTTGTACCGCCGTTATCGCCCGGAGTCGTTCGCCGAGGTCATCGGGCAGGAGCATGTGACAGACCCGCTGCAGCAGGCGCTGCGGAACAACCGGGTCAATCACGCCTACCTGTTCAGTGGCCCGCGCGGCTGCGGCAAGACGACGAGCGCGCGCATCCTGGCCCGCTGCCTGAACTGTGAGCAAGGTCCCACTCCCACGCCCTGCGGTGAGTGCCAGTCCTGCCGCGACCTGGCGCGGAACGGCCCGGGTTCGATCGACGTCATCGAGATCGACGCCGCGTCGCACGGTGGCGTGGACGACGCGCGCGACCTGCGCGAGAAGGCCTTCTTCGGCCCCGCGTCCAGCCGGTACAAGATCTACATCATCGACGAGGCCCACATGGTCACCTCGGCGGGCTTCAACGCCCTCCTGAAGGTGGTCGAGGAGCCCCCGGAGCACCTCAAGTTCATCTTCGCGACGACCGAGCCCGAGAAGGTCATCGGCACGATCCGTTCGCGTACGCACCACTACCCCTTCCGGCTGGTGCCGCCCGGCACCCTGCGGGACTACCTCGCCCAGGTCTGCGCCCAGGAGGAGATGACCGTCGAGGACGGCGTCTTCCCGCTCGTCGTGCGGGCCGGCGCCGGGTCCGTGCGTGACTCCATGTCCGTCATGGACCAGCTCCTCGCCGGCGCGGCCGACGACGGTGTGACGTATGCCATGGCGACCTCCCTCCTCGGATACACGGACGGCTCGCTCCTCGACTCCGTCATCGAGGCCTTCGCCTCCGGGGACGGCGCCGCCGCCTTCGAGGTCGTCGACCGCGTCATCGAGGGCGGCAACGACCCGCGCCGCTTCGTCGCCGACCTCCTGGAGCGGCTGCGGGACCTCGTGATCCTCGCCGCCGTGCCGGACGCCGCCGAGAAGGGCCTCATCGACGCCCCCGCCGACGTCGTCGAGCGCATGCAGGCACAGGCCTCCGTCTTCGGCGGCGCCGAGCTGAGCCGCGCCGCCGACATCGTCAACGAAGGCCTCACGGAGATGCGCGGCGCCACCTCGCCGCGGCTCCAGCTGGAGCTGATCTGCGCGCGCGTGCTGCTCCCCGCCGCCTACGACGACGCGCGCTCCGTCATGGCCCGCCTCGACCGCCTGGAGCGCGGCGGGAACTTCGTCCCGGGAGGCCAGGGCGCCGGCCCCGCCATGGGGTACGTCCCCGGGCCCGAGGCCCACGCGGGCGTCCAGCAGCCCGGTGTCGGCATGCCCCCGGGAGGCCCGGCACCGGCCCAGCCGCCCGTCCCGCCCGTCCCGTCCGGGCCGCCCGTTCCGCCCGGCGGCGGACCGGCCGCCGCGCGCGCAGCGGTACGGGGGGCCGCCCCCGGAGCGCCGCAGGGTGCCGGTGATGCCGGGGGTGGTGCCGGTAGCGCTGGTGGTGCCGGGGGTGTCGGTGGTGCTGACGGTGGTGGGCAGGCGGCTGCCGCGGCGCCCGAGGCCGCCGCGGCAGCTCAGGCTCCTGAGGCGCCTCAGGCTCCGCCCGCCGCTGCCCCGTCCGCTCCTCCCACCCCGTCCGCCCCTCCCGCTTCAGCCGCTGACTCCAGCGAGCGGCGGCCCGGTGGGTGGCCCACGGCCTCCGCGCCAGGCGGCGGCCCCGCGTCCGCGCCCGCCGCCGCCTCCACGTCGTCCGCCGCCCCGGAGGCGGCCCCCCGGCCGGGCGGCTGGCCCACGGCCGCCCCGCAGCCCACCCCCACCCCCGCCCCGGCTCAGGCCCCGGCCGCCCCGCAGGCGCCCGCCCCGATGGCCGCCCAGGCCCCCGTCGGCGGACCCGACCCGCGCAGCCTGTGGCCGAACATCCTGGAGGCGGTCAAGAACCGTCGCCGCTTCACCTGGATCCTGCTCAGCCAGAACGCCCAGGTGGCCGGGTTCGACGGGACGACCCTGCAGCTCGGCTTCGTCAACGCGGGCGCGCGGGACAACTTCGCGAGCAGCGGCAGCGAGGACGTGCTGCGGGCCGCGCTGTCCGAGCAGTTCGGTGTGCAGTGGAAGGTCGAGGCGATCGTCGACCCGTCCGGCGGTTCCGCGCCCCCGCCGGCCGCGGGGAACTTCGGCGGTGGTTCCGGCGGCGGATTCGGTGGTGGTTACGGGGGTGGCGCTCCGGCAGCCCCGGCCGCGCCGCGCCCCGCCGCGCCCCCGCAGCAGTCGTCGCCGGCCCCGGCGGCACCCGCCCCGCAGTCTCCGCCGCCCGCCCCGGACCCGGGCCCCGCCCCGGCCCCCCGGGCTGCCGCCCCCGCCCCGGAGCACGTGTCCCCCGAGGACGACACCCCCGAGGACGACGACCCCGACCTGGTGGAGTCGGCCCTCTCCGGCCACGACCTCATCGTCCGCGAGCTGGGCGCGACGGTGGTCGACGAGTATCCGAACGAGTAGGGCCCCGAACGAGTAGGGCCCCGGCGGAGTGAGCCACAGGTAGCGCTTCAGGACCCGCCCCTACCTGGCCGGGCGTCGCGGGGCGAACGGGTGGGTGGGTGGGAGTGATCCGCCGCGGAGCGGCGGTGTAGGGGGCCTCAGTAGCGAATCCGCTGCGGCCAAAAGGCGGTCCGGCCCCGCAAGGGCCCCCGCGAGCTGGAGGAACGTACAACCGTCTCAGGCGCCCGCCCTGGCGGCCCGTACAAAGACGCTCCGCCCGGGCGGGCTAGGCTGACCACCGTGAAGGTCCTCGTCATCGGCAGTGGTGCCCGCGAACACGCCCTGTGCCGCTCTCTGTCCCTCGACCCCGACGTCTCCGAGCTGCACTGCGCCCCCGGCAACGCCGGCATCGCAGAAGTGGCCGAGCTGCACCCGGTCGACGCCCTCGACGGCGCCGCCGTGACCGCCCTCGCCCGGGAGCTGGGCGCCGGCCTCGTCGTCGTGGGCCCGGAGGCCCCCCTCGTCGCGGGCGTCGCCGACGCCGTGCGGGAGGCCGGGATCCCCGCGTTCGGGCCCTCCAAGGAGGCCGCGCGTCTCGAAGGTTCCAAGGCCTTCGCCAAGGACGTGATGGCCGGTGCGAGCGTGCCGACCGCGCGGTCGTACGTCTGCACGACCCCCGCCGAGATCGACGAGGCCCTCGACGCCTTCGGCGCGCCGTACGTCGTCAAGGACGACGGTCTCGCCGCCGGCAAGGGCGTCGTCGTCACCGACGACGTCGAGGCGGCCCGCGCGCACGCCCTCGCCTGCGACCGCGTCGTCATCGAGGAGTTCCTGGACGGCCCCGAGGTCTCCCTCTTCGCGGTCACCGACGGCGAGAGCGTCGTCCCGCTCCAGCCCGCCCAGGACTTCAAGCGCGCGCTCGACGGCGACGAGGGCCCGAACACCGGCGGCATGGGCGCCTACTCGCCGCTCCCGTGGGCCGACCCGAAGCTGGTCGACGAGGTCATGCAGAGCGTGCTCCAGCCCACCGTGGACGAGCTGCGGCGCCGGGGCACGCCCTTCGCGGGGCTGCTGTACGCGGGCCTCGCGATCACGAGCCGCGGCGTACGGGTCATCGAGTTCAACGCCCGCTTCGGCGATCCGGAGACCCAGGTCGTCCTCGCCCGCCTGCGGACCCCGCTCGCCGGGCTCCTGATGGCCGCGGCCACCGGCAACCTCGCCGACCTGCCCCCGCTGCGCTGGAGCGACGACGCCGCGGTGACCGTGGTCGTCGCCTCGCACAACTACCCCGGCACGCCGCGCACCGGCGACCCCATCGAGGGGCTCGACGACGTCGCGGCGCAGGATGCCCCGGATGCGTACGTCCTGCACGCCGGGACGAAGCGGGACGGTGACTCCGTCGTCAGCGCGGGCGGCCGGGTGCTGTCCGTGACGGCGACCGGCGCCGGGCTCACCGAGGCCCGCGAACGCGCGTACGCCGCGCTGTCCCGCATCCGCCTCGACGGCTCGCAGCACCGCACGGACATCGCGGCGAAGGCGGCCGCGGAGGCCTGACCGGGCCGGCGGAGAGCCCACCGGGCTGGTGGGAAGCCCACCGGGCTGGTGGGTGAGCCCCTCCGCACGGCCCGTCCGTGTGACTTTCGGCCAACTTCAGGCCCCGGATCTGACACTGGATCCGGGGCCTTTTCGGCATCCACCTTTAGCCAAAGCCATTCCATCGAGTGACCGGTGGCCCATCCGGCTGACGGGGCCGGACGCCCCAACTAGGGTGCGGCGCAAGCGTTCAAGGCCCCCAGAGCCAAACAGACCACCGGCATTGCGATGTCGGTGGCGGGTGCCACAGTGGGGGAGTGAGCAACGCCAACGCCATTGATGTGCGCCGCCGGCCCAGGCCGGCGGCCGAACAGTAAGGCAGCAGGGGGTGCCATCGGTCGTGTCAGGTACGGGTGTGGAGGTGGGCGCGCAGGCCGCGCGCTCCCGGGCCCTCGCCGTGCTGCGCCTGCGCAGCCGGGCGCTGGCCATCGCCCTGCTGCCCGCGGCCGTGGCCGTCGTGCTGCTCGCGGCCGGGGCCACGGGCCACGCCGGCGGCGGGAGTTGGGACGCCGCCCGCTGGGCGGTGACGGCCGTCGCCGTGCTCGTCCTGCTCGGGGCGGCCGGTGTCGCGCTGGTCGTCGCGCGGGCCAGGCCCGCGCTGAGCCCCACCGTCCCGATCGCCGAGGAGTCCGCCCCCGACCTGTACCGCCTGGTGCGCGACCTCGCCGACCGCCTCGACGTGCCCGCGCCCTCGGCCATAGCGCTCACCCCGGACTGCGACAGCTGGCTGGAGGACCGCACCCACCCCGCGCACGGGCCGCCCGCCGTCTCCTCCGCCGCCCCCGCGGGGGCCGGCTCCCCGGCCGCCCCGCCCTCCACCGCTCCCGTCCTCGTCATCGGCTCCCCGTTCCTGTGGTGGATGCGGGTCGGTGAGCTGCGCGCCGTGCTCGCCCCGGTCGTCGCCGGTACGGGGCCCTCGGCGCACCCCGACATAGCCGCCGCCCGGCGCTTCGTGCGCGGGCTCGACGCCGCCGTCGCGGTCGCCGCGGCCCCCGGCCGCGGTGCCATCCCGCGCGTGGTGCTCGGTGGCATCGGCAGGGTCGCCCGGCTCCTCCTGCGGCACTGCCGGGTGCACGCCGCCGAGATGGAGCGCGGCGTCGCCGCGGCCGCCGCCGAGCGCGCCCAGGCCGTGGACTACGGGGTGCGGATCGTCGCCCAGGAGCAGGTCGGCCTCGCGTACGCGGGGTGGGACCGCCTGCTCACCCGGGTCGCGCTGCCCGCCTGGCGCATGGGCCGCTGGCCCTCCCGGCTCGACGCGGGTGTGGTCTCCGCGCTCACCGAGCTCTCCCGCAGGGACCGCCTCGCCGAGGGCTTCACCTCGCGCCTGGGCGAGCGCCCCGCCTGCGACCTCCTGGAGGAGCCCGGTTCGGTGGACGAGGCGGCGTCCCTGCTGGCCGCCCGCCTCTTCCACGGCGGCCCCGCGGAGTCGGGCCCGGACTGGGCGCCGGTGGCCTGGCAGGACTATCCGGACGAGGTCGTCGACCGGAAATGGCGCATGGACGCCGCCCGGCTGCACCGCGTCCTGGACTCCCTGGGCGTCAGCCACTCCGCCGACCCGACGGCCCCCGACCCGGACGGCCCGACCCTCGGCCGCGTCCTGGACCACCTCGCGACGGCTCCCGTGGGCGATACGGAGAGTGACGGGGTGGGGAGTGCCGGCCCGGCGGGCGAGACCCATGCCTCACGGCCGTCCGTCACCGCCGAACCCCTCCCGCCGGGCTCGGACGGGAGCGAGGCCCATGAGGGCGGCGGGACGCGTGAGGGCGACGGTCCCTACGGGGCTGACGCCGACGAGGCCCACCACACCGCTGACACAGCTGACACCGCTGCCGTCCACGCCGAAGGCGCCGCAGCCGAAGGCATCCCGTACGAAGGCACCGCGGACGACTCCGACGATGACGACGACACCGACGACACCGACGAAGAGAGCCGTGGCGGACGGCTCGCCGCCGGCCTGACCGCCGAGCTGGCCCGCGAGGAGGCCGCCGTCCCGCCCCGCCCCGCGCCCACCGGCCAGGGCCCGGACGAGGCCCTCTGGGACGACGGCGCGCTGCCCCTCTTCCCGCTCCAGCCGCCCCGTACCGGCCGTGAGCTGCTGGCCGACCACGTCACGGCGATGGTGTGCTGCGCCGCCGTGGACACCGCCGGAGCCACTCCGGGCCTCGACTGGCTCGACGGCCCCGCCCTGCTGGTCGGCGGCGAGCGCGCGGCCGACCTCGCGCCGCGCGTCCTGAGCCTCGTCGAGGACGGCGACCCCTCCCCGCTGCGGGACTGGCTCACCCGCCTGGGCATCCGCCCCGAGAAGCCGGTCCGCCTCGTCTGACCCCGGGGGTCCCCCGGCGCCGCACCGGCTCCGGACACCCGCCCCCGGGGACCGCCCCGACCCCCACCCCGCCCGGCCCACACCGACGCGCCCCACCCCACGCCCCTCACGCCCCCCACCCCGCGCACGCCCGTATCCGCAGGCCGGGAACGCTCACCCGCCACCCTGTCGCCACCCGCGCGCCACCCTTCCGCCAGGGCGTCCGGAATGTCACTCTCCGTTCACAACAATTCGCGACGAACGGTGACGGCATGCCTGCGTAATGTGATGTGCTGGGAGTCGGCCGCCGGACCAGACGCACCACCGGGCGGCGCAGGCTCGGGGGAGCGAGGGAGGGGCAGAGATGAGGTCGGAGCCGATCCGCCGCTGGGAATCGGGCGCGCTCGCCCACGCCGTGTCGGACCCTTTCGGCCAGGGCCCGCTGCCCTGGCTGCGCGGAGCCGAGCACTACTTCGACGACACCGGGCACGTCGTGCCCTGGTACGTCGACCACGCCCCGGCGCCCGGCGCGAACATCCCGGCGCCCCGCACCGGCGGCCCCCTCAACGCCGACGACGTGCACCGCCAGATCAAGGGGTTCACCTCCACCGGCGCCGCGGCCCCCGGCGAGGCGATCGACTTCCACGTCACGGTCGACCCGCCCCAGCAGTTCAGCGTCGACATCTACCGCATCGGGCACTACGGCGGCGACGGCGCGTCGAAGATCACCACGAGCCCCCGTCTCTCCGGCATCGTCCAGCCGCCCCCGCTCACCGCCGACCGCACCGTCTCCTGCCACCACTGGTGGCTCTCCTGGCGGCTGCAGATCCCCGCCTACTGGAGCATCGGGGCGTACGTGGCGGTCCTCACCACCGCCGACGGATACCGCTCGCACGTCCCCTTCACCGTCCGCGACGACCGCCGCGCCGACCTCCTGCTGCTCCTGCCGGACGTCACCTGGCAGGCGTACAACCTCTACCCCGAGGACGGCCGCACCGGCGCCAGCCTCTACCACGCCTGGGACGAGGAGGGCGGTCTCCTCGGCGAGAGCGAGGCCGCCGTCACGGTCTCCTTCGACCGCCCGTACGCGGGCGCGGGCCTCCCGCTGCACGTGGGCCACGCCTACGACTTCATCCGCTGGGCCGAGCGGTACGGCTACGACCTCGCCTACGCGGACGCCCGCGACCTGCACGCCGGCCGCATCGACCCCACCCGCTACCGCGGCCTGGTCTTCCCCGGCCACGACGAGTACTGGTCGGCGAACATGCGCCGCACCACCGAGCAGGCCCGCGAACACGGCACCTCGCTGGTCTTCCTCTCCGCCAACACCATGTACTGGCAGGTGGAGTTGGGCCCCTCCCCGTCCGGCGTCGCCGACCGGCTGCTCACCTGCCGCAAGCGGCGCGGCCCCGGCCGCCCGGCCCTCTGGCGCGAGCAGGACAAGGCCGAACAGCAGCTGCTCGGCATCCAGTACGCGGGACGCGTCCCCGAGCCGCGCCCCCTCATCGTCCGCAACGCCGACCACTGGCTGTGGGAGGCCACCGGGGCGCACGACGGCGACGAGATCGACGGCCTGGTCGCGGGCGAGGCCGACCGCTACTTCCCGCGGACCGCGCTCCCCGAGCACCAGGGCCGCATCCTCCTCGCCCACTCCCCGTACGAGGACACCGAGGGCGTCACCCGCCACCAGGAGTCCTCCCTCTACCGCGCCCCGTCCGGCGCCCTCGTCTTCGCGTCCGGCACCTTCGCCTGGTCCCCCGCGCTGGACCGCCCCGGCCACATCGACCCCCGTATCCAGCGGGCCACGGCCAACCTCCTCGACCGCATCTGCAAGCGCGACTGACCCCCGTCCGCACCCGGCGCCCGGCGCCTCCCCCGGCCGCGCGCCCGACCACTGGCCAAAACCGCACGTCCCATGCGGGAGAATCGATCCGACTTGGCCAGAACCACGGGAGGGAACCGTGTCCGGATTCGTAGAAAAGCCCGAGCCTCTTGAGGTACCGGGGCTGGTCCACCTCCACACCGGCAAGGTGCGCGAGCTGTACCGGAACGAGGCGGGCGAGCTCGTCATGGTCGCCAGCGACCGCATGTCCGCCTACGACTGGGTGCTCCCCACGGAGATCCCCGACAAGGGGCGCGTCCTCACCCAGCTCTCCCTGTGGTGGTTCGACCAGCTCGCGGACCTCGTGCCCAACCACGTCGTCTCCGCGGAGCTGCCGCAGGGCGCGCCCGCCGACTGGGAGGGCCGCACCCTCATCTGCAAGCCCCTCCAGATGGTCCCGGTCGAGTGCGTGGCCCGCGGCTACCTGACCGGTTCGGGCCTCCTGGAGTACGACGAGTCCCGCACCGTCTGCGGCCTCGCCCTGCCCGAGGGTCTGGTCGACGGCTCGGAGCTGCCCGCGCCGATCTTCACCCCCGCCACGAAGGCCGCCGTCGGCGAGCACGACGAGAACGTGTCGTACGAGGAGGTCGCCCGCCAGGTCGGCGCGGAGACCGCGGCGCAGCTGCGCCAGGCGACCCTCGCCGTCTACGGCCGGGCCAGGGACATCGCGCGCGAGCGGGGCCTGGTCCTCGCGGACACCAAGTTCGAGTTCGGCTTCGAGGGCGAGACGCTGATCCTCGCCGACGAGGTCCTCACCCCGGACTCGTCGCGCTTCTGGCCGGCCGACCAGTGGGAGCCGGGCCGCGCCCAGCCGTCGTTCGACAAGCAGTTCGTACGGAACTGGCTGACCTCGCCGGCCTCGGGCTGGGACCGCAGGAGCGAGCAGCCGCCGCCGCCCCTGCCGCAGGACGTGGTGGACGCCACCCGCGCCAAGTACATCGAGGCCTACGAGCGGCTCACCGGCACGCCCTGGTAGCCACCGGCCCGCAAAGGCGGAGGGGGCACGAGAAAGGCCCCGGTCCACTGGACCGGGGCCTTTCTCATCGGAGCGGACGACCAGGTTCGAACTGGCGACCTCAACCTTGGCAAGGTTGCGCTCTACCAACTGAGCTACGTCCGCGCTGCGCCGAAGCGCGAGGACAACTATACCCAACCTCGCTCGCGGGCGAGACGCACCGCCGCGTGCCGGTTCTCCGCCCCGATCTTGGTGGCCGCCGAGGAGAGGTAGTTGCGGACCGTCCCCTGCGACAGGGCGGCGCGCTCCGCGATCTCCGCGACGGGTGCGCCGTCGGCGGCGAGTTCGAGGACCTCGGCCTCGCGGGCGGTCAGCGGGGAGTCCCCCGCGGAGATCGCGTCGGCGGCCAACTCCGGGTCCACGTAACGGTTTCCGGCGTGCACGGTGCGGATGATCTCGGCGAGCCGCTGGGCGCTCACGGTCTTCGGGACGAAGCCGCGCACCCCGACCGCGAGGGCCCGCTTGAGATGTCCCGGTCTGCCGTGACTCGTCACGATCATGGTCCGGCAGTGCGGCAGTTCGTCCCGCAGGGTTGTGGCGACACTCACACCGTCGGCGCCCGGCATCTGCAGATCGAGCACGGCGACGTCGGGCCGGTGGGCCCGCGCCATGGCCAGCGCCTCAGGACCCGACGCGGCCTCGGCGACGACGACCAGGTCGTCCTCCAGGGCGAGCAGGGCGGCGAGCGCGCCCCGGATGAGGTGCTCGTCGTCGGCGAGCAGCACGCGAAGGCTCACAGCAGGGCTTCTTCCTCGGCAGGGCTTGCGGGTTCGAGGCGGGCGGCGCGGTCGGAGCGCTGCGGCGGCACCTCGGCGCGGAGCCGGAACACGCCGTCGGCGGACGTCCACTCCAGCGTCCCGCCGACCGCGGCGAGGCGTTCCCGGAGTCCCGCGAGGCCGCTGCCGCGGTGCCGGGGCGGATCCCCGGCCGGACCGGCACCGGCCGGCTCCTCGCCCACCCCGTCGTTCTCGACGACCAGCGTCGTGTGCCCGTCGGCGGCGGCGAGGGTGATGTCGCACCGCCGGGCGTCGCCGTGGCGCAGCACGTTGGTGGCCGCCTCGCGCACGACCCAGCCGAGGGCCGACTGGACGGCGGCGGGCAGCCCGGCCGCCGAGCCGGTCACCCGGCAGCGGATCCCGGCCGCCTCCAGGACGCCCTGCGCGCCGGTGAGTTCCACGCCGAGGTCGATCTCGCGGTAGCCGCGCACCACTTCCCGTACCTCCCGCTGCGACTCCTGGGCGATGCGCTGCACCTCGACCATCTGGTCCACCGCCTCGTCCCTGCCGCGCCGGGCGAGCTGCACGGCGAGCTCGCTCTTGAGGGCGATGACGGCGAGGTTGCGTCCCATCACGTCGTGCAGGTCCCGGCCGAACCGCAGCCGCTCCTCGGCGACCGCGAGCCGCGCCTCGACCTCGCGGGCCCGGTCGGCCTCCCACATCACGGAGAGCGTCCAGGCACCGCAGCGCGAGGCGACCAGGGTGAGGAGTCCGCCGAAGACGATGAAGCCGGCGAGCCCGAGGAGCCGGCCGCCGCGCATGCCCGCCGCGGTGAACCCGGTGACGATCAGCACGTCGAGGACGGCGACGCGGATCAGATACGTGCGGATCGGCACGGCGAAGGCCAGCGCCTGGCCGAACGGGATCATCAAGTACATGGCGGTGAGGGAGAGCAGGCCCTCCTTGACGCTGTCGGTGGCCTGCAGGCCGATCGCCACGGCGTAGGCGACGGCCATCAGGGCGACCGCCACCCCCAGGTCGCGGCGCGGCATCTCGCGCCGCTTCAGGAAGTGGTCGAGCGAGCGGCGCATCGAGCGGTTGGCGTGCACGCACTGGGCCGCGCCGAGGGCGATCAGCGTCCAGCCGAGGGCGTGTGCCGTGGGCCCGGGTCGCAGGCTCAGGCCGAGCGGCAGCGAGCTCCAGCTGACGTAGAAGATCCAGGGCAGGGCGTGCCAGCTGGCGAGGCTCTGGAACTCGACCTTCTCGATCTTGCTGCGGCCGTGCCAGTCACGCTGCCAGGCCCGTACGCGGCCGAGTAGCACCCGGTACCTCCCTCAGTGGCGCGGTTCCCAGCGGAACCATCGGCGTACAGCAAACACCGCGAGCAGGGTCCAGGCCACCGCCGTGCCGAGGGCGCCGACCGCGTCCCCGGCGGAGAGGTTCCCGGCCCAGCCGCCCCGGATGAGTTCGATGACGGAGGAGAGCGGGAGCAGCTCGCAGACGGAGGCCAGCTTGTCGGGCATGACCTCGAGCGGGACGAAGAGCCCGGACCCGAGCATCGACACGAAGATCAGCGGCAGGCTCATGACCTGCGCGGACTCGGTCGACCGGCTGAAGCCGGCGGTGACGGCGGCCAGCGCGGAGAACATGACGAGGCCCATGAGGACGCCGAGGACGACGAGATGGGGCGCGCCGGGGGCACCGGTGTCCAGGAGGACGGCGCAGCCCACGGCGAGGACCAGGCTCTGCACGACGCCGATGGAGACCGACGGCAGCGCGGCGCCCGCGAGGATCTCCGGGTCGCGCAGCTCGCCGGTGCGCAGCCGCTTCAGGACGAGCTCCTCGCGCCGCGCGGTGTAGACGGCGGTCAGCGCGGAGTAGACGGCGAAGAGCAGGGAGAAGCCGAGGGCGGCCGGCAGGACGACGGTCCCGACGTCGAGCCCGGTGCCTGCCAGGTCCATGTCCGCGGCGGTCTGCTTCATGGAGACGGGGACGACGAACGGCACGAACAGCGCCGCGAACAGCGTCCCCTTGCTGCGCAGCAGCAGCGTGAGTTCGGCCCGGGCCAGCGCCCGCATCCGCCGCGCCGGGGTGGTCACGGCCGGGGTGGTCGCCGTGAGGGTGCTCATACCGCCATCTCCTTCTCGTCGGGGCGTGTGCCCGGGGCCGCGCCGGCGCTGTCCTCCACGTCGCGGGCGATCCGCAGGAACGCCTCTTCCAGGGAGGCCGCCCGGATGTCGAGCCCGGCCAGTTCGACGCGCGCGTCCCTGGCCCACAGCAGCAGTTCCGTGGCGGTGCGCTGCAGTGTGTCGGTGCGCAGCCGGATCCGGCTGCCGGTGACCTCGTGTCCGCTCACGCCGAGTGCGGCGAGCGGCGGCAGGTCGCCGGGGAGGTACCCCTCGGGCAGTTCGAAGGAGACGTGCGAGGGCTGTGCGGCGACGACGTCGGTGACGCGTCCTTCGGCGGCGATGCGGCCCTCGTGCAGGATCGCGAGCCGGTCGGCGAGCTCCTCGGCCTCTTCGAGGTAGTGCGTGGTGAGCAGGACGGTCGTGCCGTTGTCGCGCAGCTCCCTGACCAACTCCCAGGTCGCGCGGCGGCCTTCGGCGTCGAGTCCGGTGGTGGGTTCGTCGAGGAAGAGCACCTCGGGGCGTCCGATGAGGGCGAGCGCGAGGTCGAGGCGCCGCTTCTCGCCGCCGGAGAGCTGTTTGACGCGGACGCCGGACCGCCTGCCCATCCCGACGGCCTCCAGGGCCTCGGCGGCGGGCCGGGCCCCGCTGGTGCAGCCCGCCCACATCCGTACGGTCTCCGCCACGGTCAACTCGGCCGGAAAGCCGCCGTCTTGGAGCATGACGCCGATGCGCGGGCGCACCGCGGCCCGTTCGGTGTACGGGTCGTGTCCGAGCACCCGCACCCGTCCTGCCGCGGGTGCCGCGAGCCCTTCGAGGAGCTCCACGGTGGACGTCTTGCCGGCTCCGTTGGTGCCGAGCAGCGCGAACAGCTCGCCCTGGGCCACGGAGAAGGTGACTCCTCGTACCGCCTCGAAACCGCCCCCGTACACGCGCCGGAGGTCGGTCACGTCGATCACTTGGTCCGTCATGTCTCCAGCGTCGCCGGGCCGCGGGGCGCTCGGCAGTGCGCGGTGTCACCGGCCCGCATGACAAATGTCAGAACGCCGCAGGCCTACGGATCCACGGGGTACGGGCACATGAAGAAGGCCCCGGTCGAATCGACCGGGGCCTCTCATCTGGAGCGAACGACGAGGTTCGAACTCGCGACCTCAACCTTGGCAAGGTTGCGCTCTACCAACTGAGCTACGTTCGCATTGCCTCCGACCAGCTCTCACTGATCGGCGCGTGCATCAGCTTACCGCAACCGGGAGACCGGTCCGTGAGCGATGCAGAGCGGGTGACAGGAATTGCACACTGCGCCTTCCCCCTGGAAGGGGGATGTTCTACTACTGAACTACACCCGCAAGACTCCGTGAGGTCCGGCCCTGCGGCCTCGCCCCTCGGCGTGCTCCAGACTTTAGCCGACCGGGAGGGGTGCAGCGCAAGTCGGTTGCCGCGAGGGGCGCGGGCGGTGCGGTCCGCGGGGTCAGTTGGCGGCCTCGAAGGCCTCGTAGACCTTCTTCGGGATGCGGCCGCGGGGCGGCACGTTCATCTGGTGCGACCTGGCCCAGGCGCGGACCGCCGAGGGGTCGGGGGAGATCGCCGTGTGCCGGAACGCGATCCCGGACCTGGACTGCTTGCGGGCCGCCTCCAGGTACGGGGCGAGGGCCGTGCGCAGTTTCTTGGCATTGGTTTGACTGAGGTCGATCTCGTACGACGTGCCGTCCAGACCGAACGCGACCGTTTCCGCCGCTTCCCCGCCGTCGATGTCGTCAAAGAGAGTGACCACGACACGTTGCGCCACGAATATCGGTCCCTTCGCGCGGCTCTACCGCCTTGACATGCGGTGATGCCGACTGCACGGATGTTTTGGGCAAAGTATCGACTATTGCCATTTCCTTTGTACAGTGCCCGGCAATGCATTGTGAAGCCTGTCCTAATACCTCCGCGTGTCAGGCTCCAATGACGATGCGTGATCTTTCATGGATTCATCGTGAAGGTTCTCGCCCGGAAACCGGTTCGGATGCCGGAACGTGACCGTCATCTCGTAGGTTGCTACGAATCTACGCGAGTAGAAATTTTGTGCCGGTAGTCTGAAGGAACCTGCTCAGCGCCTCGCAAGCAGCACACGCCAGCACCACACACCGGGAGTGCCAGTGGCACGCGTCGTAGTCGACGTCATGCTCAAGCCGGAGATCCTCGACCCCCAGGGCCAGGCGGTGCAGCGTGCACTGCCGCGCCTCGGTTTCCAGGGCATCTCCGACGTACGTCAGGGAAAGCGCTTCGAACTCGAGGTGGCGGGGCCGGTCGACGCCCCCGCCCTCGCCCGTATCCACGAGTTGGCGGAAACCTTCCTCGCCAACACCGTGATCGAGGACTTCGTCGTAAAGGTCGAAGAAGCGGAGAAGGCCGAGGAGACCGCGAAGTGACTGCTCGAATTGGAGTCGTCACTTTCCCCGGAACCCTCGACGACCGCGACACCCAGCGCGCCGTCCGCGTCGCCGGCGCCGAAGCCGTGCCGCTGTGGCACAAGGACAAGGACCTGAAGCAGGTCGACGCCGTGGTCCTGCCCGGCGGGTTCAGTTACGGCGACTATCTGCGGGCCGGCGCCATCTCGCGTTTCTCCCCGGTGATGGAGTCCGTCATCGAGCAGGCGAAGGCCGGAATGCCGGTGCTCGGCATCTGCAACGGCTTCCAGGTGCTCACCGAGACGCACCTGCTGCCCGGTGCGATGCTGCGCAACAACCACCTGCACTTCATCTGCCGCGAGCAGAAGCTGCGGGTGGAGAACGGATCGACCGCCTGGACCGCCGACTACACGGCCGGTCAGGAGATCCTCATCCCGCTCAAGAACATCGACGGCCAGTACACGGCCGACGAGCGGACGCTGGACATGCTGGAGGCCGAGGGCCGCGTCGCCTTCCGCTACCTCGACGGCAACCCCAACGGCTCGCTCCGTGACATCGCCGGCATCACCAACGAGGCGGGCAACGTCGTCGGCCTCATGCCGCACCCCGAGCACGCGGTCGAGCCGCTGATCGGGACCGGCCGCACCGACGGCCTGGGATTCTTCACCTCGATCCTGAAGAAGCTGGTCAACGCATGACTCTGGACACCGTCAAGCACGCGGCCGAGACGCCCGACGTCAAGCTCCCCTGGGCCGAACTGGGCCTGAAGGAGGACGAGTACGAGCGCGTCCGCGAGATCCTCGGCCGCCGCCCGACCGGCGCCGAGCTCGCGATGTACTCCGTCATGTGGTCCGAGCACTGCTCGTACAAGAGCAGCAAGGTCCACCTGCGCCAGTTCGGCGAGAAGGTCCCCGAGAACGACGCGATGCTCGTCGGCATCGGCGAGAACGCCGGCGTCGTCGACGTCGGCCAGGGCTACGCCGTCACCTTCAAGGTCGAGTCGCACAACCACCCCTCGTACGTCGAGCCCTACCAGGGCGCGGCCACCGGCGTCGGCGGCATCGTCCGCGACATCATCGCGATGGGCGCCCGCCCGGTCGCGGTCGTGGACCCGCTGCGGATGGGCGACGCCCACCACCCCGACACCAAGCGCGTCCTGCCGGGCGTCGTCGCGGGTATCGGCGGCTACGGCAACTGCCTCGGCCTGCCGAACATCGGCGGCGAGCTCGTCTTCGACGCCTGCTACCAGGGCAACCCGCTGGTCAACGCCGGTGCCATCGGCGTCATGCGGCACGAGGACATCCACCTCGCGAAGGCCTCGGGCCCCGGCAACAAGGTCATCCTGTACGGCGCCCGCACGGGCGGCGACGGCATCGGCGGCGCCTCGATCCTCGCGAGCGAGACCTTCGACGACAGCAAGCCCTCGAAGCGTCCCGCCGTCCAGGTCGGCGACCCCTTCCAGGAGAAGCTCCTCATCGAGTGCACCCTGGAGGCCTTCGCCGAGAAGCTCGTCGTCGGCATCCAGGACCTCGGCGCGGCCGGACTCTCCTGCGCCACCAGCGAGTTGGCGTCCAACGGCTCCGGCGGCATGCGCGTCGAGCTGGACGACGTGCCGCTGCGCGACTCCACGCTCACCCCTGAGGAGATCCTCATGAGTGAGTCGCAGGAGCGCATGTGCGCCGTCGTCGAGCCGGAGAAGGTCGAGCGCTTCCTCGCGATCTGCGAGAAGTGGGACGTCATCGCCACCGTCGTCGGCGAGGTCACCGACGGCGACCGCCTGGAGATCTTCTGGCACGGCGAGAAGATCGTCGACGTCGACCCGCGCACGGTCGCGCACGACGGCCCGGTCTACGAGCGCCCGTACGCCCGTCCGTCCTGGCAGGACGCCCTCCAGGCCGACGACGCGAACAAGCTGGCCCGCCCGGCGAACGCCGAGGAGCTGCGCGAGCAGGTCCTGAAGCTGGTCGCCGCGCCGAACCAGGCCGCCAAGTCCTGGGTCACCGACCAGTACGACCGTTTCGTGCAGGGCAACACCGTGCTCGCCCAGCCCGAGGACTCCGGCATGATCCGGATCAACGAGGAGACGGGCCTCGGCGTCGCCATCGCCACCGACGGCAACGGCCGGTTCGCGAAGCTCGACCCGTACAAGGGCGCGCAGCTCGCGCTCGCCGAGTCGTACCGCAACGTCGCCGCGTCCGGCGCCAAGCCGCTCGCGATCTCGGACTGCCTGAACTTCGGTTCGCCCGAGGACCCGGACGTCATGTGGCAGTTCGCCGAGGCCATCCGCGGTCTCGCGGACGGCTGTCTGGAGCTCGGCACCCCGGTCACCGGCGGCAACGTCTCGCTCTACAACCAGACCGGCGAGGCGGCGATCCACCCGACGCCGGTCGTCGCCGTGCTCGGCGTGATCGACGACGTCGCGCGGCGCACGCCGATGGCGTTCAGGGAAGAGGGCCAGCTCCTCTACCTGCTCGGCGACACCCGCGAGGAGTTCGGCGGTTCGGCCTGGTCGCAGGTGATCCACGGACACCTCGGCGGGCTGCCGCCCGAGGTCGACCTGGCGCGCGAGAAGCTGCTCGCCGAGATCCTCATCTCGGCCTCGCGCGACGGCATGATCGACGCCGCGCACGACCTGTCCGACGGCGGTCTGGTGCAGGCCGTCACCGAGTCCTGCCTGCGCGGCGGGAAGGGCGCGCGCCTCGTCGTGCCGGACGGTCTGGACGCGTTCACCTTCCTCTTCTCCGAGTCGGCGGGGCGCGCGGTCGTCGCCGTGCCGCGGAGCGAGGAGCTGCGCTTCACCGACATGTGCGGGGCGCGGGGCCTGCCCGTGCGGCGCATCGGTGTGGTCGACGGCGCCGAGTCCGACGGGAACGCGGTGGTCGACGTGCAGGGCGAGTTCACGCTGCCGCTGAGCGAGCTGCGGGCCGCCCACGAGGAGACGATCCCGGGCCTCTTCGCCTGACCGTCCCGCTCCACGAGCCCCCGCCAGGACCCGGTCCCGGCGGGGGCTTCGTCGTATGCCACTTGATCGGCATTACGTAATTACGTAATATCATCGTCATGAATCTGGAAGAGCGCGTCGCCGAGCTCGAACGGCGCATGGCGGAGCTGGAGGGCGCGGACCCGGCCGCTCCCGCCGTGGGCGAGGGCGATTTCTGGGCCCTCGACGCCCTGAAGGCGCGGCACCCGGTGACCGAGGACGCGGACGGCGCCGTCCTGTTCACCGGCTCGGTGCGGGTGCCGACGGGGCATCGCTACGACTGGCAGTACGGGCAGCTCACCGAGGCCCTGTTCGAGGGCGAGTGGTCGGATGCCGCCGAGTCGTTCGCCGCGCTCGGCCACCCCGTACGGCTGCGGCTGCTGCGGGAGATCCTCGGCGGTCTGCGCACCGCCGCCGAGCTGGCCGCGCTCGACGACGTCGGCACGACCGGCCAGATCTACCACCACCTGCGCCAGTTGACCGCCGCCGGCTGGCTGCACACCACCGAGCGCGGGCGGCACGAGGTCCCGGCAGGCCGGGTGGTCCCGCTGCTCGTGGTGCTCACGGCCGCGCGCCCCGTCACCTGATCACCGTCGTACCAACCGTCGTACCAGGGGGAAGTCATGTCAGAGGGACGCCGCAAGGTCGCCGCCGTGGCCCAGCACGCGCTGTGGGTCGTCTTCTTCGTCCAGATCGTCGTCGGGTTCGTCACGGACCTGCCCTACGGCTACTGGGCGAGCTGGCTGCCCGCGATCGGCGCGATCGCCCTCGGCCTCGTGAACTCCCGCGCCGCCAAGCGCCGCATCGAGCTGGCGCCCCGGACCCCCGTCGAGGTCGACCCCCCGGTCACCGGCCGCTGGTCCGCGCTCAACAGCCCCGCCGACAAGGTGCCGAGCCACGGCACGCACACCCTCGGGCAGAGCTACGCCATCGACATCACGGCCGAGCCCGCGGAGGGGCCCGCCCGGCCCGCCCCCGTCTGGTTCTGGCCCGTCGCCCGGCGCGGTGCGGCGTACCCGGCCTTCGGGGCGCCGCTGTACGCGGTCGCCGACGCCACGGTCGTGCACGCCGAGGACCGCCAGCGCGACCATCTCAGCCGCAGCTCCCTCGCCGGGGTGCTGTACTTCTCGCTGGTCGAGAGCATCGGGCGGACCGTCGGCGGGTCCCGTCGCATCGTCGGCAACCACATCGTGCTCGACCTCGGCGGCGGGACGCACGCCGTGTACGCCCACGTCCGGCAGGGCTCGCTCGCGGTGCGGGCGGGGGAGCGGGTCGTCGCCGGCCAGCAGATCGGCCGCTGCGGCAACTCCGGCAACTCCACCGAACCGCACCTGCACTTCCAGCTGATGGACGGGCCCGACCTGGACACCGCGCGGGGGGTGCCGTTCCGCTGGCGCGGGGTCGGGGTGCCCGCGGGCGGCGAGGTGTTCACCGTCGCCGGGGAAGCCGCAGCGCGAGGGCGGTCCCGAGCAGCATGACCCCGGCGCCGCACAGGAACACGGTGTCGGTCGCGTCGACGTAGGCGCGGACGGCGGCGGCGTGGGCGCTCCCGGTCAGGCCGGGCAGCGCGCCGATGTCGCCGCCGGGTCCGTTCGCCGCGTACAGGCGGAGCAGGACGGTGCCGAACAGGGCGGTGCCGATCGCGTTGCCGAGGGTCTGGAAGAAGCGGATGCCCGTCGTCGCGACGCCCAGCTGGTGGGGCGGCGCGGAGTCCTGGGCGAGCTGGATGAGCTGTCCGATCAGCTGGCCGAACCCGGCCCCGGCCAGCAGGAGTTCGGCGCGGATCAGCCAGAGCGAGGTGTCCGGGCCCACGGTCGCGAGGAGCGCGAAGGCCACGGCGGCGGTCGCCGTGCCGCTGACGGTGAACGTCCGCGCGGACCAGCCGCGCGCGGCGAGCCGGCCCGAGAGGAGGCCGACGGCGGTCATGCCGGCGGCCATCGGCAGCAGATAGAGCCCGGCCGACGAGCTGGAGACGCCCCGAGCGAGCTGCAGATAGACCAGCACGTAATAGATCACGCACATCATGGCGGCGCCGGTCAGGCCCTGGATGGCGAAGCCGCGGCGCAGCTGCGGGATGCGGAACAGCGAGAGCGGCAGCACCGGTTCGGCGGCCCTGGCCTGCCGCCACAGGAACAGCGCGAGGGTGGCCGCGGTCGCGCCGAGCAGGCCCACGACGACGGGCGAGGACCAGGCGTACTCCTTGCCGCCCCAGTCGGTGACCAGGAGCAGCGCCACGGAGAAGGCGGCGGCGAGCGCGGCGCCCGGGTAGTCGACGGCGCGGCGCGCGGCGGGGCGGCGCGGCAGCCGCAGGACGACGGCGGAGGCGGCGAGGACCGCGATGCCGACGGGCAGGTTGACGTAGAAGATCCAGCGCCAGTTCGCGTGGTCGGCGAGGAGGCCGCCGAGCCACGGGCCGAGCGCCATGCCGCCGCCCGCGACGACGCCGCCGAAGCCGCCGCTCTTCGTGGACTTGCCGTCGGGGCCCTTGAGCTGGGCGAGCACCACCATCGTGACGCTCATCAGGCCGCCGCCCCCGACGCCCTGCGCGGCGCGGGCCGCGATGAGCTGGGGCATCGACTGGGCGGTGCCGCAGAGCGCGGAACCGATCAGGAAGACGGTGACGGCGGCGACGAAGATCCGTTCGGCGCCGAGTACGTCGCAGAGCTTGCCGTAGAGCGGGAGCATCGCGGCGCCGGCGAGGGCGTAGGCGCTGACCAGCCAGGGGATCGAGTCGACGCCGTGGACGGGGTCGAGGTCGCGGACGATCGGCACGGTCGCGGCGGAGACGATCTGCAGGTCGAGGACGGCGAGCACGATCGTGGCGAGGCAGACGACGAGGGCGACCTTGCGCCGCCCCTCGGTCAGGAGCGGGGCGGCGGGCGCGTCGGGCGCGGCGGCGGGGGTCACGGTCATGGCGCCACCCTGCCCATAAAAATGTACCGAGTCAATATTTAAGCTCGGACAAAACTTCATCCTGGTACAGTACGGCCATGGCTGAGGAAACCCTGGGGCTGCGCGAGCGCAAGAAGCGGCAGACCGCGATGCGGATCTGGCGGACCGCGCTCGACCTCTTCCTGGAGCGGGGATACGACAAGGTCTCCGTCGCGGAGATCGCCGCCGCCGCCGAGGTCTCGAAGATGACCGTCTTCAACTACTTCGGCACCAAGGAGGACGTGCTCCTCGGCCCCATGGAGGACCACGTCGGGGACCCCGCCGACGCCGTGCGCCACCGTGCGCCCGGCGAGTCCGCGGTCGCGGCGGTCCGCCGCCAGTTCCTGGCCAAGATCGCCGAACGCGACCCCTCCATCGGACTCTCCGGCGACCCGCGCCTGCTCCAGCTGCGCCAGCTCATCAGCGACACCCCGGCATTGGCCCGCCGCGCGATGATCTTCCAGATGCGCAGCACCGGTCTCCTCGCCGACGCGCTCGCCGAGGAGACCGGCGACCGGCTGATGGCGGGCATCGCCGCCCACCAGCTCACCGCGGCACGGGACGCGGTCATCCTGGAGAACCACCGCAGGCTCGTCGCGGGCGACAGCGTCGACGCCATGGCCGAGGACTGCGCGGCGCTGGCGGCCCGCGCCTTCGACCTGGTCGAAAAGGGACTTCAGGGATACCCCGGCAACGCTTAGGGTCGGCCCCATGCCACCGGCCAAAAAGCGCACGCGCGCGTACGACTCCACCAAGATCCGCACCGCCGTGCTCGCCCAGTTCGGCGCCGTACGGGAAGCGGTCGCCGGCCTCACGCCCGAGCAGCTCGCCCGGCCGACCCGGCTCGGCGACTGGACGGTCCGCGAACTGGCCGCGCACCTCGCGATGGTGCTCGGCACCGTCCACCGCTACCTCGCCCTGCCGGAGCCGGCCCGGCACGAAGTCCCGCTCATGGACTGGCCGTTCGCCACGGTCACCGCGGCCGGACAGGTCGACCGGGACACCCGGGAGACCGCCGAGGCCGCCGGCGCCGACCTCGACGCGCTCTTCACCCGCACCCTCGCCGGCATCGAGGAGTCGCTGCCCGGGGCGCCCGACGCGCGCCTGGTGCCGTCCCGCTTCGGCGCCATGACCCTGGCCGACTTCATGGTCACCCGCACGGTCGAACTCATCGTGCACACCGACGACTTGAACGACGCGGTGCCGGGCCTCGACGTCCCGTACGACCCCCGCGCCCTGGCCGCCTGCGCCCGGCTGCTCGCGGACGCCCTCGCCGTGAAGGCGCCCGGCGCCTCGACCGAGGTGCGCGTCCCGCCCTACGCGGTCGTGCAGTGCGTCGAGGGCCCCCGGCACACCCGCGGCACCCCGCCCAACGTCGTCGAGACCGATCCGCTCACCTGGATCCGCCTCGCGACCGGGCGTACGGACTGGGCGACGGCGCGCGAGACGGCGAAGGTGAGCGCGAGCGGGGAACGGGCGGACCTCTCGGGGCTGCTGCCGATCATGGGCTGACCCATGTCCTTCCGGCGAGCCCGAGGGAACCGGATCCCCCACGTGTCCCGTCACATCGTCATGCACACGCAACGTCTGACCCTCACCCTGACCGCGCTGGCCTCCGCCGGACTGCTGCTCACCGCATGCGGCACCGAGTCCGGGGCCGGCTCCGACGGCGACTCCGGCGGCCGTTCCGTGCAGAGCGAGCCGGACCTCACCGGCGTGCGCTGGCACGTCGACAGCCTGACCCTCGGCGGCAAGGAACAGGACGCCCCGGCCGGCGCCTACCTCAAGATCGGCAAGGACGGGAAGGCCGGCGGCAGCTACGGCTGCAACGCGTTCGGCTCCGACGTGTCCGTCAAGGGCGACACCCTCCACTTCGGCACGCCCCGGACGACGAAGCGGGCCTGCATGGACGACGGCCGCATGAACTTCGAGAAGGACCTCGTACGCGCCCTCGGCGAGGGCACGTTCACCGCGAAGGTCGACGACGGCAGGATGACGCTCACCACCCCCGAGGGAGACCGCGTGAACTTCACCGCACGGCCCGAGGAGCCCGACGCCCCGCTCACCGGCACCCGGTGGCAGGTGAGCGCCGTCGACGACGGCGGCACGGCCGCCGCCCTGCCGAAGGAGATGGACGGCAAGGTCCATCTGACCTTCGGCGAGGACGGCAAGGTGCGCGGCAGCCTCGGCTGCAACACCGTCACCGCCAAGGCCGAGGTCGAGAACGGCCGCATCACCTTCGGACCGCCGACGACCACCCGCAAGATGTGCCCCGGCGAGCCGATGAAGACCGAGCGCAGGCTGCTGAAGCTCTTCGACGGCAAGGCGCGGTACGAGGTGAAGCAGGACACCCTGCGGCTGACCGCCGCCGACGGCACGGTGATCAGCGCGAATGCGGCCACCAAGGACGCGAAGAAGTAGCCGCGGGAGGGGGCGCCCCGCCCGCGCCCCGTCTCATCCCTCCGGACCCGTCTCACCCCTTCGGATAGGGCAACAGCTCCCCCTCCGTCCGCTCCCACGCCGTCCTCAGCTCGGCGAGGAGCGCCGGCTCGCCCGCGGCCCGGTCGGCCTGTTCGCGCCGGTCGGCCGTGAGGTCGAACAGCTGGTCCTGGCCGCCCTTGCCGCGGTAGTACTTCCACTTCCCGCGCCGCAGCGCCCGCTCCCCGCGCACCCGCCAGAAGAGCTGACGCTCGGCGAGCTCCTCGCCCCGCAGCAGATACGGGGCGAGGCTCGTGCCGTCCAGCGGGTGCGCGGGATCCGGCCGGGCCCCGGCGATCTCCAGGAGGGTCGCCGTCCAGTCGGGCGTGTAGACCGGTTCGTGGCTGACCTGCCCGCCGTCGATCCGCGCCGGCCACCGCACGAGGGTCGGCACCCGGATGCCGCCCTCCTTCAGCGACCCCTTGTTGCCGGACAGCGGCCAGTTGTACGAGAACCGCTCGCCGCCGTTGTCCGAGGCGAAGAAGACCAGGGTGTCCCGCTCCTGACCGGACCGCTTCAGCGCGCCCAGCACCTGCCCGACCGAGCGGTCCAGGTCCTCGACCATCTCCGTGTACTTCGCCACCGAGCCGCCGTCCTGGTGCCACAGCGCGCCCTCCTGCCCGGCCTTGATCCTGCGGACGATCTCGGCGCTCTCCTCCGTGTCGCCGTCCGCGATCCACGGCCAGTGCGGGGTGGTGAAGTTGAGGTTGAGCAGCCACGGCCGGTCGTGCGCGCGCCGGATGTAGTCACCGGCGCGCTCGGTGAGGATCCGCGTGTAGTACCGCAGGTCTTTGTACTCGGCGTCGCCCTCCCTGACCGCGCCCTGGAAGAGGTCGTACTCCCCGCCGAGCCCCAGCTTCGAGTAGTACTCCAGGGCCCCGCCGAAGTTGCCGAAGAACTCGTCCCAGCCGGACTTCGTGGGGGAGTGGTCGGGCAGGTAACCGCAGTGCCACTTGCCGATCAGGGCGGTCGCGTACCCGGCGTCGCGCAGCAGCGAGGCGAGCGTGGGGTGGTCCGGGTCGAGCCCCACGGAGCGGTCGGCGATCGGCTCGGCGAGCCCGCCCTCCGTCCGCCCGGGGAAGCGGCCGGTGTACAGGCTGAAGCGGGTGGGCGAGCAGGTCGACGAGCCGGCGTAGGCGTCCGTGAACCGCACGCCCTGCCGGGCGAGCCGGTCCAGGTTCGGGGTCCTGATGTGCGGCGCCCCGTACGAGGAGAGGTCGGCCCAGCCGAGGTCGTCGCCGAGGATGAAGAGGATGTTGGGGCGCTTGGCCCGCCGGGGCGCGGCGGCCCGGAACGGCCGCTCCTCCTCGGCGGCGCGCGCCTCGGCGGCGGGCAGCCCGACGGCGGCGGCGGTCGCCGACGCTCCGACGACGCCGCCGAAGGCGCGCCGGGACAGCTGGGATCCGTACGAAGACACAGTGCGCTCCTGAACGGGGCGCGGCGGCACGGCAGGCGGCGGCCCGCACCCGGGGAAAGACGGAAAGACGGAAAGTCGGAAAGGGGGAAAACAGGGGAGAAGGGCGGAAGAGAGGGGAGAAAAGGGGGCGTTCAGGCAGCGCGGCGACAGATGGCGCTCGCGACACGGACCAGGTCGACGTGGCGGCGCTCCACGAGCGGGACCGCGAGGTCACCGGGGGGCGGCTGCATGGGCCAGGAGCCTGGCGGGGCACCGCACCGGGTGTCAACGGAGGGGCCCGCCTGTTCACGAGGGCTTAGCACTCGGGCGTCCGACCGGCGGTTCGTCACCGTCCGTGCAAGGGCCGTATCCCCAATTCGGACCAGTGGTCGATCTCGCCTACACTCGAAGACGTGCCACGTGGTGACGGTCGACTCAATCACGATCTGCTCCCCGGCGAGAAAGGCCCCCAGGACGCTTGTGGCGTCTTCGGTGTCTGGGCTCCGGGCGAAGAGGTCGCAAAGCTCACGTACTTCGGGCTCTACGCCCTCCAGCATCGGGGCCAGGAATCCGCGGGAATCGCGGTCAGCAACGGCTCCCAGATCCTCGTCTTCAAGGACATGGGCCTCGTGTCCCAGGTCTTCGACGAAACCTCTCTCGGCTCGCTCCAGGGTCACATCGCGGTCGGTCACGCCCGCTACTCGACCACCGGAGCCTCCGTCTGGGAGAACGCCCAGCCGACGTTCCGTGCCACCGCGCACGGCTCCATCGCGCTCGGGCACAACGGCAACCTCGTCAACACGGCCCAGCTCGCCGAGCTGGTCGCCGAACTCCCCAAGGAGAACGGCCGCGCGACCCAGGTCGCCGCGACCAACGACACCGACCTGGTGACGGCTCTCCTCGCGGGCCAGGTGGACGACGACGGCAAGCCGCTGACCATCGAAGACGCCGCCATGAAGATCCTCCCGCAGGTTCAGGGCGCCTTCTCCCTCGTCTTCATGGACGAGCACACGCTGTACGCGGGCCGCGACCCGCAGGGCATCCGCCCGCTGGTCCTCGGCCGCCTGGAGCGCGGCTGGGTCGTGGCGTCGGAGTCCGCGGCGCTCGACATCTGCGGCGCCAGCTTCGTCCGCGAGATCGAGCCCGGCGAGTTCGTCGCGATCGACGAGAACGGACTGCGAACCTCCCGATTCGCGGAAGCGAAGCCCAAGGGCTGTGTCTTCGAGTACGTCTACCTGGCGCGCCCCGACACCGACATCGCCGGCCGGAACGTCTACCTCTCGCGCGTCGAGATGGGCCGGAAACTCGCCGAGGAAGCTCCCGTCGAGGCCGACCTCGTCATAGCGACCCCGGAATCCGGCACCCCCGCCGCGATCGGGTACGCGGAGGCGTCCGGCATTCCGTTCGGCGCGGGCCTGGTCAAGAACGCCTATGTGGGCCGGACCTTCATCCAGCCCTCGCAGACGATCCGCCAGCTCGGCATCCGCCTCAAGCTCAACCCGCTCAAGGAAGTCATCAAGGGCAAGCGCCTGGTGGTCGTCGACGACTCGATCGTCCGCGGCAACACCCAGCGCGCCCTGGTCAAGATGCTCCGCGAGGCCGGCGCCGCCGAGATCCACATCCGGATCTCGTCCCCGCCCGTGAAGTGGCCGTGCTTCTTCGGCATCGACTTCGCGACCCGCGCCGAGCTCATCGCCAACGGCATGACCATCGAGGAGATCGGCACCTCCATGGGCGCCGACTCCCTCTCGTACATCTCCATCGACGGCATGATCGAGGCCACGACCATCGACAAGCCGAACCTCTGCCGCGCCTGCTTCGACGGCGAGTACCCGATGGAGCTGCCCGACCCCGAGCTGCTCGGCAAGCAGCTCCTGGAGACCGAGCTGGCCGCAGGCCCGGCGTCCACGGCTGCGGCCGACGCGATCCGTCGCCCGTAAGCCCCACGTAGTCACGACACGAAAGCTCTCACTCACCATGCCCGAGACCACTGGTGCCAGCTACGCAGCCGCCGGCGTAGACATCGAGGCCGGCGACCGTGCCGTCGAGCTCATGAAGGAATGGGTCAAGAAGACCCAGCGCCCGGAGGTCGCGGGCCTCGGCGGCCTCGGCGGTTTCGCCGGGCTCTTCGACGCCTCGGCCCTCAAGCGCTTCGAGCGCCCGCTGCTCGCCTCCGCGACCGACGGGGTCGGCACGAAGGTCGACATCGCCCGGCAGCTGGGCGTGTACGACACCATCGGCCACGACCTCGTCGCCATGGTCATGGACGACATCGTCGTCTGCGGCGCCGAGCCGCTCTTCATGACCGACTACATCTGCGTCGGCAAGGTCCACCCCGAGCGGGTCGCCGCCATCGTCAAGGGCATCGCCGAGGGCTGCGTCCTCGCCGGCTGCTCCCTCGTCGGCGGCGAGACCGCGGAGCACCCGGGCCTGCTCGGTCCGGACGACTTCGACGTCGCGGGCGCCGGCACGGGCGCGGTCGAGGCCGACCGCCTCCTCGGCCCCGATCGCATCCGTAAGGGTGACGCGGTGATCGCCATGGCGTCCTCCGGTCTTCACTCGAACGGGTACTCGCTCGTCCGGCATGTGGTCTTCGACCGCGCCGGCTGGTCCCTGGACCGCCGCGTCGAGGAGTTCGGTCGCACGCTCGGCGAGGAGCTCCTGGAGCCCACCAAGATCTACTCCCTGGACTGCCTGGCGCTCACCCGCACCACGGACGTCCACGCCTTCAGCCACATCACCGGCGGCGGCCTCGCGGCCAACCTCGCCCGGGTCATCCCGGACGGGCTGCACGCGATCGTGGACCGCGGGACCTGGGCGCCCGGCGCGGTCTTCGACGTGGTCGGCAAGGCCGGTCAGGTCGAGCGCCTGGAGCTGGAGAAGACGCTGAACATGGGCGTCGGCATGATGGCGATCGTCCCCGAGGAGTCGGCGGACGCGGCGCTCACCACCCTCGCGGACCGCGGCGTCGACGCCTGGGTCGCGGGCGAGATCACCGACCGCGGCGACCACGAGAGCGGCGCCGCCCTGATCGGTGACTACGCGAAGTAGGCCGGTGGGGCGGCCGGTGACGGCAGCCCCGAGGCAGCACAAAACCCGGTCCGGTGTGGTGACCACCCCGGACCGGGTGAAGTGCGGTTGTCACGAGAAGTGCGAAGACTCCGTGGACAACGAATGCTGCGTTTGCAACGAGGTCAAGCGCCGCGGCGCTGCGACGACGGACCGGACTCGTCGTCCTCGTCCTCGTCGTCGTTATACAGATCCGCGTACTGGGCGTACGGGTCGTCTTCCTCGTCGTCGTCCTCGAACGGCTCGCCATTCGGCGGCTGTTGCGAAGTCGAAGCGCCCAGCTCATTGGCCAGACGCGACAGGTCAGTCCCGCCGCTGCTGTACTTCAGCTGGCGGGCGACCTTCGTCTGCTTGGCCTTTGCCCGGCCGCGCCCCATGGCTCGACCCCCTCGGATACGGGGCTCGACGGCCCCAGAGTCTTGACACGCGTTCATGATCTGGAACGGACTCTCCTCGGAGAGACCGGTCCGTAGGGCTTCCACGGTACCTGCTCCTGCGGCCATACGGTACGTCGCCCGCAGGACGCGCCTCGGCGCACAACCCGCGAGGAGCCCCGTCCTCGCTGGTCAACTGCGATTTTAACCTCTTCTTGTCGGGCGACCCGCCGACGGGGGTGAGTCTTGTCTCCCCGGGGCGCCGGCGGGGGCCCCGAACGGCGTCCCGGGGAGACCGGAATGTCAGGTTCCGGCTCTTTTCAGCGCGCGTCCGCCATCCGCTGCTCGGCGATCCTGTCGGCCGCCGCGGCCGGCGGAATGCCGTCTTCCTTTGCGCGAGCGAATATGGCCAGGGTGGTGTCGAAGATCTTCGACGCCTTGGCCTTGCAGCGGTCGAAGTCGAAGCCGTGCAGCTCGTCGGCGACCTGGATCACGCCGCCCGCGTTCACCACGTAGTCCGGCGCGTAGAGGATCGACCGGTCGGCCAGGTCCTTCTCCACGCCCGGGTGCGCGAGCTGGTTGTTGGCCGCGCCGCACACCACCTTCGCGGTGAGCACCGGCACCGAGTCGTCGTCGAGCGCGCCACCGAGCGCGCAGGGCGCGTAGATGTCGAGGCCCTCGGTGCGGATCAGCGCGTCGGTGTCGGCGACCGCCGTCACCGACGGGTGCTGGTGGACGATGTGGGCCACCGACTCCTCGCGCACATCGGTGATCACGACCTCGGCGCCGTCCGCCAGGAGGTGCTCGACGAGGTGGTGGCCGACCTTGCCGACGCCGGCGACGCCGACCTTGCGGCCGCGCAGCGTCGGGTCGCCCCACAGGTGCTGGGCGCTGGCCCGCATGCCCTGGAAGACGCCGTAGGCGGTGAGCACGGAGGAGTCGCCCGCGCCCCCGTTCTCGGGCGAGCGCCCGGTGGTCCAGCGGCACTCGCGCGCCACCACGTCCATGTCGGCGACATAGGTGCCGACGTCGCAGGCCGTCACGTACCGGCCGCCGAGCGAGGCGACGCACCGGCCGAAGGCGAGCAGCAGCTCCTCGCTCTTGATCCGGAACGGGTCCCCGATGATCACGGCCTTGCCGCCGCCGTGGTCGAGGCCGGCCATGGCGTTCTTGTACGACATCCCGCGCGAGAGGTTCAGGACGTCGGCGACGGCCTCTTCCTCGGTGGCGTACGGATAGAAGCGGGTGCCGCCGAGGGCGGGGCCCAGGGCGGTGCTGTGGATGGCGATGACGGCCTTGAGGCCGCTGGCACGGTCCTGGCAGAGCACTACTTGCTCGTGGCCTCCCTGCTCCGAGTGGAACAGGGTGTGCAGGACGCCGTTGTCTGCTTCGGTCACTGTGGTGACTCCCGGTCGAATGGCGGCGGATGGCCGGGCTCCCGTACGGGTGGCGGGGGCCCGTTGGGCATGAGACTAAGGGCTGTCGGGCGTGACGTGGCGAAAGTCCGGTCATGGCAACCTGTGCAGTGTTTTCCAGCCGGTACGTGGGGGAGAGAGCAGCCGTGCCCAAGGTGTCATCGGTGACCGTTCCGTACGCGGCCTACCTGCGTGTGTACGAGCCGCTGGCCGCCTTCCCCGAGCCGGAGCGCGGCCACTGGGCGCGCTACGCCCGCCGCCCAGAGCTGCCCACCTGCCAGGACGAACTCCGCCGTTCGCTCGCCGACTTGCTGCCCACGCCACCGGTGCCGGTGCCGGTGCACGAGAGCGGCGAGGCCTTCGTGGCCGAGGTCGACGGGGTGCTGTGCGTCTGTCCGTGGCGGACCCGGCTGCGCGGCTGGCAGGCCATGGGGGAGCTGGCCGGGCAGCTGCCCGGGCCGGTCCTGGACGCCGTGCTCCCCCCGGTGCTGCGCCGGCAGACGGCCGCGGACTACGAGCAGTGGCTCGCCCGCAACCCCGACGCGCGCCCCTGGATCCGTACCTCGACGTGGCAGGTGCCGCTGCACTGGTTCGTCCTCGTCGACGACGAGGAGCGGACGTACGAGGAGGGGGAGAAGGACGGGGCGGACGGAGCGGACGGGGTGGACGGTTCGCGCGGCACCCCGCGGCTGCTGCGCTACCGCACTCCGATGGTGCAGGCCCGGCGCCGGGTCGCCCGGGGCCTGAAGGCGCTGCGGGAGGCGCTGGACGAGGGGCCGCTCATCGACGGGCTCGTGGACGTCGGCCGGTGGCTGGAGGAGTTCCACCCGCGCTCCCTGGTCGAGCTCGACTACGGCGGGCTCGTGCACGCGGTCTCCGCCCAGGAGCTGGAGGAGGACCACTCGGCGGCGGACGTGGCCGAGGGGATCGAGGCGCTGCGCGACGGTGACGGCGCGGCGGCCGGCGAGGCGTATGCGAGGCTCGTGGAGCGGTGGCGGGCGGTCCGGGACCTGCAGTTCGCGAACTGAGCGCCGCGGCCCGCGCCGGCCTCGGGACGTAGGTCCCGATCCGGGCTTTTGTCCCAAGCGTGACGGACCGCACTTTAGGGGCCCTTGCGCCCATCACCCCTCCTCGTGCCAAAATAGGACAAGGAGTCCGGGGAGGGCTCCTTCCGCCCAAGTACGGGCGGAATGCTCAGCATTGCACTCTATGGGGGGTCTGTTGACTCCTGATCGCTCTGTGACTGATCGTCACTGTGGCGTGACTGTCCGCTATGGCATGGTCCATCGGCTTCCGTCGGTGATGAACACCTGGGAGGGCAATTCCATCGGTTTGGCCGACGCGGCTGGACGGATGGTGTAGTTGTAGTGCCGAGGACAAGCCGTTCGTCCTATAACCGACTCGACTCGCGTCCGCCATTTCGGGCAACGCGGGTCAAGGTGCAGAATTTAGAGGAATGAACCGAGAAGGTTCGGTTCTCCCGAGGAGGCCGCTCATGACCGCTCGCACCCCTGATGCCGAGCCGCTGCTGACCCCGGCTGAGGTCGCCACGATGTTCCGCGTCGACCCCAAGACGGTCACGCGCTGGGCGAAGGCTGGCAAGCTCACGTCGATCCGCACGCTCGGCGGACACCGCCGTTACCGCGAGGCTGAGGTCCGCGCACTGCTCGCGGGTATTCCGCAGCAGCGCAGCGAGGCCTGAAGTACCGCGTAAGCAGCAGTAACTCGCACAACCCGGGCGAAGAGCACCACTACTGCCAGGTCCCCCAACCTGGCCGTACGTCCGACATATGGCTGTACGCGACGCGGATCCTGCCCCAACGGGAGCCACGCCCGAGACACATGGGTGAGTCGTTCGATCGCGCTGGACTCCGCCGGGTCCAGCGCGATCTTTTTTGTGCGCCGAGGACGCGCTGGTGAGCGGGTCCTCGTGCGCCCTTGTCGGACTCCGGGGGGTCCTCGGAGGGGGGTGGGGGCGCAGTCCGGGGGGTGGTGCAATTGCACATATTAAATTGGCCTGTTGTAGGGAGGGTGTAAGTTCCGGGGTTCCCAAAACTTGTTCGGTGACACCCGTCACACGTCGTGGTGCTTGTTGCGCACGACACCCCTGCGCTAGAGGGGTCGTGGCCGTGGATGAAGGCCCTCGGCTCTCAGCCTGCCACCGCGGGGGCGGGCCGCGCGTCGGCTTTGGTCATGGGTTGGGGGGACTTTCGTCCTCGCCCGGTGCGCCGCCGGCGGCGCCCTCCGTGACGAAGGCGCCCCCGGGGGCCTCCCGTTCGCCCTGGGCGGGCTGAGAGGGCTCCAGGGCGAGCCTGAGCAGTCGATGGCAGATCGGACAGTGCCGGGTCACGTGGCGGTAGCTGGTGGCCGCGGCGAGGTGCGCGCGCAGCAGGGCACGTGTCTCGTGCCGCGCGGACGGCGAGGGAGCCGGAGAAGCGGACATGCGTCACCTCCAGGGGAGCCTTCCCGCCGGCTCCCTGTTCCGGGGTACCGGTGGAATGTGACGCAGTCAAGCTTGCGGGCACGGCATCGCGCCGCGACCGGGGGCGGCGCGCGGGCGCCCGAACGCGAAGAAGGGCCGCAACCCGGGGGGTTGCGGCCCTTGCTCGTTACTGCGGTCCTGACGGGATTTGCTGTGTCTGATGGCGGCTCCGCCGCGGGCGCGGCCTCCGCCGGGCACGAAGAAGGGCCGCACCCCGGGAGGTGCGGCCCTTCTTCTCATGCGGTCCTGACGGGATTTGAACCCGCGGCCTCCACCTTGACAGGGTGGCGAGCACTCCAAACTGCTCCACAGGACCTTGCTCGCTGCGCTTGTTGGTGCGTTGCGCTGCGAGACAGGACTCTACAGCAGTGCAGGCCCGGCGGTCGAACTCACGCTGCGCTGCCGGGCGATCACGGTGCGGCCGCGTCGATCGCCTTCACGATGCGCTTGTCGGAGACCGGGTACGCCGTGCCGAGCGCGTGCGCGAAGTAGCTGACCCGGAGCTCCTCGATCATCCAGCGGATGTCCAGGACCTCCTGCGGGACGGGCCGGCCCCGCGGCATCTGTTCGAGCAGCCACAGGTACTCGTCGCGCATCTCGCGGACCTTCTCCATGCGCGCGGTGTCCCGCTGGACGTTCGTCGGCGTCTGCTGCAGGCGCCGGTCCGCCGCCACCATGTACCGCATCAGGTCGGCGAGCCGCCGCAGGCCCGTCTCCGTCACGAAGCCCGGCTTGACCAGCGAGTTCAGCTGCTCCCGCACGTCCGCGAGGTTGGCGAGCAGCGCCGGGCTCCTCGCCGACTTCAGGCGGCGCTCGCACGCCTGCCAGGCGGCGAGGACCTGCTGCACCTGCCCGACCGCCCGCACCGTGGTGTCGACGATCTCCGCGCGCACCTTGTCGAAGAGCTTGCGGTACGACTCCTCGTCCCAGACGGGGCCGCCGAAGTCCGCGATCAGCTGGTCCGCCGCGGCCATCGCGCAGTCGTCGAAGAGGGCCTGCATGGAGCCGTGCGGGTTCGCCGACAGGGCGAGCTTCTGCTGGTTGCTGAGCTTGTCCGAGGCGAACTTGGCCGGATTCACCGGGATGTTGCGCAGGATGAGGCGACGGGTGCCGCGCCACATCGCCTGCTGCTGCTCCGCCTCGGTGTCGAAGAGCCGTACGGAGACCGTGTCGCCGTCGTCCACGAGCGCGGGGTACGCCTTCACGGGCTGGCCGGCCCGGCGGGTCTCGAAGACGCGCGAGAGCGTGCCGATCGTCCAGTCGTCAAGGCCGGACCGCTCGACCGCCGCGCCGCCCGACCGCTCCGCCGTCGCGGCGGCGGCCTGCGAGAGCGCCTGGCGGGCCTTCGGCTTCAGCCGCAGCTTCAGCGCCTCCAGGTCCTTGTCCTCGGCGAGCTTCTTGCGTCGCTCGTCGATGATCCGGAACGTGATCTTCAAATGGTCCGGTACGCGGGTCAGGTCGAAGTCGTCCGGCGAGACCGGAACCCCGACCATCCGCTGCAGCTCGCGCGCCAGCGTCACATGCAGCGGCTCCTGAAGGGGCACGGCCCGCTCCAGGAACGCCTTCGCGAAGTTCGGCGCCGGCACGTAGTTGCGGCGGACCGGCTTCGGCAGGGAGCGGATCAGCTCGACGACCACGTCCTCGCGCAGCCCCGGGATCTGCCAGTCGAAGCCCTCGTCGGTGACCTGGTTCAGGACCTGGAGCGGGATGTGGACCGTCACGCCGTCCGCGTCCGCGCCCGGCTCGAACTGGTACGTCACCCGGAACGTGAGCTGCCCCTGGCGCCACGCGTCGGGATAGTCCGCCTTGGAGACGCCCTGCGCCTTCTCGTTGATGAGCATCGACCGCTCGAAGTCGAGCAGTTCGGGCTCTTCACGCTGCCGCTTCTTCCACCAGGAGTCGAAGTGGGCGCCCGAGACGACGTCCGCGGGGACCCGCTGGTCGTAGAAGTCGAAGAGGGTCTCGTCGTCGACGAGGATGTCGCGGCGCCGCGCCCGGTGCTCCAGCTCCTCGACCTCGGTGAGGAGCTTGCGGTTGGCGGCGAAGAACTTGTGGTGCGTGCGCCAGTCGCCCTCGACCAGGGCGTTGCGGATGAACAGGTCGCGGGAGACCTCGGGGTCGATGCGGCCGTAGTTCACCTTGCGGTCGGTGACGATCGGCACGCCGTACAGCGTGACCTTCTCGACCGCCATCACCGCCGCCTGGTCCTTCTCCCAGTGCGGCTCGCTGTACGTGCGCTTCAGCAGATGCTGGGCGAGCGGCTCGACCCACTCGGGCTCGATGCGCGCGTTGACCCGCGCCCACAGGCGGGAGGTCTCCACCAGCTCGGCCGACATGATGAAGCGCGGCGGCTTCTTGAAGAGCGCCGAGCCGGGGAAGACCGCGAACTTCGCGCCCCGCGCGCCGATGTATTCGTTCCGCCCGCCGCGCTGCCGCGGGTCCTTGTCCTTGCTCTCCTTCGACTCCTTCACGTCCTTCATCCCGATGTGGGAGAGCAGGCCGGACAGGAGGGAGATGTGGACGTGCTGCTCGGGGGCGTCGTCCTCGTTGAGGTGGATGCCCATCTGCTTGGCGACCGTGCGCAGCTGCGTGTAGATGTCCTGCCACTCGCGGATGCGCAGGAAGTTCAGGTACTCCGCCTTGCACATCCGGCGGAAGGACGACGAGCCGCGCTCCTTCTGCTGCTCCCGCACGTACCGCCACAGGTTGAGGAAGGCGAGGAAGTCGCTCGTCTCGTCCTTGAAGCGGGCGTGCTGCTGGTCGGCCTGCGCCTGCTTCTCCGCCGGGCGCTCGCGCGGGTCCTGGATGGAGAGCGCGGCCGCGATCACCATGACCTCGCGCACACAGCCGTTCTTGTCGGCCTCCAGGACCATCCGGGCAAGGCGGGGGTCCACGGGCAGCTGGCTGAGCTTGCGGCCCTGCTGGGTGAGCCGCTTCTTCGGGTCCTTCTGGGCGGGGTCCAACGCGCCCAGTTCCTGGAGGAGTTGGACGCCGTCGCGGATGTTGCGATGGTCCGGCGGGTCGATGAAGGGGAACTTCTCGATGTCGCCGAGACCCGCGGCGGTCATCTGCAGGATGACGGAGGCGAGGTTCGTACGGAGGATCTCCGCGTCCGTGAACTCGGGCCGCGAGAGGAAGTCGTCCTCGCTGTAGAGGCGGATGCAGATACCGTCCGACGTACGCCCGCAGCGGCCCTTGCGCTGGTTGGCGCTGGCCTGGCTGATCGCCTCGATGGGCAGCCGCTGCACCTTCGTGCGGTGGCTGTAGCGGGAGATGCGGGCGGTGCCCGGGTCGATCACGTACTTGATGCCGGGGACCGTCAGCGAGGTCTCGGCGACGTTGGTCGCGAGCACGATGCGGCGTCCCGTGTGCTGCTGGAAGACGCGGTGCTGCTCGGCGTGCGAGAGCCGGGCGTAGAGCGGCAGGACTTCCGTGAACCTGAAGTTCTTCTTGTTCAGCGCGTCCGCCGTGTCGCGGATCTCGCGCTCCCCGGAGAGGAAGACGAGGATGTCGCCCTTGCCCTCGCCCTGCAGCTCCTCGACGGCGTCCGTGATCGCGGTGATCTGGTCGCGGTCGGAGTCGTCGCCGTCCTCTTCGAGGAGCGGACGGTAACGGACCTCGACGGGGAACGTGCGCCCGCTGACCTCGACGATCGGGGCGTCCCCGAAGTGCCGCGAGAACCGCTCGGGGTCGATGGTCGCGGAGGTGATCACGACCTTCAGGTCCGGCCGCTTCGGCAGCAGCTGGGCGAGGTAGCCGAGCAGGAAGTCGATGTTGAGGGACCGCTCGTGGGCCTCGTCGATGATGATCGTGTCGTACGCGCGCAGCTCGCGGTCGGTCTGGATCTCGGCCAGCAGGATGCCGTCCGTCATCAGCTTCACGTAGGTGTCCGCGCCGACCTGGTCGGTGAAGCGGACCTTCCAGCCGACGGCCTCGCCCAGCGGGGTGTCCAGCTCCTCGGCGACGCGCTCGGCGACCGTGCGGGCCGCGATGCGGCGGGGCTGGGTGTGCCCGATCATGCCGCGCACGCCCCGGCCGAGCTCCATGCAGATCTTGGGGATCTGCGTGGTCTTGCCCGAGCCGGTCTCGCCCGCGACGATCACGACCTGGTGGTCGCGTATCGCCTCGGCGATGTCGTCCTTCTTCTGGCTGACCGGCAGCTGCTCCGGATACGTGATCACGGGCAGCCGCGAGCCGCGCTCGGCCATCCGCGCCCCGGCTTTCTCCACGTCCGCCGCGATCTCGGCGAGGACGGCGGCGCGGGCCTCGGGCTTGCGGATCCGGCGGGCGCCCTCCAGCCGCCGGCCGATCCGGTGCTCGTCGCGCAGCGAGAGCTCGGACAGACGGGAGGCGAGGGCGTCGAGGGTGAGGGCGGGCTGCGTAGACATACGGGTTCCAGGATCTCACCCGCGGCTCGAGGCTGGCGAACCGATTTCTCTGCCGGGGCGCCCCGGCACGTACGATTTCGCGCATGCTGTCCCGTGCGCGTGCTTCGTGGCCCCCTCTGCTGGGGGTGCTGCTCGTCGTGCTCGTGCTCGGGGTGTTCTGCGGAGGCCGAGGGTCCGCTTCGTCGCCGGCTTCGTCGGCGGCCACCTCCACGACAGCCTCCACGACTGTGTCCACGGCTGCGTCCACGGCTCCCGTGGTGACCGGAGCGACGCCGGCGACGGCCTCGGCAGCGGCGACCGGGGCGCCCCGCCCCGGCTGCGGCAAGGGCAGCCCGCAGGACGCGGACCACGTGCCGGGGACACCGGCGCGGACCGGTGCGGCGCAGGAGCTGCTGCCCGCGCTGTACGACGCGCACGCCGCGACCGGCGCGTGCGGCGTCGTCCGGACCGTCCCGTCGATGGCGCCCGGCCGCGCGCCGCCCGCCCTCGACCCGCCCTCCCCGATCGATCTCTCGGTCCTGCGCGTGTAGGAGGCCCCTGACCTCAGGGGCCCCTTCATCGACGTACA
This sequence comes from Streptomyces sp. NPDC041122, assembly GCF_055592445.1. Lineage (NCBI taxonomy): Bacteria > Bacillati > Actinomycetota > Actinomycetes > Kitasatosporales > Streptomycetaceae > Streptomyces > Streptomyces sp. NPDC041122. Next base: position 53,205 of record NZ_JBVIYQ010000003.1, on the reverse strand, counting down.
ACAGGACAAGAGAGATCGCTCTGATGCCCAAGAACGACACCAAGAGCAACAAGAGCAGGAACGTCGCCATCGGCGCGGGCGTCGCCGTGGCCGCGCTGCTGCTCGGCGTCGCCTCGTACACGGCGACCAAGCCGGAGGACTCCGGCGACCGCACCGTGAAGGAGGAGGCCGCCGGCGCCTCCCCCGAGGCCGGCTCGCGGGAAGGCGTCCACCCCGAGCTGGAGGCGCTCGCGCGGCGCGACGCGAAGGACCCGCTCGCGCGCGGCCGCGCGGACGCGCCCGTCGTGATGATCGAGTACGCCGACTTCAAGTGCGGCTTCTGCGGGAAGTTCGCCCGCGACACCGAGCCGGGCCTCGTGAAGAAGTACGTGGCCGACGGCACCCTGCGCATCGAATGGCGCAACTTCCCGATCTTCGGCAAGGACTCCGAGCGGGCCGCGCGCGGCGCGTGGGCGGCGGGGCGCCAGGGCCGCTTCTGGCAGTTCCACGAGGCGGCGTACGCCGAAGACTCCAAGGAGAAGGGGTTCGGCGACGACCGTCTGAAGGAGCTCGCGAAGGAGGCCGGGGTCAAGGACGTCGGCCGGTTCGTCGCGGACGCGGGGAGCGACGCGGCGGGGGACGCGGTGCGCAAGGACCAGGAGGAGGCCTACGGGCTCGGCGCCGCGTCGACGCCCTCTTTCCTGGTCAACGGCCGGCCGATCTCGGGCGCGCAGCCGGACCAGGTCTTCCGCCAGGCCATCGAGACGGCGGCGCTCGACGCGAAGCCCTCGGGGAGGGACGAGAAACAGCGTCAGGGCGCTGAGGGCGCTGAGGGCGCTGAGGGCGCTCAGGACGACCAGGACGGCAAGGACGGCAAGGACGGTCAGGATCGACAGGGCGGTCGGGGCGGTCAGGGCATGGGTGGTGCGGAGTGACCGCCGATGTCGGGTACTTCGCCGCGTTCCTGGGCGGTCTGCTCGCCCTCGTCAGCCCGTGCAGCGCCCTGCTCCTGCCGGCCTTCTTCGCCTACTCGATCGACTCCGCCTCGCGTCTCGTCGCACGGACCGGCATCTTCTACGCCGGGCTCGCGACCACGCTGGTGCCGCTCGGCGCCGCCGGGTCCTACGCCGGGCGGTTCTTCTTCGGCCACCGCGACCAGCTGGTGCTCGTCGCCGGGTGGCTGATCATCGGGCTCGGGGTGCTGCAGATCCTCGGCATGGGGTTCGCCTCGCGGAAGATGGCGGAGCTCTCGGGCCGGATCCGTCCGACGACGGCCTTCTCGGTCTACGCGCTGGGGGCGGTGTACGGGCTCGCCGGGTTCTGCGCCGGCCCGATCCTCGGCAGCGTCCTGACGGTGGCGGCGGTGAGCGGCAGCCCGGTCTACGGCGGGCTGTTGCTCGCCGTGTACGCGCTGGGCATGGCCGTGCCGCTCTTCCTGCTCGCGCTGCTCTGGGAGCGGTTCGACCTGGGGCGGCGCGGGTGGCTGCGGGGGCGGACGTTCCGGCTCGGCCGGTCGGGGTGGCCCGGCCGGGTCGAGCTGCACACGACGTCGTTGCTGTCCGGGCTGTTCTTCGTCGGGCTCGGGGTGCTGTTCCTGGCCTACGACGGGACGACGGCGCTGCCGGGACTGCTGGACGTGGACGACTCGTTCGCCGTGGAGCAGTGGGCCGGGGGCGTGGGCCGCGCGGTGCCGGACTCGGTGCTCCTGGTCGGTGTCGTGGTGCTGGTGGGGGTGGCGCTGGCGGCGCGGGGGTGGCGGCGGAGGAGGTCGGAGTCCGTTTCGTCAGCTGGTGAGTGATCTGGCCGGGTAGTGGGTGTACTGAGTGCTTAGTGGGCGTACTGGGTGCTTAGTGGGCGTACTGGGTAGGTCGGATACTTTTACGTGGTTTAGCGTATTCGTATGCCTGATGAGGAGATGGAGCGAGGGCCGGAGCGGGAACGGGAGCAGGAGCAGGAGCAGGAACGGGAGCGGGAGCCGTCTGGGGCGGATGTGCGTGGAGCGCATCCCGCGCACGGGGCGCACGGGCGGGTGCCCACCCGGAGCGAGCGGTGGGACGCGTTCAAGCAGTCGCCGTTCCTGCCCGCGACCGTGCTGGTGTTCATCCTGGCGGCCGCGGCGGGGCTCTTCGCGGGCTCGTACACGTACTCCATGGCGAAGCCGACCCCCCATCACATCCCCACCGCGGTGGTGAACTCCTCGGACTCGGCGCGCGGCAAGGCGTTCCTGGAGGGCATGGAGAAGGCGCTGAACGCGTCGCTGGAGGTGCGGCGGTACGAGAGCCGGGCGGCGGCGCGCGAGGACATGGAGGAGCAGAAGGTCTTCGCGATCCTGGACGTGCCGTCGGGCAAGGCTTCCGACAGGGTGACGCTGGACGTGTCCGGGGCGTCCGGTGCCTCCGTGGCGCAGGTGCTCGCCGAGACCGCGCCGAAGGTGGGGGAGAAGGCCGGGGTCACGGTGGCGGTGAAGGACGTGAACCCGCTGCAGGAGGGGGACCCGCGCGGGCTCGCCATCTTCTACATCTCGCTGGCGGCCGTGATCATCGGCTTCGTCGGGGCGATCCAGCTGAGCGTGCACGCGCGCGGGCTGAATCCGGCGGAACGGATCGGGTTCACGGTGCTGTACGCGCTGCTCGGCGCGTTCGTCATCGCGGCGGTGGTGGACTGGTGGCTGGGGGCGCTGGACCTGCCGTTCGTGGAGTCCTGGCTGATCCTCGCGCTGACGATGTTCACGTCGGGGATGGTCTTCACGATGTTCAACACGCTGTTCGGGCGGTGGGCGATGATTCCGACGTGGGGGCTGATGGTGCTCCTCGGGAACCCGTCGTCGGGCGGCGCGGTGTCGTGGCCGCTGCTGCCGTCGGTGCTGGGCCATATCGGGCAGTGGCTGCCGCCGGGGGCGTCGGTGAACGCGCAGCACACGGCGGTGTACTTCGGCGGCCACCAGCATGCGTTCCCGTTCCTGGTGCTGGCGGGGTGGGCGCTGCTGTCCAGCACGGTGTTCTGGGTCTGGCGCCACCGGCATCCCGGGGGGCGGGTGAGTGTGCCGGCTCATGCGGGGGCGTAGGCGGCTGCGCTTGGGGTCGTCTTGAGGTGTGGGCGTGGGTGTGCTTTGGGCTGGGGTTTGCGCCTGGGGGCCGCGCCTTGGGTCCGTCTGTGGGTGCGGGGCCGCGGGGGTATGTGCGTACTCGCCATCCCTGCGCCACTGCCTCGCGGACAATGTTGCTATTGCGGGCTCGGTGCTCCGTGCGCACATACCCCCACGTCCCCTCCCGTCTCGTACGCGGGTGCCGGCCGGTGGCGCCGCCCAAGCCTCCGGCCAGTGAGCCGACCCCACACGCCATGCCCCCTCATTCCTCCGCCGCACCTGGCCGGTAAGCCCACCACCCCCGCGGACCGGGCGGAGCGAGCCCCGACCCACCCGCTCCCACTCCAACCCTGCGTCGCGGGGTGAACGGGTGGGTGGGAGACATCCGCCGCGGAGCGGCGGGACTGTTTGGGCTGGCAGCGGAGAGCCGGCGAGAGCCGGGGAGAAGCCCCTTGCCCACCCGCGAGGGGGACCTCAAGAGGGCCGTGCCGGGTAGGGGGAAAACGCAGAAGCCCCGCCGGGATCGGCGGGGCTTCTGGAAGAGGTGGCTGGGGCCGGGATCGAACCGGCGACCTATCGCTTTTCAGGCGATCGCTCGTACCAACTGAGCTACCCAGCCACGCGATCCGCGAGGAATCGCAAGCGGTCCTGACGGGATTTGAACCCGCGGCCTCCACCTTGACAGGGTGGCGAGCACTCCAAACTGCTCCACAGGACCAAGCTTTGTGCGAGCACCAGTCTCGCACAGGTGTTGCGTGCCCCCAACGGGATTCGAACCCGTGCTACCGCCTTGAAAGGGCGGCGTCCTGGGCCACTAGACGATGAGGGCTAAGAGGCCCGCCGTGTGCGCCTTGCAGCGCGTCGGGGACGTGAGAAGCATATGGGATGCGGGGAGCTATCGCCAAAACGGTTTACGGGGAGGGGGTGGAGGGTGGCGGCGAGGTGGGCGCCCCGGGGCGGTTCTCCTTGGGGAGATGGCGGCTGACCTCCGCCTTCGTGAGGCCGAGTCCGCCCAGTTCGATCTCGTCCCAGGCCTGCAGCCGCTTGCTCGTACGGTCCAGGTAGAGCACGGACGCCTCGACCGGGTCGGGGTACTTCCCCTCCACCGCGCGCAGCCCGCTGCCGCCCGTCGACCCCTCGACGCGCAGCCGCGTGCCGCCCTCCAGGACGTCCATGTCCCGGTGGTGCACGTGGCCCGCGAGGGCGAGCGGCACCTCGCCGTCCGTCTCCCGCGCCGCCGTGGGGTTGTGCGCGATCGCCACGTCGACGGGGGTCCCGGCCGCCCGCTCGGCGCGCAGCGCGGAGGCCAGCCGTATCCCCGCCATGTGTTCGACCGCGTCGCCCTCGGCCCGTACCGAGCGGTCGGGGGTGTACTGCGGGTCGCCGATCCCGGCGAAGCGCAGGCCGGCGATCGACACGGCCTTGCCGTCGTCCAGGACGTGCGCGTTCTTCAGGCGCTCCAGATAGCGCTGGGTGGTCCGCGAGTCGTGGTTGCCGCGCACCCACACATAGGGCGCGTCGAGGTCCTCGATCGGGTCGAGGAAGCCGTTCTCGGTGGCCGAGCCGTGGTCCATGGTGTCGCCCGAGTCGACGATGACGTCGATGTCGTACTGCTCGACGAGGGACGAGATGATCTTCCAGCTGGCCGGGTTGAGATGGATGTCGGAGACGTGCAGGACCCGCATCGTGGTGGGGTCCGGCCGGTAGGCGGGGAGCGTGGACGTCACGTCGTACAGCTTGGTCACGTTGGTCACGAGGCGCGCCAACTCCTGCTGGTAGACGTCGAATTCGCTGACGATGCTGCGGGCGTTGCCGACCACCGAGGGGGCGCTGCTGAGCAGGCCGGAGAACTTCGGTTCGAGGACGGACTTGGGGTTCCAGGTGGCGTACGCGACCGTGCCGGACGCCGCGAGCAGGGCGAGGGCCAGGCCGCCGGCGGCCAGGGCGCGGCGCGGGCGGCGGTAGACGGCGAGGCCGAGCGCCGTGGCGCCGGAGACGACGGCGACGCAGGAGCGCACGGCGAGGTCGAGCGTGCCGTGGCCGACGTCGTCCGCGACCTCCTCCTGAAGGCCGGAGAGGCGCTCGGGGTGGTCGACCAGGGCCTGCGCGCGCACCGGGTCGAGGCGGTCCACGTCGACGTCGAGGCGGAGCGGGGCGACGTGCGAGCGGAGTTCCAGGGCGCCCAGCGGCGAGACGTTGATCTTCGTGCCGCCGGACACGGACGGGCGCAGGGTCATGCGGGTGTCCATGGGGCCGACCGGGGCGCGGACGCTGCCGACGACGAGGAGGCCCAGCCAGGCGCCGAGGACGACGACCAGGATCAGGCCGAGGGCGCGGGCGTAGGGGTGCGGGGGGCTGGTCAGCTCGCTGGTGGGGTGGGCGCGGCGAGCGCGGTAGTGGCCTACGAGGGCGGTGCCCGCCCTGCGCACGCCCTGGGGGACGACGGTGAAGTCGCGGGCCATTGGTCCCGTATGCCCAATTGGCGCGTCAGGTATGCCGGGACGGCAGCGGCGGCGTGGCCGACAATGGGGGAGTGCTGGAGATGACGCGCGAGGAGTTCGAGGAACTGGTCGGCGAGGCGCTCGACCGGATTCCGCCGGAATTGACGCGGCTGATGGACAACGTCGCCGTCTTCGTCGAGGACGAGCCGCCCTCCGACGACCCCGAGCTGCTCGGGCTCTACGAAGGGACTCCGCTGACCGACCGCGGCGAGTGGTACGCGGGCGTGCTGCCGGACCGGATCACCGTCTACCGCGGCCCGACGCTGCGGATGTGCGGCTCGCGCGAGGAGGCCGTCGCCGAGACGGAGATCACGGTGGTGCACGAGGTGGCGCACCACTTCGGGATCGACGACGCGCGGCTGCACGCGCTCGGGTACGGCTGAGTCGGGCGGGGCGCGGCGGCCGGGTGGGGTGGCTGGGCGCGGTGGGCCGGGTGGGTCAGGTGGGTCAGGTGGGGCGGATGGGTGCGGCTGCCGGGCGCGGCGGGCCGGGGCCGAGCGGGGTCCGGGCGTACGTGCGTCCGCCCTGATGTGCGGGCCCCGCGGCGGGCCCTCGGGGGGTTGCCCTCCGTGTCCTCTTGCGGGCCGCGGGAGTTGGGCAGGGCGTCTCGATTCTCAGCGCCTCAGGAGGTGCTCGGCCGTGCGCCAGTTCTACGTTTCCGTCCGTTGGGCCGCGGTCGCGGTGGCCGTGGCGGCGACCGCGGGCTGCATGAGCGTCAGTGACGACGGAGCCACCCCGGGCCCCGGCCGGTCCGCCGGGCACCGCGGCGGTGCGGCCGCGCCCGACGGCGGTCCCGTGACGCAGGGCGGTGACGTCGAGGGCGGGGACGAGCTCGGCAAGGACGGCGCGAAGGGCGACGGCAAGGGCAAGGGGAAGGGCAAGGGCAAGCGGCGCGGGAAGGGCCACGCGGCCGGCGGGGGCGAGTCGGAGCAGGGCGGCGCCAGGCCCGCGGAGTCGTCCGGCACGTCGGCCTCCGCGAAGCCGCCGAAGCCGGGCGGGCCGGGGCGGCCCACGCCCACCCGGCCGCGGCCGACGCCGACCCGGACGACCCCGGCGCCCGATCCGCCGAAGCCCACCCCGACCCCGACGCCGGACCCGACCACCCCCGAGCCGTCCTCCTCGGCGCACGAGGGGTCCGGGCAGAACGCCCAGCTGCAGCGGCGGAACGCCGAGATCGTGGGGCGGGAGCCGTCGCCCGAGGCCGGGCCGAGGTAGTTCCGGATGGGCATGGGCGGTCCGTGCGGTCCCGGGGGCGGTCCCAGGCCGTCCCGGGCGGTCCCTGGCGGGCCCAGGTCGTCCCCGGCGGTCCCCGGCGGTCCCAGGTCGTCTCTGGCGGTCCCGGCGGGAGGGCGGTTCGAGGCACGGTGAGGTGGCCGCGGACACGGGGGTGGCCGGCCCCGGAAAGGGGGCGGTTTGCCATCCGGGGTGGGGGGTGCGTATGGTGGTAGATCGTTTGATCCCATTTGCCCGGCGCCGACACAGAAGAGCGCCGCGTGGCGCGTACTCTCCCTTGCCGTGGCTGACCGCATAGAGGCGGTCCATTGCGAAATCACGGAGTTGACGGGCGCGTGCCGAGACTCCGGAAGGTTTCGCATTTCGCATGTCCATTTCCAGTTCTGACAACGCCGTTCTGTCCGAGAACGAGATCACCGAGATCGTCGAGGCTGTCGAGGCCCCCGCGACCGTCGAGACCGTCGAGACCGTAGAGGTCGCCCAGGCCGCCGAGACCGTCGAGTCCCCGGCCGTCGAGGCGCAGGACGACACCGAGGCCCCCGCCGACGCGGAGGCCGTCCCCGCCGACGCCGAGCCCGAGACCACCTTCGCGGACCTCGGTCTGCCCGAGGGCGTCGTCCGCAAGCTCGCGCAGAACGGCGTGACCACCCCCTTCCCGATCCAGGCCGCGACCATCCCGGACGCCCTGGCCGGCAAGGACATCCTCGGCCGTGGCCGCACCGGCTCCGGCAAGACCCTCTCCTTCGGTCTGCCGATGCTGGCGACGCTGGCCGCCGAGGGCCGCACCGAGAAGAAGAAGCCCCGCGGCGTCATCCTCACGCCGACGCGTGAGCTCGCGATGCAGGTCGCGGACGCCCTCCAGCCGTACGGCGACGTGCTCGGCCTGAAGATGAAGGTCGTCTGCGGCGGTACGTCGATGGGCAACCAGATCTACGCCCTGGAGCGCGGCGTCGACATCCTCGTCGCCACCCCGGGCCGGCTGCGCGACATCATCAGCCGCGGCGCCTGCTCGCTGGAGAACACCCAGATCGCCGTCCTCGACGAGGCCGACCAGATGTCGGACCTGGGCTTCCTGCCCGAGGTCACCGAGCTGCTCGACCAGGTCCCGTCCGGCGGCCAGCGCATGCTGTTCTCGGCCACGATGGAGAACGAGATCTCCACGCTGGTCAAGCGCTACCTGAACAACCCGGTCACGCACGAGGTCGACAGCGCCCAGGGCAACGTCACGACCATGACCCACCACATCCTGATCGTGAAGCCGCGCGACAAGGCGCCGGTCACGGCCGCTATCGCCGCCCGCAAGGGCCGCACGATCATCTTCGTCCGCACCCAGCTGGGTGCCGACCGCATCGCCGAGCAGCTCTGCGACTCCGGCGTGAAGGCCGACGCGCTGCACGGCGGCATGACGCAGGGCGCCCGTACGCGCGTCCTGGAGGACTTCAAGAAGGGCTACGTCAACGCCCTCGTCGCCACCGACGTCGCCGCCCGCGGCATCCACGTCGACGGCATCGACCTGGTCCTGAACGTGGACCCGGCCGGCGACCACAAGGACTACCTGCACCGCTCCGGCCGTACGGCCCGCGCGGGCCGCAGCGGCACGGTCGTCTCGCTGTCCCTCCCGCACCAGCGCCGCCAGATCTTCCGCCTCATGGAGGACGCCGGCGTCGACGCCAGCCGCCACATCATCAACGGCGGCGGCACCTTCGACCCGGAGGTCGCCGAGATCACCGGCGCCCGCTCCATGACCGAGGTGCAGGCCGACTCCGCGGGCAACGCCGCGACCCAGGCCGAGCGTGAGGTCAAGGACCTCACCAAGGAGCTGGAGCGCGCGCAGCGCCGCGCCGCCGAGCTGCGCGAGGAGGCCGACCGCCTCACCGCGCGTGCCGCCCGCGAGCGCGGCGACGACCCGGAGGCCGCGGTCGCCGAGGCCGCTGCCGCCGCCGAGGCGGTCGTCGAGGCCGCCGCCGTGTCGGTGCCGGAGCAGCCGGCCCCCGTGGCCGAGCGTTCCTCCTCGTACGACAACCGCCGTCCGCAGCGCGACGAGCGCGGCAACTACGAGCGTCGCGGCGACAACCGCGGCGGTGGCTTCAGCCGCGACCGCCGTGACGACAACCGTGGTGGCGGCTTCAACCGCGACCGCCGTGACGACCGTCGTGACGACAACCGTGGTGGCCGTTCTTTCGAGCGTCGTGACGACAACCGTGGTGGCGGCTTCAGCCGTGACCGTCGTGACGACAACCGTGGTGGCCGTTCTTTCGAGCGTCGTGACGACAACCGTGGTGGCGGCTTCAGCCGTGACCGTCGTGACGACAACCGTGGTGGCCGTTCTTTCGAGCGTCGTGACGACAACCGTGGCGGTGGCTTCAACCGTGACCGCCGTGACGACAACCGCGGCGGCGGCTTCCGCCGGGACGACAACCGCAGTGGCGGCTTCCGTCGCGACGACCGCCCCTCCGGCGGCCACCGCGGCAGCGACCGTCCGTTCAACCGTGACCGCCGCGACGACCGCCCCTCCGGCGGCGCCCGCTCCGGCGGCCACGACCGCCCGTCGTTCAACCGCGACCGTGACCGCTCCGGCACCGGCACCGGTTCCTTCGGCCGCCGCGACGACAAGCCGCGCTGGAAGCGCAACGGCTGACGGCATTGAGCCATGAACAGTGGCCCCCACCCGGATCGGGTGGGGGCCACTGCTGTGTCCGGCGGTACGATCGGGCGACTTTGGGGGAGGACGCGTCGGCCGGGGGGTCGGTCGCAGCCCGTGACGGGCGCTCCCCCACCCTGGGGAGGGACTTCTGTGCGTGCTGTGATGCGCCATGCCCGTGTGAACCACCGCCGCGCGAGACGACTCGGCGTCGCCGTGACCGTCGCGGCGGCCGTCGCGACGGGACTTGGGCCGCTCCAGCTCTCGGCCTCCGCCGCGGAAGACGTGCCCGAGGCGGTGGTCCCGGCGGCCGCGCGTGCCAGTGATCTCGGGGTGTCCCTGATCGCCAACCAGGTCACGGGAGCGGACGGGGCGGGCACCAAGGGGGTCTTCCACCGGTTGGAGGGGTTCAAGGGCCTCGTATGGACGCGTTACGCGGACGGCGAGACCTTCCCGGTGGGCGAGAACATGCCGCCCGAGCTGGCATGGACCACCGGCGGCGATGTGCTGGCCGCCAAACCCGTCGACGGCGTGGTGAAGCTGTGGAACGCCGTGGACCGTACGACGAGCGAGCTGCGCGTTCCCGAAGGCCAGCGCTACGTGGCGACCTACGATTCCACCGTCGTCACCCACACCGGGACGGACGCCGACGACCGGTCGACCGTCGACACCCTGCACCTGCTGACCGGGGAAGCGGACGGGACGACGCGCGACGTGACCGTGGCGGGCCTTCCCGCGGGCAGTACGGTCGGCCAGCCGGCAGGCGGTGACGCGACCTCCGTGTTCTTCCTCGCCGAGATCGAGGGAACCAAACGGATCATCGACGTCGACACGCGTACCGGCCAGGTCAGGAGCTGGACGGCCGCCCTGCCCGCCGGATACATGGGTGTCACCTTCTCGACCGGCCGTGTCGCCGTGTACAACGCCAATCTCCGGACGGTCCTGGTGTTCGACCGCTCCGACCTGTCCCGTGCACCCCGGAGCGTTCCGCTCGGCGGCAGCACCTACAAGCCGGGCAACACCCTGGCGATGGTCGGTGACTGGTTGGTCTACAAGCCGCGCACCAGCGTGTCCGACACATCGGTGATGGCCGCGCCGGTCGAGGGCGGCGACCCCGTCACGCTCCTCGCGAAGAGCGGCGGCAACGGGATCTCCACCGGGCCCGGCGGCACCGCTGTCGTCGTCGGCAGAAGCGGCGACGAGCAGTCCCTGCAGCGCATCGCCGTGGACGGCACGGGCCGGCCGACCGCCACGGTGTTCAAGCCGCTGCCCCGGCCGAAGGCCGCGGTCCGCGGCCTGGCCCTCGCCCAGGGCAGGCTGCTGGTCACCGACACGTCGAACGGGCACCGCGACGACTACGTCCGTGAAGTGGACCCCCACCCGTCGTCCGGCATACCGGCCTTCGGCGAGCGCCGCTCGTTCACGCCGGACTCGAACGTGCTGATGAGCAGCGGCTGCCCGGCGGCCGACGTCGGGTGTGCGCAGGTCCACGGCACCACCGACGGCCGGATCGCATGGCTCGAACGTCAGCAGGGCCACGACCTGATCCAGGTGCACGGACCGGGCGCGACCGACCACTTCAGGAAATCCGTGCCGAGCGGTGGAAGCATCACCGACGTGTCCGGCGCCTACGTGCTCTACACGACGGCCACCGAACAGTACGTCTACCGACTCGACAACTACGCCTCCCCCACGGTGACCAGGGAGGCGGGCGCAGCCGCTCTCTGGGGCAGTGTGCTGTGGACACCCGGGACCACCCCGGGCTCGGTCACCGGATACGACCTGGACACCAAGGAAACGGTGGCCGAACTCGCCATCGGTTCTTCCTGCGCCCCCACGGAGCTCCAGGCGCTCGGCCGCTGGCTGTACTGGAGCTGCGGCCCCGAGGGCCCGGCGGGCGTGTACGACCGTACGGAGAAGAGGACGGTGCCTGTCCGCGCGGGTGAATCGCTGCTCGGTGACGGTTATGTGGTCACGCACGACAAGAGGGCCGGAAAGCTGACCCGGACCGCGGTCGGGAGCGGCCGGGCCGTCACCCAGGACATCGGGGAGTTGCCCGACACCGGTGTCTCACAGCGCCATGTGCGCTGGACCGTCGACAAGTCCGGCAGCAACACCGCCTACGTCGACGCGCAGGAGCGCGTGCACCTCGTGCCGTCCGAAGGGCCCGTGCAGCCGCTGTCGTCGATGGGCCGGGAGCAGAACGCCGCGTCGGTCCGTGCCACCGGTCGGGACGACGCGCCGGACATCCTGACGCGGCTGCTCCTCTCCAAGCCCGCGGCAGGCTGGAATCTGACCGTCCGCGCCCGGAACACCGGCCGGACCGTGGCGACGGAGGAAGGCGGGGTCGCACACGGCGAAGTGGAGGTGGGCTGGCACGGCGCCGACCCCGCGGCCACGGGCGGCACGTTCCTCCCCAACGGCGCCTACGACTGGGAGCTCTCCGTCCGGCCGCAGGACGGGGCGGGCCCGCCGTTGGAGACCCACGGGACCGTCATGCTGCGTGAGGGAGACGCCGTACGGCATGACCATGCGGGCCCGGACATCGCCGCCCACCCGGACGGGACGGGGGACCTGCTCACCCTCAACTCCTCGGGCGGCCTGACCTTCCAGCTGGGTGACGGCAAGGGCGCCTTCTCGGGGAAGTCGTCCGCGAGCGGCTGGTCCACCAAGGTGCTCGCGGTGCCCTTCGGGGACCTGAACAAGGACCGTTGCAACGACGTCCTCGTCCGCATGGCCGACGGTGCCCTGCGCGGCTACCAGCCGGGATGCGGGCAGGCGGTGTCCCCGTCCGCCCCGTACCGGGCACTCGGCACCGGCTGGAACGCGTACGACGTCCTCACCTCGCCCGGTGACCTGACCCGGGACGGCCGTGCCGACCTCCTCGCCCGCAAGGCGACGACCGGCGACATCTACCTCTTCGCGGCCAAGAGCGACGGCACGCTCGCGGCGGGCAAGAAGATCCGCTCCGCGTGGAAGACGTATACGCAGCTCGTCGGGGCCGGTGACCTCGACGGTGACGGGATCGGGGACGTTCTCGCCCGGCACCAGGACGGCACGCTGTACCGGTACGAGGGCAAGGGGGACGGAACGCTGCAGGACCGGGTGAAGGTCTTCAGCGCCTGGGGCGCCACCTACAACGCGCTCGTCGGAGTCGGCGACATCACCGGGGACGGCAAGGCCGACCTGGTCGCGCGCGACACCTCGGGGAACCTCTACCGCAACGACGGCAAGGGGAACGGCTCGTTCACCGGGCGTACGAAGATCGCCAGCGGATGGGGCGTCTACAAGGGCCTCTTCTGAACGTCGGGTCGGGCCATCTCTTGGCCGGCCCCGGGCGCATGTCACGCCCCCGGCGAGGGAATCGCTGGGGGCATGACAAAAGACTCGGTCGGGGAGGTCGACTCCCCGCCACCACCACCCGGCGCCGGTTCCGACGAGGAACGTCTCGCCCAGCTCGGCTACACCCAGGTCCTCGCGCGGCGCATGTCCGCGTTCTCCAACTACGCCGTCTCGTTCACGATCATCTCGGTGCTGTCCGGGTGCCTGACCATGTATCTGTTCGGGATGAACACCGGCGGGCCCGCGCTCATCACCTGGGGGTGGGTCGGGGTCGGGCTGATGACCCTCTTCGTGGGGCTCGCCATGGCGGAGATCTGTTCCGCGTACCCGACCTCCGCCGGGCTCTACTTCTGGGCGCACCGGCTGGCGCCGGCGCGGTCCGCCGCCGCGTGGGCGTGGTTCACGGGGTGGTTCAACGTGCTCGGGCAGGTCGCCGTGACCGCCGGGATCGACTTCGGGGCGGCGTCCTTCCTCGGCGCGTACCTCAACCTCCAGTTCGACTTCACCGTCACCGAGGAGCGCACGATCCTGCTCTTCGCCGCGATCCTCGTGCTGCACGGGCTGCTCAACACCTTCGGGGTGGGCATCGTCGGGCTGCTCAACAGCATCAGCGTCTGGTGGCACGTGGGCGGCGTCGCCGTCATCGTCGGCGCGCTCGCCCTCTCGCCGGACTCGCACCAGTCGGCGTCCTTCGTCTTCACCGAATTCGTGAACAACACGGGCTGGGGCAGCGGCCTGTACGTCACCCTCATCGGCCTGCTGATGGCGCAGTACACCTTCACCGGCTACGACGCCTCCGCGCACATGACCGAGGAGACCCACGACGCCTCGACCGCCGGCCCCAAGGGCATCGTCCGCGCCATCTGGACCTCCTGGATCGCGGGCTTCGTGCTGCTGCTCGGCTTCACCTTCGCCATCCAGTCGTACGAGGGGGCCCGCGGCTCGGCGACGGGTGCGCCGCCCGCCCAGATCCTCCTCGACGCGCTCGGGGCGACCGCCGGCAAACTGCTGCTGCTCGTCGTGATCGGCGCGCAGCTCTTCTGCGGCATGGCGTCGGTGACCGCCAACTCCCGCATGATCTACGCCTTCTCGCGCGACGGCGCGCTGCCGTTCTCACACCTGTGGCACACCGTCAGCCCGCGCACCCGTACCCCGGTCGCGGCGGTCTGGCTGGCCGCGCTCGGCGCGCTGGTCCTCGGGCTGCCGTACCTGATCAACGTCACGGCGTACGCGGCGGTGACCTCGATCGCGGTCATCGGGCTCTACATCGCGTACGTCGTGCCGACGCTGCTGCGGCTGCGCAAGGGCGACGCCTTCGAGCGCGGGCCGTGGCACCTGGGGCGCTGGTCCCGGCCGGTGGGCGTGGTCGCGGTGGCCTGGGTCGGGGTGATCACCGTCCTGTTCATGCTGCCGCAGGTCTCGCCGGTCACCTGGGAGACGTTCAACTACGCCCCGATCGCCGTCCTCGTCGTCCTCGGCTTCGCGGCGGTGTGGTGGCTGGCGTCGGCCAGGCACTGGTTCCTCAACCCCGACCACGCCCGCACCCGGGCCCGTGACGCGGCCCGCGCGGGCCTTCCGGAACCCCTGGATCCGTAACCGGCACGGCCCTCGACGGCGATACCCGATCGGATGGCGCGGCCCGTCCCGCTATGCTCGGGGGTGCACCGACGAGGACCGTTAGCTCAATTGGCAGAGCAGTGGACTTTTAATCCATTGGTTGTGGGTTCGAGTCCCACACGGTCTACGGCTCAGGCCCAGGTCAGATGACGTCTGATCTGGGCCTGCGTGCATATCTGCGGTGAAGGGGCGGACATCATGGACTGGCGTCGATTCGCGCTGCAGATGGCGTCGATGGCGCGCGACCTCCTGGCGCAGGAGTCGGTCGGTGCCACGCTGCGCCAGATCAGCGGGTCCGCCGTCGACCTGGTGGACGGCTGCGACGCGGCGGGGATCCTCGTCGTACGCGGCAAGAAGGTGGAGACGCTGGCCGCCACCGAGCAGCTCGTCGTCGACAGCGACCGGCTGCAGGAGGAGCTCGGCGAGGGGCCCTGCCTCGACGCCGCGCGCAAGGACGTGGGGGACCGGGTCTTCCGTGTCACCGACTTCACCCGGGAGCAGCCCCGCTGGCCCGCCTACGCCCCGCGCGCCCGCGAGCTCGGGGTGGGCAGCATGATGGGGTTCCTGCTCTTCACCGAGGACGAGAACCTCGGTGCCCTCAACCTCTACTCCTGCCGTACCGGCGCGTTCACCGAGGCCAGCGAGGTGGCCGGCTGGCTGCTGGCCTCGCACGCCGCCGTCGCCTTCTCCAGCGCCCGCGGCCACGCCCAGCTGGAAGAGGCGGTGGCCACCCGGCACACCATCGGCGAGGCCATGGGCATCCTCATGGGGCGCCACCACATCACCGAGGACGCCGCGTTCGACGTACTGCGCCGTTTCTCGCAGGAGCACAACATAAAGCTGCGTGACGTGGCGCGGCGGGTGTGCGAGCACGGCGGAGTGGAGTGACCGCACGCCGGTCTCCCCGGTCTCCCCGGCCTCCCCGGTCTACGCCGTGGTCTAGGCGGCCTCCCGGGCCTCCCCGACCTCCCGGCCCCGTACGCGCGGCTCCCCCGGCTCTTTGCTGAACCGGAGGAACCTGGCCGGGAGAGCCCTCTAGAGGAACGCCGCTGCATCCGGGCCTGCTCCCCAGGTCCCCCTCTCCGCGCACCTCACACTTACGAGGACGTGCGGACCGCCGTGACCTCGAACTCCACCGTCACCTTCGAGCTGACGACGAGCGTGTCCACGGGGTTGGCGCTCGCGCCCCAGTCCTTGCGGTTGATGGTGGCGCTGCCCCGGAAGCCGGCGCGGAGCCCGCCCTGCGCGTCGCGCTCGCCGCCGGTCGACTCGACGTCCAGGGTGAGCGGCCGGGTCGTGCCGCGCAGCGTCAGGTCACCGGTGACGCGGAACCGAGTGCCGTCCACCTGCTCCACCCGGGTCGAGGTGAAGGTGATGTCGGGGTGGTGGGCGGCGTCCAGGAACTTCTTGCGCAGCGGGTCGTCGCGCATCTTGTTGCGGGTCTGCAGGCTCTTCGCCCGGATGGTGAGCCGGACGGCGGACTTCGCGGGATCGCCGCCGTCCAGGTGCGCGGTGCCCTCGAACTCCTCGAACTCGCCGCGCACTTGGGGCCCCACGGAGTGCTTGCCGATGAACCCGAGCCGGGTGCGGTCGGTGTCGAGGACGTACTCGCCGCTCAGCTCACTGAGCTCGGTGATGGTTGACATGCTTGGTCACTCCTGGAAGGGAAGAGGCGGTAAGCGTGCGGTGCAACCGGTCACGGGAGAAGGCGTCGCGGCCCGCCCCGACGATACCGCCGGTGACCACCCCTCTCCGGGCCCCTCGAGCGGCGGCCCACCCGGGGTCGAGTGGGGGCGCCCTGCCGCTCCCGCTGATCCCCGTCCACCTCGGCGTCTGGACGCTTCTCACGGTGGCCCGCACGCGCTCGGTGGCCGGGCTGCGGGCCTGGGCCGGTGGTTTCGTCGAGGGGCTGCGGACGCCGTGCGGCGGGCGCAGGCCGATGCGGTGGCGCACGGTGTGGCGGCTGACGCGACTGGGGCGGCCGCCGGTGATCTGAGTGGTGGCACGCGTCCGGACGGTCCGAGCGGCGGCGCGCGCCCGAACGGAGCAGTCCGGTCGGCGGGGGCGGCCGGGGCGGGACACGCTGGACTGCCGGGGCGGTGGGACCGACCCCGGGTGGATCCGGAGGTGCAGCAATGGCCGCAGCCGTACGTGGCACGGGGCGGCGGGCGCTCTGTCTGCTCGTCGTGCCCCTTCTCGTCCTCGCCGCGGCCTGCGGGAGTGGTCAAGGGGGCGGCTCGGGCACGCGTACGGCCGCCGCGCGCCCCCTCGACCTGCCCTTCACGCACCCCGGCGTCCTCGTCGGCAAGGAGCAGCTCGACCGGGTGCGCGCCCACGTCAGGGCGGGGGAGCAGCCCTGGGCGAAGGCCTTCGAGCAGATGCGGGGCAGCAGGTTCGCGGCGGACGACTACCGGCCGACCCCGTACCCCGTCGTGGAGTGCCCGCCCGACACCCGCCCCGGACGGGGCTGCGTCGAGGAGCGTGAGGACGCCCTCGCCGCGTACACCCAGGCGCTGCTCTGGAACATCACCGGCGACCGCGCGCACGCCAAGAAGGCGGTGCAGATCATGGACGCGTGGTCGAAGGTGATCACCGGGCACACGGAGGCCAACGCCGGGCTGCAGACCGCGTGGGCCGCCACCTCCTGGGCCCGCGCCGCCGAGGCCGTGCGCTACACCTACGACGGCTGGAACGACGGCTCGCTGCTGCGCTTCGAGCGGATGCTGCGCAACGCCTACCTGCCCCAGGTCAGGGACGGTTCCGCCGACTTCAACGGCAACTGGGACCTGGTGATGGCCGACGCCACCATGGCGATGGCCGTCTTCCTCGACGACCACGCCGCGTTCGAGAAGGCCGTGCACCACTTCCGCACCCGCGTGCCCGCGTACTTCTATCTGGAGTCCGACGGGAAGCTGCCCGTCTCCCCGGCGGGCAGCGGCATCGACACCGCCCCCGAGCTGCGGAAGTACTGGTTCGGGCAGGGCACCTTCGTCGACGGCATCGCGCAGGAGACCTGCCGCAACCTCAAGCACGCCAGTTACTCGCTGGCCGCCACCGCGCACATGGCGGAGACCGCCCGCCACCAGGGCGTCGACCTGTACGGGGAGGTCAAGGAGCGGATGCGGGCCGCCTTCGAGTTCCACTCCCGGTACCAGCTGGGCGAGAAGGCACCGGGCTGGCTCTGCGGCGGCCGGGTGCAGCGCGACATGGGGCCCGACACGGAGGTCGGCCTCAACCACCTGCGGGGGCGGCTGCACCTGGACATGCCGCTGACCGAGCGGTTCACCGAGCAGCGGCGCCCCGAGGGCACGGACGGGCTCTTCGTGGCGTGGGAGACGCTCACGCACGCGGACAACCCGTGAACGGCGGTGTGCGGGGCGGTGGCGGGGAAGTGGTTCGACGCACCCCTCCGCATGGCGTAGTGTTGTGTTCACCGACGCGGGGTGGAGCAGCTCGGTAGCTCGCTGGGCTCATAACCCAGAGGTCGCAGGTTCAAATCCTGTCCCCGCTACTGAAGGCCCAGGGCCGGAAGCATCAGCTTCCGGCCCTGGGTTTTTTTCCGGTCCCCCACGGGTTTCGCCGCCCCCGTAACCCGGTCGGCCCGCACCGGCTCGCCTCCGCTCCCCACCGGGGGAACCCTGGGTGGAGCGCGGTGATGGGCGCGGAGTCGGCGGGAGACAAGCGGTGGGGCAGCGAGGCGGAACCGGCGACAGGGGTGCCACCGCGCACGAGCGGACGTTCGTCCGCGCGCTCCCCCTCCTGCTGCTCCTCGTCGGGGTCGTGTACGACGTCTCGACCCCGCCCGAGTTCACCGCGGCGCCCCTCTTCACGGCCGCCCCGCTGATCGCCGCCCCCTTCTACTCGCTCCTGAGCACCGTCCTGACCGGCGCCGCCGCCACCGCCGCCGTCCTCGTCCTGCACTTCGGGAACGTGGGCAGCAGCCATGTCGAGGCCGTCACCGAGGTGCTCACCGTGGTCACCGTCGCGGCCCTCGCGATCGTCATCAACCGCGTCGTGCGCCGCGGCAACGACCGGCTCGCCAACGCCCGTTCCATCGCCGAGACGACCCAGCGCGCCGTGCTGCCCGAGCCGGACCCGCGGATCGGCGGGCTCGACATCGCGGCACGGTACGAGGCGGCGCAGGCCGACGCCTTCATCGGGGGCGACCTGTACGCGGTGCAGGACACCCCGTACGGGGTCCGGCTCATCGTCGGCGACGTACGCGGCAAGGGCATGGGCGCCGTCGCCGCGGTCGCCGTCGTCATCGGGGCCTTCCGGGAGGCCGCCGAGCAGGAGACCACGCTGGAGGCCGTGGCGCAGCGCCTGGAGCGGGCCCTCGCCCGGGAGGGCACCCGGCGCGACGGCCTGGACGCCTTCGAGGGGTTCACCACCGCCGTCCTCGCCGAGATCCGGCATGCCGACGGCCGGGTGCGGCTGATCAACCGGGGTCACCCGTCCCCGCTGCTGCTGCGCGGCGACGGGCGGCTGTGCGTCATGTCGGCGAGCGAGCCCGCGCTGCCGCTCGGCATGGGTGAGCTGGGGATCTGGCCGGACCGGGCCGACGAGACCGACTTCCCGCCCGGCGCGACGCTGCTGTTCTACACGGACGGGCTGTCGGAGGCGCGGGACGCGGCGGGGGAGTTCTACGATCCGGCGACCCGGCTCGGCGGGCGGATCTTCCCGGGGCGCGGGGGCCCGCGGGCGCTGCTCGCCGCGCTCGCGGAGGAGGTGCGACGGCACACCGGGGGCGGGATGACGGACGACATGGCGCTCCTCGCGGTGCGCCGGCCGGTCGCCGGGGATCCGGATGTCACCACTGGTGACTGAAGTGCGCCGCTCCGCATGACATCTGACGTACTGTCAAGGGAATGTGAAATTCCGGTGCGGACCGAGGTGGGGTCGACTCGCCCCGTTCCGCCCCCGTGCGTCCCGGTACGTACAGCCGGTCGGCGTTAACGATCAACCGGAACAGCTTGGAATACCGACCCGCTGTCTATTAACGTTCGATAACGCAGCGCGGTCGTCCCAGCCGTCACTAGAGGCGGCTCCGCGCGCACGCGCCTAATCCCGCAAGGGAGCCGGGGAACCACTAACTTGGGGTGAATCGGACCTCTGCCGCCCATGCACGCATGCCTCGATCCCGTCATGCGCGCACGCGCCGGCAGATGCCCGTAGGAGACCTTCCTGCTCCGAACCCGTCAGCTAACCCGGTAGGCGAGAAGGAAGGAAAGGAGTGCGCCCCCGTGGCGTCCAACCGGCCTGCCCCCCAAGCCGTGTACCTACCGAATGACGACGACTTCGGCGTGTACGACGAGGACCAGTTCGAGGAGTGGAACCCCACCGAGGATTCCGTCCGGCCCGTCCGCGGCAGGCACCGTGTGCACAAGAAGGGCGGCGGCGGGCTCGCCCGCAGCTCCACCGTCCTCGGCGTGGGCGTCATCGCCGCCGTCGGCGCGGGCGGCATCGCCACCGCGCAGGACGGCAAGCCGCCGGTCTCCATATCGATGCCCGACCTGCCGGGCGTGGCCGCCGTCGCCGACTCGCTCCCCGAGGCCAAGTCCCTGCCGGGCGTGGGCTCGTTGCTGGCCGACGACTCCTCCGACACCACGACGGCCGCCGCCGCGTCCGCCCCGCTCACCGCCGCCGGCGTCAGTCCCGTCGACGCCGAGCAGGGCACCACCGACGCGGGCGAGGCGCTGCGCGCCCGCATCATGCGGCAGGCCGAGAACCAGCAGCACCAGGCGGACGCCGCCGTACGGACCGCGGCCGAGGACGCCGCCGTCAAGAAGGCCGCCGAAGAGGCCGCCGCGCAGCAGAAGGCCGCCGAGAAGAAGGCGGACGCCGAGGC
This sequence comes from Streptomyces sp. NPDC041122, assembly GCF_055592445.1. NCBI lineage: Bacteria > Bacillati > Actinomycetota > Actinomycetes > Kitasatosporales > Streptomycetaceae > Streptomyces > Streptomyces sp. NPDC041122. Next base: position 32,959 of record NZ_JBVIYQ010000003.1, on the reverse strand, counting down.
CGCCGCCAAGAAGAAGAAGGCGGAGGAGGCCCGCAAGGCCAAGGCCGAGGCCGCGCGCCTGGCCAAGCTCGCCAAGAGCTACGCCATCCCGACCTCCTCGTACACCCTCACCTCGCACTTCGGCGACGCCGGCGCCATGTGGTCCTCCGGCCACCACACCGGCCTCGACTTCGCCGCGCCCACGGGCACCCCGCTCAAGGCCGTGCACACCGGCACCGTCAAGGAGGCCGGCTGGGCGGGCGCGTACGGGTACCGCACCGTGCTCGAACTCGAGGACGGTACGGAGATCTGGTACTGCCACCAGTCCTCGCTCAATGTCAGCGCGGGCCAGAAGGTCACCACCGGCGAGGTCATCGGCCGCGTCGGCGCGACCGGCAACGTCACCGGGCCGCACCTCCACCTGGAGGTCCACACGCCCGAAGGCACCGGGATCGACCCGCTCGGCTGGCTGCAGGGCAAGGGCCTGAACCCCTGAGGTCCGCGCCCGCGCGGTGCTGAGTTCCCTCCGCACTCCGGCGGTCCTGGCGGCATCCCCCCCGACGCCAGGGCCGCCGGTCCGGTGGTGCGTGCACGGAATTCCGCATCCGGTGGCCTTGTTGAGGAACACATGACTCATCTGCGTACGCTCGGCTCCTCCGACCTCGAGGTCTTCCCGCTCTCCCTGGGCGGCAACGTCTTCGGCTGGACCGCCGACCGGGCCGCCTCCTTCGCCGTCCTCGACGCCTACACCGCCGCGGGCGGCAACTTCATCGACACCGCCGACGTCTACTCGGCCTGGGTGGAGGGCAACAAGGGCGGTGAGTCCGAGACCCTCGTCGGCGAATGGCTGGCCGGACGCGGCAACCGCTCCGACGTCGTCATCGCCACCAAGGTCGGCGCCCACCCCGAGTTCAAGGGCCTCTCCCCGGCCACCGTCAAGGCCGGCATCGACGCCTCCCTGCGCCGCCTCGGCACCGACTACATCGACCTCTACTACACGCACTACGACGACCCGTCGGTCCCCGTGGAGGAGATCATCGGGACGCTCGACGGACTGGTGCGGGACGGCAAGGTGCGCGCCATCGCCGCCTCCAACATCACCCCCGAGCGGCTCCAGGAATCCCTCGACCTCTCCGACCGCGAGGGCCTCGCGCGCTACGTCGCGCTCCAGCCGCACTACAACCTCGTCTCCCGCGACACCTACGAGGGCCCGCTCCAGGAGGTCGCCTCGCGCTCCGGCCTCGCGGCCGTCCCCTACTACGCGCTCGCGTCCGGCTTCCTCACCGGCAAGTACCGTCCGGGCACGAAGGTGGAGAGCGCCCGCAGCGGCGGGGTCGCGCAGTACGTGGGCAGCGAGCGGGGCGAGCGCGTCCTGACCGCGCTCGACGAGATCGCCGAGGCGCACGGCGCGCAGGTCGCGACCGTGGCGCTCGCCTGGCTGGCCGCGCAGCCCACGGTGGCGGCGCCGATCGCCTCCGCGCGCACGGTCGAACAGCTGCCGGCGCTGCTCGCGGTGGCGGACCTGGAGCTGACGCCGGCGGAGATCGCGCGGCTGACGGCAGCGTCCGCCTAGGAGCGGTGGGCCTAGGAGCGGTAGGGGTTGTAGGGGCCGTACGTGGATCCCGCGTCGTACGTGGGGTGGCCGCTCGCCGCCGGCTGGGGCCGGGGGAGCGGCTGCCCGTACGGGGGGAATCCGTAGGGGGCGGGGCCGGGCGCCCCGTAGTGCGGGTGGCCGTACCCGCCGGAGGCCCCGTACGACCCGTACGACCCGTAGGGGCCGGGGGGCAGCGGACGGACCACCGGTGCCGTCGCCTGCGCCGCGTACGCGAGCGCGGGGCGGGCCGGCTCGCGCCGCTCCCAGAGCCTTTCGAGGAGTTCCCGCTCGCGCGCCACGAAGTCGGCCCCGGCCCGGCCGCGCCGGCCGCGGTGGCGCAGGAACGCCAGCGACGTCGCGTACATCTGGTACTCGGCGACCGTGCGGGCCGCCGCCTTCCCCCAGGTGTACGAGGCGTAGTCGCGGGCCAGCGCGCGGGCCCGCATCGAGCCCAGCGCGTACGGCTCGGGCGGGGTGAGCCAGCCCGCCGCCACATACGCGGGCAGCTCCGCGCGGATCGTGCGCAGCTCGCGCTGCCGGGTCCAGACGGCCAGCCACGTCAGCAGGCCGAACGCCGGGAGCATGAACGCCGCGTACACGGTGAAGAAGCCGTACTGCCCGAAGACCGCCGAGCCGTTCCACAGGGCGTGCATGCCCATCGCCAGCAGCAGTCCGGTGAGCGGGAGCAGCACGCGGCGCAGGTGGTGGCGGTCGGCGGCGAACGCGGCGAAGCCGAAGCCGATGCCGGTCAGGACCGTGAACAGCGGGTGCGCGAACGGGGACATGACGACCCGTACGAAGAAGGTCGCGGCCGTCACGGAGGCGAGGCCGCTGTCGCGGCTGAGCTGGTCGGTGACGAAGGCGTTGCCCAGATAGAGGATGTTCTCGGTGAACGCGAAGCCGGTCGCGGTCACCCCGGCTATGACGACGCCGTCGACGAGGCCCGTGAAGTCGCGTCTGCGGAAGAGGAAGACGAGCAGGATCGCGGCGGCCTTCGCGCTCTCCTCGACGATCGGCGCGATGACGGTGGCGCCGAGGGTGTCGGCGCCGGTGGGGTCGGCGGTGGCGGTGGCTATCCAGCGGATCGCGAAGCTGTTCGCCACGATCGCGACGAGGGCGGCCGCGCAGGCGCCCCAGGAGAAGGAGAAGAGGAGGTTCCGCCAGGGCCCCGGCTGCACCCGGTCCAGCCAGCGGAACGCGGCGACGAGCAGCGGGACGGGCACGACCGCGAGGCCGAGCCCGACCAGGAACCCCTCGGTGCCCGTCTGCTCCCGCACCAGGGCGAGGATCACCAGGCCGGAGAGGGCGAGCAGGGTGACGAGCGCGCCTCCGCGTATCGCGCGCCGCTGCCACCAGCGGACGCGGCGCAGCTCCCTCGGGGCGGGCGCCTCGGGGGGTATCGGATACGGGGAACTGGTGGCCACGTCGTTGACCCTAACGAGGGATGGGGGTGGCCGCGACGGTGCCTCAGTTCTCCGGGGCGGACTCGGTGATTCCGCTCGGCGGGTTCGCGGTCCGGCGGAACAGCAGGTCGTGGACGACGTGGCCCTTGCCGAGGCCCTGGCCCTCGAAGCGGGTGAGGGGGCGGAACTCGGGGCGCGGGGCATATCCGCCGTCGGCCCGGGTGTTCTCGAAGTCGGGGTGCGCGGTGAGCACCTCCAGCATCTGCTCGGCGTACGGCTCCCAGTCGGTCGCGCAGTGCAGGATCGCGCCGGGCTTGAGGGAGGGCGCGGCCAGGGTCAGGAACTCCGGCTGGATCAGGCGGCGCTTGTGGTGGCGGGCCTTGGGCCAGGGGTCGGGGAAGTAGACGCGCAGGCCGTCGAGGGAGGCGGGCGCGAGCATCTCGCGGAGCAGGATGATCGCGTCGCCGTTGGCCACCCGGACGTTGGTGAGGCCGCCGCGCTCCGCGAGGCCGAGGAGGTTGCCCTGGCCGGGGGTGTGCACGTCGACGGCGAGGATGCCGGTGTCCGGGTCGGCGGCGGCCATCCGCGCGGTGGCCTCGCCCATGCCGAAGCCGATCTCCAGGACGACGGGCTTGTCGGAGGGCTTCTCGCCGTCCCCGAAGAGCTCGGCGAGGTCCAGCGTGCGCAGCCCGTCGATGTCGAGGCCCCACACGGGCCAGAGCCGGCGCAGCGCGTCGCCCTGGCTGGTGGTCACCCGGCTGCGCCGGGGCTGGAAGCTGCGGATCCGCCGCTCGTGGTGCGACCCGGCCGGGTCGGGCGAGGGCCCGCCGGGAAACCGGGGCGCGGCCTGCGGGCGGCCACCGGGCCGGGGCGCGCCGGCTTCGCTCGGCGACGGGGCTTCGGGGGTCGGCGAGGGGGCTTCGGGGGTGTGGGGTGAGTCAGACACAGTGCGGCAATTTTACGGGGCGGCGGGGGGTGGGGTGCGGCGAGCGGGCAGGGGCGGTCCGCGGCGCGGTGGCATCGGCCCGGCCCGGGGGCTGAGCGGGCGGGGCCGCCTTTCCGCGGTGTGCCGGTCCCGGCCTGGCCACGGGGGCATGGAGCGGGCGGGGGCGGCCTTCGGCTGGGCTGTTGGGCTGTGGCGTCGGACGGCTCTGCTCCCGGCGTACGGCCTCCGTGGACCGGGGCGCTTACGGGGTGGGGCGCGGTCGTACGTTCTCGGGCGCGCTCTCACCGTCCGGGAGCGCGGATCCCACGGTCGGTGCACGGCTCCTTCGGTTCCGAGCGCGGGCCCCGCCGCGGTCCAGGGTGCGGGGTTGCGGGGTGCGGGGTGCGGGGCGCGGGGTGCGGGGTGCGGGCCCGTGGTCCCTGGAGTGCGGCCCCGGCCGCTACGCCGCCACCGTCTCCTGCAGCGCCGCCAGGGCGCGGCGGGCGACCTCCCTGCCGATCGGCAGGGACGCCGTCGCCGCGGGGGACGGGGCGTTCAGGACGTGGACCGTGCGGGCGCCCTCCCGTATCAGGAAGTCGTCGACCAGCGTGCCGTCGCGCAGGACCGCCTGGGCGCGGACGCCGGCGGGGGCGGGGATCAGGTCGTCCGGGCGGACCGCGGGCAGCAGCCTGCGCACCGCCGTGGTGAACGCGGCCTTGGAGGCGGAGCGGCGCAGCTCGCCCGCCCCGTACCGCCAGTGGCGGCGGGCTATGTGCCAGGAGCCGGGCCAGCCGAGGGTCCCGGCGAGCTCGCGGGGGCGCACGACCGACCAGCTGTATCCCTCGCGGGCCAGCGCGGGGACCGCGTTCGGCCCCACGTGGACGCCGCCGCCGACGCCGCGGGTGAGGTGGACGCCGAGGAACGGGAAGGCCGGGTCCGGCACCGGATAGACGAGGCCGCGCACCAGCTCGGGGCGGGCCAGGTCGAAGTACTCCCCGCGGAACGGCACGATCCGCATGCCCGGGTCGTCGCCGGTGCGCCGCGCGACCTCGTCGCAGTGCAGCCCCGCGCAGTTCACCAGGACCCGGCCGCGGACGATCGCGCCGTCGGCGGTGCGCACGGCCACGCCGCGGTCGGGGCGGCGGTCGATGCGGACGGCGTCGCCCGCCGCGCCGTAGCGGATCTCGGCGCCGGACGCCTCGGCCAGGCGGGCCGCCACCGCGCCGTAGTCACAGATGCCCGTCGTGCCGACGTGGATGGCGGCGAGGCCGCGGACCTCCGGCTCGTGCTCGGTGATCTGCGCGGGGCCCAGCTCGCGGACCGGGATGCCGTTCTCCCTGCCGCGCTGGACCAGGGCGTGCAGGCGGGGGAGCTCCTCGCGCTCGGTGGCGACGATCAGCTTGCCGGTGACCTCGTGCGCGATGTCGTACTCCGCGCAGAACTTGACCATCTCGGCGGCGCCGCGGACCGCGAACCTCGCCTTGAGCGAGCCGGGGCGGTAGTAGATCCCGCTGTGGATCACCCCGCTGTTGCGGCCCGTCTGGTGGCGGGCCGGGCCCGGCTCCTTCTCCAGGACGGTGATCCGGGTGCCGGGCGCCGTGCGCGACAGGGCATACGCCGTCGCCAGACCGACGATCCCGCCGCCGATCACCAGCACGTCGCAGTCGTACGTCACCATCGTCACCGCGCCTCACCTCCCACCACAGATAGTGCCCTGCGCCACTGACAACGCCGCCAAACCTCGGGCGCCGGATCCTTCCGCACCGCTCCGCGACGGTTCACGTGGGCCCGGCCCCCCGTTAACCCGGCGGCGGGCGCGGGCGCGGGCGCGGGCGGGGGTGGAGGCGGAGCGGTGGTGGTGAAGGTCACGGGCCCCGGTCCTACGCCGGGGCGACCAGCAGCGGCCGGGCCCGCTCGCGGAGCTCCACCACCCGCGGCTCGTCCCCGTACGGCTCCAGGCGGTGCAGCAGGTCCTTCACGTACTCGGTGGTCCGCGCGGACGAGATGCGCCCGGCGACCTCCAGGGCCCGCGTGCCCTGCTCGCACGCCGCGTCGAGGTTCCCGGACTCCAGCTCGGCGACGGCCGACACCACCAGGCGCAGGCCGTGCGAGCGCACGAACTCCTCGGTGGGGCGGGACAGCGCCTGCTCGGTGAAGCGGCGCACCTGGCGGGGCGCCTTCAGGTCGCGGTAGCACTCGGCGGCGTCCGCCGCGAAGCGGTCGTATCCGTAGAAGCCGAGCCAGGACGGGTCGTTGTCGCCCTCCCTGGCGCGCTCCAGCCACCCCTCGGCGGCCCGCAGCGCCGCGCCCGCCGCCGGCGCGTCGTTGGCCCGCGCGTGGGCGCGCGCCTCGACGAGCCGGAAGAAGCTCATGGTGCGGGCGGTGGCCAGCCCCCTGTTCCGCTCCAGGGCGGCCTGGGCGAGGTCGACGCCCTCGTCCCCGAAGCCGCGGTACGTCGCCTGGAGGGACATGGAGGCCAGCACGTACCCCCCGAGGGGGACGTCGGCCGCCGCGCGCGCGAGGCGCAGCGCCTGGATGTAGTACCGCTGGGCTGCCTCCTGCTGTCCCGTGTCGAAGGCCATCCAGCCGGCGAGCCGGGTCAGTTCGGCGGACGCGCCGAAGAGGGCGCGGCCGACCTCGTCGGAGTACGAGCCGAGCAGCAGCGGCGCCGCCTCGACCCGCAGGCACTCCGGGACCATGGAGGAACGCCAGTCGCCGCCACCGTACTTGGAGTCCCAGCGGCGGGCGTCCTCGGCGGCCTCCCGCAGCTTCAGGACGTCGCTGTGGCCGACCTTCATGGGCGCGCCGTCCTCGGCGGCCGCGAGCTCGCGCGCCGCCTCCCGGGAGACGTCGCGGGCCACGGAGCTGTCGGCCGGGGTTATCAGCCAGCGCGAGGCGGGCGTGGCGTAGGCGCTCACCGCGAAGGAGCCGGCCAGCGACTGCCAGATGCCGCCGGTGCCCGCGCGGCGGCCCGCCAGGTCGAGGCGGTACAGCTCGGTCGCGGACTTCACCGCGGCCCCCACGTCGCGCGGGAAGGCGAGGCCCACCTCGGGCGCGGGGTCGGCGTCGGCGAGGCCGATCTCGTGCAGCGGGACCGGGCGGCCGAGCTTCTGCCCGATGGCCGCCGCGATCAGATGGGGCGCGGCGCCCTGGGGCACCATGCCCTTGGAGACCCAGCGGGCCACCGATGTCTTGTCGTAACGGAGCGTCAACCCGCGTTGTGAGCCCAGGTCGTTGACCCGGCGGGCGAGTCCCGCATTGCTGATTCCCGCGAGGGCGAGAACGGTGCCGAGCTTTTCGTTCGGCCCGCGTTGCTCCCTGGACATGCGCCACCCCTCGACACAGACGGCTGCCGGGCGGTGGCTGGACCGCACGGCATTCGTGCTGCGTTCCCGCAGGGGCGAACGAAACCCTCGGCCGGGACCCGTGGCGTGTGCCACGGCACCCTGGCCGGACCTCTGTGCACCGCGGTCCGGGCGTGCTGCCCGGGCCCCCGCGCGCAGTGGCCGGAATAGCGGCCGCAAGAGCGTTTGGCCGATCCTCCAGGTATATGCCTCCGCGAAAACATCAGCACACACAGCGTAGTTCGCCGCATCCCAAGCGTTAAGAGGCGCAGTTCCGGATGGCGGGATTGTTGCCCGTGCGGAGGCGCGGCGATGCCTCGGCGTGCTCCCGCCGTGTGGCCGTGCGCCCGTCCGTGCGCTCTTCTCCGGCCATGACGGGAGCGCTTCCATGGACGATGCGTGGGTCGGCCCGCTGCGCTGGAGTCAGTGGGCTGGGGGACACCGCCGCCTCCATCCCCGCGGGCGGCGGACCGGTCCGGGAGGCGAACACCGCCTCCCGGGCTGTGGGTTGCCGTCGAACGGTTCCGGCCTGGGCGCATCCCAGGCCGATTTGGCCGAAAAGCACCCAAGCGCAGAAGGGGACAATTCGCCCGTCACCCCGGTGTGTGCGCCGGGGCGCGCGTGCCGCGTGCGCCGTCGGCACGGGGCCTTCGCGCGGCGCCTTCCCGTAGCGGGCCTTCATTGTGCCCTTCAACCACCGCTCCCTCCAGGCGCATTCGCCGGTGTGCGAGCGGCTCCGTAGGCGTTCCCGCGCGCCTCCTTCGTGGCAGCATGGGACCCCAGTTCTTCGGTGCACTGGTCGGCCGGCCCCGCGGCGCTTCGCCCGCGGGCCGTCCACAGCCTGTGGAGGCGGCGATGCGGTGGTTGGTGGGGTGGAGCAGTACCACCGCGAGATCCTCGGTCCTGGGCTCGGCCGGAGCCACCGGTGACGACGGCGAGACCGTGCACCCGGTGGGCTCCCAACTCCTGTGGGGCGACCCGGATCCGCTCTGGGCGGTGGGCGACTGGCGCGCCGACGAAGTACGGACAGTGACGGCCGACGAGCAGACCCGCATCGCGGTGCTCGGCACCTGCGGCGCCTCCGACGAGCAACTCCGCGTCGGTCTCGTCGCCGCCCGCGGCGGCGCCCTGCGCCATCTCACCGCCTGGTCCGGGAGTTATACGGCAGTGGTCCAGGTCGGCCGCCGCGTCATGATCGCCGGCGATCTCGCGGGCGCCCGCCCCGTCTTCCACACCGCCTGGGCCGGCGGCACGGCCTACGCGACCGCCGCCCTCCCGCTGGCCGACCTCATCGAGGCCCACCTCGACATCGGCCACCTCGCCGCGCTGCTCGCCGCCCCCGACGTCCCCGAGGCGCTGCACGACTCGACCCCCTACCAGGGCGTGCGGCGCGTGCCACCGGGGCACGCGCTCATCCTGCGCGCGGGCGCACGGGAGATCGCCGGGTACGAACCGGTGGCCTCGCTGGCCGTGGCGGCGCCTCCGGGCGACGCCGACAGCGCCGTGGACGGCGTGCGGGACGCGCTCGTCGAGGCGGTACGCGCCCGCCTCACCGCCCCCCGCCACGTGCCCGGCACGGACATCGACCCCGGCCCGGTGCCCGGCATGGGCCCCGCCGAACGGCGCGCGGCCCGCGGCATGCCGGTGCCCGGCATCGGGGCCGACCTCTCCGGAGGCCCCGCGTCGGGCACCCTCGCCCTCCTCGCGGCCGGCCTGCCCGGCATGCCCGGCACCGTCCTCGGCCACGGCACGGGCGCGGGCGAGCGGCTCCTCGCCGTCACCTTCAACGACCTGGCCGTCGACGGCCGCGAGGGCGAACTGGAGCGGGCCGGCGCCATCGCCGCCAACCCCCGCCTGCACCACGTGGTCGTCGCCGCGGGCGAGGACGCCCTGCCCTACGCCGACCTGGACGGGCCCCTGACGGACGAGCCCAGCGCCGTCCTGGTCTCCGCCCAGCGCCACCGCGCCCGGCTCTCCTCGGGCAGCGCCGACCACTTCACCGGCTACGGCGCCCGGCAGGTCCTGGACGCCCACCCGGCCCGCCTCGCCGACCTCCTGATGGACCGCAAACGCCGCCACCTGGTGCGCCCCGTCGCGGCGCTGACGAAGGCCGACGGCTCGGTACTGGTCCCCGCGCGCGTGTACGGCGCCGCGCGCAAGCTGGCCCGTATGCCGCACCGCGCGGGCGTCGACTCACTCGCCGACCGGCTGCTGCACCGCCGCTTCGACGAACCGGGCGGAGCCGTCGGGGCGTCGCTCGCCGCCCTCACGTGGGCCAGACCCGGCCCGGCCGCGCGCTGGCTGACCGGTGAGGCCCTCGCTGAAGTATCGGTTCGTCTCCAGGACCGGACGATGCGTCCGGGCGGGCCCGGCCAGCGCCCCGGCGAGTTCCGCGCGCGGGCGGCCCTCGCCCGGCACGCCGCCGACCTGCGCGTCCTCGAGCAGGCGGCCGAGGTGCGCTTCCAGCGCCTGCACGCGCCGTTCCTGGACAACCAGGTCGTCCGCGCCTGCCGCGCGCTCCCCGAGGCGCTGCGGGTCCGGCCCGGGGCGCGGGCCGCGATCCTGCGCACGGTCCTGGAGGGCGCCGGGGTCACCGAACTGCCGTCCGGGTGGGGTGCGCCCTCCGACGCGTCGCACACGGCCGTCGCCCGCACCGGCATCCGCGTGGCCGTCGACGACCTGATCGACCTCTTCGACACGCCTCTGCTGGCCCAGGCGGGCCTGGTCGAGGCCCGCGTCGTCCGCAAGGCGCTGCGCTCGGCCGCCGAGGGCGAACCGCTCCCCCTGGACGGCCTGGCCGACCTGGTCTCCACCGAACTGTGGCTGCGGCGACTGCTGTCGCGGAGAGGAACGTGCTGGACGGGCACTCCGGCTCGCCAACGAGCGGTCCCTACGGGGAGCGTGGTTCCGCAACGGGGCGCCCTGGGGGCGGGGCGCCGGCCCTCCAGTGGGGCGCCGGCGGTTTGAGGGGCGCAGGTCCAGGGGTGTGCGGGGTGTGGGCCTCCAGGGAGCCGTGCGTCTGACGGGGCGAGGTCTCCCTGAGGGCGGGGCCTGAGGTGTCGTCGCGCGGCCGTCGTCCAGTGGCCGTCGTTCCGTGCGCCACGCTCCGGAAAAGAAAGCAGGCGCCCCGGCGCGCTCCTCCGGAGAGAATGACGTGGTGCGGTACAGAATCCTGGGCGCCACCGAGGCGTACGACGACCAAGGCGCGCCCCTGCCCGTAGGGGGCCAGCGGCTGCGGGCCCTGCTCGCCGCCCTCGCGCTGCACGCGAACCGCACGGTCACCGTCACCGCCCTCATCGACGAGGTCTGGACGGACGATCCGCCGGCCGACGCGACCGCCGCTCTCCAGGCCCTCGTCGGCCGCCTGCGCCGCGTCCTGGGCAGGGACGCCGTCGTCTCGGCTCCCGGCGGCTACCGCCTCGCGGTCGCCCCGGACGACGTCGACCTGCACCGCTTCGAGCGTCTCGCGCGCGAGGGCCGGGCGTACCTGGACCGCGACGACCCGGCCGCCGCCGCCCAGACCCTGCGGGACGCGCTCGCCCTGTGGCGCGGCCCTGCCCTCGCCGACCTGCCCGACGCAAGCGCCGCGGCGCGCCCCGACGCCCTGCGCGCCGAGGCCGTCCGCTCGCGGATCGAGACGGACCTGCTGCTGGGCCGCGCCCCCGATGTCGTACCGGAACTGCGCGCGCTCACCGCCACCCACCCGTACGACGAGACACTGCGGGCCCTGCTGATCCGCGCCCTGCGCGACGCCGGGCGCGGGGCCGACGCCCTCGCCGCGTACGAGGAGGCGCGCCGCGCCCTCGCCGACGGGCTCGGCACCGATCCGGGCCCGGAACTGCGGTCCCTGCACGCGCAGTTGCTCGCAGGCTCGGAGGGGACTGCGGGGGCCGATACGGGGGCGTGGCGCGAGACGCGGGGCGGCGGGGCGGCCCGGCGCGGGGGCGGTGGGACCGGTCAACAGGCGGCCCTCGTGGGCGAGGTGGGCGGACCCACCGGTCCCACCGGTCCCACCAGCACCGCCGGTCCCGCCAGCCCTACAGGCCCCACCAGCCCCATCGAAGACTCCACCCCCTCCTCTCCTCACGCACCCCGCCCCACCCTCACTCCCACCCCCACTCCCACCGAGCGGAACGGGAACATCCGCGGCCGTCTGACGTCTTTCGTCGGGCGGGAACCAGAACTCGCCGCCATCCGTTCGGACTTGCACAGGGCCCGCCTCGTCACTCTCACCGGACCGGGCGGCTCCGGCAAGACCCGCCTCGCCGAGGAAGCCGCCGCCGGGCATCCGCAGGCATGGCTGGCCGAGCTCGCCCCGCTCGACCATCCGAAGGCGGTGCCCGGTGCTGTCGTCAGCGCGCTCGGCCTGCGCGAGACCGTCCTGATGACCAGCGAGCTGACCGCGCCGCAGGACGACCCGGTCACCCTGCTCGTCGAGCACTGCGCCCAGCGCAGCCTGCTCCTGCTCCTTGACAACTGCGAACATGTGATCGACGCCGCCGCCGAACTCGCCGAGACCCTCCTCACCCGCTGCCCGGGTCTCACCATCCTCGCCACCAGTCGCGAACCCCTGGGCGTGCCCGGCGAGTCGGTGCGCCCGGTGGAGCCGCTCCCGCCCGACCCGGCGCACCGCCTCTTCACCGAGCGGGCCACGGCGGTGCGGCCCGGCTTCGACGCCGGGGAGGACGCGGCGGCCGTCGCCGAGATCTGCCGCCGTCTCGACGGCCTGCCGCTCGCCATCGAGCTGGCCGCGGCCCGCCTGCGGCTGCTCACCCCGCGCCAGATCGCCGACCGCCTCGACGACCGCTTCCGCCTCCTGACCAGCGGGAGCCGCACGGTCCTGCCCCGCCAGCAGACCCTGCGTGCCGTCGTCGACTGGTCCTGGGAGCTGCTGGACGAGGCCGAGCGGACCGTGCTCCGCGAGGTGTCGGTCTTCGCCGGCAGCTGGGACCTCCCGGCGGCGGAGGCCGTCTGCACCGCCCACGCCACGGACCTGATCGGCGCGCTGGTCGACAAGTCCCTCGTCGTGACCGTCCCGGCGGCCGGCCCCGAGGACACCGGCATGCGCTACCGGCTCCTGGAGACCATCCACGAGTACGCGACCGAGCGCGCCGCCGAGACCCCGGAGCTGCTCGCCGCCGCCGGGGCGCGGCACGCCGCGTACTTCGCGGAGCTCGTCGCGCGGGCCGAGCCGCTGCTGCGCTCCGCGGAACAACTCCCCTGGATCACCCGCCTGGAGACCGAGCTCGACAACATCCGGGCGGCCCTTCAGCGCGCCATCGACTCCGGTGACGCGGCGGCCGCGATCGCGATCGTGCTCAACACGGGCTGGTTCTGGTGGCTGCGGAACTACCGCAGGGAGGGCACCGACTGGATGGGCCGCGTCGTGGCGCTCGCTCCGGAGGGCCTGCCCGACGAGGACGACCCGCTCTACTGGCCGTGGATGAACCTCCGGCTGCTGCACCTGTTCCTGATGTCCGAGTCCAGGGGCCTCGGCGGAAACAGCGAGGAGAGAGGCGGCGGCGCCGACGGGGACGGGGGGAGCGGTGGCGGTGACGGCGGCTGGTTCGCCCCGCCGTACGTGGAGTCGCTGCGCACGGCGTTCATGCGGTCGGGGCCCGAGGCCGCCCGCTTCCCCGGGCTGATCTGGCCGTTCACCATCTTCTTCACCGGTGGCACGCACGTGGACGCCCTGGCGCCGCTGAACAGCTCGGTCGAGAACTGCCGCAGGTACGGGAGCGACTGGGACCTCGGCGTCATCCTCATGTTCCGCACCCACATGGCCGTCGACATGCCGGGTCATCTCTCGGGCGTGGACGAGGACTTGAGGGAGCTGCGGGCGCTGAGCCGGCGCGTGGGCGACCGCTGGATGCGCGCCCAGGTGTGCAGCGCGGCGGGCGAGGCGGCGATGGCCCGCAGCCATCACGAGGAGGCCCGCGCCGAGTACGAGGAGGCGCTGCGCCTCGCGTACGAGGTGGGGGCCTACGCCGAGGCGCCGTTCCTGCTCGCCCGGCTCGCCGAGATCTCCTACCGCGAGGGTGAGCGGGCCGTGGCGGCCAAGGCGCTCGACGAGGCGACGCGGGAGGCCGACCGGTCCGGGGTGACGGACTCGCGTGCCTTCGTACGACTGCTGAGGGCGCTGCTGCTGCTCGACGAGGGGGACGCCGCCGGGGCCCGCAGGCTCTGCGACGAGTCCCGTCTGGAGACGGCGGGCGGCACACCGCCCCCGCAGTTCGAGGCGGTCCTCGGCGGGGTGGAGGCGCGCGTCGTCGCGATCGAGTCGGGCCCGGCCGCGGCGCTGCCCCTGATCGTCGACGGGCTGCGCGGCGCGCGGGCGACCGCGTGTTCGGAGGTGATCCAGGCGGGTCTGGTGGACACCGGCGCCGCGTTCTTGAGCGACCTGGGCGACCACCCGCGCGCGGTCCGCGTGCTCGCCGCCGGCACGGCCCTGCGCGGCGGCAACGCCCGCCCCATGCCGGAGGCCGCGGCGGCGGAGCGCGTGGAGCGGACGGGCCGCACCGCGCTCGGCCCGGACGGTTACGAACGGGAGCGCGCGGCGGGCACCGCGCTGACCACCGACGAGGTCCTCGCGGAGCTGACCGCGGGGGCGGGAGCGGTTCCGGGGGCGCGTCCGGGGACGGGGACCGAGACGGGGTCCTAGCGGACCGGTCGGCTTTGGCGGCGCCCGGTTCTGTCGGCATCCTCCGCCGTCACCACCCCGTCGCCAGCAAGTGGTTGATCAGGAGTGCGAGGGTCGCCTGGGCGGTGAGCCAGGGCCGGGGCCGGGGGAGGAAGGCGCCCGCCGGGAGGAGCCAGAGGGCGAACGGGAGCCAGATGCGCTCCGTCTCCGCCTTGCTCATGCCGGACAGATCGGCGACGAGAAGGGCGAGCAGCGCGGTGAGGACGAGCAGGGCCAGTCCGGGTGCGGCGGCGGGGTCCGGTCCGTCCGGCCGGGCCAGGATGTCGCGGCGCCGCCCGACGAGTGTGACCGTCGCCCGGCGCAGGCCCGCCACCGTCGCGAGGCCCACCACGAGGACCGTGCACGCGAGGTTCGCCCACACCCAGTATCCGTAGGGCCGGATGCCGCCCGCGCCCTGGTAGTAGCGCTCGACGAGCAGCCGGTACGCCTCCCACCAGTTGAAGCCGGCGAGCGTGAACAGCAGAGGCACGACGACGAACCCGGCCAGCACCAGGGGCAGCACCGCCGGTCGCGCCCTGCCCCGGGTGCGGCCCAGGAGGAGTACGCCCGCGCCGATGAGCGCGAACAGCGTGAGCCCGTACGAGAGGTAGCAGGTCAGCCCGAAGAGCAGCCCCGCGGCCCAAGCCGAGATCCGGGGCCTGCACCCCGTCACCGCCAGCGCGAACAGCGCGAGGGACCAGGCGGCGACCGCCGCGAAGTAGCCGTCCGCCGACGTGCCCATCCACACAGCGGCGGGCGCGAGGACCAGGAACGGCGCCGCCCGCCGCGCGAGGGCCTCACCGGCGAGCGCCCGCACCGCCACCAGCACGGCGACGCCCGCCGTGGCGCCGACGACGACGCACCAGACCCCGGCCCAGGCCCCGCCGCCCAGCCCCACCCGGTCGAGCAGCACGAAGGTGAGGGTGGCGCCCGGCGGATGACCGGCGACATGCGCGGGCCAGTGGCCGGGGGAGTCGATCAGGATGTGCCCGGTGAAGTCCCGCAGGGTGCCGTGGATGTCGTCGAAGCGGTCGATGACCTGCAGATACTCGTACTTGGTGGTGAGCCGTCCCGCGACACCGCGCCGCCATCCGTCGATCAGCGCGAGCGCGAACGTCCAGGCCGCGGTCGTCCCCCACACCGCGCCGAGCAGCGCCCGCCACGGCAGCCGGCCGGCCAGCGCGGGACCGTACGCGACGACGGCGGCCGCGACGGCGCACGCGGCCGGGGTGCCGGGGCCGATGTGCGGGTCCCAGTGCGCGTACAGCGGGGGCCAGCGGACGTGCAGGGTGCCGTCCGCGCGCTCGATGGCGGTACCGACCAGGACAGCCGTCCCGACGAGCAGGGCGGCGACCAGGGCGACGCCCAGATCACGGCGGCCGGAGCGGTCGGGGCGGTCGCGGCGGAGATCACGGTTCACGTCAGGAACGCTAGGGCGGCACCGGCCGTACGGGGCCGATCACGGCCCTGACGTCAGCGTTTCGTCATGAGTCGTACGCCCCTTCGCGGCCCGGTCCCGGCCTAACGTCGGAGCATGCGCGATCCACGCGATCCACGGCTCCCCACCTCGCCCGGCTTCTGGCGCAGCCCCGTGCGCGGCCCCTGGTTCACCTCCGTGCTCGGCGTCGTCCTGCTCGTCGGGATCACCCTGCTGTTCGTGACGGGACTGCTCTCGTACGCCGCGTACAACCCGGACCTGGCGCCGGTGAACGACAAGACCCCGGACAAGGGGCTGCTCGGCTTCTACCTCTTCGCCTGGCCCACCGGCCCGCCCTGGCTCTACCGGCTCACCCAGGGCGTGCACGTCACGCTCGGCGTCACCCTGATCCCCGTACTGCTCGCGAAGTTGTGGTCGGTGGTGCCCAAGCTGTTCGCGCTGCCGCCCGCCCGTTCCTTCGCGCACGCGCTGGAACGGCTCTCGCTGCTGCTCCTGGTGGGTGGGGCGCTCTTCGAGTTCGTGACGGGTGTCCTGAACGTCCAGCTCGACTACCTCTTCCCCGGCTCCTTCTACCCGCTGCACTTCTACGGGGCGTGGGTGTTCATCGCCGCGTTCGTCACGCACGCGGTGCTGCGGGTGCCCGTCGCCCTGCGCAACCTGCACGTGCTGCGCTCGTCACGGCCGGCGGGGGACGGACGGGAGACGGGGGAGAGGGCGCGGGGGCCGGGGCAGAGGGCGCGGGAGAGGGAGGCGTCCGCGGAGGAGCTGGTGTCGCCGCGGCCGGCCGAGCCGACCGTGTCCCGGCGCGGCGCGCTCGGCCTGGTGGGCGGCGGCTCGCTGCTGCTCTTCGGGACGACGGCCGGCCACAGTTTCGACGGCCCGCTCCGCGAGACAGCACTGCTCGCCCCGCACGGCGGCCCCGAGCCGGGCACGGGCCCCGGTGCCTTCCAGATCAACAAGACGGCCTCGTACGCGGGGATCCAGGAGCGCGAGACGGGCGAGGACGCGTGGCGGCTCGTGGTCGCCGGGCGCGCCGGCACGGTCCGGCTGAGCCGCGCCGACCTCCTCGAACTGCCCCTGCACGACGCCGCGTTGCCCATCGCCTGTGTGGAGGGGTGGTCGACGTCCGACCAGCGGTGGTGGGGCGTACGGCTGCGGGACCTCGCGGAGCTGGTCGGGTACGGCGATCCGCCGGATGTGCTGGTGGAGTCACTCCAGCGGCGCGGCGCGTTCCGCCGCGCGGCTCTGCGCGCCAACCAGGTCGCCGACGCCCGTTCGTTGCTGGCTCTCCAGGTCAACGGCGCGGACCTGACCCCGGATCACGGCTATCCGGCGCGAGTGATCGTGCCCGCCGCGCCGGGCGTGCTCAACACCAAGTGGGTGGCTCGTATGACGTTCGGGGAGCTGTGATGGGGCGTAAGGGGCGGTCGGGAAGCCTTCCGTCGAGGGGTCTTCCGTTGAGGGGTCTTCCGATGGGGAGCCCGTTGCAACTCCTGCTCCTTGGCTGCTCGTTCGCCCTGGCGGGGTACGCGGGGGTGCGGCTGCTCGCGGGTGACTGGCTCGGTGTGTCCGCGTGGTTCGTGGGGGCGGCGCTCGTACACGACCTGGTGCTGCTGCCCGTGTACGCGGGGCTCGACCGTTTCCTCGTGCGCACGGTGGCGTCGCGGCGGCGGGAGCGGGCCGGTTACGTCCGAGTGCCGGTCGCGCTCTCCGGTCTGCTCCTGCTCGTATGGTTTCCGCTGATCAGCGGGCAGGCGTCCGAGCGTTACGCGTCCGCCACCGGGCTTTCGGGGGACGGTTTCGCGGCACGCTGGTTGCTGATCACGGCCGCACTGTTCGGCGGCTCGGCGCTGCTGTTGGTGGTACGGCCGGCGCGGTCGCGTCCGGGGCCGGGTTCGGGGCGGCGCTGGGGGCTCCGCAGGGCGACGAAGGAGCGGTCGCCCGAGGGCCACTGACCATCGGCCCGCCAGCCGGCCCGGCGCGCGTGCCGCAGCAGGGCGGGAGTGCCGAGACGGGCCCAGGGGAAGGTACCGCCCGGCGTCGTGGAGGTGCCGTGGGCGTCGACGGCGCCGTGCGTTCCGCCGTCGGCGGGTACGAGGTGGACATCGACGCGCTCGTCGATGTCCACCGGCGCCGTCTCGGCCAGCAAAAGGCCGCCGGGGACGAGGAGTTGGGCGACTCGTTCGAGGAGCGCGGCCGGGTCGCCGCCGATGCCGAGGTTGCCGTCCATCAGGAGGGCGGTGCCCCACCGCCCCTCACCGGGCAGCGGCGCGAAGACGGAGCGGTGCAGGGCCTGCCCGCCGAGCCCCACGGTGTGGGCGACGGCGGCCTCGCTGACGTCGATGCCGAGGGCGCGGCGGCCTCCGGCAGCGAGAGCCGCGACCAGCCGGCCGGGCCCGCACCCGATGTCGAGCACGGCTCCCTCGCACCGTTCGATCACACCCAGGTCCGCCTCGTCGGCCTGCGCGCACCAGCGCTCCACCTCCAGCGGAAGCAGCCAGCCGTCGGCGCGGCGCAGGAAGAGGGGGCCGCGGCCGGCGCGGAGGGCGTCGGCGTACGGGTCGGAGGACGGCACGCCCGGGTGCGGCCCCGCACCCCAGGAGGCCGGCGGGCCGTCGTGCGGCTTCGGTGCTCGGGGGGTCCGCGAGGGGGCGACGTCGTGTGCGGTGCTCATCGGGGGGTGACCGCCCCGGGCTCGGCCACGGTCCCGCGCTGCCCGGTGTCGTACCGCCCTGCCCCGCCGCCTCCCCCGCCCCCGCCCTCTTCCCCGACTGCCGTCAACCGCCCCAGCTCCGCGGCGAATCGGCCGCCCGGTGCCGAAGCGGCGACCGCGACCGCGTCCGCCGCCGTGTCCACGTCCCGCAGCCGCTGCAGATCGCGTACGCGCAGTCCCGCGGCGGTCAGCCGTGCCCGCTGGGCGGCACCTGTCGTGGGCGTCGACATCGGCACGCCCCGCAGCAGCCGGGGGTCGGGCTCGGCGAGTCCGAGCGCCCAGAAACCGCCGTCCTCCGCCGGGCCGAAGAGCGCGTCGTCGTCGCCGAGGTCCACGGTGAGCAGCTCCGGTGTGACCTGGGGGGTGTCCATGCCGATGAGCAGGGTGGGCCCGGTACAGGCGGCGAAGGCGGCGGCGAGGCGTTCGTCCAGGCCGCCCGCGCACTGCGGTACGACGTCGAAGCCGGCCGGCAGCCAGGGCCCGGGCGTGCCGTCGAGGGCCAGGACCCGGCGCCGGGCGGGCGCGGCCGCCACCGCGTGCAGCGTGTCCGCGAGGGACGCCTCAGCGAGGAGGGCGGCCTCACGGGCCGTGAAGGGCGGGGTGAGCCGCGTCTTCACCCGTCCCGGCAACGGTTCCTTGGCGATGACGAGAAGCGTGGTCATGGGATGTGCCTCCTGGCGGAGAGGACGGAGAGGGCGGAGGGGATGGGTGGGGCGAAGGGGAGGACGGGGCTCATTCCGCCAGGACGCGTCTCATGTCGCGTACGGCCTGCCACGTACCGCGCCATGTGCCGGTCACCTTCGAGGCGCCGGAGCGCGGCAGATAGGGGACGTCGTGCTCGGTGACGCGCCACCCGGCGTCGGCCGCGCGGACCACCATCTGGAGGGGATAGCCGCTGCGGCGGTCGGTGAGCGCGAGCCCGAGCAGCGCGTCCCGGCGAGCGGCGCGCAGGGGGCCGAGGTCGTGCAGGCGCAGGCCGGTGCGGCGGCGCAGCATCCGGGCGAGCGCGAGGTTGCCCGCGCGGGCGTGCGGGGGCCAGGCGCCGAGGCTTCGCGGGCGCCGTCGGCCGAGGACGAGGTCGGCCTCTCCGTCGCGTACTTCCCGTACGAAGGGGACGAGCCCGGACGGGTCGAGCGAGGCGTCGCAGTCGCAGAAGCAGACGAAGTCGGCGGTCGCGGCAGTCAGCCCGGCGTGACAGGCGGCCCCGAATCCGCGGCGTGCCTCGTGGACGACGGTCGCACCGAGTCCGCGGGCGATCTCGGCGGAGCCGTCCGTGGAACCGTTGTCCACGACGAGGGCGCGCCAGCCCGCAGGGATGCGGGCCAGCACCCAGGGCAGGGCCTCCGCTTCGTCGAGGCAGGGGAGGACCACGTCGACTTCCGGCGGGGTGGCCGGGGCGCCCGCCGGGGACGGGGCGCCCGCCCGGGGTGAGGTAGCCGTCGAGGGTGGGGCGGCGTCCATCGGGGTCGGGGGATCCGCGGGATCGGGAGAGGGGCCGTCCGGGTCCGGGGGAGGGGTCGTCGTCACGGGTTTCACCCTACGAGCGCGAAAGCCGCATTTCGGGCGGAGGATCCTTACGAAACAGGGACGTCGACGGTGAGGGCCCGCTCGGGTGCGGCGCGGACCGGACGACGGTGCGAGGCTGGCGACATGGAACGACGACCGCAGGACTGGACCGGGGGTGAAGAGGAGGGGGGCGGGGCCGCGGGGGCGTGGACGTCCCCGCGCACCGGGGCTGACGCGGCCCGTGCCGCCGGGGCTGACGCGGCCCGTGCCGCCGGGGCTGACGCGGCCCGTGCCTCCGGGGGTGGTGCACCCCGCTGCGGTGCGGGTGGGGCTGATGCGTCCCGCGCAGGTGGGGGCGGTGCGCCTCTGCCTGGCGGGGCGGGTGTGCCTTCGCCCGATGGGGGCGGTGCGCCTTCGCCTGTTGGGACCGGTACGCCTTCGCCCGATGGGACCGGTACGCCTTCGCCCGATGGGGGCGGTGCGCCTTCGCCTGGCGGGACCGGTACGCCTTCGCCTGTTGGGACCGGTGCGCCTTCGCCTGGCGGGACCGGTGCATCCCGGGCTGCCGGGGCCGGTGCACATCGGTCCGGTGAGGCCGAGGCCGGCACACTCCGCCCCGGCGGGGGCTCCGCGCCCCGGTCCGGCGGGGCTGACGCAGCCGCGCCCGTCAGGGCTGACGCACCTCACCCCGGCGGGCCCGACGCCCCCCGGCCCGGCCGGGCCGACGCCCCCCGCCGAACCGCTGCCGGAACAGACCGCGTGCTCGTCGTGGACGACGACCCGACCGTCGCCGAGGTCGTCTCCGGGTACCTCGACCGCGCCGGGTACGTCGTGGACCGCGCCGGAGACGGCCCCTCCGCCCTCGCCGGTGCCGCCGCGCACCGCCCCGACCTCGTGGTTCTCGACCTGATGCTGCCCGGCATGGACGGCCTGGAGGTCTGCCGCAGACTGCGCGAGCAGGGCCCCGTACCCGTCATCATGCTCACCGCCCGCGGGGACGAGGACGACCGCATCCTGGGCCTGGAGGTGGGGGCGGACGACTACGTCACGAAGCCGTTCAGCCCCCGGGAACTGGTGCTCCGCGTGGAGTCGGTGCTGCGCCGCGCCCGGCCCGGCACGGGCGCGCGCCGGCTGAGCGCGGCCGGCCTGACCGCCGACCCCGCGGCCCGCCGCGCCACCAAGGACGGCGTCGAACTCGCCTTGACCCTGCGCGAGTTCGACCTCCTCGCGTTCTTTCTCGCCCGACCCGGCCACGCGTACGGCCGCGAGGACCTGATGCGCGAGGTGTGGGGCTGGGACTTCGGCGACCTGTCGACCGTCACGGTCCACGTGCGACGGCTGCGGGGCAAGATCGAGGACGACCCGGCGCGCCCCCGGCTGATCCAGACGGTCTGGGGCGTCGGCTACCGCTTCGACCCCACGGGTACGCCCACGCCACCCGTACCGCCGAACGCACGTCCAGCGCCGACCTCACCCGCAGCGCCGACCTCACCCGTAGCGCCGACCTCACCCGCAGCGTCGACCCCACTAGTAGCGCCCACCTCACCCGTAGCGCCCACCTCACCCGTAGCGTCGACCCCACCCGCAGCGTCGCCCCCACCCGTACCGGCTGACCTCCACAACGCACCCCCCGCCGCCCCGCCCACCACGCCCGACCGCACCACCCCCGGCGAGGCACCCCCACCCGCCCCCACCGACGACCACCCCTCCACCCCCGCCGCCCGCCGGAGCTGACGTGCGCGACACCCTCCTCATCGCCCTCTTCGCCTTTCTCGGCGCCATCGGGGCCGGGCTCCTCGGCGCGGTCGCGCTTCGGCTGCTCCGGCGACGTTCGCTCATCGCGTCACTGGCCGTCGTGGCCTCCGTGGCCGTGGGCGCGATGCTCGCGGGAACGCTGGCCGTGGCCTGGGCGATGTTCCTCTCCCCGCACGACCTGAGCGTCGTCACCACCGTCGTCGCGATGGCGGCGGTCGTCTCCCTCGCCACCGCACTCCTGCTCGGCCGCTGGGTCGTGGCCCGCAGCCGCGAACTGGCCGTCGCGGCCCGCTCCTTCGGCGACGGCGGCGACTTCGCCGCCCCGGCCGCGCCCGCCACCGCCGAACTGGAGGCGCTGAGCCGCGAACTGGCGGCGACCAGCGCCCGGCTCGCCGAGTCCAGGGACCGGGAACGCGCCCTGGAGACCTCACGGCGTGAGCTCGTCGCCTGGATCTCGCACGACCTGCGTACGCCACTCGCGGGCCTGCGCGCGATGTCCGAGGCGCTGGAGGACGGCGTGGCCGCGGACCCCGACCGCTATCTGCGCCAGATCCGCACCGAGGTCGAACGCCTCAACGACATGGTGGGCGACCTCTTCGAACTCTCCCGCATCCACGTCGGCGCGCTCACCCTCTCGCCGGCCCGGATGTCGCTGTACGACCTGGTCGGCGACGCGCTCGCGGGGGCCGACCCGCTCGCCCGCGAACACGGCGTACGGCTGGTGGGCGAGGGAGTGGAGCCGGTGC
Source organism: Streptomyces sp. NPDC041122 (assembly GCF_055592445.1). Taxonomy (NCBI): domain Bacteria; kingdom Bacillati; phylum Actinomycetota; class Actinomycetes; order Kitasatosporales; family Streptomycetaceae; genus Streptomyces; species Streptomyces sp. NPDC041122. The sequence continues at coordinate 10,877 of NZ_JBVIYQ010000003.1, read as the reverse complement.
CGGTCGAGGTGGACGGCAAGGAGATGAGCCGGGTCCTCGGCAACCTCCTGGTCAACGCGATCCGCCGGACACCGGCCGACGGCACGGTCGCGGTGGCGGCCGAACGCTCGCCCGACGGCGTGGTGCTGTCCGTCACCGACGGCTGCGGCGGTATCCCCGAGGAAGATCTGCCGCGCGTCTTCGACACGGGCTGGCGCGGCACGCACGCGCGCACGCCGCCCGCGGGGGCGGGCCTCGGCCTGGCGATCGTGCGCGGCATCGTGGAGGCCCACCAGGGCCGCGCCGCCGTACGCAACATCCCCGGTGGCTGCCGCTTCGAGGTGACCCTCCCCACGGCAGAGGCCTGACCACCGAGCCGCCCCCCCCGGGGGGAGCCTCAGCCGGCACGGACTCCCTTCCCCGCGCCCTCGGAACCGCGCCCCGGAACCGCGTGCCCGGCCCGGTCTACTCCCCCCGAAGCCGCGCCCCCGCGAACTCCACCATCCCCTCCTCGAAGGGCACTTCTGCCTTGCAGCCCAGTTCGGTGTGGAGGCGGGAGGAGTCGGCGGTGATGTGGCGTACGTCGCCGAGACGGTACTCGCCGGTGACGACGGGGACCGGGCCCCCGTACGCCGCCGCCAGCGCCCGAGCCATCTCGCCGACCGTGTGCGGCTCCCCGCTGCCGCAGTTGTAGACCCTGAGCGCACCCCGCCCCGGCCCCCGCCCCCGCCCTCGTTCCCGCCCCTCTTCCTCGCCCGAACCGGCCTCCAGCGCCGCCACATTCGCGGCCGCGACATCCCGTACGTGGACGAAGTCCCGCCGCTGTCCGCCGTCCTCGAAGACCCGCGGCGCCTCGCCGCGGGCGAGTGCGGAGCGGAAGAAGGAGGCGACCCCCGCGTACGGGGTGTCGCGGGGCATGCGGGGCCCGTACACGTTGTGGTAGCGCAGCGACACCGCCGAGCCGCCCGTCACCCGGGCCCACGCGGCGGCGAGGTGCTCCTGGGCGAGCTTGGTCGTCGCGTACACGTTCCGCGGGTCCAACGGCGCGTCCTCACCGACGAGACCGGGCTCCAGAGCCGCCCCGCACGCCGGGCAGCGCGGCTCGAAACGCCCGCCGTCGAGATCCGCGACGTCGCGCGGCCCCGGCCGTACCGTCCCGTGCCGAGCGCACGCGTACCGCCCCTCCCCGTACACGACCATCGACCCGGCGAGGACCAGCCGCCGCACCCCCGCCTCGGCCATCGCCTCCAGCAGCACGGCGGTACCGAGGTCGTTGTGGGAGACGTACTGGGCCGCGTCCGAGAAACCCGAGCCAAGACCCACCATCGCCGCCTGATGGCACACCGCGTCGACGCCGACGAGCGCACGGGCGACCGCCTCCCGGTCCCGGACGTCCATGGCCGCGTCCTCACCCACGTCGAACACGACGGCGTCGTGCCCGCCCGCGGCGAGCGCCTCGACGACGTGGGACCCGATGAAACCGGCACCGCCGGTGACCAATACACGCATACGCCGCACGCTAGGCGCGCCACCCCGCCCGGCACAGAGCCGCGCCGGGCACGTCACCGCTCCGTAAGACCTCGCCGGGAGCAAGCACCGGCCGGCCGCTCCCCACCCGGCCCCACCCGCTGTCCACAGGCCATCCCCCTACGTCATCCGCCGCAGGTCATCCGCGACTGCGCCCAGTCCGCCAGCGCCACCGTGTCGAACGACGTGTGCGGCTCGACGACGAGCCGGACCGTCTTGCGTCCGCTCAGGTTCACATGCACCGGCACCGCCGCGTCACCGCCCTTCACCACCGCCGACCGCCACAACCGCACCCCGTCCCCGTACACGGAGAACCGCACCCTGCCGAGGCCCATCGTCATGTCGTCGACCCCGACCACCGCGTCATACGTCGAGCAGCGGCGGTTGAGGTCGATCGTGACGGAGGACTTGCCGTGCACGGTCACGCCGTGGGCGTACCGCTTGTCGCCGACCGACAGGCCCCACCGCTGCCACACCCAACTGCTCTCGGAGAGCCGCATCTCGGGCTTGGTGCCGTCGCCCGTGAGGCCGTAGTCCAACTCGTTCCACTGGTAGACCCGCGGGGCCGGCGGCGGAGGCGGCGGCTTCGGGGTCGGCCGGGGCGGCTTGGGCCTGGGCTTGGGGGCGGGTGGGGGCGGTGGCTTCGGCTTGGGCTTCTCCTTCGCGGGCGGCTTCGGCGCCGGGGCGGGCGTGGACTTGTGCGCGGGCGACGGCTTCGGTTTCGGTTTTGGTTTCGGTGCGGGCGGTGGAGCGGGCTTGGGCTTCTCCTTCGGAGGCGGCGGCTTCTGCGGCACGATCGACTCGGACACCGCGGGCTCCTTGGCCTTCGGCGGCGGATCGGCCTTCGGCTTGCCGCCCCCTCCGGTCAGCGCGATCGCCGCGGCGACACCGGCCGCCACGACGACGCTCGCCGCGATCGCGGCCTTCGCCGGCGCGCCGAGCCCCTCGGAGGCGGCGGCCGAACCTCCCGCCGCCGAGCCGCCGGACGACCCGCCCACGGCAGCCGCACCGGCGGCCCCGGCCGCGCCCGCTCCCGCGGTGCCGCCGCCGATGAGCGCGAGCGCCTTCGCATACCCGGCGGCGCCGAACCAGCCGATGACCGCGACCGGAACGACCGCCGGGATGCCGCTCGCCACGTCCTTGATCTGGCCCGCGGCCAGCCGGCACTTGGCGCACTCCTCCAGATGCTTGCGCAGCCCCCGCTCGGCGCGCGTGCGCAGACCGCCGCGTGCGTACGCGCCGAGCCGGTCGGCGTAGCGCGCGCACTCCTCGCTCTCGGTGAGGGTCGCGCTCACGTGCGCCTGCAGATAGGCCTGTTTCAACCCCTCGCGGGCCCGGCTCGCCAGGACCCGCGTGCCGTTCGCGTCGAGGCCGAAGAGCGTCGCGACCTCGCTCGGGGACTCCTCCTCCACCTCCGTGTGCCACAGCACGGCCTGCCAGCGCTCCGGCAGACTCCGGAAGGCCTGCATGGCCATGGACTGCTCGGCCTCGTGCATCGCGCGGACGTCCGCGCCCAGGTCCAGGCCCGCCCCGAACGACCCGACCGCCCCGGTGTCGTCGGAGAGGTCCGTGCCACGCGCGGCTTGCGCCGCGAACACCGCGAAGTCGTCGACGAGTTGCTCCCGCCTCGCCGACTTAGTCCACCCGGCGGCGACCCGGCGCACGGTGGTCAGCAGATACGCGCGCACGGCGTGCTCGGGTCCGCTGCCGCCGCGCACCGCCTGCAGCATGCGGGCGAACACCTCGGCGGTGAGGTCGTCGGCCGTGTGCGCGTCGCGGCAGCAGGTGCGCGCGTAGCGCCGTACGGCCTCGGCGTGGCGGCGGTAGAGCTCGGCGTACGCGGAGTCGTCGCCCCCGCGCATCCGCGAGATCAAGTCGGCGTCGGACACCGGCCCTTCGACACCGGTGGGCGCGGTGGCACCCGCCCCGCCCGCACGCTGCGACGGCACACTCGGCGACTCGGCAACCGGCTGGGCCAAGGGGTCGGCCACCGGCTCGGCCACGGGCTCGGCGGGGGACGCCGCAGTGCCGGACCCCGTCCCCGAGGCCCCCGCCTCAGCGGCCCCTGTTCCCGCGAAGTCCGCCGAAGCGTCACCCGGCCCGCCTTGCGGCGGCACCTGCCGGGAGTGCGGCGTGCCGGTGTCCGCACCGGCGCTGCCCGAGGAGACCTCCTCGCCCAGGCCGCCGGACGCCTCGTCCCGACCGTCAACACTCATCGCGGAACGCCCCCGGTTGCACACTCAGACCCGACCACCGGGAAAGCGTGCCACACGGTCGCCTCAGGGCAGATGGCCACGACGGTCAACCACCCGTCCGGGGCGACTTCCCGCAGAAGAGCACTACCGTTCACCCATTCGGGGAAGGCTCAATAGTCGTACACACGCACGGTGTTGAACCTTCCACGAATGCGAGCCATGGAAGCTCCGCGCGGCCACGGAAGCACCGCGCGAAGCCGTGGAAGAACCACGGAAAGCCCCCGAGGCACCCCGGAAGGGCGACCGGTCACGCGGGGCGGGACCGCAGCCCCTCGAGCAGGATGTCGAGCAGGCGCGAAGAGGCCGCCGCCTGCTGCGCCGCGTCCGGCAGCGAGGGCGCCGCCGTCGCTATCACCAGCAGGACGTCCGCCACCGTCACGTCCGGGCGCAGCTCACCCGCCGCGCGGGCCCGGTCCACGAGCCGCCCGACGACGTCGAGGAGCGTCGCCGCCCCCGTGTCGTCGACCGGCGACGTCGACTCCTCGGCCGGCGCCCGGCGCTGCTCGACGAGCCGCAGCTCGGGAGCGTCCGACGCCGACTGCCGCTGCTGCGGCACCCGCGCCGCGTCCTCGTCGGCGGGGCCGTCCTCCACGCTCACCCGCAGCACCTGCGGCGGCAGCAGCCGGCCCGCGCCCGACGCCACGGACGTCCGCAGGAAGCGCGAGAGCGCGGACCACGGCTCGTCCTCCTGCCCGAGCGCCGCACGCGCCTGGTCGGTGAGCCGGGAGGTCTCCTCCTCGGCTATCCGCCTGACCAGCACGTCCTTGCTCGGGAAGCGTCGGTAGACGGTGCCGACACCGACCCGCGCGCGGCGCGCCACGTCTTCCATGGGCGCGCCGTAACCCAGCTCGCCGAAGACCTCGCGTGCCGCCCTGAGCACATGTTCGAGGTTGCGCTGTGCGTCGACACGCAGCGGTGTCGTGCGCGCTCCTTCCGCCATGTCGCGTCCGATTCCGCCCGGCCCGACGGCTGATGCCGACATCGCAGCGGAAGTCCAGTGAGTCTCCTGAATGTGCATACACGTTCCCCCGGTAATGACGTCTCCCCCCGGAGACACTCCCCGCCATTGACTACCGGCGTGTGAGGAGCGAGCCCTGCCGCGAACCGGAATCTCGGCTCGACGAGCGCATCCCCCGACACCCCGACGTCCCACGAACATAGTTGAGCGGGGGTCAATTCAGAAGGGGTGGGTTCCGCACAGCGCGCCCCCCGATCGGAGTACCTGCCTTTTCCGGCCTGGCCCGACCCCGCCCCCGTACCCCTCTCACCCCCGCTGACCTGCACCCCTTTCCCGCCACGCAACCCGCGCCCGGGCCTCTCGCACACACTGTGCCCGGTCACACAAATTGCCGGGCCTGTGGACAAACTCCGGAGCCGGGTGCGTCATGGGATGGTGAAGGCTGCGATCTCCCGCGGGACCACCCCCGCATCCCCGGACTGTGTACGCATTCTCGTCGTCGGCGGCGGCTACGTCGGCATGTACACCGCGCTGAGACTCCAGCGGAAGCTGAAGCACGAGCTCAGGCGGGGCGAGGTCGAGATCGTCGTGATCACGCCCGACCCGTACATGACGTACCAGCCGTTCCTGCCCGAAGCGGCGGCCGGCTCCATCTCGCCGCGCCACGTCGTCGTCCCGCTCCGGCGCGTCCTCGACAAGTGCCGCATCGTCATCGGCGAGGTCGAGTCCGTCGCCCACGCCAAGCGCACCGCGACCTTCAGCACCCTCGCCACCGAGGAAGAGGGTGCCGGACCCGTCCAGATCACCTACGACGAACTCGTCCTGGCCCCCGGCTCCATCGCGCGCACCCTGCCCATCCCCGGCCTCGCCGACCACGCCATCGGCTTCAAGACCGTCGAAGAGGCCATCGGACTGCGCAACCACGTCATCGAACAGATGGACATCGCCTCCTCCACCCGCGACCCCGCGATCCGCGACGCCGCCCTCACCTTCGTCTTCGTCGGCGGCGGCTACGCGGGCGTCGAGGCGCTCGGCGAGCTGGAGGACATGGCGCGCTACGCCACCCGCTACTACCACAACGTCAAGCCACAGGACATGAAGTGGATCCTCGTCGAGGCGGCGGACCGGATCCTGCCCGAGGTCGGCGAGGAGATGGGCAAGTACACGGTGCGTGAGCTGCGCAGGCGCAACATCGACGTACGCCTGGAGACCCGGCTCGACTCCTGCGAGGACCGCGTGGCCGTCCTCAGCGACGGCTCCCGCTTCCCCACCCGCACCGTGGTGTGGACGGCCGGCGTCAAACCCCACCCTGTCCTCGCCGCGTCGGACCTGCCGCTCAACGAACGCGGCCGCCTCATCTGCACCGCACGGCTGACCGTCGACGGCACCACGCACGCGTGGGCCGCGGGAGACGCGGCCGCCGTCCCCGACGTCACCGCCGACAAGCCCGGCACGGAGTGCGCCCCCAACGCCCAGCACGCGGTACGCCAGGCCAAGGTGCTCGGCGACAACATCGTCGCCGCCCTGCGCGGGCAGCCGCTCCAGGAGTACACGCACAAGTACGTGGGCTCCGTGGCCTCCCTGGGACTGCACAAAGGTGTCGCGTACGTCTACGGACGCAAGCTGAAGGGCTACCCTGCCTGGTTCATGCACCGCGTCTACCACCTGAGCAGAGTGCCGACCGTCAACCGCAAGTCCCGCGTGCTCGCCGAATGGACCCTGTCCGGCCTGTTCAAACGCGAGGTCGTCTCCCTCGGTTCACTCGAACATCCCCGCGCGGAGTTCGAACTCGCGGCCGGAGGAGAACGCCCGAAGGAGTCCCCCTGAGCCGCGCCAGGAACTCCCCGCCCCAGACCGGCGTCTGACGGATGTCAGTCCGGTCGGTCAGACTGTTCGTGTGACCATGGGCAGGCCGCCAGGCCGACACCAGGGACGTCCGCTCTCGACATGCTGTGTTCCCGATCCAGAAGCGACACCACGAGGCCTACCGCAGTGAACTTCACGCGCTGGAGCGCCCGGCTCCCCGGAACGCAGCGCCGCGCAGCAGCGCGGACCGAACAAGCGGTGTCCACGGCACCGCGCGGGGACGGCTCCGTCCCCGCGGCCCGCGCCGAGCGGCTCTCCGACGGAGCGGACCCCGCTCCCCCCGACGGCACCGGCGACACCAAGGCCCTCGCGGGCCTCGACGAACTGCCCGCCCGCGAGGTGCTCGACCGCATCCCCGCCCTCGTCGCCCTGGTGCACGGCGCCGACCACCGCATCGCGTACGTCAACGACGCGTACGTCACCGCCTTCGGCCCCCGGCCCATCGGCGAACCCGCGCGCGTGGCGCTGCCCGAACTGCAGGAGCTGAGCCTGCTGCCGCTCCTCGACCAGGTCCTGCGCTCCGCCAAACCGCGCACCGTCAAGTCCCGCAAGGCCGCCTCCGGCCGCTCCTACACCTTCACGTGCACCCCCGTGACGCTGCCGCTCGGCGGCTCCGCGGCCGGCCCCGAAGAGGGCGGCGGCGTCCTGGTGTTCGCCGCCGACGTCACCGACCACGCCGAGGCCGCCGAGCGGCTGCGCACCAGCGAGCGCGCCCAGCGCGAGACGGCCGTCACCCTCCAGAAGTCCCTGCTGCCCCAGGAACTGGAGCAGCCCGACGACCTGCGCATCGCCGCCACCTACCAGCCGGGCGGCACCGAGGCCGCGGTCGGCGGCGACTGGTACGACGTGATCACCCTCGGCGGTGGCCGCACCGCCCTCGTCATCGGCGACGTGATGGGCCGCGGCGTGCGCGCGGCCGCCGTCATGGGCCAGCTCCGCACCGCCGTGCGCGCCTACGCCCGCCTCGACCTGCCGCCGCACGAGGTCCTGCAGCTCCTGGACGGCCTGGCCGCCGAGATCGACGCCAGCCAGATCGCCACCTGTGTCTACGCGGTGCACGACCCGAACGAAGGAAGCCTGGTCTACGCCTCGGCCGGCCACCTCCCCATCCTCGTACGCGACGAGAACGGCACGATCCACCGCGCGGAGGAGCCCACCGGCCCCCCGCTCGGCACCGGCGGCTGGCTGCACACCTCCGGCTCCGTCCCGCTCGGCCCCGGCTCCACCGCCGTCCTCTACACGGACGGCCTGGTCGAGCGGCGCAGCGAGGACATCGACGAAGGAGTGGCCTCCCTGGAGCGCGCCCTGGCCGGCGCCACCGGCACCCCCCAGGTGGTGTGCAACCGCCTGATCCGCGCCCTGGGAGTCGCCGCCGACCACGACGACGACGTCGCCGTCATGGTCGTCCAGCACCCCGCCCGCGCCGGCACGGACGCCGAACTGTTCCGGAACGCGGCCCTGGAGCTGCTCGGCGGCGTGGAAGCGGCGCCACGCGCGCGTGCCTTCGCCACCGGTGTCCTCGCCAGCTGGCGCTTCTCCCCGGAACTGCACGACCTGGGCGTCCTCGCGGCCAGCGAACTGGTCGCCAACTCCCTCCAGCACGGCACGCCGCCGATGCGGCTGCGCCTGCGCCGCACCGACCGCCGGCTGATCATCGAGGTTACCGACGGCGACGACCACCTGCCGCGCCGCCGCCGCGCCGAACCGGCCGACGAGGCGGGACGCGGCATCGCCATCGTCGCCACGATCGCGTCGAACTGGGGCTCGCGCCGCACCCCGGGCGGCGGCAAGGCCGTCTGGTGCGAGTTCGCGCTCCCCAAGTAGGCCGCGCGTGACCGCGGTGGACACGCGCGGACGGGCAGGAGGCGTTACGCGTCGGCTTTGGCGGGCTCGGCGGGGGCCGGGCCGCCCTGCGCGACGACCGGGCTCTTGGCGAGCGACGGCTGGTTCTGCAGCGGGGTGAGCCGCCGCCCAAGACGCACCGCGAGCACCGTGATGCCCAGCGAGAACAGAACGAACGTCACGATGTACGGCACGTGCAGCGCGGCCCCCATCGGACCGCCCACCGCCGGACCGACCGCGAGGGCCAGCTGCTTCACCAGGGCGAAGGCCGAGTTGTACTGACCGACCATGCCGCCCGGCGCCAGATCCGCGACCAGCGGCGCGACGGTCGGCGACAGCATCGCCTCACCGAGCCCGAAGAGCGCGTACGTCGAGATGAACGCGGCGGTCGCCATCTCCTGGCTGCCGTGCCCGAGACCCGCGTACCCGGCGAGGACCCAGGCGAAGGCCCAGATCAGACCGACGGCCGCGATCACCCGCGAGCGCTTGCGCCGCTCGACGAACTTCAGGACCGCGAACTGCGCGACCACGATCATCGCCGTGTTGGCGGCCAGCGCGATGCCGAGCGTCGACGGCGAGATCCCCGCGGCCTCCACGCCGTACGCGGAGAGCCCCGACTCGAACTGCCCGTAGCAGGCGAAGAAGATCACGAAGCCGAGCACGCACAGCTGCACCATGGCCTTGTGCCGAAGGAGCGCGCGCATGCCGCTCCGCGGCGCGCCCGCGTCCTTGGGCATCGCGTCGTGGATGGACGGCGCGTGCGGCAGCCGCACGGTCAGCGCGATGGCCGCGAGCACCAGGAACATCACGGACTCGATGGAGAACAGCAGCGTGAAGCTGCCCGGCCGGTCCTCGTCGACGATCTGACCGCCGATGAGGCCACCGATGCCGAGCCCCAGGTTCTGCAGGAAGAACTGCATCGCGAAGGAGCGCGTACGGGTGGCGGGCGTCGACGACCAGACGATCATCGTGGCGAGCGCCGGCTGCATGACGGCCGTGCCCGCGCCGAGCAGCGCCGCGGCCAGGATCGCCGTCACCTCACTGTTCGCGACGCCGAGAGCGACCGCGCCCACGGAGGCCACGACCGCCGCTCCCACGAGCACCGGCAGCGGGCCGCGACGGTCGATGACGCGGCCGGTGACGGGCAGGACGATCAGAGCGGCCATGGCGAAGGCGGCCAGCACGATGCCCGCCGTACTGGCTCCCAGATCCCGCACCTGCGCCACATAGACGTAGAGGAACGGAACCGTGAAACCGATGCCGAACGCGCTCAGCGCGCTGCCTGCCTGAATACGACGCATCGCTGCGCCCATCGCCCTGGTCACTTTCACCTGCCTTGAGTGAGTCATCGAGTAGTTAGACGTGAAGACTTCGAAGCTAAAGTTCGAGTCTAAACTGTACACACTGAAGGACTTCAATGCCAAGCGGCGCCGTGCCATACTCGGCCCATGGGTGACACCCCCGGACCGAGTGAGCCGACACTTGACGAGCAGATCGCCGCGTACCAGCGGGAGTTCCAGGACCTCGACCCCCAGGTCGAGGAGATCGTCTCGGCCCTCGGCCGCCTGAACCGCCGCATGAACGTCGCCTACGGGCGGCAGACCGCCACCCTCGGGATCAGCAACGCCGAGTGGGAGGTCCTCAAGGCCCTCGTCCTCTCCGGGGACCCGTACCAAATGGGCCCCGGCGAGCTCGCCAAGCGCCTCGGCCTGACCCCGGCCGCCATGACCCACCGGATCGACCGCATGGTGGCGGAGGGCCTGGTCACCCGTGACCGCGACGAGACGAACCGGGTCCGCGTGATCGTCGAGCTCACCGCGGAGGGCCGCGAGAAGTGGCTGGAGGCCATGCGCCTGGCCACGGTCTTCGAGGAGGACCTCCTCCAGGACCTGTCCCAGGAGGAGCGGGGCGCGCTGGGCGAGGTGCTGACCCGCCTCCTGCGCCGGGTGGAGCACGCCCAGCCGGACGCCGGCGGCCGTCTCACGGACCTGGACTGAGAGCCGGATCGCTGGGTACCCGGCGGAGGTTGACAGTCGCCCGGGGGATCCGTAGAGTCCTTCGGGTTGCCACGGAGCCGTAACGGTTCTTCGGTAGCACCTCCCGCCGCCTCGAGCGGCAAATCAAACTCTGCACAACCTCCCAACGGAACGCATTCGGCATGCCCGAATTCAATTCCGAGACCCGATTATGAGTCGCTGGGAAAACCCGCTAGAGTTTGAGACGTCGGAACGGCCCAACAGCCGCGAAGACAACCCACTCTGACTGGGAGTCAGGCCCGAAAGGATCTGATAGAGTCGGAACCGCCGGAAAGGGAAACGCGAAAGCCGTAAGGCCGGAGCGGGAACCGGAAAGGCGCCGAGGAAATCGGACACGAAAGAGTCTGATAGAGTCGGAAACGCAAGAACGAAGAACAAAAAGAAACACCGAAGGGAAGCGCCCGGAGGAAAGCC